>CAVWEF010000005.1:0-219429 GCA_963753925.1 uncultured Alphaproteobacteria bacterium
CGCAGCAGTGCAGATGGCCCCCTGCTCTGCCCGTTTCCCTGCTAACAGGGAATTTTACAGGGAATTTTGCAAAATCGCGGCTTCCGGCAGCGCCAGAGACTCCAAATAATGGCGCGTTACAGGGCTTTTGACGCAAATTCCCTACTCAACGAAACAGGGAATTATTTTAGCAGAACAGGGAATTTTGGACTGCACCCTCGGGGGTGAACAGGGATTAGGGTGTTGGATTGACAGTCTGGTCGGCGTGTTGGTCCTCGAACTCGATAGGGCTCCGATATCCGAGTGCTGAGTGGAGCCGGCGTTTGTTGTAGACGTCCGCCACGAAGCGTGAAGGCGTGAATGATCTTGGTGTGGGTACGTCTCTTTAAGCTGCCGAGGTAGACCTCCCCCGGTCTTGAGGGTTTTCATAAAGCTCTCGGCCTTGGCGTTGTCGTAGGGAACGCCGCGGCGGCCCATTGAACCGCGCAACCCATGCTCGGCAAGCACCGCGCGATATTGATCGGCAGCATATTGGTATCCACGGTCCGAATGATGCACGCATCCGGGCTTAGGCTGGCGGTTCGCGATCGCTGAACGAAGCGCAGCCAATGTCAGCCTGGCGTCGATGGCCCGCCCAAGGGCATAGCCGACCACACGTCGTGACCAGGCATCGAGGACGGCAACGAGGTAAACGGAGCCTCGCGCGATGGCGATGAAAGTCAGGTCGGCAACCCACAGCTCGTTCGGACCAGCTGGGATCAGCCCCCTGGCGAGGTTGGGGAAGATCGGACCCCCGTGATTGCTGTCGGTTGTGGCGACGAACCGCCGGTGGGGCCGCACGCTCAGGCCCTGCTCGCGCATGATCCTCATGGCCCGTTTGTGGTTCACTACAACCCCATCCCTGCGAAGCTGGGCGGTGACCCGCCGGTAGCCGTAGCGCGGGTACTCGGAGCACATTTTCTCTATTTTTTCGGCGACTTTTGCCTCCCCCATCGGCTGTCCGGCCGGCTCGTCGTAGTATGTGGACCGGGCAAGATTCATGAGCTCGCATCCTCGTCTGACGGAGAGGCCACGGGGCCGGTGACGATCGATGCAGGCTCTCTTCTGCGCGATGTTGGTGTTCTCGCGACCCCCCTCAAAAATTCAAGCTCCATGGTCAGCTTGCCGACCATCCGCTCCAGACCGGCGATCTTAACCTCGTGAGCCTTCAGGCGATTATCGTGTTCGAACTCTGGCTCAAACTCGCCGCCTTCGTGCTTCAACACCCAGTACCCGGATAAGATTGCGAGCGATGTCGTACTTTCGCGACAGGCTGTTCAGACTCTCCCCGGTCAAGAACTCCTGGGCGACCTGGCGCTTAAACCCAACGTCGAATGAACGGTAACGGGGCATGGCCCTCTCCTCAAAAAGAGCCGCCAAAGTATCAATCTCTCAACATCAATCTGTCCACCTCAAAGGGTGCATTCCATTTTTGCTCAGGAACAGGGAATTTTGCCAGCCAAAATTCAATGTCGTCGCCGGATGAGGTATTCGGCACACACAGTCGACTGTTCCGATCCTTGAGATACAGGCAGATAAGTGTTTCCGTCGTGAAATAAGACGTTCGGACATTGCACTGTCCGCGCCTTCGATCGATGCTGCTTGTTCTCGCGAGTTGTTCAGAGACGGAGGTCGATCTTGCCCGCCACAATCGAAATCGGCAGCGTCACGATCCACCGCATCATCGAGCAGGAGGGTCCATTCTTCGAGGCGATGCAATTTTTTCCGACCATGACGAGAGAGCTTCTCGACGAGAACCGGGGGTGGCTGCAGCCCAGATTCCTCGATGCCCGGGACAAGCTGATGCTCTGCATCCAGAGCTACATCGTGCGGACACCTCACCACACGATCATGATCGAACTCGTGCGTCGGCAACCACAAGCCGCGGCCGACGCGGAGCTTCTGGCACATGATGAATTCCGATCGCTACCAGAAGAACCTCACGGCAAGCGGATTCAGCGTGAACGATATCGATTTTGTCATGTGCACGCATTTGCACACCGACCACGTTGGATGGAACACTCGGCTCGAGAATGGCCAGTGGGTTCCAACCTTCCCGAAGGCGCGCTACGTGTTTGCTGACCGCGAACTTGCCTACTGGACCAAGCGCCAGATGGACGACCCGGCAGCGTGCCCATGGGTCACCGATTCCGTGCTCCCGATCGTGGCCGCCAATCGCGTCGATATCGTCAAGAGCGCGTACGCGTTCAATGAACTCGTTACGCTCATCCCGACGCCCGGCCACACCATCGATCACTATTCGGTGCAGGTCGGCAAGCCCGGCGCCGACGCCATCATTACCGGCGACATGATCCACTCACCGCTGCAAGCCCGGTATCCTGAACTTGGCATGATGTCGGATTACGACTCCAAGCAGGCGGGAAAGTCGAGGCGAGAATTGTTCGGCCGCTTCTGCGATACACCTACCCTCATGTGTACGGCGCATTTCCCCTCGCCGTCCAACGGCCGCGTGGTCCGTTATCGGGATGCGTTCGACTTCGTCGACGCCTAGATCAGTTCAAGCTTGCACGGCTTTGCGGTTGGGGTCCGCAACAGAGTCAGTCTCAAGCCACTGTGTGAGCCAACAGAACGGGGAATTCTGGCGTCAGAACAGAGAATTTTGTCGTCCAGAACTGAAATCATTGCCGGATGAGGTTTTCGATACACGCAGCGGTGCAAGAACAGATAGTGCCGACTATTCGGCTGCTGCAACCGGTATTCAGTTTCTCGGATAAAGTGACGACCGCGATGAAGAAAATGATTAGTCGGCGGGTCGTTATAGCGCTTGTCGTCTTTCATTTTCCCCAGCGGCGGTGCGCATCTGTTCGACTGGCAGTTCTTCAATTTCGGCAAGGTGAAGATACGTTTGCTCCAACCATAGACATCGTTTGCGACTCTCTTCGTCGCTAGTCTGCTCCGCCATCGCGGCGCAGGTTGCAGCCTGCCTTCTGAAGAATTTTGCGCTCGCCATAGTCGAAGCTCCGACTATTAAGCTACCGCATTGCAGCATCTCTCCTCCCGCGTCGCAACAACGAAGTTAATCCTTCGGTGGATAATCTAGGTTCCCTCGTCTAAGCCTTGGCAATCTTAGACTCGAAGGTGCCGGAGATTTGGGCGGTCCGTCTGTCGCCAAAAGCGTTTCGGTGATCGACTGATGAGGGCCAAGGCTCTGGGTGCCGATTAAAGAGGCAACGCCAGCTCAAGGAATGGTCACAAAATTTTTTGGTCGAAAGGACCACTCCTATTTTTAAAAATGACAACCCGCGCACAGTGGGAGCCGAAAGGGGCCGCGCACCAAAAGGTAACCCCGCCGTTCAAGTCGACGGCGGGGTTCCTGAAGACAAATCTGCCGGGAAGAAGTTGGCTTCAGTAGAACAACACAGGCAAATAATATGCCGCCAACCGAAAACCCCGCGTTTCACAGGAACATCATTGATAACGGGGCTTACCCGAAACCACTCCATAGATCAGACACCGGATCGAGATGGCCATACAAAGAGCGAATCGGTCGCAAATTGGAGCAGCCACAATGGCTGAGCGAGTTTCCGGCGTAAGGGCGGGCGTCGGGTTCTTTTCCGAGACCGGACCGCGCCAAAGCAACGACGATTTTGCTGGCGCAGTGACCGGGTCGGAGCTGCCGGTGCCGCGCCAGGAGGTGGTCGCGGCGATCGCCGATGGAATTGGCAGCAGCGAAGGCGGCCGGGTTGCCGCCGAGACCGCCGTGCGCGGCTTTCTTGATGGATTCTGCGAACGGCCTAATGTGCCGAGCGAAGCCCCAGCGGTATCATCATCATCGCTACGATCATTCTGATGCTGGTGACGGAACGCGTCACCGGTATTTCGCGCTTCATGAAGTGAATTCGGCAAGAATGGGGCGACGCACGTGACGTCCGATTTAACCAGCCTGGACGAGCTCAACAGTCTGTGTGCCGAAGATTTCAAGACAGTGAGCTCCCCAAACTAATGTTGCGATGTTGGCAGTTTTCCGCAGCAGGTTTCAGAATGGCCCAGTCACACAATCTCATTGCCGACGTAAATACGGTACACCGCGGCACATTCGACGCGAAGATTTCACCTGCTCTCAGCATTGACCCCGGCGATACGGTCGTCGTCACGACGCTGTCGGGAAACGAGGCTGAACTTCCCGGAGACGAACCCGGCTTCACCGTATCGCCGCGGCATCGCAAGGTGCTGGCTCACGTGCCGTCCGGCCTCGGCCCGCATTTCATGACCGGACCGATCGCGGTTAGAGGCGCGATGGTGGGCGACGAGCTTGTCGTTGAAATCATTGCGATGGAGCTTGCGCAGGACTGGGGCTGGAACGCGACGCGGCCAGACAAAGGCGTCCTGCCCGAGGATTTCCCGCAAGGCCGCATTATTCATGTCGGCATCGATCGGACGCACGGCCTCATCAAGATGCCATGGGGGCTCGAGCTGAAAGCGCGACCGTTTTTCGGCGTCATCGGAGTCGCGCCGCGGCCGGAGGACGGGCCGCAAACCTCGGTCATCCCGCGCGCTTTTGGCGGCAATATTGACAACAAGAATCTGGGCGCGGGCGCAACGCTGCATCTGCCGGTGTTCAACCCCGGCGGACTTTTGTCGGTCGGCGACGGCCACGCCGCTCAGGGCGATGGTGAGGTTTGCCTGACGGCGGTCGAGACGGGTCTGCGCGGCATCTTGCGCGTCAATGTTAGAAAAAGCACCGGGATCACCCAGCCCTGGGCCGAGACGCCCTCGCATTGGATCACGATGAGCTTCGACGAGGACCTCGACCGCGCTGCACGAGATGCGGTGAGCGAGATGGTCGCGCTCATCGTCAAATGCGGCGGCCTGTCGCCTGCCGACGCCTACACCTTGTGCAGCGTTGCCGCCGACGTGCACGTCACCCAGCTGGTGAACGTCAACAAAGGCGCGCACGTCATGCTGGCAAAATCGCTGGTGCCGGCGCGGTAGAGTTTAGCCGATCGCAAACTCATCCTTGCGGTGTGCCCAGCCGGTGATGCGTCCTTCGATCAAAGAGAAGATCGCGTAGAGCGCAACGCCCATAACGGCAAGGATCATCAGACCGGCGAAGACCAGCGGTACGTCGAAATTCGAACTTGCGATCATCATCACGTTGCCGATGCCGCGGTTGGATGCGACGGTCTCCGAGATCACCGTGCCGACGAAGGCAAGTGTTACCGCGACTTTCAACGAAGCAAAGAAATAGGGCATGGTGCGCGGCAGGCCGACATTCCACAAGATGTCGAGTTTGCTCGCGCGTAGCGCCTTCATCACGTCCTCAAGCTCCGGCTCGGTCGTGGCTAGGCCAGTCGCTACGTTCACGACGATCGGGAAGATGCTCATGATCATCGCGGTCAGGATCGCTGGCACCGTGCCAGAGCCGAACCACAAAACGAAGATAGGCACCACTGCCACTTTTGGAATCGAGGCAAAACCGACCAGCAGCGGGTAGGCAACATCGTAGGCGAGCCGCGATGACCCGATCACGACGCCGAGCGTTATTCCAATCATGATGCCGAAGGCAAAACCGACCAGCGTCGTGTAAAGTGTCTGCAAGGTATGCGGCCACAGCGCCGGCATGCGTTGCACTAACGTGATGAGGATCTGGCTCGGCTTCGGCACAATGATGTCGCTGATGTGGAACATCCAGCACGTCGCTTCCCACAGCAAGAAAAAGCCGACGATGAAGGCAGTCGATGCGAGATGCCGGCGCAGTTGCGAGTTCATTGCAAGGTCTCCTTCACCGGCCGCGCCGATACAATCAATTGGCGCAGGCGCTGCGTCATGGTGACGAATTCCGGCAGATAGGACATCTCGATGGTGCGCGGCCTCGGAAACGGCACCTCGGCGTCGTCGATGATCTGGCCCGGGCGCGTGCGCATCACGCAGATGCGATTGGCGAGATAGCCGGCCTCTTTCAGGTCATGGGTGACGAGGATGACCGTGGGCTTTAGCTTCATCCACAGCTCCTGCATGACGGCCCACAGTTCCTCGCGCGTGAACTGGTCGAGCGCGCCGAATGGCTCGTCCAGCATCAGCAACTGCGGTTCGTGCACCAGCGCGCGGCAGAGCGAGGCACGTTGCAACATGCCGCCGGAGAGCTGCCAAGGATGTTTGTCGCCAAAGGCGCCGAGCCCGACTTCCTTGAGCAACGCATCGGCGCGGTCACGGAACTCGGTCTTGCGCTTGGTAGCGTAGTCCTGGCGGAACGGCGGCACGATCTTCAAGGGCAGCATCACGTTGTCGCGCACCGTTAGCCAGGGCAGCATGGTGGGGTTCTGGAAGGCCATGCCGACGCGCACCTGCTCGGCGCCGATCTCGCGACCAGCGACATAGACATAACCGGTGCTCGCGGTGATAAGCCCGGTGACCAGCTTGAGGATGGTCGATTTGCCGCAGCCAGAAGGGCCAACCAGCGCGACGAAATCGCCCTCACCGACGCGCAGGTCGGTATGGCCGAGCGCGACGATCTGCTTTTCCCCGCGTCCGTACGTTAGCGTTACGTTTTCCAACTCGACGAATGTTTCCGGGTTGCGCGGCGCTTCGGCGTAGGCGGCAGCGGTCATGCGGCGTTGTCCTTGCCTGGACGCGCGGCGGCCGGGGCAATCTCTCGCATCGAGTTTTCGGCGTGGCGTACGGCCGGTTCCGGCATCCGTTGAATTGTATGCACCGAGCGGCCCCAGCCCTTGGTCCCGGGCACTAGCGCGCGGTCCTTCATCACGAAGCGGCCGCGGACGATGGTATGGACCGGCATGCCCTTGACCCTGCGGCCGTTCCATGGCGAGATTTTCGAACGCGAGTGCAGCTTGGCGTCCTCGATGGTGTGGGCGCGGGCAAGGTCGATAATGGCGATATCGGCGTCGGCACCGGCCACAAGAGCGCCTTTGCGCGGGTAAAGGCCCCAGATGCGGGCCGGATTGAAGGCGCTCATGCGCACATAGTCGGAAATCGACATGCGCCCCGCATTTACCTCGGTCAGCATCAGCGGCATCTGCGTTTCGACCCCCGGGAAGCCGCAATCGACAGTCCAGATGTCGTTGCGGGTCTTCTCCTCTGGCGCGTGCGGGGCGTGGTCGGTGGCAATGAGGTCGATGGTGCCGTCGAGCAGCGCGGCCCAGATTGGTTCCTGGTTCTTTGCCTCTCGCACTGGCGGGTTGACGGCGATCACGCCAGGAAAGCGCGAGTAGTCGTCAGTCGAGAGCATTAGGTAATGCGGGCAGGTCTCGCCTGTGATGTCGACGCCGCGCGCCTTGGCTTCGCGCAGCGGCCGCAGTTCATCAGCCGTTGAGATGTGCAGTACGTGAATGCGCGCGCCAGTCCACTCGGCAAGAATCGCAGCGCGGCTCACGGCTTCGACGGCGACGACGTTTGGGCGCGCCGCGAGATGCGCCCACTGGTCGATCTTGCCGGCGGCCATCAACCGCTTCTGCCGCCGCTCCATGATTTCGTTGTTCTCGGCATGCAGCGAAATCCGTTTCCCCGATACCGCCGCCACTTCGAAGCATTCGAGAGTCGCCCCCGTATCGGGCGACGGGATTTTGCCGAAGGTGTTGCCCATATAGAGCTTGAAGCCGATGACGCCGCCGTCGACCAACGCCGGGACGTTGGCGATGGTGTCCTCGCCGAGCAGGCCGTAAAGCCCGAAATCGACATGGGCTTTCGACGCGGCAATTTGGTGCTTGGCGGCGAGGATCTCCGCCGTGCCGGTCGGCGGGATGGTGTTGGGCATATCGAACACGGTGGTGACGCCGCCGAAGGCCGCCGACGCCGTGCCGCTCTCCCAGTCTTCCTTGTGCGGATAGCCGGGATCGCGGAAATGCACGTGCACGTCGATGGCGCCCGGCAACACGTGCAGGCCGGCAGCGTCTAGCGTTTCTTTCGTTGCTGGCATCGCCTCGGCGGCACCCACCGCGAGAATACGGCCGTCCTTGACGGCGACGCTCGCCTCGATCACCGCATCGGGCGAGACCACCTTGCCGTTGTTGATGACGAGGTCTGCGGTCATTGGCAGTCTCACAGCATGGCCCAGCCGCCGTCGACCGGCAGGTCGACGCCGGTGATCTGGCGCGAGGCATCGCTCGCCAGAAACAGGCACGCATTGGCGACATCGTTGTCGACGGTGACGCGCTTCAACGCATATTCGGCGGCATGCCGCTGCGCCGCCTCTTCGATGCTGATGCCGTAACGCTTGGCCATGTCGGCGCACACCTTGTCGCGGAAGCGCGGGCCGTCAACCATTCCGGGCGCGACGCAATTGACGTTGATGTTGTACTGGCCGACTTCGAGGGCAAAGCTCTTGGTGATGCCGCGCAGACCCCATTTCGAGGCCGAATAGGCCATGCGCCCGGCCCTTCCGCGCATGCCGAACGTGCCGCCGACGTTGACGATCTTGCCGTAGTTCTGCGCGATCATGGTCGGCAGCGCGGCGCGCATCGTGTGAAAGCAGCCATTCATGTTGAGCTTGACGATGTCGTCGAATTCTTCGGGCGTCGTCTCGACGCCGGATTTTCCGACCGGACCGGAACCGCCGGCGACATTCACCAGGATATCGATGCGGCCAAAAGCTTCCTGCGTCTTCTTTGCCGCCTTCTCGCACTGCACTGGCTCGGTGAGGTCGCAGGGCAGCACGATCGACTGCGCGCCGGCGCTCTTCGCGCATTCGGCAACAGGCGCGATGGCGGCAACGTCGCGGCCGATCAGAGCAAGCTTGGCGCCTTCCCCAGCAAAGGCCGCGGTGATCGCCGCGCCCATCCCCTTGGCCGGGCCGGTGATCATGGCGACCCGCCCTTCAAGCTTCAGATCCATGGCACTCTGCGCGCCCCCGTGCGTCCGTTTAGGCCATGGCCGCTCCCCGTCGATCGAGGAGCGGCCATTCGATGAGCGATTAGAACAGCTTCTTCGGCAGTTCCGCCGCCGGCGGCATGAAGGCGTCGGTGTAGATCTCGTCCACCGTCGGCGTGCGCGGCAGCTTCTGTGCGTCGACGAGGATTTCGATCGACTTCTTCAGCCGCGCTTTGTCGACATTGCCGAGGCCGATCTTGGCGATCTCCGGCGAATTCATCTCGTCTTGCAGGGTTGCGTCGAAGCGCTCGCGCTCAACCGCCTTGTTGATCAGCGGCTCGCGCTTGGCGACTGCATCAATAGCGGCAGCCGGGTCCTTCAGCGAGTCCTCTAGGCCGTGGTTGATCGCCTCGATGAGGCCCTTCACCACCTCCGGGTGCTCCTTCGTCATCTTCTTAGAGACAATGATCGCATTGGAATAGAGGTCCATGCCGTAGTCGCCGTACTTGATGTAGCGGATGTCCTTGTCCTCGACGTGCATCAACTTGGCGGAAAAGCGGATGGTGTTGACGTAACCGAACACGCCGTCGACCTGCTTGTTCATCAGCATCTGCTCGCGCAGGTTCGGCTGCATGTTGGTAATCTTGATCGTCGTGCAGTCGATTTTCGCGATTTTGCAGAAGGCGGGGAACAGCTTGAGTGCGCCGTCGCCGGCGGCGCCGCCGAGCGTCTTGCCCTCAAGATCCTTCGGTGTCTTGATCGAACTGTCGGCGCGCACCGCTATGGTGAATGGCGGCTGGTTGTACATGACATAGACAGCGATCGGCGCCTCCTCGGGCTTGGTGGCGGCGAACTGGATCAGCGCATTGATGTCGCCGAAGCCGACGTCATAGGTGCCGCTAGCAACGAGCGGGATCGGCGCGCCCGAGCCATTGCCCTGGTCCATCGTGATATCGATGCCGGCTTTTTTGAAGTAGCCGCGGTCTTGGGCGAGGAAGAACCAGCCCTGCGGGCCCTGGTATTTCCAGTTCAGCACCATCTTGAGCTTGGTTTCAGCGGCGGCCGGCACCGTGGCAGCGAGCGGCACGGCGAGCCCGATCGCGGCGGTCAGCGCGATGAGCAGGGAACGGCGGGTCGAGGTCATGAAGCGCACTCCTCGTGAGGACAGTGGGGTTGCGGGTGATGAGCGACGGGTCCGGCATCCCGTGCGTCCAAGATGAATTGCCGCAGCAGGCGAACTCCAACAGGCGTGCATTGCGGCAAGAACCATGAGGCTTCGCTGAGGCAAGTGTGATGCCAGGAAGTCTAGACCCGCTGAGTGTTGCCTTCTGCTGCTGATTTTTTGCTAGAGTGTTGCCGAAAAGGCATCACTGGCCAAAGGCGGCGCCATGAGGCACCTGCGCATCCTCGATTATGTGGACGAAGTCGCCCGCTCAGGCTCGATCCGGAAAGCGGCCGAGCAACTCAACGTCACCGCCTCTGCGGTCAACCGGCGCATCATGGATCTGGAGGAGGAACTGGGCGCACAGCTGTTCGAGCGACTGCCGCGCGGCGTACGCCTGACCGCTGCCGGCGAACTTTTCGTCCACTACCTTCGCAAGCAGCATGACGAAGTTGAGCGCGTCAAATCGCAGATCGAGGACCTGAAAGGTCTGCGACGGGGCACCGTACGGCTTGCCTGCAGCCAGGCGCTGGCGCTCGATTTCCTGCCGCGCGCGATCGCCGAATTCCGTGAGGCGCATCCCAAGGTCGAGTTTCACGTTAAAGTGGTCGATCATGAATACGCCATGGCCGCGCTTGAAGCGTTCGAGGTCGACCTGGTGCTGGTGTTCCGCCCGCCGCTCATCGCCAATTTCCAGCCGCTGATGACCCTTGAGCAGCGACTGGTCGCGGTGATGACGAAAAAGCACCCACTCGCAAAGAAGCGCAAAGTGCGCCTGCACGATTGCGCCGCCTATCCGGTTGCCCTGCCCGAGCGTTCGATCGGCGGTCGGCAATTGCTCGACGAGGTGACCGCACGCACCGGCCTTACCTTCAACATCGTCATCCAATCCAATTCCTTCGAGATGCTGCGCGGTGTCGTCAGCCACGCCGACTTGATCTCGTTCCAGATCGCCATCGGCACCATGCCCGACGGCAATAAGCTCGATCTCGTCGCCCGCGAGATCGATGACCGCGATGTGCCCAAGGCCAATCTTGTTTTCGGTCAGTTGCGCGGGCGCAATCTCCCCGTCGCCACCGCGGTGTTTGCCAACCGCATCATTCACAAACTCGAGTCGATGCGCACAAATAATGCCGCAGCGCGCGTGGCCTAAGCGAAAGTGCGCGAAATTCGCCACTTCGCAGGCCCTTGAGTTAGGCGCGCCCCTCCCTTATATTGTTTTTTTGAAGCCGCTCTTCGGTCCGCCGAAAGGGGCTTTTTGCTTTTGTGGGGCAACCTCATGTCCACGAATCGCGAGAGCCATATCAGGCTCACCTCGCATCCCGGCCACCGCGCTCCCGGCCGCTATCCGATCAAGTGGGGCGCAGCAACGGCGCGCGAACGCGGGCCGGTGATCGGCACAGTTACATCCGCTGGCGACCGCAACGCGATCGGAGCGCATGGCGGCTCCTACGCGCTTTACCGGGCGCTGGCGGTGTCGTCCGGCGCGCTTAATCCGATTGCGCGGCCCGATCTCACCAACACCTCGCCGGTCGTCAATGTCGGTCCGTTCCAACAATGGAGCGAGCCGGAGCGGATCGTTTCGCTCGATCCCTGGGGTCATCGCGTGGCGCAAGACTTTGCGCCCGAGATCGCCGAAGGCCTCGATATCCGGCCAACCATCGCCATCACCAAGGCACGGCTCACCATTCCAGAATTTGCCGCCGGCGAATGGGGCGTCAAGGCCGATGGTGACATCGTGCGCGAGGGCTGGCGATATCGCGGTTACCAAGGCCGCAATCGATCCGGTCTGGTATCTACCGGGGATCGCCAAACGCTTTAGCGTCAGCGAAGACAAACTGCGCCACACGCTGTTCGAGCAGACCGGCGGAGCCTATCCGGAGTTGGTGACGCGGCCCGATTTGTCGTTATTCCTGCCACCGATCGGCGGTATTACCCTCTATATGTTCGGCGATCCGGCTGCGATCCCGGACCGCAAGCGCACCCTCACCTGCCGCGTGCATGACGAGTGCAACGGCTCCGATGTATTCGGTTCCGACATCTGCACCTGCCGGCCTTATCTCATCCACGGCATTGCCGAATGCGTGAAAGAGGCCCAGGCCGGCGGCGCGGGCCTCATCGTCTATAACCGCAAGGAGGGCCGCGCCCTCGGCGAGGTGACCAAGTTCCTGGTCTATAACGCACGCAAACGCCAGGACGGCGGCGACCAGGCCGCGACCTATTTCGAGCGCACCGAATGCGTGGCCGGCGTGCAGGACGCGCGCTTCCAGCAGTTAATGCCGGACGTGCTGCACTGGCTCGGCATCACGCGGATTGATCGTTTCGTGTCGATGTCGAACATGAAATATGACGCCATCGTCGGCTCCGGCATCGACATCGGGGAGCGCGTGTCGATCCCCGCCGGCCTGGTGCCGCCCGACGCGCAGGTCGAGCTCGAAGCCAAGAAGGCGGCCGGCTATTTCACGCCGGATCAAGTGCCGAGCGCCAACGAGCTCAAGGCAGTAGTCGGCCGCAAGCTCGACGAGTTCTGACCATTCTCGGCTTCGCCAATAAAGTTGATTCCGAGCGCAAGGCGGCGCTGGCGCTGCTTTCGGCCGCCGCAGTGCGCGAGCGCGCCAATGAAATGCTGGCGGCAGGAGAGGCAGGCGACCTTACAAATTTCCGCGTCGATCTCGACAAACTCGCGCTAACGGCGGATTTCGTCGCCGGCGTGATCCGCGAGAATTACCCGGACCTGAAAGTGCCGCTGCACGCGCGCTGGCGGCATTTCGTTTTCGGCGGACGCGATCTTTGGGCCGAAGTTGCCGCTAAGGCGATGTGGCGCGATGCCGTCGCGCGGGCGCGCGCCGAATTCGACCTCGCCATCGTCTCCGTCCTGCTGGATGCCGGCGCCGGGGACGATTGGCGCTACCACGACGCGGCAACGGGTCTCACCTTCAGCCGTTCGGAAGGCCTGGCGCTCGCTAGCCTGCGCATGTTCGAGGCGGGATTGTTTTCGAACGATGCCCGCGACCCGCTGCGCGCCGACGCCAAGCAGCTTGCGGCGTTGACGGCAGCGGATCTCAAGAGCGGCTTTGCCGTCACCGACACCAATCCGATGACCGGTCTTGAAGGCCGCGCTTCGCTTCTGGCACGGCTTGGCCGCACCATGCTCGACAACGAGGTAATATTTGCGCGGCGCGATGCCGCGCGGCCCGGCGGGCTGTTCGATCATCTTGCGGTTGGCGCTAGAGCGCTTCCCGCGGCCGCCATCCTTCACGAATTGCTGCTGCATTTCGGCGCGATCTGGCCGGACCGGCTGACGCTCGGCGGTGTGTCCCTCGGCGACACATGGCGCCATCCGGCCATCAAGCGTGGCGATGCCAGCAAAGGCCTGATGCCGCTGCACAAGCTCTCGCAATGGCTCGCTTACTCGCTGATCGAACCGCTGCAACGCGCCGGCATTACGGTCACCGATGTCGACGGGCTCACTGGCCTTGCCGAATATCGCAATGGCGGGCTATTTCTGGACATAGGCGTCATCGCGCTACGCGAGCCGAATGCCGCCGACCAGCCGCAGGCCGTTGATTCCGCTCTTGTCGTCGAGTGGCGGGCCCTCACCGTTGCCTTACTCGACCGCATGCTGCCTTTGGTGCGCGAGCGTCTCGGCGTCACGAAGGATGCTTTTCCGCTCGGCGCGCTGCTCGAAGGCGGCACGTGGGCCGCCGGGCGCAAACTTGCAAGGCAAATGCGCGCGGACGGCAGTCCGCCACTCACGGTCATCAGCGACGGCACGGTCTTTTGAGGTCTGCAATGAAGGGCGTCACCATCGTCGATCATCCCCTGGTGCAGCACAAATTGACACTGCTGCGCGACAAGACGCGCTCGACCAAGGTCTTCCGCGAACTGTTCGGCGAGATCGGCGCCCTGCTCTGCTACGAGGCGACCCGCGACCTGGCGCTGGAGAAGGTCGAGGTCGAAACGCCATTCGCCAAGATGATGTCGCCGGTGCTCGCCGGCAAGAAGCTGGTGCTGGCGCCTGTCGGTCGTGCCGGTTCAGGCTTTCTCGAGGGTATTCTCAAGCTCGTGCCCTCGGCGCGCGTCGCCCATGTCGGGCTTTACCGCGATCCACGCACGCTGGTCTCCGTCGAATATTTCTTCAAAGCCCCCGACGATATGGCCGAGCGCATTGCCTTGGTGCTGCATCCAATGCTCGCCACCGGAAATTCGGCAGTGGCTGCTGTCGATCGTCTCAAGGAAAGTGGCGCGACGACCGTGCGTATCGTATGCGTGCTAGCTACCGCACAATCGGTTGAGCAGCTCCACGGCCGTCATCCAGAGGTCCCGATCTTCACGGCTGCAATCGACGAAAGCGTCACCGACAACGGCTATATCGTGCCTGGTCTCGGTGACGTTGGTGATCGAATGTACGGAACGAAGTAGTCGTGCCTTGAGAGTGTGACGAGACTACGATGGCTTTGTCGTTAGCGGTGCGGTGCGCGCCGATCATCCGATTCTGCGTTTCACCCCAACCGGATGGATTTTGCGACAAGGCCAGAGAAAGATTGTGTACGTTATCAACCTAAACCTACGTCGCAGGTGATCGCAAAAAGTCAGATTGCTAAGCTCCGGCAATGAACAAGGCTGAGATAACCTTTTGAAAACTGCTTATAGATTCCGGCCTCGTGCATTTTTCGATGGACCGCATCTGAAAGCTTGAGGTTGGAGCGTCGCACGGCAGCGTGGTCGTGGATCGGCTCCTTTGTCAGATAGAAATGGAAAAGTGACCCTTCGCCTGTCGCGACTGCATCTTGCTTCAGGTCAGTTAAAGTTTCCCCTATGCGCTCTCGCGCAACTCGCCAAGTTCACCGAGTTGTTTCAAGCCACCTTCTTCAATCAAGATATCAAGCGTTGTATGGGCCGACTTGACCTGACCTGGTTTTTTTGGACCAAGCGGCAAAGGATTCCCTTTTGTGCCCCATTTCGCCGAGATAGGTTCGGCTCATCTTCCACTCGAAGGGCGCAGACCGCCTCACGCTCCATGCGAACCCCTACGGCTTCGCACGGTGGTTCCTTTCCATGACACCCGTGGAGGATGTCTTTGGCAAATACCTTGAGGATCGCTCGCTCGCCTTCGACCGTGCATTGCTTGAAGCCTTGGCCAAGGCCGATTCTGAACCGGTTCCGAAGCAAGCGCCGGTCTATCGTAAGTCGCGCGCGGTGGTCGCGCTGCAGCTCATCAAGCGTTGGCGCAATCTTGCCTATGATCGCTGTCACGCGGACCTGCGGATGCCGCCGTCGGTGTTGCTCGCCTTCTACGTGGCGATGAACGCCAATCAAACCCGCAATCTGGCCGACGAGCTCATCCACCAAGTGGAGTGCATGATTGCGGCGGGTAGATAGCGCATTCACTGCCCACCAGAGCTCTCGAATAAATCCTGCAGCCAATATCCCACAACCAACCGTCCCCAGATTGGTGCCATTGCCTAAGTACAATACATCGGGCAGGGTAATGGAGCGATCTGGAGCCGAGGCCAGGTTCGCCGTATGTTCTGCACGGCAGCAATGTCGGCGGATGCGAGTGATCAAAAACCTCGGAGGTTCCTGATGCTTTCCTACAATCGCTTGTTTTCGGCCCTGGTAGTCGCCGGTGTCGTAGCTTTAGCCGCCTCGGCGCGCGCCGACGAGCTCGATTCCATTATGGCCGCGAAAGTGATCAAGGTCGCGGTGCCGCAGGATTTCGCGCCGTTCGGTTCGGCCGGGCTTGATCTCAAGCCGCAAGGCTATGACATCGACATGGCCAACCTGATCGCCAAGGCGCTCGGCGTGAAGGCGGAGATCATTCCGGTCACCAGCGCCAACCGGATTCCCTATTTACAAACGCACAAGGCCGACATCGTCATTTCCAGCCTCGGCAAAAACGCCGAGCGCGAGAAGGTGATCGATTTTTCTACCGCCTATGCGCCGTTCTTCTCCGGCGTGTTCGGCACCAAGGACATCGTGGTGAAGAGTGCCGCCGATCTTAAGGGCAAGACGGTCGGCGCGACGCGTGGCGCCATCGAGGAGCAAGCGTTGTCAGCCTCGGCGCCGTCCGACGCAACCATCAAGCGCTTTGAGGATAATAATTCAACCATTTCGGCATTCGTCTCCGGTCAGGTCGACCTCATAGCGACCGGCAATACAGTCGCCGCCGCCATCGCCGAGAAAAATCCTGGACGCGCGCCGGTGCTGAAGTTCGTGATCAAGGACAGCCCCTGCTATGTCGGCATGAACAAGGACGAGCCGAAGCTCATGGCCAAGATCAACGAGATCATCGCCAAGGCGAAGGCTGACGGCGATCTGGAGAAATTCTCCGAGAAGTGGCTGAAGAATCCGCTGCCGCCGGGATTCTGAGCCAGCTCACGGCTAGTGCATGGTTTACCATCTGCATTTCGAGGCGCTGCTGCCTTACTGGCGGGTGCTGGTCGATGGACTGATCTTCACAATCATATTGACGATTGTGTCGACCGTTGCCGGCATCGCCGTTGGCACGGCTGGTGCCTCAGCGCGCACGTTCGGTCCGAATTGGCTTGGCCGCATCGTTATTTGTTATGTCGAGCTGATCCGCAACACGCCGTTCATCGTGCAGTTGTTTTTTATCTACTTCGGCCTGCCGGCTATGGGGCTCAAGCTCAACGAGGCGACTGCGGCATTCTTGGCTATGACCATCAATCTCGGCGCCTATTCGACCGAGATCATTCGCGCTGGTATCGAGGCGGTGCCGAAAGGTCATCTCGAAGCCGGCGTGAGCCTTGCCATGAGCAAATGGGAGGTGCTGCGGTATATCGTGCTCAAGCAAGCGTTCCGCAAAATCTATCCGGCGCTTTCGTCGCAGATCATCATCGTCATGCTTGGCTCGGCGGTGGTGTCGCAAATCTCAGCGCAGGATCTGACCTACGCGGCCAATTTCGTGGCGTCGCGCAACTTCCGAAACTTCGAGGTCTATATTCTAGTGGCTGTGATCTATTTGCTGCTGGCGATGGCTGTGCGGGCATTATTGCGCGGGCTCGGCCGCTACCTCTTCAAGGCGGCGGTGTAACCCATGTTGCAGTTTAGCTTCTGGGACATCCTGTCGAACCTGCTGATCGCCACGCAGTGGACCATTATTCTGTCGCTGATTGCCTTCGTTTCCGGCGGGATCGTTGCCCTGATTCTGCTGTTTATGCGCACCTCACACGTTGCGCCGCTGGAATGGTTCACCAAGTCCTACATTGAATTTTTTCAGGGCACGCCGCTCTTGATGCAGCTTTTTCTGTTCTTCTTTGGCATCGCGCTGTTCGGCGTGGAGGTTTCACCCTGGATGGCCGCGTGGCTGGCGCTTACCTTCTGGACCAGCGCCTTCCTCACTGAAATCTGGCGCGGCTGCGTAGAGGCGATTCCGCGTGGGCAATGGGAGGCCTCGTCCACGCTCGCGCTCTCTTACATCGAGCAGATGCGCTACGTAATCTTACCGCAGGCCTCGCGTATCGCGGTTGCGCCGACGGTTGGCTTCTCGGTGCAGGTGATCAAGGGCACGGCGCTTGCCTCCATCATTGGCTTTGTCGAATTAACCAAGGCCGGCACCGTACTCAACAACGCGACGTTCCGGCCGTTTCTGGTCTATTCGCTGGTCGCGCTGATCTATTTCTGTCTGTGCTTCCCGCTATCCTGGTGCGCCAAAAAACTTGAGGGTAGGCTCAATGTCGCTCGTTAGCATTCGTGAGGTGAGAAAAAGCTTCGGGCAAGTCGAAGTGCTCAAGGGCGTTTCGCTCGAAGTCGATAAGGGTGACGTGGTGGCCATCATTGGCCGCTCTGGCTCCGGCAAGAGCACGCTATTGCGATGCATCAACGGGCTGGAAACCTATCAGGCCGGCGCCATCATGGCCGACGGCATTGAGGTCGGCGGCATCCACGCCAATTTGCGCGAATTGCGCCGTCACGTCGGTATGGTGTTCCAGCAATTTAACCTATTCCCGCATTTGACCGCGGCAGAAAACGTGATGCTGGCACCGATGATCGTGAATAAAACAGCGAAGAAAGCAGCGGGCGATCTTGCCGCAGAAATGCTGGCCAAGGTAGGGCTGTCGGAGAAGATGGGTTCCTATCCGAGCCAATTGTCCGGCGGCCAGCAGCAGCGCGTCGCGATCGCCCGCGCGCTGGCAATGCGGCCGAAGGTGCTGTTGTGCGACGAAATCACCTCAGCGCTCGATCCCGAACTGGTCAACGAGGTTTTGCACGTGGTCGAGCAGCTGGCGCGCGAGGGCATGACGCTGATCTTGGTCACGCACGAGATGCGCTTTGCCCGCGATGTCGGCACGCACCTTGTGTTCATGCACCATGGCAAGGTGCACGAACAAGGCCCGCCCAAGACGGTCTTCGCTGGTCCTAAGACGCCGGAACTGCAACAGTTCGTCGGCTCGATCGGCTGATTTCCGCCTGAAATCCAAGCCTCGACGACCCAAGTCGTCCTTTCGGAATTTCATATTTCTTGTATATGGAATGGTGACGAATGCCACTACCTATTGCGGGGTAATTGCGTAATGTCGCGCGCGTCTCACGGATCCTGGCCGCAGGCGGCTGCCGCTGCTGAATTCGGCGAGCGCGTCATGGCGCTGGCGGATCGTCTGGCTGCGTGGTCGGAGACGCCGGATGGTTTGACCTGCACTTACCTATCGCCAGCCCACCGCGCCGTTGCTGGTGAACTCGCCGCACTCATGGCGAATGCCGGGCTCGCGGTGGAAGTCGACCCGGTCGCTAACGTCGTCGGGCGATATCGTTCGACTAATCCCTCCGCGCGCACCGTTATCGTCGCCTCCCATTACGACACCGTCTGCAACGCCGGGAAATATGACGGCCGGCTGGGGATACTTGTTCCGCTGGTTGTCGTGGAGCATTTCGCGCATACCGGCGAACGCCTGCCATTCAATCTCGAGCTCATCGCGTTCTCTGAAGAGGAAGGCATGCGCTTCTCAACGGCCTACATTGGCAGCAGTGCTGTCACGGGCCGATTCGATCCGCAGGTCCTCAATCGAACTCGATGCGAAGGGGATTTCGCTGGCAGAATCTCTACGCGACGCCGGCTACGATCCTGGTTTGATCCCGAAGCTTGCTCGGCGAGGCAGCGATCTTGCCGCCTATCTCGAAGTCCATATCGAACAGGGTCCAGTGCTGCTGGACGCCGACGTGCCGATCGGCGTTGTGACGTCGATAGCGGGTAATACGCGTTACGCTGTCACGATCGATGGCGAAGCCGGGCATGCCGGCACAGTACCGATGGCGCTTCGCCATGATGCTCTCGCCGCCGGCGCAGAGATTGTGCTTTTAGTCGAACGCCGCTGCTGCGAACCCGGGCTGACCGGCACCGTCGGCCGTCTCACGATTGCCGATGGCGCCACGAATTTGATTCCCGGGCACTGCGACCTCACGATTGATATCCGCTCCGCCGACGATTTACTCCGGGCCAAAGCCGCTACCGATATCCTCGCTGAAATCGACCAGATCGCCGCGCGCCGTGGGGTAAATATCGCTGCCAAAGAGCATCTCAACGTGTCAGCGGTTGCCTGTTCGCCGTGGTTACAAGACATCATTTCCACGGCGATTGGGCGAGCCGGCTTGCCGGCGATGAAATTACCAAGCGGTGCCGGGCATGATGCGGTCATGTTCTCCGGTTTGACCGACATGGGCATGATGTTTGTGCGTAATGGCAATCGCGGTATAAGTCATTCGCCGCGCGAGACAATCACAGCCGCCGACGCAAACTTCGCGGCACATGTCCTGCTCGATGTGCTGCGCAATCTCGAGCCGAAATAAGAGAGCCGCATTTGATCGTGAAAGACGGGAAACTGCCGATGGAAAAACTTCGTATTACGGCAGGTCCATTTACTTTCGATGCGCGATTTGAGACCGCGGCGCCGAAGACCTGCGCAGTTTTTAAGCGGCTTTTGCCCTACCAAAACAAGATCATTCATGTGCGCTGGAGCGGCGAGGCGGTTTGGATTCCACTCGGCGACCTCGATCTCAAGCTTGACTATGAAAATCACACTAGCTATCCGGCTCCCGGCCAAATGATCGTCTATCCCGGCGGCATCAGCGAAACCGAAATTCTGCTCGCTTATGGCGGCGTGCATTTTGCGAGCAAGATGGGACAATTGGCCGGCAATCACTTCCTCACTATCACATCGGATTTGGACAAGCTCGCCGAGCTCGGCCGCTCGGTGCTATGGGAAGGCGCCAAGAACATCCAGATCGAATTTGTCTAAGGACCGTTCGCCATTGCTGTGCGCCCTAAGTGCATCGTTAGTGTGAACCAAAAACTCCGCCTATTCCTCCTTTAACCCAAGCGCCAGCGCGTTGCCGGTGGCGCCGTAGTATTTGAACGGCAGGAATTTTCCGGTCATACCGATCTGGACGCGGTCGCCTTTCGGGTCGGCCTTGCGTGTGATGTCCATGTCGAAGTCGATCGCCGACATGATGCCGTCGCCGAACTCCTCCTCAATCAGCACCTTGTGCGCCGAAGCCGAACTGGTGGAGTCCGAACGGACTGCCCACACCATCGGCCTGATCATGGACGGCGCGATCGTGATGGCATTGATCACGCGCGATCCATCGGCCGCTGACTTGGCCGCCCGCGCTTGCGGTTTGGGGTAACACTCTCTCTGCCGAGCGTCGTCGGCCGCCGCGGCGTTATCGAGGTCTTGGAGCCAGAGATGTCCGACGATGAAAGCAACCAGCTTCAAAGGAGCGCGGACACCTTGCGGGCCGCGTTGGCGAGCCTCGTTACATCATAGAGTTGTGACCGGACGCGCGTTGGGTCCGACATTCCATAACCATCCATTCTGCGAATCATCTAAATTACCAAATTGGCATCAAGGCGAAAGAGTTTCCTATGTCAGGACCGATCAGACTGCAGGATGTGCCCGCTGCGTTTTTCGATGCGACGAAATGGGCCTCTTTGCGGTTCAGCGCACCGAGTGAAACGACTGCTTTGTGTTGCCTTAATGCTCGCTACCCCGACCCAGCGGATCCTTGTGACGTGTTTTGCACACACGGCCGCTCGCTAAATGAAGCAGTAGACCTCTATCGGACCGGTAGGACTTTACTCAACGATTACCGGTTGCTTTTACTTAATCGCAAGCACGTCGCTACAGGTGTAGGACCAGACGGCAAACGTATGAAAATACCAGCTAAGGCTTGGATTAATCTTTGGCCGTTGTTTGCCACGGGACGCGCCAACGGACCCGGAATTATCTTCAACGAAATTGAAATCTGCGAAACAGATGAGCACAAACTGGAGCGAACTTGCGTCGCCTGGCTTGTCTCCCGCACTGATCTTACCATACAAAAGAAACACGCCATTTATCAGGACGCAAAGCCGGCGCTTGGCAACAAGCTTTCCCACGCCATTTTTGACGCCGCCTACAAACGAGTGCTCGGTCGCAAGCGGGGCCGACCGCCCACTGTCCAAATAAAAAAATAGTCATCGATTTATCGAGGCTAGCAGGGCTAACCCAATCGCACAATCAATTATCGGCTGAACTCCGACTTACATTGGTGAGCCCGAGAACCCTTTTACATGGGGCAGACCGATGCCGAATATTTTTGACACTCGCAAAATCGTATACATGCGAGCGCGAGACATACTGCCAAATCCCAACAACGCCCGCACGCACTCGCAGCGACAGATCGAACAGATTGCGCGCTCAATTGAACGGTTTGGGTTTAACAATCCAGTTCTTATCGACAGCGGCAATCAAATCCTTGCTGGCCATGGTCGCGTGGCAGCCGCCAAACAGCTCGGGATTGACCGGATACCTGTGCTCAAAATCGAGCATCTGACCGACGTCGAGAAGCGCGCCTATGTCCTTGCCGACAACAAGCTTGCCGAAAAGGCGGGCTGGGACGATGAGATCCTGGCCATTGAACTACAGGGTATCATCGATCTTGACTTCGACATTACGCTCACTGGTTTCGAAACCGGTGAGATCGACGTGTTGCTGGATGGCGAAGTTGCTGCCGGCGACGAGGCCGATGATGTCTACCCGGACTACGACCCGGCTCTTTCGATAACACGCGCCGGCGATTGCTGGCACCTCGGCGAGCATGTGCTGATCTGCGGCGACGCCCGCGATGAAGCTACCTACGAGCGTCTAATGGCCGGCGAGCGGGCGGCCTACTGCATCAGTGACCCTCCCTACAACGTCAAAATTGATGGCCACGCCGGCGGGCTCGGCCGCGTACACCACCGCGAGTTCGCCATGGCCTCAGGTGAGATGAGCCAGGCGGAATTTGCGGCCTTCCTCGGCCAAGTCTTTCAGCACATCCGTGGCTACACGGTCGACGGCGCGATTGCAGCAATATTTATGGACTGGCGACATATGGCCGAGATGCTGGTCGCCGGCAACAAGAACTTCGTTGAGCTGAAAAACCTGTGCATCTGGGTGAAGCCGAACGGCGGCATGGGCTCGTTCTATCGCAGCC
Organism: uncultured Alphaproteobacteria bacterium; assembly: GCA_963753925.1. Taxonomy (GTDB): domain Bacteria; phylum Pseudomonadota; class Alphaproteobacteria; order Rhizobiales; family Xanthobacteraceae; genus Pseudolabrys. Next base: position 22,439 of record CAVWEF010000005.1, read on the forward strand.
GCTACGAGTTGGCGTTCATCTGGAAATGCAGCCCCGGCAAACACGTCAACAACTTCGGGCTCGGGCAACATCGGTCGCGCAGCAACGTGTGGGAATACGCCGGCGTTAATTCTTTCAAACGCGGCCGCATGCAAGAACTCGAAGCTCATCCGACGGTCAAGCCGGCCTCTATGATCGCCGACGCGATCCGGGATTGCTCCCGCCGCAACGATCTCATTCTCGACCCATTCTGCGGCAGCGGGACCGTCTTTCTCGCGGCCGAGCGATCAGGCCGCCGCGCACGCGCCATCGAAATCGATCCGCATTACTGCGATGTCGCCATCCGCCGCTGGCAGAGGCGTACGGGCAAGTCCGCGACCCACATGGAAAGCAGGGTCGCATTCGTAGAGTGTGAAGAGCAGACATCGGCGCTCGCCAAATCGGAGGTGCGACATGCGCGCAAAGCAAAAAAATAGAGCTACAACGAATTCTACCCAAGTAACCGTCGGCTACGGTCGACCACCAATAGGTACCCAATTCAAACCGGGTGCTTCGGGTAATCCAAACGGCCGTCCGAAGAAGAGCCGTAATCTCAAAACGATCATTCGCAATGCATTGACGGCGAATGTGGTCGTACGCGAAGGCGAGAAGACGCGCTCGGTCAGCAAACTCGAAGGCATCGTCCTCCGTCAGCTTGAAAGCGCGCTCAAGGGCAATGACAAGGCGGCGCTGGCGGCATTGAAGATGGCCGCGCAGGCTGGGCTCCTGGATGTCGGCGATATGGAAACGGAAAGCGCGCCGCTTTCTGTCGGCGAACAACAACTCGTCGATGAGCTGCTTTCCGGCAACACCAAGAAGAAAAGGAGTAAACGTCGTGCGGCAATGCAGTCTTAGTCCGGCAGCGCAACGCGTCCTAGTGGATGGAAAAATTCGCCAGGACCTTGTTGCTTTCATTCGCAGGACCTTCGAGACCGTAGTGCCCGGCGAAACCTTGCACTTGAATTGGCATATTCAAGCCGTTGCCCATGTTTTAAACGAGGTCCGCTGTGGGCGAATTAAACGACTGATCATCACTTTGCCGCCGCGGCATCTTAAATCGATAACTGCATCGGTTGCCTTTCCGGCCTTCGTCCTCGGACACGATCCGACCAAGAAAATCATCTGCGTCAGCTACAGCGGCGAGCTCGCGGTCAAGCATGCGCTTGATTGCCGCGCTGTGATCCGGTCCGAATGGTACCGGCGCTTATTCGTTGCAACGCGCATTAGCAGCGACAAGAATACCGAGCTGGAGACGCTGACCACGATGCGCGGCGGGCGGTTCGCAACGTCCGTTGGCGGCACTCTTACCGGTCGCGGCGGCAACATCATCGTTCTTGACGATCCGATAAATCCAAAACAGGCGATGTCGGAAGTCACGCGTAAATCCGTGGTGCAATGGTTTAAGTCGACACTGCTTTCACGTCTCAACCTCAAAGGCGAGGACGCAATCATCATCGTCATGCAACGCCTGCACGTTGACGACTTAGTCGGGGTGCTGTTGGAGGAAGGTGGCTGGCATCACCTCAATATTCCAGCAATCGCCGAAACGCCGAAGCGAATTCCTCTGGGCGGCAGCCAATTCAAGCGGCGTAAGCGAGGTGAGCTGCTCGATCCAATTCGCGAACCGAAGCATGTTCTAGCGGAGTTGAAAGCTTCGATGGGTACGATGGAGTTTTCGGCCGAGTATCAGCAACAGCCGATCCCTGCCGAAGGCAACCTGATCAAACGAGAATGGCTCGAATTCTATCAAACCGTGCCAATCCGGCAGCCCGGCGACATGATCATCATCAGCTGGGACACGGCGATGAAGGCAACCGAGCTCGCCGATTATTCAGTCGGCACGGTCTGGCTTATGCAACGCGAATATAGCTATTTGCTCGACGTCATACGCGGTCGTTACGATTATCCCACACTCAAGCGTGCTGCGCTGGAATCACGAAATAAATGGCCCGGGAGCCAGGTCCTGATTGAGGACCAAGGTTCGGGCACGAGTTTAATTCAAGACCTACGAAGTCAACAAATTCCGGTGATTGGCGTTAGGCCGGAGGGCGATAAAGTGACACGGCTCTATGCCAACCAAGCGCAATTTGAAAGCGGCTCGGTCCACTTCCCGCATACAGCAGTTTGGTCCGAGGAATTGATCAGCGAATTGCTCGCGTTTCCGCATGGCCGGCACGACGATCAGGTCGACTTGATCACCCAGGCATTGACGTGGATCGCGCAGAAGCGGCGCAACATCTGCCCAATTGTGATGCCAATCATCGTCAAAGTACGAAATCCGTATAGGGAGGCATTTGAGTATGACAGGTTCTAGAACGCGTTTCGGCCAATTTAAGCTCGAAAAATGAGCTGCAAAGCGCGTTAGCGCAACTCGAAGCTGCTGGCTATTCCGCTGCATTCGAGCGTGCATGGAGCCTCTCTGGAGGCTTCATGACGACATGCAATCACATCCAAATATGACGCTGGAGGCCGAGCTCGGTTCATTGCCGACTATGGCCATCAGTCGCTTGCGCGAGCGCTGGCATGAACTGTTCAATCGAGCGCCGCCCAAGGCGTTTGGCCCCGACCTACTGCGTCGATCACTCGCGCAAAGGGTACAAGAAAAAGCTTTTGGCGGTCTGAGGCCTGCTGCTTGCCGCGAGCTCGAACGCGCGATCCGTGCGCTCGAACGCAACTCGTCGGGCCGGATCGAGGTCCCCCGCCGGATCAAAGCCGGCGCTGTGTTGATTTGGGAATGGAAGGGCGCCAGCCACCGTGTGACTGTTCTCGATCAAGGCTTCGCCTATGAGCGCGAAACCTACGCCAGCCTATCCGAGATTGCCCGCGAGATCACTGGGACCCGGTGGAACGGGCCGCGCTTTTTTGGCCTGCGCGTGATTGAGCCGGCCTCACCAAATGGACGACCAGGCGATTACAGCCTAGCCGAGACCGCCGGCAGGCCACCCGGACGGTCCAGGAAGCCTGCCAAAAGCATAATTCGAGGCAGCCGGCTGCCGGACGCTCCCCATGGTCTCTAACCGATGCAAAACCGTCCGCTGCGCGATCTACACCCGTAAATCGACCGAGCACGGCCTGGAGCTGGAATTCAACTCGCTCGATGCCCAGCGGGAAGCCTGCGCGGCCTACATCAAATCGCAGGCCTCGGAAGGCTGGAGGCCGCTGCCTCAGCGCTATGACGATCCGGCATTTTCCGGCGGCAATCTCGAGCGCCCTGCCCTACAGCAGCTTCTTAAGGACATCGAATCCGGTCTGGTCGACGTGGTGGTTGTCTACAAAATCGACCGGCTGACACGATCCCTCGCTGACTTCGCCAAGCTGATTGAAATTTTCGATTCCAAGAAGATTTCGTTCGTTGCCGTGACCCAGCAATTCAACACCACAACTTCTATGGGCAGGCTCACGCTCAACGTCCTACTTTCTTTTGCTCAGTTTGAGCGCGAGCTCGCTTCAGAGCGCGTGCGCGACAAGGTGGCTGCCTCGCGTCGGAAAGGAAAATGGACGGGCGGCAGCATTCCGCTCGGTTATGACAGCAAGGATAAGAAGCTCATCATCAATGCGAAAGAAGCTGAGACAGTTCGTTACATCTTCCGTCGGTACTTGGAGCTAAAAACTTTCCGCGAACTGGTTGCGGACCTAGATCGCAAATCCATTTCCACCAAGATTTGCATTGTCGCCGGCGACCGCAAGTACGGCGGTATCCCCTTCACCTACGGTCCACTCTCATATCTACTCAAAAATCGGACCTATTTAGGTGAAACAGGTCAGGGCGGCGACTGGTTCAACGGTGAGCATGAACCAATCATCGACGTTGCAACCTTCAATCAGGTCCAAGATCTCCTAAAAGCCAATGTCGTCACACGAATTTCGCAGCGGTCGCGGGGCGAAGCGTTTCTCGCAGGCCTCCTATTCGACGACCGCGGTAGCCGCATGAGTCCGAGCTTTTCGACCAAGAACGGCGTACGCTACCGTTTTTATGTTAGTTCGGCCCTATTGAAAGGACGCAAGGAGCTAGCGGGATCTCGCTCACGAGTATCTTGTGCCGAATTTGAGACCGTAGTCATAAAGGCCCTGCGAACGCAGGCGCCTGCGTCCTCACTTTCCGACCGCGATCTTATTGAGGCCCATGTGGCACGCGTCACTCTTGGACAAAACAACATTAAGATCGATCTAAAAACCTCGGATGTGCAAATCGATCTGCCTTGGCTGTCGTCGCCAAAGCGGTCACTTGCCACGATCGAAAATGTGGGCAACGAGCCGGCGGCAGAGCCGAACCCAGCGCTCGTTCAGGCCGTCGCTAGAGCTCACCGTTGGGCCAGACTACTTGTCGATGGCGCCTATAATTCCGTCGAGGAGCTTGCTGCATCGAAAAAGTTAAATTCGAAGGTCGTTCGCAAAGCTATCCGCGTCGCGTTTCTTGCTCCTGCCATCACCGAAGCAATTCTAAGCGGTCGTCAGCCCAGTTCACTAGGCTTGTCTCAGTTACAAATGACATTGCCGCTGGACTGGGACGAGCAGCAAAAAAAGTTAGAATTTAGGCCGGCCGCATAACGTCCATTATGGAATATTTTTGGAGGACATTTAAAGCGCACCCCCTGACGAGAGTATAATGTTGCGCCGAACCGAAAAAATATTGCATTGCCCTCGCGCATCGGTGGCAACCGGAGTGCATTTTCGTGATCCTCACCGCCTACCTCGACGAAAGCGGCACCCATGATGAGTCCCCAATCACGGTTATGGGCGGGGTATTAGCGAGCGCACGACAATGGGAACGGTTTGAGAGCGAATTTCGTGAAATCAAGAAAAAATATAGCTTCAAAATCTTTCATACCAAGAAGTTCAAGAAAAAGTCGGGCGACTTTGCGGGCTGGTCAAATGATCAGTGCTTAAGTCTCATTTATGAACTTGGCTCGCTTACGAGTGATGCCTTTACCGAAGGAGTCACAATCGCGCTCGATAATACGACCTACGAAAACGAATACAAAGCTGGAGAAAAACCGTCCAAGCTTCGCCTCGATAGCAAGTACGGTCTGTGTTTTCGTCAATGCCTTTTATTTTTCATTCTCGAAGGAGAAAAACGAAAATACAAAAACAAATACCCAAAACTGCATTTTATTTTGGAATCAGGCCACCAGAATGCTGGGGATGCAATCCGAATTTTCAACGAGGTCAATGAAGATCTGAAAAAACTCGATTGCGATATGCTTGGCTATCTAACTTTCGCCGATAAAGACAAATGCGATCCGCTAATGATGGCTGACTTTATCGCCCATACCACTTTCACGTCTACGGTTCGGGCGAGTAAAGGCAGGCCGTCCCTCAAGCCAAACCCGGTGCCACCTAATCAAACCGGAATAACGCATCTGAAGTTCTCGCCCGGTGGCCTTGCCGACGTTAAGGCGCAACTAGTAGCGAAATTTGGTCCAACGCGACCTAAGAGCTCCGCTTCATCGTAGCCGCGTGCGTTGCCCTCTATTCCCTCGACAATTACTGCCCACGCTCCCGCCGCTGCTCGGCAGCCGCCTTCCAATATTCCAGCTCTGCCTTTGCGCCCTTGCCGTCGAGGTACATATTCATCGGGATGTAAGCATCCTTCCGGCCGATCAAATCTCCGGTGTCGGTGTTGACGATGTGGAGTTGGCCGTTGCCGAAGTAGTCCTGCTCGAAGCGTTTAACTTCGTGGACCCGCTCGGCAGACTCGGCAGTGCCGGTATCACAAACGCCGATGTCGCTGAACAAGTCGAACACGATCCGCTCAGTGCCGAAGTCGAGCGAGAACCTGAACTTCACGTCACCCTGTAACGACTCGAAATGCATGTGCACCCGCTTTTCGATGTGGTCGACATGTTTGCAACGTAATCCTTCCAGTGGCGCATAGTTCTCTTTGCGCCGGATGCGGACGCTGATGTCCGGGATCTGCAGCATCGGCTGTCCGGTCGGTGCCGAGCCGGCCTTCATGTGCTTCACGACGTCCGGCCCGAGAATCTTCTTAAAACCTTCAAGCTCGTAGAGATGCCTGCGGAAGTTGGTGCCCCGAGTCTCGACGCCGAAAACCTCCTCAATGGCCTTCGTCGCGAGCGCACGCACGATCGGCAATTCCGAACCGAGGCGGTGCAGATCGCCCGGGTTGTCGGGGTCGACGATCGGCTTCCGCGCGCCGTGCGCCATCGCGCAGCGACCCGACTTGAACAGATGGGTGCCGATATCTTCGGGCGCGGTGATGCCCTGCGCCATAATGCCATCGAGAGCTTCCTTTACGCCGAATCCGCCGAGGCCGGCGATCGACGCCGCGATCCACGCGATGCGATTGTCGTCACGCGGGAACGCGGTCTCTAGGATTTTGTAGAACGATAGGAACGCGTAGCCGACGTGGTTAAGTCCGCGGCCCTCGCGCATCAGCCCGAGCGCAAGCATCGTCTTCTCGTCGGTGACCTCCGGGAAATACGATAGGTCGAGCTCATCGCAGATCGAAAATCCGCGTTCCTTGTCGCGGCCCATCGGCCGTGGAAGATTGCCGCCGCTCAGGCCATCGCCCTCCACCGTGTAGCCCTTCTCCTCAACCCAGCTAAGCATCGAGATGAAACGCATCACCAGCATTTCGCACTTTGCGCGGCTCTTTCCCGGCGGCACCATCATGGCGACGGCCGGGTAGAAGCCTTTCATGATCGGCAGGATCCAGATGTCGACGCCGCGCCAGCGTACCTTCTGCGAGATGATCGGCCAGAAGCTATTGGTCGAGATGTTGGCGACGATCCATTCGCCATTCTGCGCGAGCTCACCTTTGATGACGTCCTTGTGGTCCGGGATTTCGCGGCGGAATGCCGCGATGTCGTCATCCGGTTCATGGGTCTTGGCAGCAATATTCATAGTGTCGTTGTCCTTAGGTCCGGCATTGGCGCCGGCCCGAGCTGAGAAAGGCTTTGAAACGCGGGCGAGCCATCGCTGGGCAATTCCAGGACGCGCCTGTTAAGCGACATATGCCCGCACGTCTCGGAACGCAAGGAAGCCCCAATTGCGGACTTTTGCACGAACTAACGGGACGGTTTCGATCTGCAAGCCGGTCAAGCAGTGCAATCGAATCGAGTCTCCTTCTCATTTCTCCAGAAATCGGCCACTTTGCCGAAAGTGCGCGGAGATTTTCGGTACAGTCAGCCGAAAAAATATCAATTCCGACGCCCGGAGACTCTCCGGCTAACGCAGGAAGCCCACCAACGGCGGGCTTTTCAGCTAAATTGTTGGTGAAAAAGCCAGAGACCGGACTGGCTGGCTGGGGCGGGAGGAATCGAACCTCCGAATGGCGGAATCAAAATCCGCTGCCTTACCGCTTGGCTACGCCCCAACACCTGCACAGGAGAATACGCGCCGAAGCACCGAACGCGGGCCGCGCGGACCATAGCGGCGGCGCCCTGCCCGATCAACGTCCGGTCCAGGCCTTTATACATGGGCTCGGTAGCCCTCGCGCTGGCCTTGCGACGACGCTAGGATCGGCCGAGGACTAACCATGACCTACCGGGCGCCGGTTACCGACCTTGCATTCGCGCTCAAGCACGCTGCGGGCCTGAAAGCCGCGCTGGCGGAAGGGCTTTACGGCGACCTTGACGAGGAAATCGTCGATTCCGTTCTCGAGGAAGCCGGACGTTTTGCGACGGACGTGATCGCCCCGCTCAATGCCGTCGGCGACAAATTCGGCACGCCGTTCAAGGATGGCGTGGTGACCATGCCGCCGGGCTGGAAAGAGGCCTACACCGCCTGGGCGGCTGCCGGCTGGAACGGGCTTGCCGCGCCGGCCAAATGGGGCGGCCAGGACTTGCCGCAGGCGCTCAACGCGGCGTGCATCGAGATTTGGCATGCGGCCTCCTCCGCCTTCACCATCGGTCCGGTGCTGACCATGGCCGCGATCGACGCGCTCGATGCATATGGCGCCGACGAGTTGAAGCAGCGCTATCTCGGCAAGCTGGTCAGCGGCGAATGGATGGGCACCATGGAGCTCACCGAGCCGCAGGCAGGCTCCGACGTCGGCGCGCTGCGCACCAAGGCCAAGCGCGCAAATGACGGCACCTATCGCATAAAGGGCTCGAAGATTTTCATCACCTATGGCGAGCACGATCTGACGGACAACATCATCCATTTCGTGCTGGCGCGGCTGCCGGACGCGCCCGCCGGCACCAAAGGCATTTCGCTCTTCCTCGTTCCCAAATTAATGCCTGACGGCTCGCGCAACGACGTGCGCGCGCATTCCGTCGAGCACAAGATGGGCATCCATGCTTCGCCAACCTGCACCATGGTCTACGGCGACAAGGGCGGCGCCGCCGGCTTTCTCGTCGGCGAGGAAAACAAGGGCATGCTGGCGATGTTCAAGATGATGAACCGCGCCCGCCTCGCCGTGGGCCTGCAGGGCGTCGGCATTGCCGAGCGTGCGACGCAACAAGCAATGGCCTATGCGCGCGAGCGCAAGCAGGGCCCGGCGAAATCGATCATTGCCTATCCTGACGTCAAACGCATGCTGCTCACCATGCGCGCGCTCACCGCCGCAGCACGCGCGATCTGCTACGCCACCGGCGCGGCGATCGACCGCGCCGAGCGTTCTGCCAACGATGCGTTGAAAAAAACCGCGCATGAGCGCGCCTCGCTGTTGACGCCGGTGGCCAAGGCCTTCTCCACCGACATCGGCATAGAGGTCGCGTCGCTCGGCGTGCAGGTGCACGGCGGCATGGGTTTTATCGAAGAGACCGGCGCCGCCCAGCACTACCGCGACGCACGCATCGCCGCGATCTACGAAGGCACCAACGGCATCCAGGCGCTCGACCTCGTCACGCGCAAGGTGCCGCTGCAAGGCGGAGCCACCGTCGCGCTCTATCTCAACGAATTGCGCCGCACGGTGGCGTCGGTCGCCGCCAGCAACAATCCGGCCTTCGGCCAGACGTCGACGCGGCTCGGCGAGGCGATCGACAGCCTTGAGCGGGCGACGCAATGGCTCTTGGCGCAGAAGTCCTCCGACGCGGCGCTGGCCGGCGCCACGCCGTATCTCAGGCTGTTCGGCAATGCCGCCGGCGGCTGCATGCTGGCCGAGCAGGCACTCGCCGCCGCGCGCGAAAGGGGCGACGGCGCCGCGCGCACGGCGTTGATCCGCTTCTTTGCCGAGAACATTGCGGTCCAAGGCTCCGGCCTTGAACGCGCGGTGACCGAAGGCGGCGACAGCATCACCAACGCGCAAGCGGCATTGGCGGAGTAACCGATGAGCGATCTTGTTACCGTCACCGACGAGGGCCCGGTCCGCACCGTCCGCATGAATCGGCCGGACAAAAAGAACGCGCTGACGCTGGCGATGTACGATGCCATGTCAGCGGCAATCGACGGCGTCAAGCGCAACCCGGCGCTGCGCTGCCTGCTGATCGCCGGCTGCCCCCATGATTTCTGCGCCGGCAACGACATCGGCGATTTCATCAAGTTTGCCGCCAGCGGCGGCACGATCGGCGCGCCGGTCATTCATTTTCTCGACGTGCTGCTGCACTGCGATGTGCCATTGGTCGCCGGCGTGCAGGGCAACGCCGTCGGCATCGGCACGACCATGTTGTTCCATTGCGACTACGTCGTCGCCAGCACCGCGGCGCGCTTTTCCACGCCCTTCGTCAGCCTCGGCGTGGTGCCGGAAGCAGCCTCCACCCTGATCGCGCCGCGCATGATGGGGTATGCATGCGCCTTTTCGCTGCTGGTGATGGGCCGGCCGCTGAACGCCGCCGACGCCAAGGAGGCGGGCCTCGTCAATATGGTGGTCGCGCCGGAGGCGGTCGATGCCGAGGCGATGAAAGCCGCGCGCGAGATCGCGGCGCTGCCGCCGCAAGGCGTGTCGGCCACGCGCAAGTTGTTGCGCGGCTCGCGCGAAGAGATCGTCGCGCGCATGCACGTCGAAAATGCCCTGTTCCAGGCGCGCCTGCGCACCGACGAAGCTCGCGCCGCCTTCGAGGCGTTCATGACGCGCAAGAAGAGCTGAGACATGTCGCTTGCCGGCAAAACACTGTTCATCACTGGCGCCTCGCGCGGCATTGGCCTCGCCATCGCGCTGAAAGCGGCCGCCGACGGGGCCAACATCGCCATCGCCGCCAAGACGGCCGAGCCGCACCCGAAGCTCGAAGGCACCATCCACACCGCCGCGGCGCTGATCGCCAAGGCCGGCGGCGGCGCGCTGCCGCTGGTCGTGGATGTGCGTGATGAGGTCTCGGTGAAGTCGGCGATCGAGCAAACCGCCGCCCGCTTCGGCGGCATCGACATCGTTGTGAATAACGCCAGCGCCATCCAGTTGACGCCGGTCGCACAGACCGACATGCGCCGCTACGACCTGATGACGGGCATCAACACGCGCGGCACCTATATGGTGTCGAAATACGCCCTGCCCTTCCTGCATAAATCCGCGAACCCGCACATCCTGATGCTGTCGCCGCCGCTCGACATGCAGGAAAAATGGTTTGCGCCACATACCGCTTACACCATGGCCAAATTCGGCATGAGCCTCGTGGTGCTCGGGCTTGCCGGCGAACAGCGCGGCAAGGTCGCCGTCAACGCGCTGTGGCCGCGCACGACGATTGCCACCGCCGCGATCAGGAACCTGCTCGGCGGCGACGCGGTGATGAAAATGTCGCGCACGCCGCAGATTCTGGCGGACGCGGCGCACCGCATCTTCCAGAAGCCGAAAAGCTTTACCGGGCATTTCCTCATCGACGACACTTTCCTCGCCGGCGAGGGCGTGATCGACTTCGACCGCTACCGCGCCGATCCGACGCAGCCTTTGCAGGTGGATTTTTTCGTGCCCGACAGCATGCCGCCGCCGAAGGGCGTCAACCTGAAGGCGCTGAAATAATCGCGGCGGCGGAAGGATTTGCGAAGCGGCGTGGAGCCGCGTTAGAACCCATCAATGTCGACGCTGCTGATCACCCATCCAGCCTGCCTCGAGCATAAAAATCCGCTCGGCCATCCCGAACGGCCCGACCGGCTGCGCGCCATCGAGGAGGCGCTGGCCGACGAACGATTTCATCTGCTCGCGCGCGAGCAGGCGCCGCGCGCGCCGCTCGAGACAATCGCGCTGGCGCATCCGATGGAATACGTGGAAGCGATCCGCGACGCCACGCCTGCGGAAGGCTTTGTGCAGATCGACGCCGACACCGCGATGTCGCCGGGCAGCTTCGAGGCGGCGCTGCGCGGCGCCGGCGGCGGCATGCTGGCGGTGGACGAGGTCATGAACCAGAAGGCGGCCAACGCCTTCGTCGCCATCCGCCCGCCCGGCCATCACGCCGAAACGGCGCGGCCGATGGGCTTCTGCCTGTTCAACAACGCGGCGATCGCCGCGCGCTACGCGCAGAAGCGCTACGGCGTCGAGCGCGCGGCAATCGTCGATTTCGACGTGCACCACGGCAACGGCTCGCAGGATATTTTCTGGGCGGACAAGAGCGTCATGTATTGCTCGACGCATGAGATGCCGCTTTATCCCGGCACCGGCGCGGTTTCCGAACGCGGCGAGTACAACACCGTCGTCAACGCGCCGCTCTCGGCCGGCGACGGCGGCGATCAATTCCGCGAGGCGATGGAGACGGTGATCCTGCCGCGCCTGCGCGAATTCAAGCCGGACATTCTGGTTATTTCGGCCGGCTTCGACGCGCACACGCGCGACCCGCTCGCCAATCTCAATCTGGTGGAGGCCGATTTTAGCTGGGTGACCAAGAAGCTGATGGAGATTGCCGACCAAAGCGCGCAAGGCCGCGTCGTTTCGCTGCTCGAAGGCGGTTACGACCTGCAGGGTCTCGCGCGCTCGGTCGCCGCCCACGTCACCGCGCTGATGCGCGGCTGAAGCAAGTCATCCAGCCGTCAGCCCGCCATCGATCGGCAGATCGGCGCCGGTGATGAAGGCGGACTCGTCAGACAGCAAATAGACGCAGAGCGCCGCGACTTCAGCAGGTTGCCCCAGCCGCCCGAGCGGAATCGCCTGCGCCATCTTCTGCCGCGCCGTGTCCGGGTCGCGTGCCATATTGGCCGTATAGTCGACCATCGGCCCTTCGAGAAAAGCCGGACACACGGCGTTGCAGCGCACCGGCGGCTTTTGCCGTGCACCGTAAAGCGCCACCGATTTCGACAGCAGCGAAACTCCGCCCTTGGAGGCATTGTAGGCGGCGAGATTGTGCCCGCCGACGAGGCCGGACACCGACGACAAATTGACGATCGAGCCGCCCTGCTTGCGCAGCAGCGGCATTGCATATTTGCAGCCGAGGAAGGCGCCGTCGAGATTGACCGACAGCACGCGCCGCCAGGTGGCGAAGTCGAGCTGCTCGACGCTGCCGAGGGCGACGATGCCGGCAGCATTGACCAATCCGTCGAGCCGGCCGTGCCGGCGCTCGATGTCTGCGGCGAGGCGCTTCCAGTCCACCTCGGAGGTCACGTCGAGCGCCGCGTCGATGCCGTCTGCCGCGATGTCAGTGGCGATCGGCGTGCCGCCCGCCGCTTTCACCGCTTTCGCCACGGCGCTACCGACGGCGCCACTGGCGCCGGTGATGAGGACGATTTTGTCGTGGAGATCGGACATAACAGCAATATTAGCCCCTGACGTGCGCCGCCGCGCCCACTATCTTCAACATGCCGGGGGCGCTAAGGATGCCGCGGAGACCCGTGCCGGGATAGGGTGATGGCCGAAACCAGCAATAGCGACGTGAAGAAACTGCCTTTCGAGAAGGCGATTGACGAATTGGAGACGATCGTCAAGCGGCTGGAAGAAGGCAAGGTGCCGCTCGAGGAATCGGTGGCAATCTACGAACGCGGCGAGGCGCTCAAGAAGCGCTGCGAGGAACTGCTGCGCCAGGCGGAAGCGAGGGTGGAGAAAATCACGCTCAATTCCTCCGGCAAGCCGACCGGCTCCGAACCGCTCGACGTCGATTGACCGTGCAGGTTCGCCGCCGGCTGATCATCTATGTGCAGGGCTACGATCCGCGCGGTCTCGCCGAATATTTCCGCATGTTCCGCCGTGAATACCGCCGCACCTGCGAGCTGTACGGCCTCACCGGCAAGATCAGCGCGGCGCGGGAAGAACCCAGCGACCATTTCGCCACCTGGGACGTGACGACGAACGGCAAGGGGTGGACGGTCGAGACCCGCTATCAGTTCCTGCGCTGGGAAGACGTCGTGCGCAAGGATTTCGTCCGCCCGGCATGGTTGAAGGTCGCCAACATGTTTCGCGCCATGGCGCGGTCCATTTTCAGCGGCGTCTATGCGCGCGTGTACAAGGCGCACTGGCGGTTCGGGTTTTTCGCCATCTACCCGTTGTTGTTGACGCTTACATGGATGGCGTTGGGTGCGGCGGTCGGCACTCTCTGCCTGAAACTGGTCACCGCGCTCGGTGCGCCGCCTTTTATTGCCGGCATGGTCGGCGTGGTCACCGGAATCGGCGCCTTCGCCTCGTCGTTGTGGCTTACCGAGCCGATGAGCTATTTGCTTTATATGTGCGACGACATCGACGCCACCGACCGCTTCGCCCACGGCGAGCGGCCGGATTGGGACGTGCGGATGGAGGTCTTCGCCGGCTATGTTGTCGATGCGCTGCGCGTAAGCAACGCCGACGAGGCGATCGTCGTTGGCCACAGTTCCGGCTCGTTCCTCGCCGTCGAGGTGCTCGATCGCGCGCTTGCTCGCGATCCGGCGCTCGGCCGGCATCACCCCCGCCTGCGGCTGCTCACCATCGGCGCCAACTTTCCCATCGTCGGCTTTCACCCCGCGGCGCATTCGTTCCGCGACCGATTGCGGCGGCTGGCGCTCGCGCCCGACCTCGATTGGGTCGATTACCAGTCGCGCCACGACATCATGAATTTCTGGCCGTTCGATCCGGTGGCCGGGCATGGCATCGTGCTCGGCCCCGAGCGGCGCAACCCGCTGGTGGTCGCCGTCAGCTTCCGCGACCTGTGGATACCGGGCAAGCTCAGCCGCCGCTGGCGCTTTTTCAAGGCGCATTTCCAGTTTCTCACCGCCAATGAGAGGCGGGGAGCGGCCTATGATTACTACCTAATTTGCTGCGGCCCACTCGATCTCATGAGCCGGGCCACCAAGCCGGAGGAGGCGGTCGCCGCTATGGGCGCCTGACAGGCGCTTTTCAGCTACGGCAGGGCATAGAATTGCCCGGAGTCGCCTATCTAGTGTAAGCCTGATGCAACCGGACCGGCGGCGACCGGCTCCGTTTGATCGCCGGTTTGTACCGATCGGAGTGGCCATTGTCGGACGATTCCAAAACCCCGCTGCTCGACCGCATCCACGTGCCGCGCGACATGAAGAACCTGTCGCCGGAGCAGCTCAAACAGCTCGCCGATGAATTGCGTTTCGAGACCATCGACGCGGTCGCCAAGACCGGCGGCCATCTGGGCGCAGGGCTCGGCGTGGTCGAACTGACCGTGGCGCTACATGCCGTCTTCGACACGCCCACCGACCGGCTGATCTGGGACGTCGGGCATCAGGCTTATCCGCACAAGATCCTCACCGGCCGGCGCGACCGGATCCGGACATTACGACAGGGCGGCGGCCTGTCCGGCTTCACCAAGCGCGCCGAGAGCGAATACGACCCGTTCGGCGCCGCGCATTCCTCGACCTCGATCTCCGCCGGCCTCGGCATGGCGGTGGCGCGCGACCTCAAGGGCGGCAAAAACAATGTCATCTGCGTAATCGGCGACGGCGCCATGTCGGCCGGCATGGCTTACGAGGCGATGAACAATGCCGGCGCGCGCAATGAGCGCCTCATCATCATTCTCAACGACAACGATATGTCGATCGCGCCGCCGGTCGGCGCCATGTCGGCCTATCTCGCCCGCCTCGGCTCCGGCCACACCTATCTCAAGCTGCGCGACGTCGGCAAACAGCTCACCAAGCATCTGCCCAAGAGCTGGGACCGCGCCATCACCCGCGCCATCGAGCACGCCCGCGGCTACGTCACCGGCGGCACGCTGTTCGAGGAGCTCGGCATCTATTACGTCGGGCCGATCGACGGCCATAACCTCGATCACCTGCTGCCGGTCTTGCGCAACGTGCGCGACGCCGAGACCGGCCCGATCATGGTGCACGTGGTCACGCAGAAGGGCAAAGGCTATGCGCCGGCGGAAACCTCCGCCGACAAATATCACGGCGTGGTCAAGTTCGACGTCGCCACCGGCGCGCAGGCAAAATCGAAAGGCGGCGCACCGCAATACACCAAGGTATTCGCCGAGAGCTTGATCGAGGAAGCGCGCAAGGACGACAGGATCGTCGCCGTCACCGCGGCGATGCCCTCCGGCACCGGGCTCGATCTTTTCGCGCAGGAATTTCCCAACCGTTGCTTCGACGTCGGCATCGCCGAGCAGCACGCAGTCACCTTTTGCGGCGGGCTTGCCACCGAAGGCTTCAAGCCCTTCGCCACCATCTATTCGACCTTCCTGCAGCGTGCCTACGATCAGGTGGTGCACGATATCGCCATCCAACGTCTGCCGGTCCGCTTCGCCATCGACCGCGCCGGCCTGGTCGGCGCCGACGGGCCGACCCATGCCGGCGCCTTCGATATTGCCTATCTCGGCTGCCTGCCCGGCTTCGTGCTGATGGCGGCGGCCGATGAAGCCGAACTCGTGCACATGGTGGCAACGCAAGTCGCCATCAATGATGGGCCTTCGGCGTTGCGTTATCCGCGCGGCGAAGGCCTGGGCGTGCCCATGCCGGCGCAAGGGCTGCCGCTCGAAATCGGCAAGGGCCGTGTGCTGCGCGAAGGCCACAAGGTGGCGCTGTTCTCCTACGGCGGGCGGCTCGGCGAAGTCTTGAAGGCGGCCGACGAACTCGCCGCATTGGGCCTTTCCACGACGGTTGCCGACGCGCGCTTTGCCAAGCCGCTCGACACCGAGCTGCTGCTGCGGCTGGCGCGCGAGCACGAGGTGCTGGTGACTATCGAGGAAGGCTCGGTTGGCGGCTTCGGGTCCTTCGTCCTGCAGGCGCTCGCCGACAGCGGCACACTCGATGCCGGCTGCAAGGTGCGCACCATGGTGCTGCCGGATGTCTTTTTCGACCAGGATTCGCCGGCGGCGATGTATGCCAAGGCGGGCCTCGATGCCAACGGCATCGTCGCCAGGGTCTTCGAGGCGCTGGGCAAGGAGCGCCGCCGCGACGGTGAAGCTGGCGTAGGCCGGCTTCATGCCGCCGAAAAAAGACCGTATCGATCGCCTGCTGGTCGAGCGTGGGCTGTTCGACAGCCGTGCCAAGGCGCAAGCCGCTATCGCCGCCGGGCTGGTCACCGCCGCCGACATGCCGGTGCGACGAGCATCGGAGGAAGTCGCGGTCAATGCTGCGCTCAGTGCGAGCCCAGCGCATCCTTACGTCTCGCGCGGCGGGATGAAACTCACCGCGGCGCTCGACCACTTCGGCTTCGACGCGAAAGGCTGCGTCTGCCTCGATGTCGGCGCTTCCACCGGCGGCTTCACGCAGGTATTGCTCGAACGCGGCGCAAAGAAAGTCTATGCGGTCGATGTCGGGCGCGGCCAACTGCATGAGAGCCTGCGCAAGCGGCCCGAGGTCGTCTCACTTGAGGAAACCGATATCCGCAAACTCTCGCCTGCCCAACTCGCCGGGCCGCCGGATTTCATCACCATCGATGTCAGCTTCATTTCGCTCAAGCTGGCGCTGCCGGCGGCGTTGAAACTCGTACCCTCGCCGGCGCAGCTCGTCGCGCTGATCAAGCCGCAATTCGAGGCAGGCCCTGCGCTGGTGAAAAAGGGCATCGTGCGTGATGCCGCCGTACATGCCGATGTCTGCGCCGGGATTGTCACGCTCGTCGCTGCGCTCGGCTGGCGGGTCGCCGGCGTAATCCCGTCGCCGATTGCCGGTGGCGACGGCAATGCCGAATTCCTGATCGGCGCATCGCGTGACTGATCAACTCACCATTACGCGCCTCGGCCATCGCGGCGACGGCATCGCCGACACGAATGTTGGTCCCGTGTTTGTGCCCTACGCACTGCCGGGCGAGACGGTTACCGTGGAAGCCGTTCCCGGTCATCCCGACCGGCGGCATCTGCTGCATGTGGACAGGCCGAGCCACGAGCGCGTTGAGCCGATCTGCAAGCACTTCACCCATTGCGGCGGCTGCGCCATGCAGCATTGGTCGCTCGCCGAATATCAATTGTGGAAGCGCGGGCTTGTCGTCGAAGCCCTGGCGGCGGCGGGCCTCGTCGCGCCGGTCGATGAGCAGATTGTCGACGCGCATGGCCGGGGCCGGCGGCGCGCGACGCTACATGCACGGCGCGGGACACACGCGTTGCTCGAGGTCGGCTTCACAGCGCCGCGCGCGCATCATATCGTCGCCATCGACCGCTGCCCGATCCTGGCGCCCGGGCTCGACGGCGCTATCCCTGCGGCCTGGGCCGTCGCGGAAATCCTCAAGCCGGTGGAAAAACCGCTCGACATCCATGCGACGGCGACCGGCTCCGGCATGGATGTCGACGTGCGCGGCTCCGGCCCGCTCACCACCGGGCGCGGCACGGCGCTTGCCCGTGTCGCCGAGCAACACAAATTGGCGCGGTTAACCCGTCACGGCGAACTTGTCGCGCAACAGTCGCAACCGATGCTGACCGTCGGCCGCGCCCAGGTGCCGTTGCCGCCGGGCGCCTTCCTGCAGGCGACCGCCGAAGGCGAGGCGGCGCTGGCGCGGCTGGTCATCGAGCATGTCGGCAGCGCCAGGCGCATCGCCGACCTGTTCTGCGGCATCGGCACCTTTGCCTTGCGCTTGGCCGAGCGCGCGCGCGTTGCCGCCGCCGACAGCGATGCCGCCGCGATCAAGGCGTTGCAGGGCGCGCGAGGCGATGGACTAAAACCCATCGAGGCGCAGCAGCGCGACCTGTTCCGCCGGCCGTTCACGGCTGGCGAGCTGAAAACTTTCGACGCCGTTGTCTTCGATCCGCCGCGCCAGGGCGCCGAGGCGCAAGCTCGCGAATTGGCGAAAAGCGCCATGCCGGTGGTGATCGGCGTGTCCTGCGATGCGACCACATTTGCCCGCGACGCACGGATTCTTGTGGACGGCGGCTACAAGCTCGCCCGCGTCACCGCGGTGGATCAGTTCCGCTACTCGTTCCACGTAGAGATCGTGGCGAAGTTTGAGAGGTGAGCCGTCATCCTGAGGAGCGACCCGGCCCTGAGCCGGGGGAGCCTCGAAGGATGTCGGCCGATCACCTTTCGAGGCCCGCGCTGCGCGCGGGCGCCTCAGGGTGACGGCTTACTGAAAATCGAACCCGCGCCCGCCCCAGCGGTCCTGCCACATCTTTTCGCCGATGGTGCAGGAGATGCGCGGCGCCTCGGCCGAGGCCGGGATGACGCGCGGCGTGGGCGTCCGTCCCGCCACTTCCAGGATCAGCTTGTTGCGCGTCGCTTCGATGAATTGCGAGCGCTCACGGATCGGGATGACGAAGGAACCCGGCCCGCCGACGACGCAATCTTCGTAATAGACGTCGAGGTTTTCGATATCCATGGTGCCGACATTGGGCCGCTTGAGCATGATCGGCAGCCCGTTGATGGTGATGCCGGCGGCAAGCACGTCGTCGCGCGTCGGCACGATCAGTTGACCGGCATTGTTGGCGCCGTCGCCAGACACGTCGATGACGCGACGCAGGCCGCGGTAGCCGCTATTGTCAAACAGCGGCTTGGCGAAGATGAGCCCGCCGGAAATCGAGGTGCGCGAGGCGCGCCGGTAAGGCGCAGCGGCAAGCTCGGCGGCGACGGCGTCCGCCAATTCCGGCCCCTCGATCAGCCGCCACGGCATCAGAATCTTCTGGTCGTATTGCCCCGCCCATTCGAAATAGGCGATGGCGATCTTGCCGTTGGCGCCTTCGTGCAAAGCGTGCAGGAACTCCTTCGAGGTCAGCGCCTGCACGTAGCCCTCGCGTTGCAGCGCCTGCTCGTCCGGGTCCATCGAATAGGACACGTCCACGGCGATGACGAGTTCGACGTCGACCGCAACGGCATTCGGGCTTTTATCGGCGAAACGCGGCAGACCGGGCGCGGCCAAAGCCGCCGCCGCCCAGATGCCCGCCGTCATCATGCCGGCGATGATTATGGGAAGTTTACGTCGCCCCATGTTTCGATGCTGCCACGCAGCCGCGGCGAAAAAAAGGCTGCGCCTTGCGTTATCCTTCGATCGGCTCGGTCGCCACGATCTCGATGCCGAAACCGGCAAGGCCCACATAAGTGCGCTTGCTGGAGGTGAGCAGGCGGATCGAGGAAATGCCGAAGTCTTTCAAGATCTGCGCGCCCAGCCCGATCTCGCGCCATTGCCGCGAGCGCGCCGCGTCGGCGCCGGTGGCGTCCTCGTGCGGGATTTCCGCCACCGGCACGCCAGCGGTGCCGTCGCGCAAGTAAACGATGACGCCGCGGCCTTCCGCCTTGAAGCGGGCAAGCGCTGAACGGATCGGCTTTGCCCCGCCGAACACGTCGCCGATCACGTCGGCGCGGTGCAGCCGCGCCGGCACGTTGCGGCCGTCGCCGATATCGCCGTAGACGAAGGCCATGTGGTGGACGCGGTCGAACGGCGTCACATAGGCGTAACCGTTGAGCGTGCCGATTTCGGACGCCAGCGGAAACTCGGCGACCCGCTCCACCAATTTGTCGCGATTCTGCCGGTAGGCGATGAGTTCCGCGATCGAGACCTGCACGAACTTATGCTTGGCGGCAAACGCCGCGACCTGCGGCCCGCGCATCACTGTGCCGTCGTCGTTGGTGAGTTCGGAGAGGACGCCAGCCGGCGGCAATCCAGCGAGGCGGCAGAGATCGATGCAAGCTTCAGTATGGCCGGAGCGCATGAGTACGCCGCCGGGACGCGCAATCAGCGGGAACACGTGACCCGGCCGCACGAAATCCGCGGCGCCGCTGTTGCTGTTGGCGAGCGCGCGCACGGTGTTGCAGCGTTCCTCCGCCGAGATGCCGGTGGTGAGGCCGTGGCGCACGTCGACGGTGACGGTGAAGGCGGTGCCGAGCGGGGCGTCGTTATTCGCCACCATCGGATCGAGCTGCAGTCGCCGCGCCCAGTCAGCGCCGAGCGGCGCGCAGACGATGCCCGACGTGTTGCGGATGATGAAGGCCATCTTCTCCGGAGTGCACAAGGAGGCTGCGACGAACAGATCGCCCTCGTTCTCGCGGTCGTCGTCGTCGGTGACCACCACGATCTCGCCTTTGGCGAAGGCCTTGATGGCCGCTTCGATCTTGCTGTGACTATCGGACACGGATCGACCTCAGACGCGGCATCATCCGGGTCGTTTGAACGGCCACGCCGTCCCCTCGCCCATCTGGCCGCGATGCATCAGATAGTGATCGGCCAGCACGCACGCCACCATGGCCTCGCCGATCGGCACCGCGCGAATGCCGACGCAGGGGTCGTGGCGGCCCTTGGTCGCGACTTCGGTGTCGCCGCCGTAGCGGTCCACCGTTTTGCGCGGCTTGAGGATCGACGAGGTCGGCTTCACTGCAAAGCGGGCGACGATCGACTGGCCGGTGGAAATGCCGCCGAGGATGCCGCCGGCGTGGTTGGACAAGAACACCGGCTTGCCGGCATTTCCCATCCGCATCTCGTCGGCATTGTCCTCGCCGCGCATTGCCGCGGTAGCGAAGCCGTCGCCGATTTCGACACCCTTGACCGCGTTGATGCCCATCAGCGCCGAGGCCAGATCGCCGTCGAGTTTGGCGTAGACCGGCGCGCCGAGGCCCGCCGACACGCCCTCGGCCACCACCTCGATGACCGCGCCGACGGACGAGCCGTCCTTGCGCACGCCGTCGAGGTATTCCTCGAAGATTTTCGCTTGGCTTGCGTCCGGACAGAAAAACGGATTTTTGCCGACCTCGTTCCAGTCCCAGCGCGTGCGATCGACCTTGTGCGGGCCCATCTGCACTAGCGCGGCGCGCACCGAAAGCCCGGGCACCACCTTGCGGGCGATGCTGCCTGCGGCGACGCGCGCCGCCGTCTCGCGCGCCGAGGCGCGGCCGCCGCCGCGATAGTCGTGCAATCCGTATTTGACGTCGTAGGTGTAGCCGGCGTGGCCCGGCCGGTACTTGTTCTTGATCTCGGAATAATCCTTGGAGCGCTGGTCGACATTCTCGATCAGCAACATGATCGGCGTGCCGGTCGTCATCTGAACGCCGTCGTCGCCCGTGAAAACGCCGGACATGATCTTCACCGCGTCCGGCTCCTGCCGCTGCGTGGTGAAGCGCGACTGCCCCGGCCGCCGGCGGTCGAGCTCGCGCTGGATGTCCTCGACGGTGAGCGGAATGCGCGGCGGGCAGCCGTCCACCACGCAGCCGAGCGCGGGCCCGTGGCTTTCGCCGAAACTGGTGAACCGGAAAAGACGCCCGAAGGTGTTGAACGACATGGCTGCGCCCGCTCCCGCGCGAGTTGGTAGCCCGCGCCCTCGCGGCGGTCAAATCGGCCTAATGGCCGTTACCGGTAAACGCCTTGCTGATCAACTCCATGCGCTCGTTACTCAGATTGCCGCGCTGTTTGTTTTCGAGCAGCTCCGATACCGAGTCGTTGCAATTGACGTAGCCCTTATCCCACATATTTCCGGTGCGGTTGTCGAGCATGCGCTCCCAGCAATAATCCCCGAACTCGGGAGCAAAAAAGATCGTGCCCCGGTAGAACGCGTCGCGGTCGAATGCCGGCTTGACGCCCGCCGCATTTGCTTGCGGCTTGACGGCGGCGGCGCGCCAGGCCGGCCAGTCAAAGACGTTGATGATGATGGCGATGATGAAGGCCGCCCAGACAAGCAGTACTAGCGCGCGCGATAAATCGCGCGACAGCCAAGAGCGGGATGCGGCGGGCGCGGCCATGATGTTTGTTCTGCCGGTACGCGAGCGGTCTACGGCGCAATCTAGGACCTCCGTGGTTAATGCGCCGTTCACCCGGCGGCGGCGTTTACGACCTTGTTAGAACGCTTTTGCAAGGGCCGGCGCCGCCCGACGGTCGAGCAGGCTTGCCAGGACGGCCGGATCCGTCACGCTGCACACCATCATTTTTTCGTCGCGGCCGCGGATCTCGACTTCCGTGCGCGCAAGCGCGTCGGCCGGAAGTCCCGCGGTCTTGCATACATCTTCCGACACGACCGCCTTGCATTTCAGCGCCTTGGTCATGTCTTGCAAGCGTGCCGCGACGTTGACCGCATCGCCGAGCGCGGTGAACACGGTATGGCCGCGAAAACCGATGTCGCCGACGATTACCTCGCCGCCATGGATGCCGATGCCGTAGGCGAGCGGCTCGTGCGCTTCGGCGACGATCTGCTCGTTCAAATGCCCGATGTTGGCGGCGACATTGGCGGCGGCGGCGAGCGCCTGGCGGCAAGCGGTCGCGCGGTCGGCGCCGAGGCCGAACAGCGCCAGCACGCCGTCGCCGATGAACTGGTTCGGCTGCCCGCCGGCGTCGGTGATTGCCCGCGACACCGCTTCGATGAAGCGGTTGATGAGCACGACGACGTCGAAGGCAAGCCGCGCCTCCGATAGCGTGGTCGAACCGCGCATGTCCACGAACATGCTGACGACGTAGCGCTCCTCGCCGACATGCATGCGCTTGAGGCTGCGCACGGACGCCGCGCCAATGGTCGGCTGCAGGATCGGCACCACGGCGATGTCGCTTTGCGGCCGCAACTGGCAGGCAAGGCGGACCGAGGGATCGCCGCCGGCACCGACGCGATCGAGCACGAAGGCTTCGCGCGCGGAGGGCTGCGACAACAAGTCACGGCCTTCGACGACGCGCACACGGCAGGTCGAGCAGCGCGCGCGGCCGCCGCAGACGCTGGCGTGCGGAATGCCAAAGCGCAAGCTTGCTTCCAACACGCTCATGCCCTTGGGGATGCGAACCTGCCGGTGCGGATAGGACAGCGTGATCATGCCGCTGCCGCGCTCGCGCAAGCTGCGCACGCCGCGCGCGGCAAACACCAGCACGATAGCGCCGGCATAGGCGATGGGAAAATAAAACAGCGTGATGCCGTCGATCACATTGGCCTGCGCGCGCGTCACGTAGGTCAGATGCTGCACGCGCCAGGCCCGTTCCTGGGCGAAATCGATCACTTCGCGGCCGCCCTGATAGACACCGAGCAGCGCCAGGATCGGCATCAGCACCGCGAGCGAGAGCAGAACCGGCGCGGCCCACTGGAAGAATGGCTTCATCCGCAGCCAGAAATAAAGCCCGATGCAGGCGTGCCCCCAGGCGACCAGCAGCAACCCGGTTTGCGCGATGGTCTGCGACTCCTCGACCCACCAGGCAAAGATCGGCAAGGCATAATCGGGCGCGGCGACGCCGTAGATCCAGCCGGCGACCCGCATGGCGCCGAAATGGCTGGCAAGCCAGAGCGGAAGGCTTAAACCAAGGACCAGCTGGCTGATCTCGGCAATCGAGAAATGAAAATGCCGCCGCTTGTAGAGCGCCCAGAGGCCGAGGGAAAAGTGGATTGCCGCCGCGGTGTAAAGCGCAGCATTCACCGGCGGATAGCGCCAGAACAAGCGGTGCCACTGCACCCAGGCCTGCATCGTTTCGTAGGAAATATTGCCGAGCGCATGATTGAAATAGTGCGAGAAGATGTAGGCGAACATAACGAGGCCGGTCGCCAGCCGGATCTGCCGCAGGCCGATGCCGCGCAGCCACGCGGGCACGCCGGAGGAGCGGCGCGCGTCAAAAGCCACAGGCGTAGCAAGCGTCATGCCCGGCAGATTAGCAGACGCGCATCACCCATAGGGGCGAATGTAATAAGGCTGCGGATAATACGGCCGCATATAAGGATGCACGTAATAGCGACGCGGCCAGTAGTGGCGACGATAGTAAGGAGCGTAACGAACATAGCGGCGCGGCGGATAATAATAGCGTGGCGCATAGTAGACCGGGTATGGCTCATAATAGGCCGGCGCGTAATTAGGTACGGTGCCGGCGAGCATCGGCCCTTCCAGGCAGCCTTGGCATCGCGCCTGAGCCGCGGTCGATGTGGTAATAGCTGCGCCGGCAATCGCCGCCGCGATGGCGACGGCAGTTAGCGTTTGACGCATGGTGTTCTCCACCACCTGCTGCCACACGTCATCTTAGGTCAGCGCCGGCCATCGCGCCAGCCTAGGCATAACGCGTCAATTTCTCGCCTTCGATCACGTAAACCACGCCCTGCGCGATATCGATGAGCGGCGCTGCCGCCGGCTTGGCGATGCCGAGCGCGGCGAACAGCCCGCGCGCGGTGCCGCCATGCGCGGTGACTACCACATCGCGCGTGAGCGTCAGATACCAGGCGTGCATGCGCTTCGACACGGCTTCATAGCTCTCCCCGCCCGGCGCCAGGAAATGCCACTTGTCCTGCTCGCGCTGCGCGATGCGCCGCGGGTCGCGCGAGCGCAGTTGCGCGATGGTGAAGCCCTCCCAGTCGCCGAAGGCGATTTCCGTCAGCGCCGGATCGCTGCGATAGCCGCGCGCATCTAATCCGAGCGCCGAGCGCGCGATCTGCATGGTTTCGGTGGCGCGGCCGAGCGGGCTCGACACGTAATCGTGGGCCGCGGCGTCGCGCCCGGCACGCGCGAACAGGTCGCGCAGGATGTCGCCGCAATGCGCCGCCTGCGCCCGCCCGCGCGCGTTGAGAGCGATGTCGCGGCGGCCCTGCAAACGGCCTTCGACGTTCCAGTCGGTCTCGCCATGGCGGATGTAGTAGATGACCGGCGGCGGCATCAGCTCTTGTCGGCCAGCCCGATGTCCGGCGCGTCGGGATGTTTGATGCCGACGATGTGGTAGCCGGCGTCCACGTGATGGATTTCGCCGGTCACCCCGCTCGACATGTCGGACAAAAGATAGGCGCCGCCATTGCCGACTTCCTCCAGCGTCAGATTGCGCCGCAGCGGCGTGTTGTATTCGTTCCACTTCAGGATGTAGCGGAAGTCGCCGATGCCGGAGGCGGCAAGAGTCTTCAACGGTCCGGCGGAAATGGCGTTGACGCGGATTTTTTTCATGCCGAGATCGGCGGCGAGATAGCGAACCGAACTCTCAAGCGCCGATTTCGCTAGCCCCATGACGTTATAATGCGGCATCCATTTCTCGGCGCCGTAATACGTCAGCGTCAGCATGGAGCCGCCGTTGGTCATCAGTTTTTCGGCGCGCTGCGCCAGCGCGGTGAACGAGTAGCAACTGATCAGCATGGTCTTGACGAAATTGTCTTCCGTGGTGTCGACGTAACGGCCGTCGAGCTGGTCCTTGTCGGAAAAGGCGATCGCGTGCAGCAGGAAATCGAGCGAGCCCCAGGCCTGCTGCACGGCGGCGAAAGCGGCATCGATGGTCTTTGGCTCGGTGACGTCGCAGTGGCCGACGACTATGCCGTCCACCTCCTCGGCCAACGGCTCGACCCGCTTCTTCAGCGCGTCGCCCTGATAGGTGAAGGCGAGATCGGCGCCGTAGTTGCGGCAAGCGCGCGCGATACCCCAGGCGATCGAGCGGTTATTGGCGACGCCCATGATCAGCCCGCGTTTGCCGCGCATCAAACCGGAGATGTCCGACATTACATCCTGCCTCGCCGGCGGGCGCCGGCTAGTTTCCTATGGCATAGGGTCTAAGCCGCCAGCAAGCAATGAGCGTGCGATGCAAGGTTTTCCCGCTAATTCAATTCCATTTCGGGAATATGACCGGTTTTACGGGGTTATCCAGTCGATTGACAGAGCGGGAGCGCGGCACGTGAAGTGCGCCCCGCAGGCCAACAAGAGCTGAGACGAAAGGGGCGGCGTGGCGAAGTTCGCGCAGATGGTCGAGGCGGCGATCCCGGCGCTGCGACGGTACGCGCGGGCGTTGACGCGCGACGCCGACATCGCCGACGACCTGGTGCAGGACACGCTGGTGCGGGCGTTGCGTTCGGAGCATCTGTTCCAGGGCGATGAGGTTCGTAGCTGGCTTTACACGATCCTCACCAACCTGAACCGCAACCGCCTGCGCTCGCTGGCGCGGCGGCCGCAGCTGGCGTCGATCGAGGACAACGACGCTCCGGACGCTGCGGGACCGGAAGCCGGCGGGCGCGACATCGAACGCGCGCTCGCAACGCTCGTGGAAGACCAGCGCAACGCGCTTCTGCTGGTGGTGCTTGAGGGCCTGACCTATCGGGAGGTTGCCGAGGTGCAGGGCGTGCCGATTGGAACCGTGATGTCGCGTCTGGCGCGCGCGCGTGCGCAGATCAAAACTCATCTCGAAGGCGGGCACCCGGCGCTGCGCCGCGTGAAATGAAAGACAAGGTGACGACATGACGACGAACGATTCACCCGTGACCGAAGACGAACTGCACGCTTACGTTGACGGCGAATTGCCGGCCGACCGTAGCGGCGCGGTTACCGCCTGGCTCGCCATGCATCCCGAGCAGGCCGCCCTGGTCGCCGCCTGGCGGGCGCAGGCAGACAGCATCCGCGCGCGTTATGCCGGCATCGCCGGCGAACCGGTGCCGGATCGGCTCAAGCTCGAAACATTGATGCGCGCAGGCCGCTCGGCCGGCCGCCGCTGGATGACGATCGCCGCCGCGGCGTCGGTCGCTGCCTTCCTCATTGGCGGCGGCGCCGGCTGGATCGCGCGCGGTGCATCGGCTCCCGCGCCGGGCGGTTTCGATGCGCTCACCACCGACGCGCTGCAGGCCTACAGGCTTTACGTGGTCGAGGTGCGTCATCCAGTCGAAGTGCCGGGCGATCAACGCCCGCACATGACGCAATGGCTGTCGAAGCGGCTGGGCGCCTCGATCAGCATTCCTGATCTGTCGGCGATGGGACTCAAGCTGGTCGGCGGCCGGCTGCTGCCGGGGCCGACCGGCGAAGCCGCGGCCTTCTACATGTATGAAGGACAGTCCGGTGAGCGCTTCACTATCTATTGCGCCAAGGCCGCTTCGCCGGAAACCGCGCTGCGCTACAAGGACGAGGACCGCGTCGCCGCCTTCTACTGGGTGGACGCCAAGGTCGCCTATGTGGTGAGCGGCCCGGCCGACCGCGATCGGCTCGAGCAGGTCACCAAGGCGGCGTACGAGCAGATCGATAGAAGCGGCGCGAAGAAGTCGTAGGATTTATTCGAGGTCATTGCGCGGGTCGTACGGCTTTGCCGTCCGCCACTTCTTCATCAGCTCCTGCAGGTCCGTGTCGGCACCATCCGGCAGGACGATGCGCACGGTGGCGAGCAAGTCGCCGCTGCCGCTCTTCGACTTGAGCCCTTTGCCCTTGAGGCGGAAGGTGCGGCCGGAATTGGTGCCGGCGGGGATGGCGAGCTCGACCGCGCCGTCGAGCGTGGGCACCCGCACCTTGCCGCCGAGCACCGCTTCGTAAAGCGCGATCGGAAGGTCGAGCCGCAGGTCGGCGCCGTCCGGGGTGAACAGGGGGTGGGGGGCGACGTTGACGGTGATCAGCGCGTCGCCGGCATTGCCGCTCGCGCTCGGCCAGCCCTGCCCCTTGAGGCGGATCTGCTGGCCGTTGGTCAGGCCAGCGGGAATTTTCACCTCGACGTCTTTTCCCGTGGGCAGATGCACGCGGGTCTTGGCGCCCTTAGCCGCTTCCGGCAGGCTGATGGTCAGCGTCGCGTGCAGATCGCGCGCCGGCTGCTGCGCGGCGAAATCCTCCGGCTCGAAATGCGTGCCGAAGCCGCCGCCGCGGCGAGCGCCACCACTGAACATGCCGCGCAGCAGGTCGTCGATGCCACCGCCCTGAAAGCCGCCGGCTCCGCCGCCGCGTTGGAAACCGTCGGGGCCGAAGTTGAAGGTCTCGAAATGCGCCCCGCCCGGTCCGAAGCCGGCGCCGCCGCCGGGCTGGCCGCGGAAGCCTTCGAAGCCGCCCTGGAAGCGCGGCTTGCCCTCGGCGTCGATCTCGCCGTTGTCGAAGGCCTTGCGCTTCTTGTCGTCGCCGACGATTTCGTAGGCCGCGTTCAACTCGGCAAAACGCGACGCCGCCTTGGGGTCGTGCTTGTTGGCATCCGGATGCGATTTTTTCGCAAGCTTGCGGAAGGCGGATTTGATCTCCGCCTCGCTCGCACCCTTCGGCACCCCCAAGACCTCGTAGGGGTCGCGCATCCGTCAAAACTCCCGTGAATTGCCCCTCGCCGGTCGAATGCCGGCGACTCAAACGTCAATGTGGGGTTCCGCGGCGTTTGTTGCAACGCGCCTTCGGCCTAGCGGGCTACGGCGCGCAAGCGCGCCTCGGATCAGGACCGCTTCCAGGGCTTGAGGGTGCGGACTTCCCAGGCGCCTTTTTGCGGCTTGCAGGCTTCGCCCTGCATCCAGGATTGCGACTTGGCGGTGATATAGCTCGCCAGGAAATCGCGGCAGGTCTGCCCGTCCTGGGTGTAGGCGGTGGCGATCGGCGTGACCATGCCGCGCGCGCCGGTCGCCGGATTTTCCCACGGCTGGCTCGCGCCCTTGGCACCGCGGCTGAGCACCTCGGAGGCGGCGGCGCGGGCATAGGCGAGATCGCCGTCGGGCGGCAGTCCGTCGATCTCCTTAGCGCCGGGCGGCGGCGTGATCGATGAGGTCTGGTCGTAGGCGTCGGTGCCGCTGCCGAACAGCGAATCGAGCGCCGGGCTGGAAATGCTGCAACCGCCGGCCGAAAAGGCGCAGAACAGCACCGTGGCGGCAGCCACGCTGCGCCATAGGCGCAAGCAGGCGGTTCCATTATATAGTCGACGATGGAAGCGGGTTTTGACCCCGGCCAAATGAGTACTCCAGGCGATGTCCGACACCGGTTCGATTGAACACCCGAGTTGGTTAACGAGTGGTGATTTTGCCGCCGCGGACGACCCGTTGGGCCTGTTCGCGGCCTGGATGAAGGACGCCACAGCTGCGGAACCGCGCGATCCCACCGCGATGACGCTGGCGACCGTTGACGCCGACGGCGCCCCGAACGCCCGCATGGTGCTGCTCAAGGGCGTCGATGAGCGCGGATTTGTTTTCTATACGAACATAGACAGCCAAAAGGGGCGGGAGTTGGACGCCCGGCCGCTCGCCGCGCTGGTGTTCCATTGGAAATCGCTCAACCGGCAAATTCGCGTGCGCGGGCCGGTCGAGCGCGTCAGCGACGCGGACGCCGATACCTATTTCGCCACGCGGCCGAAGCAGGCGCAGATCGGCGCCTGGGCGAGCAAGCAATCGGCGCCGCTGGAAAGCCGTCTCGCCTTCGAGAAGCAGGTGGCGCTCTACGCCACAAAGTATGCCATCGGCGCCGTGCCGAGGCCGCCCAACTGGTCCGGCTATCGCGTCGTGCCGCGGCAGATCGAATTCTGGCATGATCGGCCGTTCCGCCTGCACGACCGCATCGTGTTCGATCGCGCGGCGCCCGGCGGCGCGTGGAAAAAAACGCGGCTGTATCCATGATGGCGACCGTTAGGCCATTCCCCGTCATCCTGAGGAGCGAGCGCGAAGCGCGAGCCTCGAAGGATGAACGGCCAAGTTCTATGAGACATTGGCCATCGCCCTTCGAGGGCCGCGCGTTGCGCGGCCACCTCAGGGTGACGGGTCCACGACGGAGCAAGAACTAGAAATGCCCACCTCACAAACCAACCAGCCGCGCCGCACGCTGCTGCTCACCGGAGCAAGCCGCGGCATCGGCCATGCGACGGTGAAGCGCTTCTCCGCCGCCGGCTGGCGCGTGATCACCTGCTCGCGCCATCCGTTCCCGGAGAATTGCCCGTGGGACGCCGGCCCCGAGGACCACATTCAGGTCGATCTCGCCAACGAGGCCAATACGCTTGAAGCCGTCGAGGAGATCAAGCGGCGGCTGGATAATCATGAGCTGCACGCGCTGGTCAACAACGCCGCGATCTCGCCCAAGGCCTCCGGCGGCAGGCGGCTCGGCTCGCTCGATACGACAATTGACGTCTGGCACCACGTGTTCCAGGTGAATTTCTTCGCGCCGATCATGTTGGCGCGGGGCCTGGTGAACGAGCTGAAGGCGGTCAAGGGCTCGGTGGTCAACGTGACCTCGATTGCCGGCTCGCGCGTGCATCCCTTCGCCGGCGCCGCTTACGCCACATCGAAGGCGGCGCTTGCGTCCCTCACCCGCGAAATGGCGAGCGACTTCGGCCGCCTCGGCATCCGCGTCAATTCGATCGCGCCGGGTGAGATCGACACCGCGATTTTGTCGCCGGGCACCGACAAAATCGTCGAGCAGATTCCGCTGCAGCGGCTGGGCACGACCGACGAGGTGGCCAAGATCATCTACGTGCTGTGCACGGACACCTCGTCTTACGTGAACGGCGCCGAGATCCACATCAACGGCGGCCAGCACGTGTAATCGGCCTCATGGTGAGGGGCGCCGCTAGGCGCGTCTCGAACATCACAAGTCGGCTACAACCGATTTGTGCAGTATCAATTGCCGATCTCGAGTAAACCCGAGATCGGTGGCCGGCCCATCCTTCGGAGATCCCCGGTGGTCGTCCGTTCGTCACGTTCAACCCCGTTCCATGGCCGCAACGCTCCACCGTTTGAGGCTCTGGCATTCGGCCGCCCCCTCTGACGGGGGCCGGCGTACTGGCCGTCAGGAGCCCCGGCGCGCGGCAAGGCGCGCCAGTCTCACGCGGCTTGGACCGCCGCGCCCGCGCATCGCATCTCCGATGCAGGGTCATTCCCCGGCCACCGCTCCCCGCCCCGCATCTGAAGATGCTGTACAGACACCCCTTCGTTGGGGCGAGGTAGGAATATAATCTACTATCGTAGGAATAAAGTCAAGAGGCTGGGCGCCTGCAGCAGGTTCGCCCCGTGCGCCAGCTTGTAAGACGTAAGACGGTAAGATATATTTCAGGCATGAACCAGCCGACGCGAGTTCCGACATCGTTTTCCAAAGTCTCGGTCAAGAGCCAGACCGTGCTGCCGCGCGCCGTCCGCGCCAGGCTTGGCGTCAAGCCCGGCGACACGCTGCGCTACCGGCTAACCGAGCAAGGCGTGCTGATCGACAAGGCCGCGGCGGAAACGGACGATCCATTTGCCTCGTTCTCGGAATGGGCGGGAGAAGCGGACGAAAAAGCCTTTGCCAAGCTCTGAGGGCAAGCATTTCGCGCCGTTCGACATTGTTGTCGTCCCGTTTCCCTATGCCGACCGGCTGGCCGAGAAGCGACGGCCCGCGCTCGTGATATCGGGTCAACGGCTCGCCGCGCATGGCCTGATTTGGGTCGCCATGATCACCAGCGCGGAGAACGAACGCTGGGCGAGCGACGTGAGCATTGCAAATCTCAAGCGTGCCGGCCTGCCCGCCGCCTGCTTCGTGCGGCCGGCAAAAATCGCCTGCATCGAGCCAAGCCGCATCGAGCGCCGCGCGGGCCGTCTCGACAAGGCGGAGGCCCGCGTGGTCGCGCAACGGCTGCGCGGATTTCTCGGATCGCCGTAGGGTCGACTCAGTCCCTTCCCCGTTCCGCCATCGCCTGCGCGGTGAGCGCCAGCTCCGCCGCCTTGAAGCAGCGCGCCTGCGGCATCGCGGTTTCCTCACGGGTGAGGATGTCGTGAATGAGCGCGCCGCTGTAGGGCAGCGGCACCGCCGAGCAATCGATCCGCCGCACGCCCTTGCCGTCGGTGAGGATGAGATGGTCGATGCCGGGGCTGCCGCCGATGTCAACATATTTGCGCAGTTCGATGGCGCCCTCGGTGCCGGTGATGAACAGGCGGCCGTCGCCCCAGGTCGGCAGGCCGTCCGGCGTGAACCAGTGAACGCAGATATAGCCACTCGCCTCTTTCGTGCGCAGCAGCATTTCGCCGAAGTCCTGCAGGCCCGGCGTCTCCGGATTGCCGCGGTTGGCGACGTTTGCGCCGACGACTTCGGCGTCGTCGGCGCCGGTGAGAAACAAGAACTGCTCGCACTGGTGCGAGCCGATGTCGGCGAGGATGCCGCCGTAATTGTCGCGCTGGAAAAACCAGTCCGGCCGCGTCTTCAGGTTGAGGCGGTGCGGCCCGATCCCGGTCGTGTGGATGACGCGGCCGATGGCGCCGGCGCGGACGAGTTCGCCCGCCTTCACCGTCGAGTGCGTCTCGAAATGCTCGGAATAGCAGACCGAATAGATGCGCCTGGTCTCGCCTTGCACCTTGCGCACGGCGGCGAGCTGCTCGAACGTGGTGACACCGGGCTTGTCGACCATGACATCCTTGCCGTGTCGCATCGCTTCGATGCCGAGGGACGCGCGTTCCGAGGGAATGCCGGCGCTGACGATGAGCTGGATGGTCTCATCTTCGAGGATGCGGCGCCGGTCCTCGACAGCCGGAACGTGCGGATATTTCTCCTTGAACCAGTCGAGCAGAAAGCCTTGCGCGTGATAGCAGACAAGCTCGGCGCCGGCGGCGAGCAAGGGATCGACCTGCCCGAAGATGTGGCGGTGCTCGATGCCGATGACGGCGAAGCGGACATTGTTCATGGGATGAGCGGTGTGGTCGGCTTCACAGCCACTTCTTCCACTTGAAGAAGAAGATCGGCACTACGGCGGCGATCACGATCAATATCAGCGCAAAGGGATAGCCGAAGGCCCAGTCGAGCTCGATCATGCCGTGATGGAAATTCATGCCGTAGATCGAGGCAACAAGCGTCGGCGGCATGAAGATCACCGCGGCGATGGAGAAGATCTTGATGATGGCGTTCTGCTCGATGTTGACGACGCCAAGCATGGCGTCGAGCAGGAAGGTGATCTTGTTGGCGAGGTAAGTCGCGTGATCGGAGAGCGAGGCGGTGTCGCGGCGCATCGATTGCAGGTGCGCGCGGGCGTCCTTGGCCCAGCGCATGGTGTCGGCTTCGTTCGATAAAAACAGCAGCACGCGGCCGATCGACACCAGGCTCTCGCGCACTTTCGAGGTGAGATCGCCCTTGCGGCCGAGCGCCTTGAGCACCTCCTGGTAGGACGGCGGGTCGCCCTCCTCCGATTCCGGCTCGAAGATCCTGCGCGAAATGGCGTCGACCTCCATGCCGGCGCGCTCGAGAATGTCGGCGGCGCGGTCGATCACGGCATCGAGCAGATCGGTCAACACGGTTTCGCCCGACAACTTGGGCGCGACGCCGCGCGCGAGCTTGTGCTCGACGATGGCGAAGGGCCGCGGCGCGTCGTAGCGCACGGTGAGCAGCTTGTGCGCGGAGAGGATGAAGGTCACCGGCGTGGTGATCGGCAGCGCGGTGTCGGCGTGGCACATCAGCGTCGCCGTCATGTAGCGCGCGCCGTTCTCCACGTAGAGCCGGCTGGAGACTTCGATCTCCTGCATCTCCTCGCGCGTCGGCACGGCGATGCCGAGCAT
The DNA here is from genome assembly GCA_963753925.1 of uncultured Alphaproteobacteria bacterium. GTDB lineage: Bacteria > Pseudomonadota > Alphaproteobacteria > Rhizobiales > Xanthobacteraceae > Pseudolabrys. The sequence continues at coordinate 55,681 of CAVWEF010000005.1, forward strand.
CCCTTCGACCAGCCTGTCTTCCTGCACCGTCGGCTTGACCAGATCGATCCACACCGCCTCTTCCGGCGGCGCAGCGCCCGGCTCGAGCACGACGCGCTCCAGCGATGTGCCACGCGGGATGAAGACAGAGAGCATGCGGTCACCATGTTACGCGCGATCCCGGCCGGGCACCTGTGTTCGCGATCACGCGCCGCCCGGGTTCATGCGCATGAACCGACCACAATCGGCGGCACAAGACAATAAAAGTCAACGCACGGCCATCGTCGAGACGGCCGCGCCGGGTGTCGGTGTGTTTGCAGCGGGAGGTCGGTGGGCGCCGGCGAAGCGGCGCCGAGCGGTCAGTCGCTCTCGTGGACGGTGTAGTTCGGCTTCACCGCATTGCGCTGCGGCTCGCGCTTGGAATGCACGGCGCCGGCGACGGCGGCGATTCCGATCTTGCCGTAACGGCGATCGAGGCTTGCATTTTTCTTTTCGGAGTCTTGGCTCTGCTCCATTTGTTTCTGTGTCAGCATTTCAGTCTCTCCAGTCCTTCCTTGGGTTGGTCCTTGCCGCAGTGTGTGCGCATCGAGTGGGGCTAAATTGCGCGGCAATTTGTGTCCTATCGTGGCATTCTGCTTGTTGCCGGCGGCGTCCGGCGCGATTTCTATAATATACCAATCGTTATGGTAAACCTTCCCTTAAGATATTGAAGGCAAAGTCATTTTCGTGCGCCGGGCGGGCCAAATCGGCGAATCGGCGCAGCGTTCGACATCGAGTGCGGCATTCATGCAACAGCTGCGCAGAAGCTGCATGTGGATAGGGCGGAAATCGTAGCTATGGCGCGGGTTTTCAGGTTATTGCCGTGCGAAGAGTCGTGAATACGGTCGCCGCAGTGGCGGCCGCTTAGCGGCCGGAAAGAGGACGAAATGTCGGCAAGAGGGCTTTTATTGGTGCTGTTTGGTGCTGGTTTTGTACTGGGCGGCTGCATGCAAGCGACACTTGAGCCGGCCTCCGAAGCAAACCTGACCGTGCGCGACAAGAAGTTGCTCGCCGCGGCACCCTACGCGCAAGCCGCGATCCCCGAGCCTTACAAGCGGCATCTGGTCGACTATCACCGCAAAGAAGTGCCGGGCACGATCCTGATCGATTCCGATGCGCGCTACCTCTATTACGTGCTGCCCGACAACAAGGCGATCCGCTACGGCGTCACCGTCGGCGAGGAAGCCATGGCCTGGTCGGGCGTGGCCAAGGTCGGCCGCTTGACCGAGTGGCCGTCGTGGACGCCGACCGAGGGCGAAAAGCAGCGCCTGGACGTTCCCGATTACGTGGCGCCGGGGCCGCAGAACCCGATGGGCGCGCGCGCGCTCTATCTGTTCGAAGGCAACAAGGACACCCTCTACCGCATTCACGGCACCAACCAACCGGAATATATCGGTCAGGCGATTTCCTCGGGCTGCATCCGCATGACCAACGAGGACGTCATCGACCTCTACAAGCGGGTGAAACAGGGCACCGTCGTCGTGGTGCTGGCGCCGACGCAGGGCGATTCGCCGTTTAATCCGCGCGTTGCATCGAACGGCGGCAGCATCAATCCGATGTCGCGCTAAGCGGCCCCAACATTTCGCAAGACGGCGCCCGGGACACCGCGGCACCGTTTTTATTTTTACTGTCATTCCGGGACGCGAGCGAGCCGGAAGCGACAAGGGGACGCTCTGGCCGCATTTGACTGAAAGCGTACATTGGAACTCGTCAGGAAGCCGATATACCCCGTATCTATCGGCTTTGCCGGTGGTTCGCGAGCCGGCGGTCGGCGCCTTTGGCTACACTGGCGCATGCGGCGTCGGTCAACTAACCTCCAAGCCGCGTACCCAATAAGGCCTGGTGAGGGCATCCTGCCGGCCACCAAAAAAGTTCGAGACCAGTATGGCAACGGATCTTCCAGGCATTCTTATCGTCGATGACAATGAGGACAACCGATACACACTACGATTGCTTCTTGAGTCCGACGGTCATGAGCGCGTCGTCGAGGCATCCGGCGGCAAAGAGGCGATTGCGCTGCTAGAAAAGGAAAAATTCAATCTCGTCCTGCTCGATATGATGATGCCGGATTTAAACGGCGACGAAGTCCTCAAAATCATCAAGGCCAATCCGGACACGCGAGACATTCCCGTCGTCATGATCAGCGCCGACACCGACACGGAGAAAGTATCTAAATGCATCGAACTCGGTGCAGACGATTACCTGCCTAAGCCGTTCAATCCGGTCATATTGCGCGCGCGGATTGCGTCGGCATTGCGGCGGGGGTCATTGCGCTCGCTGGAAATGGAATATCTTGGCAAGATCGAGCAGGCGAAGAAGCATTCCGAAAGTCTACTCAGAAACATGCTCCCTCCCGACATCGCCGCGCGCCTGCGCAATGGAGAAAGCAATATCGCGGATCATTTCGAGGATGCGACCGTGATCTTTGCGGATATCGTCGGCTTCGGAAAAATAACGGCCCGCATGAAGGCCTATGAGATCGTCGGCTGCCTGAATCAGCTTTTCAGCGAATTCGACCGGCTTGCCGAAGATCTCGGAGTTGAAAAGATAAAAACGATCGGCGACAACTACATGGCGGTCGCAGGCGTGCCGATGCCGCGCAGCGGCCATGCGCACCATGCGGCAAAGCTCGCGCTCGACATGGTCGCCGCAACCGGTCGGCTGCGCTCGCGACTGCCCGTCCCATCTCGATCAGGGTGGGCCTGCATTCAGGACCGGTCATGGCCGGCGTCATCGGCACGCGCAAATTTGCATATGACGTGTGGGGCGACACGGTCAATGTTGCGGCGCGCGTCGAGGCGGCGAGCCAGCCGGACCGCGTATTGGTATCCGCGGCGACGGCGAAGACGTTGGGTGGCGAATTCGATCTCGACGGCCCGCACAATATCGAAACCAAAGAGGCCCGCATGATCGAGACTTTTTTTATCAGCCGGCGCCAATAGGCTAGCCGGCACGATACGGGCACTTTTCGAATGACCGGAGCGAGGCAAGATCAGTGATGCAGGATAACCGCGTCGACAAAACCCGCTCGCGTTGGCTCTCGACCATACGCGCCCGGCTTTTCTCCGCGTTCGGCTTTGCCGCAGCACTGACGATCGTCAGTTCATCGATTGCCTTTTACGAATTCATCGTCATCGGAGCGACAACGCACGAAATAGTGTCCCGCGGCTTGCCGGCGACGGTCCTGTCGCTGCGGCTTGTCGAGGAGGCCGACAGCCTGGTTTCCGCGGCGCCACGCTTGATGGCCGCAAAGGACGACAAGGACCGTTTGGAAACGGCAGGGCTGATTGCCGGGCAGGCGAATAACTTGACGGAAGGCGTCGAGCGTCTGCGCGCGCTCGGCGTCGAGAATACCAATGAGATCGACGCAAAGCGCGACGCCTTGATGCAGCGGTTCAATGCGCTCAACGAAGTTGTCAAAGACCGGATAGCGATATCGACCGAAAGGGTCACCCTGGCGTCGGCAATTCAGCCTGCCTACGCGGCATTCCACAACGCTCTGACTTCAGCCATTGCCGACGCCAATTCCGACCTCGCGGCGGCGAGCAAGCAGGCGGCGATGGACGACGCTTTCAACGGAAAACTTAAATCGCTGCGACGGCTTTGGGAATTGGAGTCGGAGTCAAATCGTCTCGCCGGGCTGCTCGCTGAAGCCGCTCTGACAAACGATGCAGTTCGGCTTGCGGCGTTGCGCGACCTTATCAACGTGGAAAAAAAGAAGATAGAGACCGACCTGAACGATATCGGGCGCTTCCGCACAACAAAAGCGGCTTTCCCCGCTCTACAATGATCTCGGCTCGATCGAAACAAATGACGGCATTATTGCCGTGCGTATCTATGAACTTAACCGGCTCCACGACGCCGACGCAGCTTTTGCAAACGCGCAATCGGCAACTGCGGCACTCAAAAAAGCCGTCAGTGACATGGTTGAGCAGCAAGGGCGTACGGCGCAAAGCATCTCGATGCGAGCCGATCAGGAGATCCATTCGGCCAAGATCATTTTGATCGTGCTGTCGATCGTCGCCGTGATCAGCGCGATGCTGGTGGCATGGCTCTATGTCGGGCGTGACGTCGTCCGCCGGCTAGGCCAACTCAGCGAGGCCATGCGCCAACTCGCCGGCGGAAATCGGGAAGTCCATATTCAAGACACCCGCGGCGACGAAATCGCCGAAATGGCGCACGCCATCGAAATTTTTCGCGAAAACGCGGTGGCCCTCGACGAACTCCTTGTCGAACGCAAAGAGGCAGCCACCCGGCTCGAGAATATCGTCGAACAACGTACTGCCGAACTGCGCAGGCGCGGCGAAGAACTGCGCGTCACTTTCGACAATATGGTGCAGGGCGTTCTGATGTTCGACGGCACAACGAAAATCGCGGCCTGGAACCGGCAAGTGCTGGAGCTATTGAAGATACCGGAGAGCTTCCTGGCCGACGGGCCGAATTACGCCGATTTCATACGCTACCTCGCGAAACGGGGGGAATACGGCGCCGTCGATCCGGAAGCGGAAGTGCAGCGATTTACCGCCACGATAGGCGAGCGTCGCTCTTTCGAGCGGACTCGTCCCGACGGTACGGTGCTTGAAATTCGGCATAGTCCGATGCCGGACGGAGGAATCGTCGTCATCTACTCGGATATCACCGAACGCAAACACTATGAAGAAACGCTCACCGCCGCGCGCGATCAGGCCGAAGCGATGAGCCGAACAAAGTCGAGCTTCCTCGCCAACATGAGTCATGAATTGCGCACGCCGCTGAATGCAATCATCGGGCTCACCGACATGATGGTCAGCAACGCCGACCGTTTCGGCACGGAAAAGGCGGTAGAACCCCTCCGACGCGTGCATCGCGCGGGAAAACATCTGCTCGATCTCATCAATCAGGTCCTCGATCTGTCGAAAATCGAGGCCGGAAAGCTCGACATCAATCCCGATAATGTGAATGTCGCGGCGCTGGTCGAAGAGGTCGTCGGAACGGCGCGCTCATTGGCAGAGCAAAATAAGAACCGACTCAACGTTGAATGTCCGCCCGATGTCGGCGCAATCGTGGTGGATGCCATGCGCTTGAAGCAGATTCTGCTCAATCTGCTGAGCAATGCCTGCAAGTTCACCAAAGGCGGCGACGTCTCTTTGCGCGTGACCACCGTGCCGGTGAATGGGCGCAAATGGATAAATTTCGTGGTCGCCGATTCCGGCATCGGCATGACGCCCGAACAAATGAGCAAACTGTTCGCGGAGTTCGTGCAAGCCGAGCAAACGACGGCACGTCAATACGGCGGAACGGGACTTGGCCTGGCGATCACGCGCAAGCTCTGCACCATGATGGGCGGCGACGTCACGGTCACGAGCGAAATCGGAAAAGGTTCGGCCTTCACGGTCCGCCTACCGGCGGGGCCGGAGGCCGCCACCGTCCTGCCCGAAATGGCGGCGCCCGCATCGGGGCAAGCGGGTCCGATCGGCGATTGCGTGCTTGTTATCGATGACGATCCAACCGCCCGGGAGCTGATTGCAAATTATTTGCGGGAAGCGGGGCTTTCGGTTGTTACCGCCACCGGCGGCCGCGAAGGGTTAAAGCTCGCCGAAGAGCTTCAGCCGATTGCCATTACGCTTGACGTGCTGATGCCGGACATCGACGGCTGGACGGTATTGGCGGCATTGCGCGGCAATCCCAAGCTTTCCAATATTCCCGTCGTCATGGCGACAATTACCGATCCGGACCGAAAGGGCATAACCCTCGGCGCGGCCGGATACCTGACGAAGCCGATTGACCGTGATCGGCTGATCGCGCTGCTACGGCCGTTCCAAACTCGCGCCCGGCGCACGCGGGTGCTCTTGGTCGAAGACGATGCGATGCAGCGCGAACGCATTCGGCTTTGGCTGGAGGTGGAGCATTGGTTGGCGAGCGAAGCCGAAAACGGGCTTGTCGCGCTGGATCGGCTGGCCAAGGACCCGCCCGATATAATTCTACTCGATCTCATGATGCCGGAAATGGACGGCTTTCAATTTATCGCGGCTCTGCAGGCAGAGCCGGCGTGGCGCAAAATCCCGGTCATTGTCATAACATCGCTCGACCTCACCGCGGCGGACCGCGCGCGGCTCAATTCCGGCGTCGAGGGGATCTTGTTGAAGGACTCTTTTGATCCCGCCCAACTCGTCGAAATCGTGCGCCGCCTGGTCACCAAGACGCGCATTTCACATGCGGTACCGGAGGCAGCTTCGTGACCAAGATTCTTTACGTCGAAGACAACGACGACAACGTTTATATGCTGAAAATGCGCTTTGAACTGCTTGACGGGTTCGAAGTGCTGGTGGCGGAGGACGGGGAAGTCGGGTGCGCGAAAGCCCTCGCCGAAATGCCAGACGTTATCCTCATGGATCTCGATTTGCCCGTGGTGGACGGTTGGCAAGCGACGACCCGTCTCAAGGCCGATCAGAAGACAAAAAACATTCCGATTATCGCGTTGACCGCGCATGCCATGGCCGGATCGCGCGAGAAGGCTCTCGCCGCCGGCTGCGACGAGTTCGACACCAAGCCGATCGAATTTGACCGGCTGATGCGAAAGATCAGTTTGTTGCTTGGCAAAAAACAAAACGGCTAACGGAAACGATGCCGCTGATTGCCACGCCCTAGGCGCCCAGCCGCACGCGCACGATTTCCGGCGGCACGCCGAGCCGCAGCGGCACAAAGCTGGTGCCGAGGCCGCCGGAGACGACCATGTGCCGGTCCTGCTCGACGATGTGCCCATAGGCATAACGGGCGCCGAATTCCGAGGGCACCCACAGCGGGTCCATGTACGGGAACTTGATTTGCCCGCCATGGGTGTGGCCGGCAAGCGTGAGGGCGACGCGGGGCGGCACGTGCGGAAAGATATCCGGCTCATGCACCATGAGCATCACCGGGTCGTCGGTCTTCACATGGGCGAGCGTCCCGGGCAGATCGTCGACGCCGCGGAATTCACTGGGCCCGATCTGGTGGGCAAGCTGGTCGCCGAGACCGGCGAGCCAGAAGCGGCGGCCGGGTTTGCCGAGCAGCACCGCCTGGTTTTCCAGCACCGGAATGCGCACGGCGGCAAGCGCTGCGCGCGTGCCGTCGATATCGAACCACCAATCGTGGTTGCCGAAGATCGCATAGACGCCGAGCGGCGCCTTCAGCCGCGCCAATTGACCGGCCCAGGCGGCGGGGGCGACGTGCTCGGTAACGAATCGATGCGTGGCGAAATAGTCGCCGAGCACGACAGTCAAATCCGAGCCGAGCGCATTGGCGGCATCGACCACCTGGGCAACGCGCGCCAGCCCCATGTTCGGCCCGCCGGCGTGCAGATCGGCGATCACGGTGATGCTGAGATGATGCTTGTCCGGCCAGGCCGGCGGCACCGGCGAGTAGTCTGTGACGACCAGGTCGGTGGCGGCTTCGACGCCGGCAAAGGCGGCGGTCGATCCCGGAATGATCAGGCCGGCGGCGCCGGTCAGCCCCAGCCCGGCCTTGAGCAGGCCGCGGCGGGTGAGGCCGCGGCCGGCGGGCCGCGGGCGCACGAAATTGCTGGGCGCGTCGATGGTCATGGGCGATTTGCTACGCCGGAACTATGAACGGAAGGTGGATGCCATCACGGCTTTTGCACGCTAATCGCGGCCAATGTGGCAGGCCGCGGCCGCGGCAACGGAATGTGGGCACCTCCCGGCAGCGGCTCGCGCACGTCCCATTGGCAGATACGATAGCCGGCTGGGCGTTTCACCACATCGAGATGAACATGGCCGCTGTGGAAAATGTCGGCACCCGGTCCGAGCACGGTGGTAAAGCGGCGACAGGCGCTGTCGCGCAATGCGTCGCGCAACGGCTTGTCGACCGTCGTGTCGCTGAGCGCCAGCCTGCGGCCGTCGGCAAGATGCAGGGCGCGCACGTCGAGGGCCTCGCCATGGGCGTGCTCACTAAGCTTGGCGCCGGACACGCGATTGCGCGGGCGGCATTCGTAGGAATCGTAATTCTCGATTGCGGTGAGGGCGCTGCCGAGCTCGGCGACGCGTGGGGCAGCCTCGTCGCGTAGCCAGGAGGCAACCGATTCCGCCATGGAACAATTCAGCACCGCGGCCGGCTCGACAGCAATCCGGCCGCCTTTGGGCAGGAGCACCGCATCAACCTCGACCATGTCGCGGCCGCCGCAGGCTCCCGGCCCAATGAACCTCGGCAGGAGCTCGATCGCAGCCATGGCTGCGAGCCGCCCGTCGCAAGGGGTTGGCTCGCTGCCGACGTCGCCCGGGTCGAAACCAAGACCGGCAATCGCCTCGGCAAAACTGTGCGGCTCGGTCCAGATCGCCGGCCGCGGCTGCGGCAAGGGCACCTCATCGGCCCCGGCGACGCCACAACCGAGGCCGAGCAAGGCAAGAATGACGAATCGAAGCCGCATGGCGGGCGATGTCGTGCCATGAATGCGGTTTTAATGCGAGGCGGGCGGCAACGAGGCCATTGCACCAATCGGCGCAGCCGCTAACCTTATGACCGACCGGCGAGGGGCCGGTCCAAGAGCGAAAAAAGTGTCAGGAGGGGAATTCCATGCTTGGCTTGATGCAAGATTGGCCGCTGCTGTGCCACCGGATCATCGACCACGCCGCCACGTTTCACGAGGCGCGCAAGGTCATCACCCGCTCGGTCGAGGGGCCGATCGTCGAAACCAATTATGCGCAAATCCGCGCCCGCGCACTGAAGGTGGCGCAACGGCTGGAGAAGGACGGCATCAGGCTCGGCGACCGGGTGGCGACGCTCGCCTGGAACACCGCCCGGCATCTGGAATGCTGGTACGGCATCATGGGGATCGGCGCGATCTACCACACCGTCAACCCGCGGCTGTTCTCCGAGCAGATTTGCTGGATCGTCAATCATGCCGAAGACCGCATGATGTTCGTCGATCTGACCTTCCTTCCGATCCTGGAGAAACATTTCGAGGGGCTGAAAAGCATCGAGCGCTACGTCATCCTCACCGACGCCGCGCACATGCCGAAGACGCCGCTGAAGAACGCCGTCGCCTACGAGGACTGGATCAATGAAGTCGACGGCGATTTCGCCTGGAAGTCGTTCGACGAAAATACCGCGGCCGGCATGTGCTACACCTCCGGCACCACCGGCAATCCCAAAGGCGTCGTCTATTCGCATCGCTCTAACGTGCTGCATTCGATGATATCGGCGGTGCCCGACGCCATGGATGCCTCGAGTTGCGACATCATCCTCCCGGTGGTGCCGATGTTCCACGCCAATTGCTGGGGCCTGGCGCTGACCGCGCCGATGGTCGGCGCCTCGCTGGTGATGCCCGGCGCCAAGATGGACGGCGCCTCGATCTACGAACTGCTCACGACCTACAAGGTCACCTTCACCGCCGCGGTGCCGACCATCTGGCTGATGCTGCTGCAGGACCTGGAGAAGACCGGCGGCAAGCTGCCCGACCTCGAGCGCGTGGTGATCGGCGGCTCCGCCTGCCCGCGCGCCATCACCAAGACCTTCCAGGACGTCTACGACGTCAAGGTCATCCACGCCTGGGGCATGACGGAAATGAGCCCGCTCGGCTCGCTCTGTTCTATCAAACCGGAATATGCAGGGCTGACCGGCGAGACCGAACTCGACCTCAAGATGAAGCAGGGCCATGCACCGTTCGGCGTGGAGATGAAGATCACCGACGACGCCGGCAAGTCGCTGCCGTGGGACGGCAAGACCTTCGGCCGCTTGAAGGTGCGCGGACCGGCGGTTTCGAAGAGCTATTACAAGGACGAAGGCTCCGATGTGTTCGAGAAGGACGGCTGGTTCGACACCGGCGACGTCGCCACAATCGACCGCTACGGCTACATGCAGATCACCGACCGCTCCAAGGACGTGATCAAGTCCGGCGGCGAGTGGATTTCCACCATCGATCTGGAAAACCTGGCGGTCGGCTATCCGAAAGTCGCCGAAGCCGCCGTCATCGGCGTCACCCATCCGAAATGGGACGAGCGGCCGCTGCTGGTCATCGTGCTCAAGAAAGGCGAGAGCGCGACCAAGGAGGAGATCCTCGGCTACATGCAGGGCAAGGTCGCCAAATGGTGGATGCCGGACGACGTCGCCTTCGTCGATGAAATCCCGCACACCGCGACCGGCAAGATCCAGAAGATGACGCTGCGCGAGCAGTTCAAGGATTACCGGCTGCCGAGCGTGCAGGCGGCGGAGTGAGCGCGGGTTTCGAGACGATTCGCCTGCAGCTTGGCGGCCCGGTGGCGCTGCTGACGCTTGCCCGGCCGGAGCGGCTCAACGCCATCAACAAGCAGATGCTTGGCGAGCTGCAGGCCGCGTGCGACGCGGTCGAGGCCGACGATCGCGTCCGCGTGCTGGTCGTCGCCGGCGCCGGCGGGAATTTCTCGTCAGGCTTCGACCTGAAGGAACAGATGGAGGCAAAGCCGTCGGGCGAGAAGGTCTGGCGCGAGATTCTCGACCGCGATTTCTCCGCCATCACGCGCTTCTGGTCGCTGAAAAAGCCGACGATCGCCGCGGTCGAAGGGTATTGCCTGGCGGGTGGCTGCGAGCTGGCGCTATGCTGCGATATCACCATCGCCGCCGAAGACGCGACATTCGGCGAGCCGGAACTGAAATTCGGCGCCGGCATCGTGGTGATGATCCTGCCCTGGCTGGTCGGCCCCAAGCGCGCCAAGGAAATCATTTTGACAGGCGCCGACCGCATCACAGCGCACGAGGCGCTCGACTGGGGGCTGATCAATCGCGTGGCCGGCAAAGGCGAGGCCGAGGCGTCGGCAATGGCGCTCGCCCGCCATATTGCCGTGATCGATCCCGACCTGGTGCGTCAGACCAAACGCGCCGTCAACCGCAGCGTCGAGATCATGGGGCTGACCGAGGCGCTGCATGAGGCGCTCGACATCGATCTCGCGATCGAAGGCAAAGGCTCGGTCGACAAGCAGCGTTTCATGGACATCGCGCGCAAGGAGGGCTTGCGCGCGGCAATCGCCTGGCGCGACGCGCGCTTCGCAAAATGAGCGAGCGGCTCGACGAGGCGCTGTTTACGGCCTGCGCGCGAGGCGGCGAGAGAACCGCGCTAGAGGATGCGCATGGCGCCCTCAGCTACGCACAGCTCGCCGCGGGCGCGCGCATAACGGCTGAGGCCTTCCGCCACGAAGGCGTAGCGGCCGACGAGCCAATTCTGGTGCCGGTCGGCAATGAACCGCGCGACTTTGCGACGTTCTTCGGCGTCTGGGCGGCTGGGGCAGTTGTCGTACCGGTCGGCCGCGATGCGCCGGCGGCGGCCACCGAGGCAACGCGCGCAGCGACGGCTGCGCGGCTGATGGCGGCAGGCGATGGCCGCGTGACGCGCATCGGTAACGATCCGCCGCCGGCGCGGCCGCTGCTTGTAGGCGGCGCTTTCATCATCTTCACCTCCGGCTCGACCGGCACGCCGAAAGGCGTCGTGCTCGGTCACGATGCCTTCCTGCGTAAACTGCGCGAGATCGACAGCGTGCTCGGCATGACGCCACAGACGCGGGCGCTGCTGGTGCTGCAGATCACCTTCGTCTTCGGCATCTGGTTCACGCTGCTGACGCTGCTCAAGGGCGGAAGCGTCTTCATGTCACCGCGTTTCGATCCTGTCGCTGCCTTGAACGACATCGCCGACCGCCACATCACCGACGCCGCCTTCGTGCCGACAATGCTGCGGCGGATCGTCGCGGCAGACCGTGCCGCGGTCGCGCCTCTGCTTGGCCGCATCGCGCTCAAGCGAATTCATACCGGCGGCGAGCCGTTCAGCCCGGCGCTCGGGCAGCACATTCGCGAACTGCTGCCGCAGACTACGATCATCGACATCTTTGGACTGACGGAAACGGCGAGCTCGGATTTCTTTCTTGTCACCGAGCCGGACGAGGAGTTTCCCGGCGGCATCGGCCGCGTGTCGAAAAGCGAACGCTTCCGCATCGCCGACGCGTTGGGTCGCAAATTGCCGGCGGGTGAAGTCGGCGAATTGCAGATCAAGACACCCTTCATCATGAACGGCTATCTCGATCAGCCGGAGCTGACACGGGCGGCCTTTGCGGGCGACTTCTTCCGCACCGGCGATCTCGCGCGCCTGCGCAACGACGGAACGGTCGAGCTTGCCGGCCGCGCCAAGGACCTCATCGTGCGCGGGGGAGCAAAGATCTCGCCCTTGGAGCTCGACGGCCTCATCGGGCAGCATCCTGCAGTCGCTGCGGCGCTCACCGTCGGCATCGCCGACGAAATGACCGGCGAACGCATTCATGTGCTGGTCGTGCCGCGCGCCAATGCAACCCTCGACGAGGCGGAGTTGCGGCGCTGGATCGCCGAGCGCGTGGAGCGCTACAAGCGGCCGGATGCCTACCATTTCGCCGACGCCTTGCCGACCGGCCGCACCGGCAAGGTCGACCGCGATGCCTTGCGCCGCCGGATTGCCGGCGCCGGCAGTCGGGCGGCGGATTGAGCGCCCGGTTTCGCCAACGCCGTTAACGAGCGGTTTAGAATATTCGTTGAACCCGCCGTAAATCCGGCGTGCGCCCCGTAAATTCGGCATACAGGCGGCGGTTTTGCTGTCGGCGTTGGCAATCTAATAACGATGGCCGTCTAGGTTGTACCGCCTGCCCGCGCACAAGACGCCGAGCGTAACACCATGAATATCGCCGTCACCCCTATCCGTTCGAGCAGGAGCTGCGACGTCGCCATTATCGGCGCCGGTCCCTATGGGCTCGCCGCCGCCGCGCACCTGCGCGCCGCCGGAATCGCGACCCGCGTTTTCGGCGAGCCGATGGCGTTCTGGCGTCACAACATGCCCGACGGCATGAAGCTGCGCTCGCCGTGGATCGCCACCCACATCGCCGAGCCGCGGCATCGCTTCACGCTCGACGATTACTATTCCGAAGCCGACATGCAGCGGCCGACGTTGCTGCCCGTGGAAAACTTCATCGATTACGGCCGCTGGTTTCAAAACCGCGTGGTGCCGGATATCGACACGCGGGCTGTCGCGCGCGTCGCTCCTGCCGCCGACGGCGGTTTCCAGATCACGCTGAACGATGGCGAAAGTGTCTTCGCCAGGCGAGTCATCATGGCAACCGGGTTGCTCGGCCACGAAGTCTGGCCGGGACAATTCGACGGTCTGCCGCGCCAATTGGTCTTCCATTCCTGCGAGCACACCAACTCGACCCGCTTCCGCGGCCGCCGCGTCGCCGTCATCGGTCGCGGCCAGAGCGCCTGTGAGGCCGCGGCGCTGCTGCATGAGGCGGGCGCCGACGTGGAGATCATCTGCCGCGGCAGCCTCGTGTGGAACGCCGATCCGGGCGAGCGCGGCGCCTTGCGCAAGGCCGTGCGCTCGCTGATCGGCAACGCTTTGATCCCGCCCTCGCAAATCGGCCCCTTCCCCTTCAACTGGCTGGTCGAGGCGCCGAGCATCATCCATCATTTCTCGACGCCAACCCGCGACCGGCTGAACGCACATTGCCTCGGCGCCACCGCGATCCTCTGGCTGCGCCCGCGCCTCAAGGATGTACCGGTCAACCAGGGACGGCAGATTTTGGCGGCGCGGCGCGACGGCGATCAAGTCGTCCTGACGCTGGACAACGGCATGCAGCGCTTCGACCATGTCGTGCTCGCGACCGGCTACCACATCGACGTCGACAAGATAGGCGTCCTCGATTCCGTATTGCGCGGCCGCGTCGCCCGGCACAACGACTCTCCGGTTCTCTCCGCCGGATTTGAATCGAGCGTTAGCGGGTTGCATTTCGTCGGCGCCTCCGCCGTCGCCAGTTTCGGGCCGCTGCTGCGCTTCATCGCCGGCGCCGGATTTGCCGCGCGGCGCGTCGCGCAAGCCACCGGCCGCGGCGCGAGAGCAGCCGACGCATTCGCCGACGCCACTCTCGTGCCCGCCAGCAAGGCAGCGGCGGCGTTCGTTCCCGAACGCGAGCACGCATGACCCAAGCGCCCGGCGCGTTGATCGTCGGCGGTGCGCATGTCAGCCTCGGCGTCGCCCGCAGCCTTGGACGCCACGGCGTCCCGGTGTGGCTGCTCAATAATCATCCGATCGCTACGTTTTCCCGCTACGTGCAGCGCAGCGTCCCCTGGCCGGGCGCCGACCACGCCGACGGCCTTGCCTCGATCATGGACATCGGCGCGCGCCATCATCTGGACGGCGTGGTTCTGCTCGCGACCGGCGATCAGGACATGCGCCTGATTGCGCAAAACCGCGCGCTGCTGGCGACGAAATTTTGCGTGCCGACGCAAGACTGGGACACCATGCGCTGGATCTTCGACAAGCGGCTGACCTACCAACGGGCGGCGGAACTGGGGATCGACTGCCCGTGGAGCTTTCATCCGCAGGGGTTGGATGACATCGCCCGGCTGGATTGCCGCTTTCCCGTCATTCTCAAGCCGGCGGTACGCGAGGGCGCCGACGAGTTCACGCAGGCCAAGGCCTGGAAGGCAGAGAACCGCGAGGCGCTGTTGTCGCTCTACAAGCGCGCCGCCATGCTGGTCGGCGACGACGCCGTGATCGTGCAGGAGTGGGTGCCCGGCGCCGGCGCCGCGCAGTTCTCATATACCGGCCTGTGGGAGCGCGGGGAGCCGGTCGTCTCGCTCACCGCGCGGCGCACGCGGCAGCATCCGGTCGATTTCGGCCGCTCCAGCACATTCGTGGAAACAATCGAGCAGGACGAGGTCGAAGCGCTCGCCCGCCGGTTCCTCAAATCGCTCGACTATACCGGCATTGCCGAGGTCGAATTCAAGCACGACGCGCGCGACGGGCACTTCAAGCTGCTCGACGTCAATGGACGTTTCTGGACGTGGAACAGCCTCGGCGCATTCGCCGGCGCCGATTTTCCCTATCTCGCCTGGCGGCAGGCGCTCGGCCTGCCGGTTACGCCCTGCCGCGCCCGCGCCGGCGCCGCCTGGATGCACGCAAGCCGCGACGTCATCGCGGCGGTTCAGGAAATCGCCGGCGGCAATTTGAGCCTGCGCGATTATGCGCGGTGTTTCACCAAGCCGATGACGTTTGCCAGTTTTGCGCTCGACGACCCGTTGCCGGCGATCGTCGAATTTCCCGTCGCCGCCTGGAACCGGATCGCCAATCGCTGGCGCGGGCGGCCGCAAAAGCCAACGAGAAAGACACTGACCGGGCGGCTTGCCGGCTGATCGGCCGTTTTGCGGCATTGCCCGCTAGCACGCTTGCCTCTATCCCTTTGCCTCCATGCTGCGCCGCCCCTTCACCGAAGTGCCGATGTCGCGCCTCGCCACCCTGTCCGGGCGGCTCGCCTGGTTCGCGCTTGCCGTTGCCGCGCTGTCGGTCGTCATCGTGCGCTCCGGCGATCTGGAGATCGTGCCGGCGCTTGCCACGTTTGGCGCCGCGCTCGTGTTCGCCGCGCTCGCCGTGCTCATGGCCTTCGCCGCCTTCGTGTCGATCTGGCGGCAGGGTCGCATGGGACTCGGCCGCGCGATGCTCGGGCTTCTGCTCGGCCTCGCGCTGCTTGCCTATCCGGCCTATCTCGGCGCCCGCGCCCTCAAGCTGCCGCCGATCTACGACGTGACCACCGACGCTGCCAATCCACCGCACTTCGAGGCGCTGGCGCGCTCGCGCCCAAGCAATCTCAACGCCTATCCCACCGCTTTCGCGCCATTGCAGCACGCGGCTTTTCCGAACGTCGCCTCGCTGCAATACGACGTGCCGCCGAAGCTGGTTTACGACATCGCGCTGGCGTTGGTGACCAAACGCAAGTGGCGCATCGCCGAAGCGCGCCCGCCGACGCCGGCGCGGCGTGACGCGGCGATCGAAGCGGTGGCGCGTTCGTTGATCATGGCCATCCCCGACGATGTCGTCATCCGCATTACGCCGGCCGGCGGCGGAACGCGCGTCGATGTGCGCGCGGCCTCGCGCCATCCCTGGCCCGACATGGGCGCCAATGCCGCGCGCGTGCAGGCGCTGCTCGACGACATCGACGACGCAGTGTCGTCGGCGCCGGAGCCGCGCCGCCAGCCGGTGCCGGAGCCGAAGGCTGAACCGCCGAAGCGGCCGGCGAAAAAGAAATAAATTTAAGCGGCCAAACGGAACGTGCCATCGATCGCCGGCGCACCGTCGGTCTCGACGATGCCGCGCGCGACGAGATCTTCCAGATGCGCCAACACCGACATTCCGGCGGCGCCGGTCAGCCGCGGGTCGATGCCGATATAGATCGCGCGCACGATAGAGGGGATGTCGCTTTCGCCCTGGCCCAGGCGATGCAGGATCGCGGCTTCGCGCGCCTTGCGGTGCAGGATGTAGTAATGGACGAAGCGCGGCGCGTCCGCGATCGCCGGCCCGTGGCCGGGGAAATAGGTGGTCTCGCTGCGCCTGGTGAGCTTTTGGAGCGAGGCCATGTAGTCGCTCATGGCGCCGTCGGGCGGCGCCACGATCGAGGTCGCCCAACCCATCACATGATCGCCGGCGAACAGGATGTTTTTTTCCTTGAGCGCATAGGCCATGTGGTTGGCGGTATGGCCGGGCGTCGTCACCGCTTCGATCGACCAGCCGTCGCCGCTGACGACCTCGCCGTCCTTGAGCCGCACGTCAGGCATGAAGTCGCGGTCGCCGCTGGAATCGAGCGGATTGTGCTCGCCGATGTGCAGGGGCCGCGCGGCGCGGTGCGGACCTTCGGCGTAGACGGTGGCGCCGGTCGCGTGCTTGACCGCAGGCACCGCCGGCGAATGATCTTTGTGCGTATGGGTGACGAAAATCGCCGTCACCGTCTCGTTGCGCACGGCATCGAGCAATGCTGCGATGTGCACGGGATCGTTGGGGCCGGGATCGACAATGGCAACCTTGCCGCGGCCGACGATGTAACTCAGCGTGCCCTTGAAGGTGAACGGCCCGGGATTGTTGGCCATCACCCGGCGCACGCCCAGCACCGGCTCATCCACGGTGTCGGGGGCGAGGTCGAGGCGCTTGTTGAAAGGGATGTCTTCGTCGGCCATGAGCGCGTGCTTATGCGCACCTCGCGTCATGAATGCAAATCTAATTTTTCGATACGAAAGCCATTATTTGACGACGAGATAGCCTTGGGTCTCCGGATGAAAGTCGTCGAAAAAACGGTATCGCCCGGGATCGAGCGGACGAATCCGCAGCGTGATCGTGCCCCCGCCGACGACGACTTTTTCGACGCGCAGCATATTGCTCTCGAACTCCGCCGGCGCGGCATCGAGGTTCTTGACCATGATCATGAGCGCCTTGCCAGCCGGCGCATGCAGCTCGGCGGGCTGAAAACGGTGATCCTTGAGTGAGATATTGATCGTCACCGTATCCTCGGCTTGCGCCATGGGCGCCATAGCTGCCAAGGCGAGCATGGCAAAACTCAGAACTTTGAGCGACGACGATTTCATGCCCGGTCCTTTCCGCCGCGGGCGGCCGCTAGAATTCAAATTCGAGCTTCAGATTGGCGCGATGTCTTACGAAATTCGTAAGGTCCAACGAACGCGGGTCGTTGACCGCACGACCGGCAACCTGCGCCGAAAACGCCGCGGCGAGCAGCACCTTTGGCGCGAAATTGATCTGCATGGTCGGCCCAACGAACAGCGCATGGCCGTCGAAGGTCTGGAAGACGAGGCCGTCGTAAGCGCGGTCGTATTCCGCCGCGGCGCCTAGGGCGAATGTCGGCAACACGCGATAGGCGAGGCCCAGCGCCACGCCGGCGCTTGAGGTCCGCTCCCAGATCCCGGTGTCGGCCGGTTTCGCCGTCGAAGGTTCATAGATCAGATTGAGCGCGGCGTAGAGCCGGTTGGCGATGAGCTCGGTGTCGGCGACGATGCGGAATTCGGAGGCATAGGATTGTGTGCGGGTGCCGTCGACGTCATCGACGCGCGCCCATTCCGGCTCGGCGGAGACGGTGAGGCCGATGGGCGAGCCCGGCCCGCGGCCGATGATGAGGTAACGCAGCTTGGCGGAAAATCCGCTGAACTGGGTGCCATTAAAGTCGTTGATACCTTCGACGCCGCCGATCGAGTGCGACAGCGCGTGGGCGCTCAGCTCATAGGCAAAATTCTGTGTTGCCACGTGCTCGAATTCGAATTCGTGCTCGATTGCCGAATAATGTCCGCCGCGCATCTGGAACGATCCGGTGGCCTCGTATTCGAACGCCTTCTCGCCTTCGTTTCCGATGTCGGCCCCATCGATGAAGCCAAACATGTATTTCAATTCGGCTTCGTAGAACGTGTCCGCCGGATTCGCGGCCGGCGGCTGCGCCTGTGCCGACACACCCGCAGTAAATAAAATGAACGCCGCACCGCAGACCCGCGCGCGATAATCGATACGCATTCAATTCTATCCCCATTTGCCAGATGCAAGACCCGGCAAAAAATTCAAACGCACGCGATACGGCGGTCGACGTCACTACGAAAATGTTTTTAAGTCGAAGTCAATGCGCCACGCCAACATTGGAGCGGTTCTAGTTGAGAGCTTTTCTAATTCGAAACTGGGCGCTGCGTGTCAGTGAATTTCCGGCTCGGGGATTTTCGCCGTGCCCTGGAGAAAATCGAAATCGCAGCCGGTATCGGCCTGGCCGATGTGCTCGGAATAAATGGCGCCGTAGCCGCGCGGATATTTGGGCGCCGGCTTCTTCCAGGCGGCCTTGCGGCGGGCGAGTTCCTCGTCGGAAACATGCAGGTGGATCGAGCGCTTGTCGACGTCGATCTCGATCTCGTCGCCGGTCTTGACGAAGGCCAGCGGGCCGCCGACGAAACTCTCCGGCGCGACGTGCAGGATGCAGGCGCCGTATGACGTGCCGCTCATGCGCCCGTCGGAAATGCGGATCATGTCGCGCACGCCCTGCCCCAACAACCGCTTGGGGATCGGCAGCATGCCCCATTCGGGCATGCCGGGGCCGCCTTTCGGTCCGGCGTTCTTCAAGACGAGGATGTGGTCGGGCGTGACGTCGAGATCGTCGCGCTCGATCTCGCGCATCATGTGGTTGTAGTCCTCAAACGCAATCGCCTTGCCGCGGTGCTTGAGAAAGCGCTTGTCGGCGGCGGCCGGCTTGATGACGCAGCCGTTGGGCGCGAGGTTTCCCTTGAGCACGGCGGTGGCGCCCTCGGCATAGACAGGGTCGTTGAGCGAGTGGATGACCTCGGAAAGATAGACCTTGGCGCCCTCGATGTTCTCGCCCACGGTCTTGCCGGTGACGGTCATGCAGTCGAGATCGAGCATCTCGCGCAGGTTCTGCATCAGCGCACGCAAGCCGCCGGCGTAGAAGAAATCCTCCATCAGGTATTTGCCCGACGGGCGGATATTGGCGAGCACCGGAACCTGGCGCGAGAGCTCGTCGAACCGCTCCATGGCCAGCGGGATGCCGGCGCGTCGCGCCATGGCCACCACATGGATGATGGCGTTGGTCGAGCCGCCCATCGCCATGTGCACCTTGATGGCGTTGTCGAAGGCGGCGGCGTTGAGAATCTTGGCGGGCGTCAAATCCTCCCACACCATGTCGACGATGCGGCGTCCGGCGACCTCGGACATGCGCGGGTGGTTTGAATCGGGGGCGGGAATCGACGAGGCGCCGGGCAGCGTGAGACCGAGCGCCTCGGCAATCGCCATCATGGTCGCCGCGGTGCCCATCACCATGCAGGTGCCGAAGGAGCGGGCGATGCCGCCCTCGATCTCGTTCCAGTCGGCGTCGGTGATGTTGCCGGCGCGCTTTTCGGTCCAGTATTTCCACACGTCGGAGCCGGAGCCCAAAAATTCGCCGCGCCAGTTGCCGCGCAGCATCGGGCCGGCCGGCACGTAGATCGCCGGGATGCCCATGCTGATCGCGCCCATGATCAGGCCGGGCGTGGTCTTGTCGCAGCCGCCGAGCAGCACGGCGCCGTCGATCGGCTGGCTGCGAAGCAGTTCCTCGGTCTCCATCGCCAGCAGGTTGCGATAGAGCATGGTGGTCGGCTTCATGAAGGTTTCGGCAAGCGACATCGCCGGCAGTTCGAGCGGGAAGCCGCCGGCCTGCAGCACGCCGCGTTTGACGCTTTCGGCGCGGGCGCGCAGGTGCGTGTGGCAGGGGTTGATGTCGCTCCATGTGTTGATGATGCCGATGACCGGCTTGTCGGACCAGTCATCCGCGTCGTAGCCGACGCCGCGCATGCGCGAGCGATGGCCGAACGAGCGCATGTCTTCGACGCCGAACCAGCGATGACTGCGCAGGCTTTCGGGAGTTTTACGCTTGCTCATTCCGTTGGACTTCCACTTGCCACATTGCTGCGCGCGGCCCGGCGGGCCATGACCTGCCTGACGATCACGACCCCGGCAAGCACCGCGCCGATGATGTCAGACTTAATGCCTGGCTCGATCAGCAGCAAGCCGCCGACGACCAACAAGGCGCGCTGCCAGTAACTGGCGGCGGTGAACCCTTGATCGGCAGTGCCCCGACCGACGCTCGCCAGTTCGGAGAACTTTGCCTCGAAGCGTGCGCCGAATAGGCGTCCGTACTCTTCGCGCACGTCATCAGGGAGCCGCTTGCGCGCGGTTCCCACTGCTGTCTTGGCGTAGACTGACCATGCGCAAGTACCGTTTGTGGACCGGCTTGTGTACCGGGCGCCAATCTGATTGTTTAGTTTTTGCAGATAGTTGCGCTCGACCAACGGCTTGGCCGCGTAGCTGGTCGGAGTGGCAGGATTTGAACCTGCGACCCCCTCGTCCCGAACAAGCGCCGCTCCCAGTAAGCGCAATATTCATCGCATTTTAGCGTTCGCTTAATCAACGATGTTCGCGTTTTGTTGGCGGATATCTGTCGCGTTGCTGTCGCGCGAACTTGCCGACCGCTTCACTCGCCTCAATCTGATAGTCGTGGTGGTGGTGGCCATAGAGCCGCTCAAATGTTTCTGCGGTCATGCCGAGGAAGCCTGCCGCCTCCCAGATCGAGACACCCGCCCGGGCGAGCCAGTATGGCGCAATGTATGAGGCACGACGTCAGGACCGAGCCCGGCTGCCTTACGAGCGGACTGGAAGGCCTTGCTGATCCCTTTAACGGGCTCCCCGTTCCATTCGACAACAGAGCGGCGGGCAAGTCCGAGCCGATGCCAACGGCGCAAATGGGTCAGCAGGCGGCACGGTAGCCGTACTGGTGGCTGGCGCTTTCGCGTTTCCCGCTGGCCCACCGCGCGACGGTAGAAAACCCCCCGCTCAAGGTCGATCCATGACTTGCCCGGACCTTGTTCAAAAGCCGCCCGGCAAATCGCGCCAGCGCGGGAGCCGGTGTAAAGGGCGACCAAGATGAAACGCGCCACATGCTGGGCCACGGGCCGATCGGTCGACAGGCCAAATTGCTTCTCGCGCAAGCGCCACGCAGCCCGGAGCAATCGAGCAGCTTCTTGACGGGTGAGCCAGCGATCTCTTGATGGCGAGCGCCGCGGCAAGACAACTGGTGTCAAAGCCATGCAATAGCCACTCGACCAATGGTATCGAATAGCCGCGCGCAAGTCCTCCAACTCCCTATGGCCGGCAGCCGTGGACCGACGGTGCTCGACGTATGCAGCACACGTATGTTTGTTGATGTCGATCAGGCTCTACTCGCCAATAAACGGCTGATTCAGATTACATAAATTCGATCGCGCAACTCATTGCGATCCTCGTCATTGCTTGGAAAGTGCGTCGCCAGGACATTCCCGCACTTTTCGATCGCTACAATAAAGCCATCGGCAATTCGGCCATCACGCATGTGCGTAACAAGGGCATCGATGGCACCCTGCCATTCCGATTGGGGCACGCGATCCGCGATCCCGTCATCGGCTATGATGCGTGCATAGCGCTCCGCAAGCGAGACGAAAATCAAAATTCCATTGCGGTCTTTTCTATGGGCAATACCGCGAATAGCAAACTGCTCTAACGCGGCACGATGGGCGACGGCGCGACGGGCCGACCGTGGGACGAGGCCGACGCGAACACGGGGCAAACAAAGGACCGCGGTGGCGACAAGAAATACGGCGATTTGGAGCGACAGTATTCGAAATACGGGCATCGCTGTGGTTACGACAAGTAGCCAAGGCAGCGCGAGTGAGATCACGGCCGCGATAAATATCGGCAAAGCGGTGGCGTCAGACGATGTTCGTGCCAGCACGGCGACGATTTCACCCGACGTCTTAGCTTCGGCGGCATGGATCGCAGTCGATATGCGTTCACGATCTTCCTGCGAAATCGTCATCACCAACTCCCTGAAGCTCCACCGCCGCCCGACGATCCGCCGCCGCCGGAAAACCCGCCTCCGCTCGAAAAACCGCCACTGCTGCGCGACCCACCTGAGTTAAGGAGAACACTCAGCGCCATGTTCAGGACAAACCAGCGGAAACCAGGCCAGCCGATGAACAGGCTGCCGAAGACGATTAAAAGCGCGATCAGGATCCAATTCGTTGGATCACTGGCTTGCGTGTTATCGAGACGCAACGATGGCCGCTGCTGCCACTCGGCAGAGTCGGTGGTCAGAACGGTGATGATGTCGTCGACACCGCGGGCGATACCTCCGCCGAAATCGCCGGTCTTGAAACGCGGCGTCATCGCATTGGTGATGATGACTTTCGAAAGGGCATCCGTAAGCGTGCCCTCGAGGCCGTAACCGACTTCGATTCGCACTCGGTGCTCGTTCGGCGCGACGAGCAATAACACGCCGTTATTTTTGTCCTTCTCGCCTAGTTTCCAGGCGCGAAACAGCTCGTTGGCATATGGCTCAATCTCTTGACCATCGAGCGAGGTGATCGTGGCGACGACAAGTTGGATGCCGGATTTCGCTTCGAGAGCGGCTAGCTTTGGTTCGATAGTGTTTCGCGTAGCAGCCGGTATGATATTCGCCTGATCGACGATGCGGCCTGTCAGTGCGGGATAATTACCGGCGAGTGCAGCAACCGCCGCACAAAACAATGATAGCGGGATAACCGCCGCGCGTAGCCCGCCCCTTGCGATGCAGGGCGTGGTGCAGCTTGAACCTATCTCGATTTCTACGGACAAAGGCGGCGCATCAGAATTTTACTTGCGGTGGGGTCTGGGCATTATCGTTCGCAGCAAATTCCGCCATCGGCTTGTTCGACCGGAAAATCGTGGCTGCCCACAATATACCGGGGAAGGTCTTGAGCGAGGTGTTGTAAACCCGCACCGCTTCGATGTAGTCGCGCCGCGCCACGGCGATGCGGTTCTCCGTGCCCTCAAGCTGCGACTGCAGTGCAAGGAAATTCTGGTTCGATTTGAGGTCTGGGTAATTTTCGCTGACCGCAAGAAGACGCCCGAGAGCGCCGGAGAGCTGGTTTTGCGCGTCTTGGAATTGTTTGAGCTTTGCGGGGTCGTCGAGCTGCGAGACGTCAATTTTGACTTGCGTCGCTTTGGCACGGGCCTCGACCACCGCAGTCAAAACGTCTTTTTCCTGTTTGGCGTACCCTTGAACGGTGGCAACCAGATTTGGAATAAGGTCGGACCGGCGCTGGTAGTTGTTCTGCACATCCGCCCATTTCGCCTTGGCCTGCTCTTCGTTCGTGGGAATAGTGTTATAACCGCAAGCTGAGACGGATAAGCCGAGACATACGATGGCGGCTGCCATACCAAGTCGCGATACGAATATGGACATGAAGGCTCCTAATCGGCCTCAGATGGCCGCGCGTTGCTGTAGCAGAAAGTGAAGGCTAGCAGAATCGTTCAAAAGTGGCATGGCGGTTTGGGGTGAGTTGCTTCATATCTACGATGTTTGACTGTCAATCGAATAGGATAATTTTATGCTCGTCGGCGTTCCTAAAGAAATCAAAGCTCAGGAATACCGATCTTAAGAAATACAGGTTCGAATGATTTCTCTCGACCTCGAGAAACAATTCAAGAGCGATATCGAGCGATATAAAGCCATGCTGGAAAAGTACAAATCCGGTATGGCAAAAACCGGCGAACTCGGCAGTCATGGCGAATTGATTGACAAAACGGACGAAACCGCTCGACACCTTGGCAATGTTATCCGAGAGCTTCTCGCCGTATTACAGCAGCAGAGCACGATTAGGGTGCGTCAAAACCCTTCGACCTCATAACGGCCAACGCAGCCGGTGACGAGATAAACGATGATAGAGCTTTGGCTGCTTGTTTTTGATTACTGTTCGTAAGAATTCCGGCAGTGTACACATTAAATTTCCCAGCCTGAGCTGGCAAAACGCCTGCCAGTTCCGTGTCAGGCCCATTTGCCGAGCTGATTACCCATATTGCCAAGTCGGCGTCGCCGTTTGCGACGGCTTCTAGAGTTGCGGCACCCGTTGGATAAGCTTTGATTTTTGGCTTGATCGCGTCGGCAATTTGGAGCCGCTCAATCAAGTTGGCAAAATACATTCCACTTGCACTGCTATTGGGATCACCTGTGGCTATCGCATTTGCATTCAATAACGCCTGCTTCAGTCCGTGGACCCTGCTCACGTCGGGCTTTGTTGTACCTTTCCGAATGATCACGCCAAACGCGAGTTTTGCGATGGGCGAGATTTTGCCCTCGACAATCTCGCCCTCATTCTGGAGTTGCTCGATTTGCTGGGGATACAGGATCGCCAAGTCAGCCACTTCTCCGTCTTGGATCTCTTTGACGAGTGTCGAAGTGGATGAATAGTAAACCGAGACCTTATTACCCGACATACGTTCATACTGCGGGATCAAATCGCTAAGCGCGGGTTTCATTGCTTGCGGCGACAACACCGTCAGTTCGGCGGCCTGCCCAAGATTGACAGCCATGAAGGAACCCAGCATCGCCGCTAACGGAGCGACATTCCACCGTAAATTTGCTGATCCTTTCGACATAGGCGCTCCGACACATCAGGCTTCCGTATGGTGCTAGCTCCGACCGCCATAGTACCGGTGCCAAGTGGGATTATCGCAAGAAATCGAGCATGGCCGAATCGGCGAGAAGTGCTGGGTTAAGTTCCCCACGGTCCGCGTGACGAATAATGAGCAACGCTAGCTTACGTCGCGCCCGATCATTTTCCCTGTACTCGGTCGGAAGACGTTTATGTGCACTATCAAACGCCAATGTCATGATCTTTAGCGTGTCTGGGTCATAAATTCGCTTGACGTCGTGGGACGAGACCATTTGTCCCTCCATATTGAAACCACGCTGTCAGAAACCGAACGGCGCCGTTGCGCTCCAGCGCTGGCAATTACCGCTTAATTTTTGATCCCACAATTTTGTGAAAACAATGTGTCATCGTAAAACCGGCAGCATAGGACCCACCCCGATATGGCGCGTAAACGGGAGTTTATTTGTTCAAGTGCTGCAAAATTGCTAGAGTTCAAAATCGTCGCCCATCTCTCTCTGGACGACGTGTATTCCTCCCCGCTTCACTAATCCGCGCCTGACGAGCGCGGTTTTTTTTATGCCATATCTTGAACAAAAACATTAGCAGGAAGCGGCATAAAAATATGAGACTTTTATGGGGGCAAAACTCTACAACTTTGAATGCTCAACCGGTTCGTCGAATTGTTGCTGAATGATGTCGTGGTATTTGGAATCCGAATCCAATATTGGATGTTGTTTTTTGCATTGATTTTTATGCTTTGGATCCTTGGCCTTTCTATAACAAACAATATAGAAGATTAGGTAAGGCAAAATCCCACGATTACCCAGTCCAACGCCCCTTTACGCAAACGCGCACGGTCTGGCCTCATGGTTTCCGCTCGCACTATGACGGGATGCGGAAATAGGCTGTCAATCGTCGAGGTATTCTTCGATAAAGGCTATCACGTCAGCCGGATCGTGGATGTCGCTAAGGCGGCCGGTGTCTCGCATGGCACGATCTATAATTACGTAAGCTGCAAGGAAGACCTGCTCTATCTTGTGTGTGAGGAGCATTTCCGCGGCTATGACGAAATCGTTGGCGCCGCGATGGCAAAGGCAAAATCACCGCGCGATAAATGACGTTGTGTTCAAATATCGCAAACATTTCGTGGTGATGTTGCGCGAGCTGCATCATGTCGAATCAAATCGACGGCGGGCGTTCTTCGCTCTCGCAGCCGAACAGCGCAAATATATTCAGAGGGTGCTGCGCGATTTTGCCAAAGAAGCACCCCTGCTCATTGAGCATCCTCTGATCACGGCCAATATCCTGGTCTACTTGCCGAAACTCATCGTGTCGCGGGGCTGGGACCTGAAAGACGAAGTTGATGATCAGGCCATCAGCGAAGCATTAGTTGCCTTCATGCGGCGCGGTTTAGGCCTTAGAAATGAAAGCGCACGACGATCTCGCGCCACAGCTTAACCGCGTTGCGGAGTGCATCAGCGTCGTCTTTATCGATGGGCCTGCACTGATTTTCACACGGAACACCGCGTGAACATACTGCCCAGCCATTGCCCAAACTCGCCAGGCTTTTGGGCAATGTGCGCGGTTTGTTCAGGCAGAACGAGACAGCACAAAAATTCGAAGATCGCCTAAAACGTACTGATTTTATGAGGCAAAGATGGTGGGCGCGACAGGGATCGAACCTGTGACCCCTACCATGTCAAGGTAGCGGTCTTCGAACATCGAAACTCAGTTACAAACGGGACATTTGCCACGAGTTAGGTCGTCATAGGTGAACTGTGATCGGCAGGCCTCCCTTCAAGCCCATTTTTATCGGAACCCTTGGTGTGAAAATACCGAGTCAGGTCGCTACTGCGACATTTGGTTCATTAGGTGTGCAATTTTCGCTTCTTCTTCCCGTAAATTGCGTTCCAGTTATCCTTATAAGCTTTAGAAACCGGCTTCTGGCCTTCACCCCTGCTATAGCTTGAGGTTGCCTCGGCTGTTTTTTCGCCGCGCTCAATCTTGGGCAGGTCTGCACTCGAATTGTCTTTGTTCTCACCCTGTTTCTTCGGAGGGGCCTCGTTTTTTTGTGTTTTATTAGCTTTGGTTTTTTTATCGTCGCTGGCCATTTTTGTTTCCTACGCTGATTTGTCGGAAGTGATGCGTAATCGATTGTTGCGTCAGCACAAGAACGAAGGCCCGGATGCAATCCGGGCCTTCTTCATTTCGGTCGAGGCTCGGCTTTTAATAGTCCATGCCGCCCATGCCGCCGCCAGGCATGGCCGGGGCGCCAGTATCCTTCTTCGGCCTTTCAGCGACCATCGCTTCCGTGGTGATCAGAAGCCCGGCAATCGACGCTGCATTCTGCAATGCCGCTCGAACAACCTTGGTCGGATCAATGATCCCCTTGGTGACGAGGTTCCCGTATTCGCCATTTTGGGCATCGAACCCGAAGCCGTATTGATCCTTTTCCAAGATCTTGCCGACGATAACCGAGCCATCCTCGCCCGCATTGATAGCAATCTGGCGACACGGCCAGGAGAGAGCTTTACGCACGATATCGATACCGTGCTTTTGGTCCTCATTGTCGGTCTTGACGCGCTTGAGTGCGTCGACCGCGCGCAGCAGGGCCACACCGCCACCTGGCAGGATACCTTCCTCAACCGCAGCGCGAGTAGCATGCATCGCATCATCGACGCGATCCTTACGCTCCTTCACCTCGGTCTCAGTCGCGCCGCCAACTCTGATCACAGCCACGCCACCAGCTAGTTTCGCCAATCGTTCCTGCAGTTTTTCGGTGTCATAGTCAGATGTGGTTTCCTCGATCTGCGCTTTGATCTGAGAAATGCGCGCTTCGATGTCCGCCTTCTTGCCGACGCCGCTGACAATCGTAGTATTTTCCTTCTCGATCACCACCTTCTTGGCGCGCCCGAGCATGTTCAGAGTAACCTTGTCGAGTTTGATGCCGAGATCGTCGCTGATCGCCTGCGCGCCGGTGAGGATCGCGATGTCTTCGAGCATGGCCTTGCGGCGATCGCCAAATCCGGGAGCCTTCACAGCAGCAACCTTGAGGCCGCCGCGTAATTTGTTGACAACGAGCGTTGCCAAGGCCTCACCTTCAACATCTTCGGCAATGATAACGAGCGGCTTCGAAGCCTGTACAACCGCCTCAAGCAGCGGCAAAAATTCCTGCAGGCCCGAGAGCTTCTTCTCATAAATGAAAATGTAGGGGTCTTCCATCTCAACGCGCATCTTGTCGGCGTTGGTGATGAAGTACGGAGATATATAACCCCGATCGAATTGCATGCCTTCAACAACTTCGAGTTCTGTCTCTAAAGATTTTGCTTCTTCGACCGTGATCACGCCCTCGTTGCCAACTTTCTTCATCGCGTCAGCAAGGAACTTGCCAATCTCGGAATCGCCATTGGCAGAGATCGTGCCAACCTGGGCGATTTCTTCGTTCGAGGTGACCTTCTTCGAATTCTTCTTCAGGTCCTCGACCACAGCTTCGACCGCAAGATCAATACCTCGCTTGAGATCCATCGGATTCATACCGGCAGCCACCGACTTGGCACCTTCCCGTACGATTGCGTGCGCAAGCACTGTGGCGGTCGTCGTGCCATCACCGGCGAAGTCAGATGACTTCGAGGCAACTTCGCGCACCATCTGCGCGCCCATGTTCTCAAACTTGTCTTCGAGTTCGATTTCCTTAGCAACGGTGACGCCGTCCTTGGTGATGCGCGGCGCGCCGTACGACTTGTCGAGCACAACGTTGCGCCCTTTAGGACCAAGCGTAACGCGAACGGCACTTGCGAGAATATCGACGCCGCGCAGCATTCTGTCGCGCGCATCAACTGAAAATCTTACGTCTTTGGCAGTCATTTTTGTTCTCCGTTATGTTTGACTCGAAAGTTCTTACGCAGCCTTCTTGCGGGCGATTGTCCCTTCAATCACACCCATGATGTCGCTCTCTTTCATGATCAGATAATCGACACCGTCGAGCTTGACCTCCGTGCCCGACCATTTTCCGAACAGCACGCGGTCGCCCGCCTTTAAATCGATCGGGATGAGTTTGCCGGCCTCGTCGCGGCCGCCTGGGCCGACGGCGATCACCTCTCCCTCGGAAGGCTTCTCTTTGGCGGTATCCGGAATAATAATTCCGCCTGCAGTTTTGCCCTCAGCGTCAATGCGCGTAACTACGACGCGGTCGTGGAGTGGGCGAAATTTCATATCAATTCTCCTAAGTGTTTGTTGTTGTTAATTTTTTGGCGGTGAAAACCGAGGCGGCTACGCGTCGCAAAAACGAAAATAGCGTCCAACCACTCAACTGGTATGTTTTTGGCACTCTTCAAGTGCGAGTGCTAAATTATCTCTGAGTTGCGATTTTTTTCGCGGTTAAAGTGCGGAGCGCCCATCCGAGCGTTTCTGTCGCACAATCTGTCGCCGGCCAACCTTGTCGAAGAATCTTTTTTATTTAAGTCGTTGATGTTGTTGGTCGGAGTGGCAGGATTTGAACCTGCGACCCCCTCGTCCCGAACGGGTTCGCCTTTCAGAAAGTTCAATGTTTATTGGCAATTTTGACAACGTTTGACCCCGTATGTTCACGTTTGGTTTCGTTATATCTGTCGGGAAACTGTCGGGGTGAGCCGAAGGCATTGACCGCGTTCTTCTGGTGGTCAGGGTGATGGTGGCCGTAGACATTGATGAAGGTCTGCTCGGTCATCCCGAGGAACCCGGCCGCTTCCCATGTAGGCACCCCGCGCTGTGCGAGCCATGTAGCGCAGGTGTGGCGCAACGTGTGGGGAATGACATCGTTACCAAACCCCGCCGCTCGACGTACCGACCGGAAAGCCTTGTTGATCCGTTTGACCGGCTTGCCGTTCCATTCGATGAGGTAGCGAATAGAAATCTTTTTGCGCTTCCACCGTCTCAAGTGAGCGAGGAGGCGCGGCGGTAAGCGCACGGGCGATATGGTTCCCGTCGTTCGCGTTGTTTTGAGGCCTGTGTGACCCGGAACTATTGAACCTCCTCGACGGTTGCCTCGACGAACTGAGGCAAGGGTTCGAGGGTGTCATGTCAAGATTTAGCGGGTATGGATCGCTCGCCGCGTTGATCGCCGCCGCTGCGTTGTCGAGCGGCGCCGCGCAGGCCGATCCGCTTTTCGCCTTCCTGACCCCAACGGCGCAGACACCGCAGGTCTTGCCGCAATACGCGCCAACCGAAGCGGCACCGGACGCAGACGCGCAACTCGATCCGCGCCTGCAACGGCAGGTCGTGGCTTACGCCGGCAAGGAAGCGCCCGGTACCGTCATCATCGATACGCCCCACACCGTGCTCTATTACGTGCTCGGCGGAGGCAGAGCGATCCGCTACGGCATCGGCGTCGGCCGCGAGGGCTTCACGTGGTCTGGCGTCAAGCAGGTCGCGCGCAAGGTCGAGTGGCCGGATTGGTATCCGCCGCAGCAAATGATCGCGCGCCAGCCTTACCTGCCGCGCATGACCGCCGGCGGCCCCGGCAATCCGCTCGGCGCCCGCGCCATGTATCTCGGCGGCACAGAATATCGCATCCACGGCACCAACGATCCGACCACCATCGGCAAGCACGTCTCCTCGGGTTGCATCCGGCTGACCAATGAGGACGTCGAGGATCTTTACAACCGCGTGCAGATCGGCGCCAAGGTCGTAGTGCTGCCGCAGACCGCGCCTGCCACCATCGCGCAAATGCCCGCCGCGCCGGAGCAGGCATCGTCCTACGCGCCGGCGCCGCCGAGGCGCGCGCGCATAACCTGGAACATAGTTCGCCCGGCCGCCCTTCACTAATGCTGCACTGGCCAGAGGGTTGCGCCACGGAAACATTTGCTAACGGAGCAAAGCGGACATTGGTCAGCACGGGCGCGGAAAGGCTCGAGGCTGGCGCTGGCCTAATGCCAAAAGGTTTAGGAACAATCTTGCTACGCGTTCCTCCAGAGTGCCGAGCGGCGGTACATCACACTTAGGAAGGCGAGGGTCCGATGCCGGAACGGCATGGCGAACAAATCGTCGAGACCACAACGGAAGCGCGACAGAGCGTGACCGGGCACAATGTTCGTTACGTGCTGGTCTGGAGCATCGTTGGCGTGATTGTCGCTTTCGTAATCGTCTATTTCCTGTTTTTCCGGTGACCCGTCACTCTCCTCAGACTAAGTACATCGGTGCTCCTATATCCAGACGGGTGCAGTAGCTACGTCACTTCGTGGCCTTATTCGAACGGACGAATGATCGAATAGCGATGCTCTTGCTGCGGTGCCTTTGGTCGCGATTGGCACGTCGCGTCATTCGCCGCGTTGCATCATTTCCGGTTGCTATCGGGGGTACGCGGACATCGGCAGACGTTGGCCCTGAGTGGGCTCGGTCGCTAATGACAGCCGGACAAGCATTATCTTTCCTCACAATTCCGCCCGTATGGGGTACGGTTCTAGGCTGCGACTTCGTCGAGAAAGTGCCTTACCTTGTCGCGCAGTCCTGATGCCGCTGTCTCGACGGATTGAGACGCCGCCAGGACCAATTCCGCGGAAGCTCGAGTATCCGTAGCAGCGCCATCGACCTCGGTTAGTACGCCGACGACTTTGGTAGTCTCTTGCGACGCATTTTTGACATTACCGGTGATCTCATTAGTCGCCGTATTCTGTTCTTCAAGGCTCGCGGAGATTGCTTCAGTGTAACCGCTGATCTCCTGCATTCTTTTCAAATTGTGTGCAATCGCGTAGACCGACGTTGCCGTCGCCGCCTGCACAGCAGCAATTTGCACGACGATGTCTTCAGTGGCCTTGGCGGTCTGGACCGCCAATGACTTGACCTCCGCAGCCACGACAGCAAAGCCCTTGCCGGCTTGCCCAGCCCGCGCGGCTTCAATAGTAGCGTTCAGCGCCAACAAATTCGTGTGTTCCGCAACTGTGCGGATTAGCTGGACTATTTTTCCGATTTCCTGCGTGGCTACTGTGAGACCAGTAATCTCATCGTTCATGCGTCGCGCTTCAGTTGAAGTGGTCTGAACGAGATCGGCCGCGGCGCGTAGTTGCTGGCTGATTTCGCCGATCGATGTCAGCAGATCCGCGGTGGATTTTGCGGAAGCGGACATATTCTCCGAGGTGCTATGTGCAGCTTGGGCAGCGTTGGTCGCGCATTGTGATGTGTTATTCGACGACGATATAAGCGATTGCGCGGTCGACCTCAATTGTTCGACACCGTCGCTAACCGACCCCAGCACGTCGTTCAGGCTTTCGCGAAAGCGTGCAATGGCGTTCTCGACCACGGCCCGCCGTTTTTCCTGCTCGGCAAGCACAATGCGCTGCTGCTCCGCGACTTGGCGCTCTGTAATGTCCTCGTGGGTGGCGACCCACCCGCCGCCGCGCAACGGCTTGCGCGAGGTGTGTAGGATACGTCCGCTTTTCAGCCTAAGTGTGCTGGTCTTGGCTTCGTTTTGATCAAGGCTGATGAGAATGTTGTCGATATAGGCTCTTGGATCGCTACCGATGTAGTCACCGTTGGCCGTTCGAAATTCAAGAATTTTCAATAGCGCAGTGCCTGGTCGAACAAGTTCATACGGTAGTCCATACATCTCGCGATATTGATCGTTACACACGACGAGCTGTTTGCCACCATCGAACACGCACAGGCCCTGCGACATGTTAGTGAGGACCAGGTTCAGCAATTTCGCATTTTTGCCCGAGTTACGGTCGGCAAATCCATCGCGCGCGCGCGCGAAGAATATTCGGGCAATCGCATAAACGGCGGCGGCGCACCCGAGACTGGCGATTACAACGATGGTTATAGAAACTGGAGGTGTATCGAGCATCCAATATTGCCTGTGGGAGGTGCCGCAGCATTACCCATCCACATTAGGAACTCGTTAACTGCGCCCCAATGCTTTGCTTAGGCGTTCGAACGGCGGTTTTCGTCCTTTTGCCGGGCTTGTCGTGCGAGGCTTAGTGTAAGGCTGCCTTGGTTGGTGGCCTCGTTGGTTTCAAATTCGCAAATTGTGCGGTGTCAGTTGTTTGCACGTCGCGTCATTCCGCGAGCCGCATCAATTAAGCTGCGATTGGACAACAACGGACAGGGTAGCGGCCTTTGCGGTCGCACTTGTCGCAGTTGCGACGGGTGTCGCACTGTCGCGTCGCATCGCGCAGGTCTTTAGACCTGCGACGCTGCGACAGACACCTGCGACGGCTTGAAGCGGCGAACCTGTCTCGGTCAGGTCAATGCTGCCGGTAGGCCTTATCCAGCACCAGGTGAAGCCTTTTCTCGATTGATTTTTATCAAGCGGCCTTTTTGTTCCACATCAATGTGCTTCGGGGCAAGGAGCGCGAGTAATAAAAAACTATCTAGGAGGGAAGATCATGGCGAACGTTTACATTGAAGCACGCCCCAAGGGCCGCCCTGAGGGGACCCATATCGACGATTATGTCGTGGAAGACCATACGTACCACGCACTCGCGACCTTCAAGACGCAGCGAGAAGCAATCGATTGGGCAAAAAGTCAGGGCCACGCCCCTCATGTCGCTCTTGTCCGGCACCTGAATGAAACGAAGACGCCTGATCACTGGCGGGCGGCCTAAAGCAAATGCCGACAGGTGACGTTGGAGCAATGCACAATCAACGACCGCACGCCGTTCTCGCGCATGTTGCCGAAGGTCATGGGCAAAACTGCATGCTTCAAAGTGGAACTGGCTCTGCTGCACACTATCGTCCGGTATCGGCCGAATAGCGCAAGCGCCTTGAAAAGAAAGAGGCCGCAAACTGAGCCGGCCTATGGCTAGGACTTTAAGGCCTCCAACCCATAACTGCTGCCGCGACCAGCAGCGCGCATATCGCGGTGGTCAAAATGTACATCGCTAAAAATTCTGGTTTTCGCTTGGTCTGAGGCACCGTTTTCCTAGCCCTCTTGTGGTTGAGTGACACTACCTGCCGCAATTCCACATCGGCCCGATCGGCGTCAGCGTCCAGCACGCTCAGCGCGCCAGTCACGCGATAAAACGATGTTTTGACAATTATGTCCGTTTGTGGTGCCGCGCGTTCAATTCTGCGCCGGGTTATCCGAGGGAGATTACCCGATACTTGGCTGGCTGCCACCCCCAAGTAGCATGATTGGCCTACGTCGCCTATTCTCAGGGCGCGGGGCTCGGTGCCGTGTCCGCCTGTGCAAGCCGGAAGCTGCAATTAGGTCTTAGGCCATCGCGGCGGAGTTGTTATGGCCGACCACCCGGCAGGATTTTTCCAAGGTACTGAAATGCCGACCGCTGGTTGGTGGGAAGCACTTTGGCCCGATCCGGCAGGCGTTCTTGCGGCAGTCGGTTTGCGTCCCGGCATGGACGTAATCGATCTATGCTCTGGTGACGGCTGGTTCACTCTTCAAATAGCCAAGGTCGCACGACACGTTTCTGCGATCGATATTGACCCGAACTTGCTGGAGGTCGCGCGGCATCGGCTAGTGGAAAGCGGAGTAACAAATTGTAGCGTCATAGCCGGCGACGCCTATGACATTGCCAAACTAGCAGGACCAGCAGATTTTGTTTTCATGGCAAATGTGTTTCATGGCGTCCCTAACCGCTCTCGACTGGCGCAGGCCGTGGGAAAAGCACTGAAAGCGACCGGCTATTTTGAGATCGTAAATTGGCACAAGCGCCCGCGCGAGGAAACGCCCATCCTTGGGGAACCCCGAGGACCAAAAACAGAATTAAGAATGTCGCCCGAGGAAACGATTAAATCTGTAGAGGCGAGCGGATTGAACTTCACAAAGACCGTCGAAGTGCCACCATATCATTATGGCGTTGTGTTTATGCGTTCCGATTCTTGAGGCCCCCAAATGCCGCCATTGCTCGACAACAAAGACCCGGCGGCTAAGTCGGTTTTCGCACCTTCCGCGCTGTTGCGTGAGGCGCGCCGTCAGAAGGGTCTTGCGACGATAAGTGTGCCATCAATCTGCGTCTTGGACCCGGATGGCGATATTGTGCGCCGCCTAAAGGCGAATGGCCAAGCACACCTAGCAAGCGACTGGCCTTGCTATCACACAGAGCTCTTTACGTTCACGCTCGGCGCGCAGGTTGTCGGCATTGTTGGTTATGCCGTAGGCGCGCCGTTTGCCGTTCTGATAGCGGAAGAACTTTTCGCCAGCGGTTGCCACTTGCTGATTAGCATCACCTCAGCAGGTCAAATCACGCCTGCCGGTAAGCTTCCCTATTTCGTTGTGATTGATCGCGCCTTGCGCGATGAGGGAACAAGTTACCACTATGCGCTACCTTCAGAATATAGCGAAGCAGATCAGAATTTAGTTGCCACGGCTGGAAACGCGTTGAAGGCCAAGGGAGTGAACGTTGTCACCGGTTCTAGTTGGACTACGGATGCACCGTTTCGCGAAACGGAAGAAGCCATTGCCGCTGCGCGTTCGAAGGGCATCCTGGCCGTCGAAATGGAAGCTGCGGCCCTTTATGCGTTTGCCCGCGCTACCAAAAAAAGCGTTTTATGCTTGGCACATGTCACAAACACAATGGCTGTGGCCGAGCAAGACTTTGAAAAAGGCGAAGCCGACGGTACTATTGATGCCTTGCGCGTGCTAGAGGCAATCATAAGCGGGCCTCAACCGTAATGTCTGTGCTTATCGCACATCGCGGCCCACCGGGCGCATCTCTTGAATGGGCGCTATGGGGTAAAAACCGACAAAGGTCGGCGTAAAGCCTCAACGGCTATGCCGTGAATAACCCGAAGCGGACATTCTTCCCTCGATGGGTGTTACCCGCCGAGCGACTATGTTCAAGCGACCATATAGAAAACCGGTGAGCCTGCTGGGCCCACGCGTCGCCAGACAAGAGCGTCAACGCCGAGACTGCGTCCTGGCGGATCGAGCAGGTAGAGCAGCTCTAGAACAACCAGGAACATATAGGTCCATGGCCATTCGCCGGGTGCGGAATAAAGACCGAGCCAAAGATTCATCGCCATCAAGGCGCCCAATGCTGAGCCGAGCCGTGTCAGCAATCCAAGTATGAGCGACACGCCAATCGCCACTTCGATCGCGTAGACCAGTGGCCCGAACACTGCAATGTTCGGTAGCACGAAGTCACGCACCAACACGCTTTGCAGATGAGTCGAAGCGTGAGCGACCATCTCCTGCATCCAGTGAATCAGTCCATCATATTCGGGTGGTACCTTCCAAAGTGACTGCTGCCACCACATCACGCCAACGACAATACGAAGCAAGCAGATGCCGATGCGCCGGACCGAGCGCTGAGTCGGATCGGCCCGCCAAGCTTGTACTGCGATAGCTGCACTCCCAATGAGCAGCAGCCAAAACACCGGAGTTGTCCATTTTGCAACGGTGAGGAAATGCAGCACATCGGTTATTGGATTGGGTCTCATGTGCCGAACCGTCGAAGGATACGTGTACTGATCTTACCAAAGTCATGCATAATTTTTTTCCAGGTACGATTCATTCGAAATAAGGTTCGTGGGTGCCGGGATTGATACGGTGAGACATGATTAGGTGCAGTCAATCCGGTGTCAAGACGCGCTTTGAACGAGCCTCACAATCGAGGTGTCAACTATTTTAAGAACTGTAAGTTGAGACGAACGAGACGTGAGACGGACGATGGAACGTCGCGCACATCTAGCAGCGCGATTTAAAGGTTTGCTAATTCGCTCATCCCCTGCCGGAAATCAACTTGCGGAAGCCAATTCAATTCGGACCGCAGCCGCGATAAGTCAGCCGTAATATGACGGACGTCGCCCAGCCTATAATGGCCAGTAACGATCGGCTTCGGCCCTTTCAGAGCCTCGGCCAGCGCGGCAGCCATCTCGGCGACCGTACGCGGCACCCCTGACCCAACATTGAAAGCCTTGATGCCACGCTCCTGTTTCTCGCAAGCGAGAACCGTGGCTTTGGCCACGTCCCGCACATGAATGAAATCTCGGCGCTGACGCCCGTCCTCGAATACCTGCGGAGCTTCTCCGCGCCGCAGTGCCGAGGTGAAGATAGCCGCGACGCCGGCGTATGGCGTATCGCGTGGCATGCCCGGCCCGTAGACATTGTGGTAGCGCAGCGCGGTTAGCGCCCCGCCGGTTAGGCGCGCCCAGTGGCCGGCGTAGAATTCCTGCGCGACCTTGCTCGTGGCGTAGGTGTTGCGCGGATCGAACGGCGTTGCTTCATCGACCAGCGCGGGGTTTAAGGGCTTCCCGCACATCGGGCAGGGCGGTTCGAACTGGCCGGCGGCAAGGTCTTTTTCCGAGCGCGGCGCCGGACGCACCATGCCATGCTCGATGCAGCGCGCAAATCCCTCGCCGTAAACCACCATCGAGCTCGCTAGCGTGAGCTTTGTTACCTTCGCGCGGGCCATTTCGGCGAGCAGCACCGCGGTGCCTGTATCGTTAAAGTCCGCATAATCTGGCAGGTCAAAGGTATCCACGCCGAGTCCGACCTTGGCAGCGAGATGAATGACAGCCTCAATGCCGGACAGCGCCTGCGCGACCGCAGTGGCGTCGCGCACGTCGCCGATCTGCAACCCTCCGTCTTCGATCGTCTTTACAGCCGCCACGCCATGCACATCGGCGCGCAGCGAGTCGAATACGCGCACCACGTGGCCGCGCGAAGTAAGCTCGCGCAATACATGGCGGCCGATGAAGCCGGCGCCGCCAGTGACGAGAATGCGCATCACGCCATCCTTTGCTTCACGGCAAGGCGAAGAAAGGTCGTTGCGATCTTCCAGGTGGCCTGCAACCCGGCGATGAAATTGCCCGACACCTTAGACATGCCGCCACGGCGGCGGTGGTGGTCGACCGGGATTTCCAAGATGCGGCATTGCGACGCCGCCGCGCGCATCTGCATCTCCAAGTTCCAGCCATAGGTCAGCTCGGTCATACCCAACGAACGCAGCCGGCCCACAGCAATCGCCCGGAAGGGTGACATGTCGGTGAAACGTACCCCGTAGGTCAGCCGCAGCAGTTGCCCGGCAAGCCAGCCGGCGGCGATCTGTTGCGGCGTCAAGCTGCCCGGTTCGCGGCGGCCGCGAATACGTGAACCCATAACGAAATCGGCATTGCCTTCGGCGATTGGGCAAACAACGGCGGGCAGGAATTCCGGAGCATCGCTGCCGTCGCCGTCGAGAAAGCAGACGATGTCTGCGTCGCCACGCAAGGCGTGGACTCCGGCTGCGCAGGCGCGTCCGTAGCCACGCCGTGGCTCGGCAATCACACGCGCGCCGGCCGCAGCGGCGCGTTCAGCAGTACGGTCGGTGGAGCCGTTATCGACGACGATCACTTCATCGACGTTCTGCGCCAAAACGTCACTCACAACGCCCGCAATCGGCGTCTCTTCATTGAGACATGGGATAATGACTGAAATGATTTTATCGCCCGAGGGAAATTGCATGGGATTATGCCGCGGCCGATCGCGCGCGCAAGAACTCCTGAGTTGCCCGCGCCTCTGCTCCGTCAGTTGCGGCGAAAGGCGGACGCTGCCCCGCTAACTCGGCCTCGAGCATGCGCAACGAGACGGCGTTGTCGACGTCGTACCAGCCCGGCACATTGACAACGGGCAATCCTATTTCGCGCGAACGCTCGAGCGTCACTCGATAGACGTCGCTTGTGCTCCACGGGATATCTTCAAATAATCGCGCATGTGGCTGCGACAATCCGATCAAGGTGTAACCGCCATCAAAAGCGGGACTTAAAACGACATTGTCGCCTCGGTGCACCGAGTCGACCGCCTCGAGCAGAATTGATGCCGGCAGCGTCGGCAAATCCGAATTAATAAGAATCGCGCCACTGTGTCCGGCGGCGAGAAGATCGGTGACGCCGCGAAGAAGCCGTTTGCCAAAATCGTCCTCAATTTGTGGAATAAGTCGGAAGCTTTCTGGTAACAGCTGCCGCAGCAAACCTTCCGAGCCGCGCGGCGTATACAGTGCATAGCCTGTGACGCCACCGTACGTGGCCACGGCCGTAATCGTGCTCGAAAGATCGCGGATGAAACAGGCCGAAATTGCCGCACACTCTTGCGGCCGCAGGGGCGGTGACAGCCGCGTCTTCGACATGCCGGTTTTTGGCACCTTGCACGTGATGGCAAGCGCGACCGTGCTCAAGCTGCTTCGCCCCATAATCGGCCGCAGGGTGCAGTCCGTGGATCGCCAAGAAATACCAAACTTTACGGCTTATTAGAACGATCAAAGTTCAACAAAAAGTGAGCCGTCGATCAACTGCTCCCGCCTTATTCTCACACGAAGCAAATGGGGCTGAATTGCCGGCTGTCGCTTTACAGGTCTTGGCAAGCGGAGGACTTTTTGGTCACAGCCGAACAATTGCGCGCAACTGTTGTTCTGGGGCACCATGCAAATCCGGCTCCCGATTTTGCCGGCGCTGAGTCGGTTTGCAGTTCTTGTGGGCATGTATAAAGAAATTGGTATAGGCTGGGCGGGACAGCGACGTCAGCCGCATCGGATATTGCGGCAGGCCTTATGCTTCAATCTGCCGGCCGCATTAGCGATCACATAAATAAAATGGGTATCGCTGCCGCCGAACGACACCCGCAAATCGCGATTGGGCTTCTTGGCGCCGCCCTGGTCGCTTTGAATCTGATTGCACTATCAGTTCACGGAAGATGGGACGCCGACTACGCATTTATCGTAGCGTTTCTTATTCAGGGTATCATTTACGTCTTTGCCGCCGCAATCGTTCAACGCATTGCCCACCGCAACTGGATGTTGACGATAGTTATCGTCGTGGCGAGCATATTGCGACTTTCGCTGCTCTTCGAAGCGCCGGTCCACTCAACCGACGTTTATCGCTATGTTTGGGATGGTCGCGTCCAGGCGGAAGGCACAAATCCTTATCGCTATCCACCCGCCAATCCCGTGTTGGCACCATTACGCGATTTCGCGATCTATCCACATATCAATCGCGCCGACTATGCCGTCACCATCTACCCGCCGGTTGCTCAGATGGCATTTGTTTTGTTCACCAGGATTGCTGAAACTGTGTGGGCAGTAAAATTCGGATGGCTCACTCTGGAGGCCGGAATGATGCTCGTCCTCCTCCGTCTTCTAGTGAAGGCGGGGCGTCCAACGTCGCATCTTTTGCTTTACGCTTGGCATCCGCTGCCCATCTGGGAAATTGCAGGCGACGGTCACGTTGACGCCGGCATGGTTGCGTTTCTGGTTTTTGCACTTTCGGCATCGGTGGTAGGCCGGCACCGGCTCGCGGGCCTGCTCCTAGCTGCCTCAGTTCTATTCAAACCTCTGACGCTTGCCGCGTTCCCTGCACTGTGGCGGCGATGGGATTGGCAAATGCCCTTGGCTTTTGTGGTTTTCCTTATTCTCGCATACGTGCCTTACATCAGCGTCGGATTAGGGGTGGTAGGATTCCTGCCGAATTATGTCAGCGAGGAGGGTATCGCCAGTGGACGAGCGTTTATTGTGCTCGAATTATTTGAAAGGGCCTTTGGACCATTGCCGGCAGCATTCAAAATAATTTACCTGAGTGTTGGTGCCATCGTTCTCGTTTCTATTTCGGTCTACTGCCTGATCCAGCAGAGTGACACTGCCGCTTCTATGGCGGCGCGCGCGCAATATCTGCTATTTACATTTCTGTTAATTCTATCGCCCAATTATCCTTGGTATTTTGTCGTATTGGTTCCGCTCGGCTGCCTCGCCCCCTGGTCGCCGGCGCTTTGTCTCACCCTACTCAGTGCAATCTTATATGGGGCGCCGCCGATTGCCGGCGATCCTTCGAACATTCTGATTCATAGCCTCCTATACGGAGCCGCGATCGCCGCTCTTATCTTTGATTTGTGCCGTCGTTTCCGCCGCCGCGAAATATCGAAAAATCATGCTGCCGACGCGGCGTCGGCACAAAAGAAGTGATCAAACAGAAGTTCAGTTTGGTGCGGTGTATAAATCTGCGTGGCACTGAAAGGACCGCAACGAGACGGTCTTTTTAATTGCACGTTTGGTCACGATTGGCCCTTAGCTGCGTTCGCCGCGACGCGCCATTTAGGAGGCGATTGGACAACAACGGACATTGACCAAACGCCGCTCGTCAGTTTGACTTTAATCCTATTCGTTTGACGTGGCGAACTTTTTGCTAACGGCGCATAATCGTTTAATGGACAATCGCGCCCAAGTAGTTTTGGGCAGCATTATCGTGGCGGTCATCGTCGCGCTGGTAATTTATGTGAGCCTCACGCATTGACCGGCACACCGAGCGTGGTGCGGCAAATTGACAAAGCTACTGCGTCAGTATCGCTTACATACACATGCAAACAACCTGATTGAACAAACCGCGCAATCGTGCTGGACTTTTGGCACATTTCATCGAAACGGCAGCAACAATATGCAACACGAATTTGCGGTTCGCCAGCTCGCGAAGCGTGAAGGCTATCGCGTCGAAAAGCAGGGAGATGAAAGCTACCGTCTCATCAATGCAAGATTGAATGTCGTGGTATATAAACTTGACGGCGTACCTCTCGAAGCAGTCGCGTCATTTTTAGGTCAGCGTGAAAGTAGGTCAAATACGCCGGACTCGCATCATCGCTAGCAATATGCGCGTCAACAGTCACGATTAAGTAGACCAGGCTACATGCCCAGCGATGGCGCGATCGCCTTCGGTGACCTGCTCCGCAAGCGTCTTTTGTACCAGCCCGTCATTCCGGCCGGGAGCTTTCCCTAGATGTGGCTGGCTTTGTGCTACATATGTTGGTGCGCCGGCCGTCGAGCATCGTCGCATGCACAATTCTGATTACTACCGCGAAGAAGCGGCAAGATACCGAGAGCTTGCTTCCAAGACCAATGACGCGCCCACGAAGCAAGAACTCTTGGATTTAGCGGAAGCTTGTGAGGCGATCGCCGATGACATCGACGATCTTAGAGCAAGCGGATAGTGCCCACTCCATGCTTGGTCATAAATTTCACATTGGCGAGATTGTACAGCTCTCGTCCTCGATCCGCTTCCTGGCCTCTGGTGGTGTTTATGAGGTCACCAAGAGACTGCCGAAAAGCGAAAGTGCCGGCGAATACCAGTACAGGGTCAAGAGCATCAACGAGCCGCACGAACGTGTCGTGCGGGAAAGCGAGTTGTCCAAGACCTAAATCCGGTCGTAAAATCGACTCACTCCAAACCATTGGGAGGACACAATGGTGAAGACAATCGAAGCTCCCCACGGACTCTTCTATATGGAAAACGCTGGCGGGTATAAGCCAGCCGATCGAGGCACCCCGCCGTCAACGGCAGCGGAGGAACATCAGCCGAGCTGTTTTGCTATGGAAGAAGAGAGGGGTCGAAGGGTGGAAGGGGAGCGGCGCGATAGGACCGGCCGTTAATGAGGCGCGGCCGAGCCTATGAGACGCTGCCGCACGGTCGCGATCGGGCGAGGCGCACTATGCTCATTCGACTTATGTGGCCTGGATGTAATCGCGTAGCGTTTTCGTCTCTCGGTCTATCTCTTCGACGCGGCTCTTAACGACATCGCCAATCGACACGATGCCGATAAGTTTATCCTGCTTCACCACTGGCAAATGGCGGAACCTTCCAGCTGTCATGCGACCCATCAAGTCTTCAATGGTATCGTCTTCCGAGCAGGTTTTAACTTCGCGTGTCATTATTTGGCTGACCGGTTCGCTCAGCAATGCCGCTCCATGTTCGGCGAGCGCCTGCACGATATCGCGCTCCGACAATATGCCGACGATACGATGATCGACACCGAGGACAACGACCGCGCCGATGCCTCGTTCGGCCAGTAGCTTCGCCGCCGCGATAATATCTGTTGTCGGATTGATCGTGATGACGTCGCCGCTTTTGTTAGCCAAAATATTTTTGACAATCATTGCAGCCCCCTTTGTTCCTGGCCGCAGAAAATACGCACACGACTTCGAGCATCGCCAACAATCCGCTTCAAGGCGCATTCCGTCAAGCGCCCCACAGTGCAGTGCAATACGAATAAATATTACCGAGGACTGTTCGTCTCACCCGGGCCGGCGCACGTTTACCACCCGAGCGGCGAGGCTGGTTCACAAAGCTGGCGGATCTTTGCGGGAGGTGCAGCTCCTCCATCTGTTCTGATTATGTGACAAGCTCGGCGGTGAGAATGTTAAGCTAGCGCCGACGAATGCTTCATCTCACGCGGGACATGACCGCAATGTACACCCAGGCGGCTACGCTCGTGATTTGCTGCCTTTGCGCAGCGTTGCTGGGTTTTACCGCTCATCGCGCGAGCATTTGCACGGTGCGCGCAGTGGCCGAGATCATGAGCGCGCGTTCCGCCTTCATGCTCGCCAGCATCGGCAAGTCGGCGCTCTGGGTAGTCGCGCTGACGCTCCCATTCTTCTGGCTTATGCCGACGGCCGTACGCAATGTTGGCGGCTGGCGCTTGACCTCGACGGCGCTCATAGGCGGTCTGTTGTTTGGGTTTGGCGCAGGCATCAATGGCGGCTGCGCCTACTCGACGATGACGAGGCTGGTAGACGGCGAAGTGCGGATGGCGCTGTCAATCGTTGGATTCGCCGTTGGCATTTTTACTTTTCTAACGCTCGTCGACATCAACTGGCTGATACCGCCGCAGCCAGAGCCGGCATTCATCGGCTCGCTGCTGATGTTCGCGCTGGTGCTCTCGCTCGTGCTTCTGGCGTGGGCGATCTACGAGGTGCCGCGCATCTGGCGCGGGCGTCAGAGACATCTTCCGCCCCACCACGCGTTCCTCGCGCCGCAATATCGGTTGTCGAGTGCAGCTCTAATAATCGGCGTCACTGGCTCTGTGATCTTTCTGCTGCTCGGGTCGCCGGGCTACACCATCACGCTGCAAAATTTGATACAGGGGCTCATCGGCAGGGGCACGTTCCCCGGAACTTCAGCGAGTATCTTATTGCTGGCGCTGCTCGCGGGCATGCTGGCATCAACAATACAGCGCGGCAGCTTTCGACTCGACTGGCGGCCGCAATGGTCATGGGCGCGCAGCATCCTCGGCGGCGCGCTGATGGGACTGGGCACCGCCATGCTGCCGGGCGGCAACGATGCGCTCGTGCTCTACGGCATTCCCAGCTTCTCGCCGCACGCGCTGCCGGCTTACGCCGCGCTGATCGTCGGCGTGGCCGTCGGGCTGCTGATCGTGAAGCACCTCATCGGCCTCGACACGCGCGTCGTGTGCAGCAACGACATCTATCGCGCCGAGGTGCAACCGTGCGGCTCAGTGCTAAACTCACACCCACCGAGTCGCCGGTGAGTCTTGGGAAGGGCGACCCTACGCCGAGCTGCATCAGCAGTGGTACGGTGGAACAGAATTGTCGTGCACCGGGCTGGAAATCCTTGCATCGCAATGTCAGCGACGGCCGCCATAAAGATTGGCGTCCAGCAGCATGGTCAGAACGACTAATGCGCGATCGCAACGAAATTATCAATGATAGTCTGCAAAGCTAGCAATCCGTCAGTGACGGCGGCCGGCCCCGGCTGAAGGATTATGGCGGACTTAATTTCATGGAGTTGGTGATTCTGGACGGCCGGAATGGCATCGAAGTCGGACCGGGCCGTCACTTTGTCCTTGTTGAATTTCTTGCCGCACCACGAACCGATCATGATGTCTGGCGCGCTGCGGACCACGTCTTCGGGGTTGACGATCCGGTCCTTTGCCGATTTCCTGAAGGCGAGATCTGAAAAGATGTCGGTTCCGCCGGCAATCTCAATCAATTCGGAGACCCACGCGATGCCGGAGATCATGGGGTCGTCCCATTCCTCGAAATAGACCCTGGGATGGAAGGACCGCACTGCGTTTCGCTTCCGGGTACCCTCGACATCGGCGGCAAGTTTGTCTGCCAGGCCACACGCACGGTCTCCGG
This sequence comes from uncultured Alphaproteobacteria bacterium, assembly GCA_963753925.1. Taxonomy (GTDB): domain Bacteria; phylum Pseudomonadota; class Alphaproteobacteria; order Rhizobiales; family Xanthobacteraceae; genus Pseudolabrys. The sequence goes on from CAVWEF010000005.1 coordinate 100,275, forward strand.
CGCCCACCAGAGCGCCCAGCGTGCGAATCATGTCGAGGATTTCGGAGACGGTGCGCTGGTTGAACGCGTGTACCGTGACGCCTTCGCGGATAAGCGCCGCGACGATGTCGGCTTGAAGATCGGAAAAGGTGAGAACCAGATCCGGGTTCAATGCCAGGATTTTCGGAATATCCGCAGAAATGAAGGCCGACACTCGCGGCTTCTCCTTGCGTGCCTGGGGCGGCCGAACGGTGTAGCCGGAGATGCCAACGATGCGGTGCTGCTCACCCAGGAGATAGAGTGTCTCGGTCGTTTCCTCGGTCAGACAGACGATGCGCTCGGGCGGAAACATCTTAGGTGGTCACGATCTGGCCTGCTCTCTGGCGCGGCGCAGTCAGGCCGAGCTTTACCCCGAACACGGCATCCCCAACAGCGATATCGGTAACGCCGGCTCCGCGTGCGCTGACGACGCCTGAGAAGTCCCGGCCAAGGATATAAGGGAACCGACTAAGGCTGTATCGCCCCCTCCCAGCCGCACCTTGTAATCGGCTGCATTGACGCTGGCGGCATGGATGTCGACCACGACTTCGCCTTGCCCTGCGACCGGGTCCGGGGCATCCGGGCCGCCATGGCCTGTCAGTAGCACCGCTTTCATAACCTTCCTCCGCCCTGGCCGCGCTCTCCCGAGCGCACGCCCCGGGGCCAACTTTTAGAGCTCTTCACGGGCCTTTCCTTATCGATTTTGCGCTGCAATAGCATCACCGGGCCGGCCTGTGATTTCGCCTCGAAAATCTGGTCCGGAAGTACCCCCGCAGGGCTCTCGAATGCCCTGCCATTGACCCGGAATCCAGTCTCTTTTTCGACGGCGAGATGACCATCGCAGCCTTGGCTACGGAAAATTTTTCCGGAGGGAGTCGCAGGGTGACTGTTTTGGCCTCGGCAGGCTGTTTTCACGCCTGGCCGCAAAACATAGGGGGTTTGACGGTCCCGAAATTACACGTAACGGCCAATTGGCCCCTGGTGCCCCTCCCCGCTAGCTGTGGGCACCTCGCACGTGACACGTAACTCCGAATGTGGAACTGCGACCTCGCGCGCGAGCTGACCCGCCGTTATGCGTCACGACATGGGGATTAGCGCACCATTGGTGATTAGCGCATCATTGATGAAGCAACTGACCGCAAAGGCCAAAGCATCTCGATCGTTCCGAGATTGCGGTTCCAAATATCCTTTGCGGATAAGGGCTTCGATATCACTGTCGTGTAACTCAACTCGCACACAGCGCAGGCCTCTACGACGGCGTTTGCGATGGAGGCGCATGCGCGCCGCGATAGGGGCGTTGGAGAGAGGTGCCATGCTCATGGTGCTCAATGTCTCCTAAGTGGGGCCTCAACTCGGATACCTAAAGCAGTGCAACCTTGCTGAAATGTGGACGCCGTTGCGATTAAAACCTAATAACCGCCGCTGCCAATCGTATCTGTCGGGGAAACTGTCGGGACAGGTCTATCGGGGTAAGCTAAGTACTGGTCGGAGTGGCAGGATTTGAACCTGCGACCCCCTCGTCCCGAACGAGGTGCGCTACCAGACTGCGCTACACTCCGACTGATGGCCGGCATATAACCCGGCCCTCCTTAAGCCGCAAGCATTGGAGCCTTTTGGGTGACTGCCGAGCCGGGAACGCGCGTAATGAAGGCCGATGCCGAGGGCATCGCGGCTGCGGCGCGCTGCCTGCACGCGGGCGGGCTGGTGGCCTTCGCCACCGAGACGGTCTACGGGCTCGGCGCCGATGCTGGCAACGGCGAGGCAGTAGCGCGGCTCTATGCCGCCAAGGGACGCCCGGCATTCAATCCGCTGATCGCGCATGTCGCCGATGCCGCCGCCGCGCGCCGGCTCGGGCGCTTCGATGCCATGGCGGAAAAACTCGCTGGCGTCTTCTGGCCGGGGCCGCTGACGCTGGTGCTGCCAAAGCAGCCGGATTGCGGGATCGCCGATCTGGCGCTCGCCGGGCTCGACAGCACCGCCGTGCGCGTGCCGGCGCACCCATTTGCCCATGCTTTGCTCGAAGCCTTCAGCGGGCCGGTGGTGGCGCCCTCGGCCAACCGCTCCGGCCACATCTCGCCGACGACGCCAGCGCATGTGCTCGCCGACCTGCGCGGCCGCATCGACATGGTGATCGACGCCGGGCCGTGCGCCGTGGGCGTTGAGTCGACCATTGTCTCCTGCATCGGCGAGCCGACGCTGCTGCGCCCCGGCGGTTTGCCACGAGCCGAGATCGAGCGCGTGCTCGGACAGCGCCTCGCGGTCGCGGCAAGCGACAACGAAACACCGCTCGCGCCCGGCATGATGGCCTCGCACTATGCGCCCAAGGCGCGGTTGCGGCTTGACGCGGAGGCGGCGCGTGACGGCGAAGCCCTGCTCGGCTTCGGCCCGGCCGTCGGCGCGAACTCTTAATCTGTCGCCGCACGGCGACCTGGTCGAGGCGGCGGCCAACCTGTTCTCGCATCTGCGCGCTCTCGATGCCGGAGGCGCGAAAGCCATTGCGGTGATGAGCGTGCCGCACGAAGGCCTGGGCGAAGCAATCAACGACCGCCTGGCGCGCGCCGCCGTGCCAAAAACCGGACAATAAAATGAACCTGCAAACCAAGCCGCAACCCGAACGCAAGCTGGCGCCCGAACTGCTCAAGCGCTTCGCGGCCATCGTCGGCGAAAAATACGCGATCACCGATCCTCAGGTGCAGAAGGCCTATCTCGTCGAGATGCGCGACCTGTGGCAAGGCCATACGCCGCTGGTGCTGCGGCCGGGCTTGGTCGCGGAAGTGGCGGCCATCGCCAAACTCGCCAATGAGACGAAGACGGCCATCGTGCCGCAGGGCGGCAATACCGGCCTGGTCGGCGGGCAGATCCCGCATCACGGCGAGATCATCCTCTCGCTCAACCGGCTCGACAAGGTGCGCGAGGTCGATCCCGTCTCCAACACCATGACGGTGGAAGCTGGTGTCACGCTTGCGCGCGCGCGCGAAGCAGCCGCCAATGCCGACCGGCTTTACCCGCAGCTCCTGCCGTCGGAGGGCACCTGCACCATCGGCGGCAACCTGTCGACCAATGCCGGCGGCGTCGCCGCGATCGCGCACGGCATCGCCCGCTCGCATGCGCTCGGCCTCGAAGTCGTGCTCGCCGACGGGCGCGTGCTCAACGACCTCAACAAGCTGAAGAAGAACAACACCGGCTACGATTTGAAGAACCTTTTCATCGGCGCCGAAGGCACGCTTGGCATCATCACCGCCGCAGTATTGCGGCTGGTGCCGCGGCCGCGCTCGGTGGAGACGGCTTACGCCGCGGTGCCCTCGCCGCAGGCCGCGGTCGATCTGCTCGGCATCGCCCAGGAGCGCACCGCCGGCGGCGTCACTTCGTTCGAGCTGATGGGGCGCCCCGGCATCGAGGCGGTGGTCAAGTACGACGCGGCGAGCCGCGATCCGCTGAGCAAGCTGCACCCCTGGTACGTGCTGATGGAGCTGTCGTCGCAGGCGCGCTCGGGCCTGCGCGAGACCATGGAGGCGATCCTCAGCGAGGGCGCCGAGCGCGGCCTGGTCGAGGATGCAACCATCGCCGAGAGCCTTGAGCAGGCCAAAGCCTTCTGGCGCATCCGTGAATTGTTCGGCGAGGTGCAGAGGCAAATCGGCGCCTCGATCAAGCACGACGTGTCGGTGCCGGTCGCCGCCGTGCCCGCCTTCATTGCGGAAGCAAACGCGGCGGTCGTGAAGCTCATTCCCGGCAGCCGCCCGCTGCCCTTCGGCCATGTCGGCGACGGCAATATCCACTACAACGTGACGCAGCCGGAAGACGCCGACAAAGAGAAATTCCTCGCCCGCTGGGACGAGGTTAATGCCGTGGTATTCGCGGTCGTGAAGAAGCACGGCGGCTCGATTTCGGCCGAGCACGGAGTCGGCATCATGAAGCGCGACATATTGCCGCAATACAAGGACGCGGTGGCGCTCGAGCTGATGCGCGCGTTGAAGAAAACGCTCGATCCCAACAACATCCTCAACCCGGGCAAGGTACTGTAGCGCGGCATGCTCGCGATCGCGCCGGCAACCGATGCTGACATCGACGCGATCGTCGCGCTGTGGACCGCTTGCGGGTTGACGCGGCCGTGGAACGATCCGCGCGGCGACATCGCGCTCGCCCGCAGCGGCGAAAATGCCGACGTGCTCATCGGCCGTGACGCCGGCAAGATCGCCGCCGCCGTGATGGTCGGCCACGACGGCCATCGCGGCTGGGTCTATTACCTCGCCGTCGATCCGGCAGCGCAGCGGCGCGGGCATGGCCGCGCCATGATGCGAGCCGCCGAGCAGTGGCTCGCACAACGCGGCATCGCCAAAGTCATGCTGATGACCCGCCCGGACAACGAGAGCGTGCGCGCGTTCTACGCGGCGCTCGGCTATTTCGATCAGCCGCGCAGAGTGCTGGCGAAATGGCTCGACGGCCGACCGCCGACGCCATGAACGCGCGTCTGACGATGCTGCGGCGGGCAGCGCCGCTGCTTATTGTCGCGGCGGGGTTTGTGCTGGTTCCCCTGCTGGTGCACCAATTTTCTCCGGGCGAGCTGCGCACCACGATGCTCGATTTGCGCGAGGCGCCGCATTCGCTGCCGCCGGTTGAAATTCAGACCGATGCCGGCGAAAATATCACGCTCGAGCGTTTCCGCGGAAAACTCGTGCTGTTGAATTTCTGGGCCACCTGGTGCCCGCCCTGCAAGGCGGAGATGCCGTCGCTGAATGCGCTTGCCGGGCATTTCGCGGCCAAGGACCTGGCCATAATCCCGGTGTCCGTCGACGCCGCCACAATTGCCCAGCTCCGAAATTACTATTCCGAATTCAAGAGCGACCGGCTGCCGCTCTACGCCGATCCGGCGATGGAGCCGATGCACGCGCTCGGCGTCATCGGCATCCCGACGACGCTGCTCATCGACCGCGAGGGGCGCGAAATCGGCCGGCTGGTCGGGGCGGCGCAATGGGATGCGCCGGCCATCGTCGAAGGACTGTCCGGGATCATCGGGCGGTGAACGAACGCTAGAACAGCGCGCCCTGCCTCTTGTCCTTTTTGACAATTTTTTTTGCCGGCGCGCGCTTCGCCGCGGGCTTCGGCTCGGCCGCGGTCAGCTGCCCCGGCACGACCGGCTCGATGAGCTTGGCGTTGTCATTGGCGACGCGGTTGACCGCGGTGGAAATCTCGTAGGCTTCGAGCAGGTTGTCGGGCGCCGGCGCAATCAGCGCCGCCGCGGTCGTCGCATCGACCTTGGCCGTGTCCAGCCACAGGTCGAACGCGTCGGGCGGCACGATCACCGGCATGCGCTCGTAAATCGGCGCCAAGGTCTTGTTCGCTTGCGTGGTGACGATCGTCGCCGTTTCCAGCTCCTCCCCGTTCGGCCCTTGCCAGCTCTCCCACAGCCCGGCGAAAGCGAGCGGAGCGCCGTCTTTGCCGTGCACAAAGAATGGCCGCTTGCGCTCGCTCGCCTTCTGCCACTCGTAGAAGCCGTCGGCGAGTATCAGGCAGCGCCGCCGTTTCATGGCGGCGCGGAAGGCCGGCTTCTCGGCGGCAAATTCGCCGCGCGCGTTGATCAGCAGCGAGAAGGTCTTCGGATCCTTCACCCAGGACGGCAGCAGCCCCCAGCGCACCAGCGCGAACTGCCGCTTGCCATCCACCAGGCGCACGATGCCGATCGGCTGGGTCGGCGCGATGTTGTAGCGCGGCGGAAAATTGGGCTGCTCGGCATAGTGAAACAGCGCCCGGAGCGCTTCCGGCGCGGAGGTGAGCGTGTAGCGTCCGCACATGGGCAAAGTCCGAATTGCGGCAGGCTTAATGGGGCCTTAACCGGGACGAATAACACTGGCCGCAGGTGGGATTGGGCGGCAGGTCTGGATGAAATATCAGGATTGCGCCGAGGCGTTGCAAGCGGTCGATGAGTGGTCGGAAGGCGAGGTGGCGGGGGCGATGAAGCTCTCCGACGCCAACATCAATCCGGCGACCGGGCTCGCCACCGACTATCTCAACCATTTCAACGAAGCGATCATGCTGCTCGAGATGCTGTCGGGTTCGCCCGACTGCATCGCCGATTTTCTCGAATGGCGGCCGTTGAGCTACCACGAGCACTTCATCGCCTCGGGCTTCAAGGACCGGCACATGGCTATCGCCGCCTACGATGCCGCGGATCCGGCGGTGCGCGAATGCCTCGACATGCTGGCCGGCACCATGACCGCGGTGCTGGAAGCCGCGCGCTCGGCCATGCGCTCCGATCTGCCGGAGGCGATTGCTCAACAGCTCGCCCGGCAGACCGTCGCGTCGCTCAAGCCGCTGGTCGCCCGCGCCGGCGCCGTGATCAACGGCGAAGCCGAGCCCGAAACCGGGCAATTCGCCGCGCCGCAAGCGGTCGTCGATCGCTTGATGAAACGGTAGCGCCCTTGTCCGACAGCAGAACCTATCCGCAGCGCCCGTATCTTGCGGTCAGCGCGGCGATCGTTCGCGACGGCAAGCTCCTGGTGGTGCGGCGCGCGCGCAAGCCGGCGCTGAACCTCTACACGTTTCCCGGCGGCGCCGTGGAAACGGGCGAGACGCTGAACGAGGCGGCGACCCGCGAGGTGCGCGAGGAGACGCAGCTTGCGATCGCGCCGGTCGGGCTCGCCGGCCATCGCGAGGCAATCATGCGCGACACGCAAGGCCGCGTCGAGCGGCACTTTGTCATTCTCTGCCTCGCCGCGCGCTGGCTCGCCGGCGAGCCGGCGCTGAGCGAGGAACTCGACGACGCGCGTTGGGTGACGCTTGCCGAATTGCCGGCCTTGCGCACCACCGACGGCCTCGCCGAGATCGCCGCCGCCGCGGCCGCCCTGATCGGCGGCGCTCAACGTTAATTGGTGTCGTGTCTTGCGCGCGCCACGGTGCGGGCGCATATCACTGCCGAAAAAGGCGAAGCTCCGTGCGGAAATTATTGATCCTGGTCTCGATGCTGGTTCTGCTTGGCGCGCAACCCCTGCGCGCGGTGGAAGCGTCGGCGCCCTATGACGGCGACCTAGTGCGGCTCGCCGAAATCCTCGGCGCGCTGCACTACCTGCGCAACGTCTGCGGGGCAAACGAAGGGCAAAAATGGCGCAACCAGATGCAGGCCCTGATCGACGCCGAATCCCTCGAGGGCGAGCGCAAACACAAGATTGTGGCAAGCTTTAATCGTGGTTATCGCGTATTTCAGCAGACTTATCGCACCTGCACGCCCTCGGCCGACATCGCCATTCGCCGCTATCTCGACGAAGGGTCCAAGATTGCCCGCGATATCACCGCCCGATACGCCAATTAAGGCCCTCCGGATTAACCTTTTTGACAGGTGCGGCTAGGAGGCCGGCTCCCGCGTGGTAACGTTGGGGTCGAATTTGGGGCGTGCCGCCCTTCCAGGCGGTTCGGGAACACGGTGAAAATGAGCACTGCGGGGCGAGGCATCCAGTCGCGCGAGATAATCGCCGACCACGAGCAAAAACGCGTGGCGCTCGGCTATCTGCAAGAGGCCTGGGCGGAAGCCCGCCTCGACGGCATCGACGGCGACTGCCTGGCGCAGGCCTGCCTGTTCGCGGCCATCGCCGAATTCGTCACCACTTATGGCGAAGATGCCGCCGCGAGCTTCGCCGAAGGCCTCGCCGCGCGCATCCGCAACGGCGAGTTCTCCCTCGACCAGCAGCGCCAGTAGGCGCGTATTCGTAACCTTTGTCATTCCGGGACGGCGCGCAAGCGTCGAACCCGGAATCAAGAAACATTGTATGCGGGTGGTGCTGGATTCCGGATTCGCACGCTGACGCACGCGCCCCGGAATGACTGATTTTTGTTTTCAGTTTAGCGGCACGCTCAAGCCGTAATAGCGCGCGAGCACGGAATCGATATCGGCCGGATAAAACGGTTTTTTCAGGAACGCGAGCGCACCGCCGGCGCGGGCGCGGCCGGCAAGCGCGTTGTCCGCCTGCGACGTCATCATCACCACCGCGACATTCGGGCTCTCGCGCTTGATCTCCGACAGAGTCTCGAAGCCGTTGAGCCCCGGCATGTTGTAGTCGAGGAACACCATGCCGAAATTGCCGCTGCGCAACTGATTGAGCGCGGCAATGCCCTCCTCGGCCTCATGGCAATCCATGGCGAAACGGCTGGCCGACAAGATCTTGCGCACGATGCTGCGGATCGTGCCGGAATCGTCGACGATCAGCACGCGGGTCGGGATCTTGGCGCGGATGCAGACTTCGACGAGCTTGCGCGCGTCTTCCTGGCTGGCCGGCTTGGCCAGCGTGCCGTCGCTGCCATCGAGCCGCGCCTCGCCGTTTGGCGCCGAGACGACGACGAAAGGCGCTGGCTCGATCGCGCGCGCAGCCTTAAGCACCGCGTCCTTGTCGGCGTTCGACAGCTTCGAATCGATCACGCAAATATCGACGCCGCCTTTGGCGAGGATCTTGCCGCAGGCCGACGCGTCGTCCGCCGAAAAATCAATCGGCAGCGAGGCAAGCGCCGCGCCTTGCCGCCAGAGGTTTTGCTCCGACGGCGCGGCAGCGACTAGCAGCAGGCGGAGCGAAACAAGATCGCCGCTCATGGTCCCCCCACCCCCCGGCCTCCGGCCAGACCGGCGATATCGTGGGGTGCCCCGGTACCGTTCAAAACCATCCGAGCGACCTTTTCAATCCACAGAAAAGTTTCGGATTACGAGCTGGGGATAACTTGCCGGCGCTAACCGGTTACATCTGCAACCAGCGGCGCCGCGTGGCGCCGATCATGCCGCGCCAAGCGTTTCCAAAAAGCGAACGCGCTCGCCCTGGGCGGGCGTCGCCAGTTCGCCGTCCCACATCACCTTGTGGCCGCGAACGAAAGTGCCGACCGGCCAGCCGGTCACGCTGACGCCGTTATAGGGCGTCCAGCCAGCGCGCGCGGCGATCCATTTATCGGTGATAGTTTCCCGCTGCTTGAGATCGACGACGGTCATATCGGCATCGTAGCCGGCGGCGATGCGGCCCTTGGCGGCGATGCCGTAGACCCGCGCCGGGCCGGCGCTGGTGAGGTCGACAAAACGGGCAAGCGAAAGCCGCCCCGCATGAACGTGGTCGAGCATCAGGGGAACAAGCGTCTGCACCCCGGCCATGCCGGACGGCGTCTTCGGATAAAGTTGCGCCTTCTCCTCGCGCGTATGCGGCGAATGGTCTGAGCCGATCGAGTCGATGACGCCCTGCGCCACCCCGCGCCAGATGCCGTCGCGATGGCCGGTATCGCGGATCGGCGGATTGAGCTGGGCCAGCGGTCCCAGCTTCTTGTAGCAATCGGGCGCGGCGAGAGTGAGATGCGCCGGCGTCGCTTCCGCGGTGGCGACATCCTTGTGATCGGCAAGAAAGGCCGCCTCCTCCTTTGTCGTCACATGCAACACGTGCACGCGCTTGCCGGTCTCGTGCGCAAGCGCGACCAGGCGTTTCGTCGCCATCAGCGCGGCGGTGGCGTCGCGCCAGACCGGATGCGAGCCGGGATCGCCCTCGACGCGCAGGCTAATGCGCTCGCGGAGCCGGTATTCGTCCTCGGAATGAAAAGCGGCGCGGCGGTTGATTGCTTTCAGCACCGCGCGCACGCCGGCGTCGTCCTCGATCAGCAGCGAGCCGGTGGAGGAGCCCATGAACACCTTGACGGCGCAGGCGCCGGGCAGACGCTCAAGCTCGCTGAGGTGCTGAGTGTTCTCGCGCGTGGCGCCGACATAAAAGGCAAAGTCGCAATGCATGCGGTGGTGGCCGCGCCTGACTTTGTCCACCAGCGCTTCGGCGGTCGTCGTCAGCGGATCGGTATTGGGCATCTCAAACACCGCGGTGACGCCGCCGAGCACGGCGCCGCGCGAGCCGGATTCCAAGTCTTCCTTGTGCGTGAGGCCCGGCTCGCGGAAATGCACATGGCTGTCGATCACGCCGGGCAGGATATGCAGGCCGCGGCAGTCGATTGTTTCGCCGGCCGAGGCACGCGACAGGTCGCCGATCGCCGCAAAGCGGGCGCCGCGGATGCCGACGTCGCGCGCGCCCTCGCCGTCCTGGTTGACGACAGTGCCGCCCTTGAGGATGAGATCGTAGGTTTCGGCCATGTTTGAGCGGTTCTAACCGGCTTGCCACGCGCGCAACAGCGCTTACGTTTCGCCGCGAGTTCTGGCAAGAGACTATTCGAAAAGGTCAGCAATGCAGGCAGCGCTCCTTCCCGACCGCGGCGTGGTCAAGGTGTCCGGCGACGACGCCCGGCGCTTTCTCAATGGCCTCGTTACCAACGACATGGAGAAGGTGAAGCCCGGCCATTCCTGCTTTGCCGCGCTGCTCACTCCGCAGGGCAAGATCATCAGCGATTTTCTCATTGCCGAAGCGACGCCCGAGGATGGCGGCGGTTTTTTCCTCGATTGCCCGCGCGCACTTGCTCCGACGCTCGTGGAAAGGCTCAATTTCTACAAGCTGCGCGCCAAGGTTACGGTCGAGGATCGCTCCGATACGCTCGGCGTGATGGCGTTCTGGGACGGGATCGGCCAAAGCGACGACGGCATGAGCTATGCCGATCCGCGGCTGCCGGCGCTCGGCATGCGCACGATCATCCCGGGCGACCTTGCCGCGGAAGCGGCGGCCAATCTCGGGGCGCGGATTGCCGGTAACGAGGCCTATGAGGCACACCGCGTCGCCCTCGGCGTGCCGCGCGGCGGCGAGGATTTCCCATATCTCGGCACCTTCCCGCATGAGGCCGACATGGACCAGCTAGACGGCGTCGATTTCGACAAGGGTTGCTATGTCGGCCAAGAGGTCGTCTCGCGCGTCGAGCACCGTGCCAACGCGCGCAGCCGTGTGGTGCCGTTTGCTTATGCCGAATACTCGCCGATGCCGGGGCTGCCGGTGATGGCGGGAGAAAAACAGATCGGCGTGATCGGTTCGACGGCGAAGGGGCGCGGGCTGGCGCTGCTGCGTCTCGATCGCGTCGCCGACGCGCTTGCCGCCGGCACGCCGCTCACCGCCGGCGGCATCGCCATCCGCCCGGTGAAGCCGGATTGGGCGAAATTTCCCTGGCCGGGCGAAAAGGCCGCGTCATGAGCGCTGCGTCCCCCGACGATCTTCCGCGCTGCCCGTGGGCGGGCAACGATCCGCTTTACGTCGCCTATCACGACGAGGAATGGGGTGTGCCGGAATATGATGACCGCGCGCTGTTCGAGAAGCTTATTCTCGACGGCTTCCAGGCCGGGCTCGCGTGGATCACGATTTTGCGCAAGCGCGAAAATTTCCGCAAAGCCTTCGACGATTTCAACCCTGAGAAAATCGCCCGCTACACGCCGAAAAAAGTCGAGCGGCTGATGCAGGATGCCGGCATTGTGAGAAACCGCGCCAAGATCGAGGGCACGGTCGGCTCGGCGCGCGCCTGGCTCAAGATCATGGAGGAAGGCCCCGGCTTTTCGCATCTGCTGTGGGACCAGCTCGACGGCAAGTCGCAACAGAACAATTTCCGCCGCCGCGGGCAGATCCCGGCGGAGACCGCGCTGTCGAAAGCAATCTCCAAGGACTTGGTTGGCCGCGGCTTCAAGTTCGTCGGTCCGACCATCGTCTATGCCTTCATGCAGGCGGTCGGCATGGTCAACGACCATCTCACGACCTGCCACCGCCATGCAGCTTGCGCCAAGCTCGCAAAACGCAAATGAGCAAGGCCGCTCGCAAGACTGCGCCGCGCGCCTGGCAGCGCATGCTGTCGGGGCGGCGTCTCGATCTGCTTGACCCCTCGCCGCTCGACGTCGAGCTTGAGGACATCGCGCACGGCCTGGCGCGCGTCGCGCGCTGGAACGGGCAGACCAAGGGCGCGCATATCTATTCGGTCGCCCAGCACGCCCTGCTGGTGGAGGCGCTGGCGCGCGCCAAAGTGCCGCGGCTCGACGCCACGGGCCGCCTCGCCGTGCTGCTGCACGACGCGCCGGAATACGTCATCGGCGACATGATCTCGCCGTTCAAGGCGGTGATCGGCGACAGCTACAAGGCGGTGGAGCACCGCCTGCTCGCCGCCATCCACCGCCGCTTCGGCCTGCCCTCGCCGCTGCCGGCCAGCTTGCAAAGCCTGGTTAAGGCCGCCGACCGCAACGCCGCCTTTCTCGAATCCACCCGTCTTGCGGGCTTTGCGCTTGCCGAAGCGCGGCGCTTTTTCGGGCCGCCACCGAAGTTTTCCGCCGCGCTGGAACGCGATTATCTCACCCCCTGGCCAGCCGGGGCCGCCGAGGTGCGTTTCAAGGAGCGCTTCGAGAAGCTGGCGCGAGAATGACAACGCGGGCGAACCGTCATAGATATGACGCAACAACAGGCTCCCTATCCCCAGATGATTCACGTCTGCTCGCTCGCACGCCTTTACTCAACGATCGATGAGACCGGAGCGCGACACATCGTCACCATGCTGCGGCTGACTGACCGCGTCGAGCGGCCGGGTCATATCGCGCCGGAAAATCACCTGGTGTTGGCCGTCGACGACATTACGACGCCGGTGGACGGTTACATCGCGCCCGGCGAGGAGCACGTCACGCGGCTGATCGAATTCGTCGGGGGCTGGGACCGCGCCGCGCCGATGGTGGTGCATTGCTATGCCGGCATCAGCCGCTCGACCGCCGGCGCCTATGTGGCGGCCTGCGCGCTCAATCCGGCGCGCGACGAACAGCAAATCGCCTGGGACATCCGCCGCGCCTCGCGCACCGCCATGCCCAATGCGCGCATCGTCGCGCTCGCCGACCGGTTGCTCAAGCGCGACGGCCGCATGGTGCGCGCGATCGAAACCATCGGCCCGGGCGATTTCAGCGAGGAAGGCGTGCCGTTCCGGCTGGATATTGCGTGAGCCGGCGCGCTAAAATTGCCCGGCGTTTGTCGTACGGGGGCAGGCGTGACTGGCAAGACATACGGCGTGGCGACGCTGGAGACGGTGAAAGCGCTTGGCGGCCTCGAATTCCTCAGGGGCATCGTCAACGGGACGCAGCCGCAGGCGCCAATCAGCGAATTATTGGGCTTTCACCTGGCCGAGATCGAGGAAGGCCACGCCGTGTTCGAGGCCGTGCCGGAATTCCGCCATTACAATCCGATCGGCACCATACACGGCGGATTTATCGCAACGCTGCTCGATTCGGCGCTCGGCTGCGCCGTCTTTTCCACCCTCGCCAAGGGCGAGACCTGGACCACGCTGGAACTGAAATTCAACATGGTGCGGCCGATCACCAAGGACACCGGGCCGGTACGCGCCGAAGGCCGCCTCGTGCATCGCGGGCGCAGCGTGGCGCCGGCGGAAGGCGACCTCAAAGACCGCGCCGGCAAGCTTTACGCACACGCCACGACGACGTGCATGATCTTTCCGGCACGCGCGTGATCCCGAAAAGTGGGAACCGGTTTTCGGACAAGATCACGCGCAAAAAAATGCGGTAAAAACTATTCGCTGGTCGCGGCGAGCGACGGCCGCAGCGCCAGCGGATGCGAATGTTCGTTGCTCATGCGGCGGGCAATGTTGGTGCGCCCTTGATGGCGGACGAAGTCGCAATAGGCAAAGCCCAGGCCGGAGATCGAACCGCGGAAGCTGTCGGCGTCGGTGCGCTCGAGATTAAAACACGGCTGGAACGGCAATCCGCGCACCGAGGCGCAGACGGCGTCGCCCTTGACCTGCAGCGAACCAGGCGGCAGCGCCGCATAGCGCATCGGCCCCGAGCCCTGGAACTGGATCGAGCCGACCACGGCGCCGCTGGCGAGCACGCGGCCCTGCCCGCGGGTGCCTTCGAAACAGGTGTAGCTGAACAGTTTTCCGATGACGAAGTGGCGGGCTTCTTCCGCCGACATCTCACCGGCTATCGCCGGCAAGGCGACCGACAAGCCGGCCACAAGGCCGACCAGCAACGCAAGACCACGAACCATCTCCCCGCACTCCGACTGACGCAACCGGTTACAGACAAGAGCCGGCGATCGTGCCGGCCCGTTTGGGCTCGTTCCACAGAGCCTAGCGGATTATGCCTGCCGTTCGTCGATAAATCCTGAACATGTTTACCCGATTTTGACCACGATCCGCCCGCGCACGGCGCCGGCCAGGATGCGTGGCGCGGCCTCGAAAACCCCGGAAAGCGGGATTTCGCTGGTCATTTTGGCCAATTTTTGCCTATCGAGGTCGGTTTCCAGCCTTTTCCACGCTTCCTGGCGCCGGGGCAACGGGCACATCACCGAGTTCGATCCCATAGAGGCAAACGCCGCGCAAAATGAAGGGGGCGACCGACCCCGGCAGATCCATCCCGCCGGCAAGCCCGCAGGCGGCGACCGCCCCGCCATAGCGGGTCATCGACAAGAGGTTGGCGAGCGTCGCCGAGCCGACCGAATCGACCGCGCCCGCCCAACGCTCCTTGGCCAGCGGTTTCCCCGGCCCGGCCAGTTCCTTGCGCTCGATGATCTCCGTCGCGCCGAGGCCTTTGAGGTAATCGGCCTCCTGCGGCCGGCCGGTCACCGCATGCACGGTAAAACCGCGCCTGGCGAGGATGGCGATGGCCACCGAGCCGACGCCGCCGGCGGCTCCCGTCACCACCACCGGGCCGCTCGCCGCGTTGAGTCCATGGCGCTCCAGCGCCATCACCGCCAGCATCGCCGTATAACCGGCAGTGCCGACGCTCATGGCCTCGCGCGCGCTTATCGAGGCCGGCAGCGCCACCAGCGAGTCGCCCTTGACCCGCGCCTTTTCGCCGTAGCCGCCGAGATGGGTCTCGCCGCAGCCCCAACCGTTGAGGATGACCTTGTCGCCCGGCTTCCAGCCGGCGTGGCCGGAGGCTTCCACCGTGCCGGCGAAATCGATGCCGGCGATCATGGGGAAGCGGCGCACCACCGGCGCCTTGCCGGTGATGGCGAGCCCATCCTTGTAATTCACGGTCGAATATTCGACGCGGACGGTGACGTCGCCGTCCATCAGGTTTGCTTCGTCGAAGTCGGTGAGCGCGGCCTTGGTGCCGCTCTCGCACTTCTCGATTACGATCGCTTTGAATGTGGGCACGCTTCACTCCCTTGTCATGGCCGGCCTTGTGCCGGCCACGCACGTCTTTGACTTGCGGACAGTTCTAAAGCCGTGGATGCCCGAGACAAGCCCGGGCATGACGATTCTTATCTCACCGTTGCAACACGCCGATCACGCGGCTGGCAAAGGTCAGGCGCTCGGCCATCACCGCGATCACATAACTGAACAAGGCCTGGCCGAGCTCGGGTTGCCGGCGCTTGATGTCGTTGAAGCTCTCGGCTGTCAGTTCATAAAGAACGCTCGCCGCTTCGGCCTGGATGGTGGCGCTGCGCGGGCGGCCGGAGATCAAGCCCATCTCGCCGATGGTGGTATGACGGCCGAGGCTGCGCACGCGCACGGCGCGCCCCTCGCCCATATTCACGAGAATGCCGACGCGGCCGTCGAGGATGAAATGCATGGAATTGGACGGCTCGCCTTGCCGCGCGATGATATCGCCGGGCCGCGCCTCGAAGCGGCGGCAAAGCGCGGCGAGCGCCTCGGCGTGCTCGACGCTGCCAAGCGCCTTGCCGAACCAGACGCGCAGCGAATCCAATTCGCCGCCCGTCACCTGATGCGCGGCGATGATTGCGTCCTCGCAGGATTCGAGCGCCCGATCGAGGTCGGAAGCAACGATCACGTCCGGCGACAAAAAATGGATGGCGTGGAAGGCGCGTTGTAGCTCCGGTGCGAGGTTGACCAGCACGAGGCGCGCGCCCGCTTCGCCGGCGACCTGCTTGATCTGCGAGAAACTGTGCGTTGCCGACGAATTGATGCCGGTGACCAGGCGGAAGTCGAACACCAAAAAGCGGCAGCCCGGCTGTTTTCGCAGCAGCGCCCTGACGTGCTGGTAGAGCCGGTTGGCCGAGCCGAAGAAGAGATAGCTCTGCAACGACATGCCCTGCAGCTCGCGACCGTGCTGGGCAAGGATCGCCAGTTCCTCGGCGCTGCGGTCGAGGTGGCTGCGGTATTCCGAACCGTCGAAGGCGAACTTGATGGCGTTGACGCGGCTCGCGCTCACGGCGAATGTCGCGCAGCCGATCACCACGCCGACCAGCACGCCGGCGATGAAGCCCCATTGGACGATGATCAAGACGACGGCGAGCAGTGAAATATATTCCAGCGGGCTCAATTGCCGCGCCGATTGCACGATCCAGCGGCGCAGCAGCCCGTAGCCGGCGACGAGCAGAACGCCGCCGATGGCGAATTTGGGGACGTAGCCGAGGAAAGCCGGATCGACGACGAGCATCAGCGCCGATGTGGCCGCGACAATCAGGCCGGCAAGCCGGCTCTTGCCGCCGAGGCCGAAGGTCAGCGTCGTGCGGCTCAGCGACAGGCAGCTGACATAACCGCCTAGCGCGGCGGCCGCGAGATTGGCGAGACCCAGCGCCTTGAGCTCCCCGTCAATGTCGGCCTCGCGTTTGGTGGCGATCTCGACCCCGGTGGTGTTGAGCAGCAGGCTGATGACGGTCACGAACATTACCGCCAACAGGTCGCCGGCGAGCCAGGACAGCGAATGCCAGGGAAAATCGGCGAGCGCCGCGGCGTGCCATGGCGACGTCAGCGGCACCGCGGTCTGTGGCTCGAACAGCCAGCCGCTCGCCTGCGCGTCGGCGACCGACACGCCTGTAGCGGCGAGGCCCGCATGCGCGGCAACGACGGCAAGCAGAAGGACGCCCGGCAGGATGAAGGCACTGGACGAGCGCCATGCGAGGACTTCCAGAGTGGTTGCGACCGCGACCGCCGCGCCGAGCTTCGCAAGGATTGCGCCGTCGGCGAAGCTGCCGGCGCTGCCGAAGGTCAACGGATGGCCGCCCACTACGCCGATCGCGCCGGCGATCATGAGCCAGCCCGTCGCGGCCATGAACCCGCCGATGACTGGAAACGGGACGAAGCGGATGGCGCGGCCGGCGCGCAGGATGCCGAGGCCACCCAACAGTACCCCGGTGAGGCCGGTCGCCAACGCCATCACGATCAAGGCTGGGGCGAGCAGGTCGACGTTGCCGGCAGCCGTGAGGCGCTGCGCCATGGTGGCAAGCAGCGCCGCGACGACGGCCGAGGTCGATGAGTCCGGGCCGGCGATCGTGAAGGGAAGCGAACTTCTCCAGCAGACGATCGCACCGACGACCGCGCCGGACAGGAACGTCACCGCAATGCCATAGGAGAGCCAGTGCGACAGCGGGCCAGCGAAGATGAGCGCCGCGTAAGACACGGACAAGAGCGATCGATAGCGCACTGGTGACCGTGCCGGCGAAAACATCGCGCAGGCCGGCATGGATCCGCGGGCCCAGTGTGGCCGGCCCCAATGATTTTAATGCCTCCACGCCTGCCCCGCCGCTTACAGTGCCCCGGCGCAGTGTGCGCGGAGCGAGGCGCCAAGCGCAAGTCTCAGACGGGTGACGCCGACGGCGCGAGCCGGTCGACCGGCTGTTCGATAATCGGCAGATTGATGATGGCCGACATCACGCCGAAGAAAATCGACAGCCACCACACCGGATTGTACGAGCCTAAATGGTCGAACACATAGCCGCCGAGCCAGACGCCGAGGAAGCCGCCGACCTGATGGCTGAAGAAGGCGAAGCCGAACAACATGGCGAGCCAGCGCGTGCCGAACATCACCGCGACCAGCGCCGACGTGGGCGGAACAGTCGACAACCAGAGCAGACCAGTGACGGCGCCATAGATCAGCGTATTGGTGGGCGTCGCCGGCGCGGTGATGAAAATGGCAATCGACAGCGCGCGCGCGAAGTAGATGCTCGACAGAATGTAGCGCTTGGGCACGCGGTTGCCGAGATAGCCCGAGGTGATCGAACCGATGATGTTGAACAGGCCGATGGTGGCCAGAGTCCAGCCGCCGACTTCCGCCGAGAGCCCGCGGTCGATCAGGTAGGACGGCAGGTGCACCGTGGTGAAGGCGAGCTGGAAGCCGCAGGTGAAGAAACCGAGCACCAGGAGCACATAGCTGCGATGGCCGAAGGCTTCGCTGATCGCGTGGCGGAAAGACTGCGGCGCCAGCGCGACCATCGGCGCGGCCGCGGTGTTGCGCGGCGTCGCCAGCGCCAGCGACAACGGCAGGATCAGCATCGTTATGCCGGCAAAGACCAGCAGCGCCGTCTGCCAGCCGAACTTGTCCATCAAGCCGACGCCGAGGGGTGAATAGAGGAACTGGCCGAACGAACCGGCGGCGGTGCCGGCGCCGAAGGCAAGCGAGCGCCATTCGACCGGTAACAACTTGCCGAGCGCGCCGATCACAACGGTGAACGAACAGCCGGACAGGCCTAACCCGATCAGCACGCCGGCGGAAAGATCGAGCATGACCGGCGTTGTCGAATGCGCCATCAGCACCAGGCCGAGCGCATACATGACGGCCCCGACCGTGATGACGCGGCTGGCGCCAAAGCGGTCGGCGACGCCGCCGGCGAAGGGCTGGCCGATGCCCCAGAGTAAATTCTGGATGGCAAAAGCCATCGAGAAAACTTCACGATCCCAGTGATTGGCCTGCGACAGCGGCGTCAGAAAAAAGCCGAGCGAGGAGCGCGGCCCGAAGGCGACCATGCTGATCAGGCAGCCGCACACCACCACGACGACCGGCGTGCGCCAGCCGGCGGCGCTGATGGCTTTTCCTGTCGCCCCGGACAAGGACATGGCTGACTGTCTCCGACCTCCGGCGGCGCAGAGGCGCGACCGGCCACGCACCATATAGGGTCAGCAAGGCTGTCCAAAAACGAATATTCGTGATCCTCCGCATCGCCGCCGCGCATGGCTCGGCGTGGCAATACGGCCCTATTTGCTGGCGTGTTCGCGCGCCCAGACGCGCCCGTCCGGAGAATTGAGCCATTCCTTACTGTGGCTGACGGGCGAAATCTGTTCTTCCCGGGCCGCTTCCTTTTCAGTCGCCGCGGCGATCTTGGCGTTGCCCCACACCGGTTCGTCGGAGCCGTCGCCCCATGCAAGTGGGCGATAGAAGGTATGCACGCCGATCTTGTAGACCTTCTTCATCTCCGCGACCCAATCCGGATGCACCCAATAGGCATGGTAGTGGGTCGACTTCGCCACCTCGGGCATCCACAGCTTGCCGTCGAGCATGTCGCGGGCGATGTGCTTGGCGCGGGCCCAAGCGTCCGGCTCGGTGACGATATCGGGAATGCCGTCGCAGGCGAAGGTGAACTGGCAGGAATTGTGGCGCTCGGCGTTCTGATAAACGACGCCGCACACCTCGTTCGGGTAGAACGGCGAGAACACGCGGTTGAGCACGACTTGCGCGACGGCAATTTGCCCGCGCACCGATTCGCCGCGTGCCTCGAAATAAATGGCGGTGGCCAGACACTTCTCTGCCTTGGCGCGGCTGCCGCCTTCAAGCCCCAGCCGCTCGGCCGGCGATTTCGGCCGCGCGTCGACGCCGGTCACCTCGCCTTTGCCGGCGACCGATTCGCCGTGCGTGTCCGCGCCGGCGGAATTGGTGAGCGCCGATTGCTTGATGTCGGGATCGGCGGAGTTTTCCACTACCGGCGCCTCGCCCGGCGCCCAGGGCGCGATGCGCTCGCGCAGCGGCGTGAGCGGATCGACGCCGAAGAAGACGCGCGAAGAATCCTTGGCGGTGCCGGCCGGCGCCAACGCGGCGAGGCTCTTGGGCGGCAAGTCCTTGTAGGGCAGTTCGACGTCGGGCGCGCCGGCCGTATTCGGCACGGCAAATTCATACTCGGCGTATGGATCGAAGCGGCTTTGCGGAACGTCGTTCTTCAACGTCGCGTCCGCCTCTCCCGCCGTCATCGGCGCGACCGGCAATAGCGGCGGCAACGGCGGCAACGGCGCGCGGCGGCGCACGATCAACGAGTCGCCCTTGCCCTTGCGATTGACGGATGGAAACTGCAGCGGGCCGCGCGGGTCGCCGAGCAGCTGGGAGCCGATCGAGCCGGTAATGTCGGAGGGATCGAAATTGGCGAGCGCATAGATCGGCGGGTGCGGAATGGCAGTACCGATCGGCCGCGGCAGACTGAACATGGCGGCGTGGATGGTACCGAAAGGCGAAGCGATCAAATGCGCGCGCGCGCGCGCGGCAACGCCGGGCTGGCGCGCGAGCAACGCGCCCAAATCCTGAAAGCCGATCTGGCTCGGCAGAAATGCGATCACCAGCGCACCGATACAAATCTTCGCCAGTCGCTTTCGCCGCTTCCGCGTACTCATATGCATGCTCACGCGACGCCACAACGCAACGCCAAACCGCCACGCGCCGCGGGATTGTAGACAGTGCGGCGCTATTTTTTATTGACCTATTAACCTTGCGAAGGCGTTAAGGTGCGCGGCCGCGCCGGCGGCCGGTAAACGAATCGTCTACGCGCGCTCGGCGGAAAGACCCTGTTAACGGTATCGAAATCGCCGGCGCCCAATATTCGGCCCTGTTCTCGAAGCCGCGGACCCGCATGCCCTTGCCAACGCTGCCTTCAACCGTCGCGGGCCAGGCGACGCTCGTCGGCGCGCTGCTGTTTCTGGCAGTGCCGGTTGCCGCATTGTTTTTCTATCGCCGCCTCGGCGCGGAAAACCGGCGGCTGCACAACGCCGTCGACAACATGTCGCAGGGCCTGTGCATGTTCGACTCGCACGGGCGCATCCTGCTGGTTAATCGCCGCTACATCGACATGTACAGCCTGTCGCCACAGGTCGTGCGCCCGGGTCTTTCGCTAGAGCAGTTGATTACGCATCGTAAGGAAACCGGATTGTTCACAGGCAATGTTGATGAATATTGCAAAAAGATCCGAGACGGCATCGCGAAGGGAAAAAGCTGGGCGGTTTATGTGCAGGCCGGCGACGGCCGCGTCGTCCTCGCCAAAAACGAACCGATGGCGGACGGCAGCTGGGTGTCCACCCATGAGGACGTCACCGAGCAGCGCAAGGCGGAAGAAGAACGCGCCGTGACCCGCGCACAGGTCCAGCGGCGCACGGCTATCGACGCCTCGATCAACTCATTCCGCCCGCAGGTAGAGAAGCTGCTCGCCAGCGTCAGCGACAGCGCCGCGGCCATGCGCTCGACCGCGGCCGCGTTGTTCGGCTCCTCAGAGCAGACCTCGCAGCGCGCAGAAAGCGCGGTGCGGGGCTTCCATGAGGCGTCGACCAACGTCGAGACCGCGGCGGTTGCCGCCGACGAATTGTCGCATTCGATCGCCGAGATCAGCCGCCAGCTCAGCCACACCAGCAGCATCGTCGGCCTCGCCACCGATGAAGCCCGCGCGACCGACGGCGAGATCGCCGGGCTTTCGGCGGGGGCGCAGAAAATCGGCGACGTGGTCAAGCTGATCCGCAACATCGCCGGGCAGACCAATTTGCTGGCGCTCAACGCCACCATCGAGGCCGCGCGCGCGGGCGAAGCGGGACGCGGCTTTGCCGTCGTCGCCTCCGAGGTGAAATCGCTGGCCGTGCAGACTGCCAAGGCGACCGAAGACATCGCCAGCCACATTCTCGCCGTGCAGAATTCGACCTCCGGCGCGGTCGAGGCGATCCGCCAGATCGCTTCGCGCATGCAGGAGATCAATCAATTCACCACGGCGGTTGCCGCCGCGGTCGAAGAGCAGAACACGGCCACCGGCGAGATTTCGCACAGCGTTGCCAGCGCCGCGCAGGGCACCGGCCAGGTGGTCGCCGTGCTCGGCGAGGTGGTAGGCGCCGCGACCGAAACGCGGTCCTCGGCGCAGGTGGTGCGCGAAGCCTCGCAGACGGTGGAAAGCGCGGTCTCCAACCTGCGCGCCGAAGTGGAAGATTTCCTCGCCAAGGTGGCGGTCTAACCGTTAGCGAACAGCCTTGCGCTTGGCCGCGCGGCGCAATGTGTTGTTGATGCGCGTCTGCCAGCCCGGACCGGTGCTGCGGAAGTAACGAACGACGTCAGAATCAATCCGCAATTTGATTGCTGTTTTCGGATTCTCGAGGCGCGGCCTGCCGCGAACCGGCTTGCCGCCAATTTCGAGAGTTGCATTTGCTAATTGCGCGTCGGTGAGCTCCGGCGCGTCGTCGTATTCCTTCGCGCGAACGCGGTGCGCATCAAATTTCCGCAAATCGCTGCGAATACCTTTTACGTTCCTTGGCATTACATTTCCTCATCGAGATGACGTGGCGTGCGTCGCCGCGCGGCGTCCAGACCACCATGACCATCCGCCCGGCCAGAAAACCAACCGTCTGAAACCGGTCTTCACCATAGGCCCAGCGGATATCTTTCACCGTCAGCCGGCGAAGACAAGCTCGGCATCGTGAAAATCAACCTGTCGCTCGGCGAGCGTTGCCGCCCTTTTGGCGGGATCCCAAGTGATTTTCATCACTTATTATTTGTACCCCCAATAAAGAGATGTCAAGGCCGTTGGGGTTGGGGACCTACGCCGTGCTCGCCGGCGCCTTGCCCAGCGCCGCCTGCGCCGCGGCCAGCCGCGCGATCGGCACGCGGAACGGCGAGCAGGACACGTAATCGAGCCTGGCGGCGTGGAAGAAGGCGACCGAGGCCGGATCGCCGCCATGCTCGCCGCAGATGCCCACTTTCAGCTTCGGCCGAACTTTCCGCCCGCGCTCGACGCCGATGCGCACCAGTTCGCCGACGCCCTGCTGGTCGATCGAGACGAAGGGGTCGGCGAGGAGGATGCCGCGCGCGGTGTAGATGCCGAGGAAGCTCGCCGCGTCGTCGCGCGAAATGCCGAAGGTGGTCTGCGTGAGATCATTGGTGCCGAAGGAGAAGAACTCCGCCGTTTCGGCGATCTCGCCGGCCATCAGCGAGGCGCGCGGCAATTCGATCATGGTGCCGACCTGATAGTTGAGTTTGGCGCCGGTTTCCTTCGCCACCGCCCGCGCCATGGCGTCGATGCGCGCCTTGACCAGATCGAACTCTTTTTTGGTCGCGATCAGCGGCACCATCACTTCCGGCACCACCAGTTTGCCGGTGCGCTTGGCCGCTTCGACCGCGGCCTCGAAGATCGCGCGCGCCTGCATCTCGCCTATTTCCGGATAGGCAATGGCGATGCGGCAGCCGCGGAAGCCGAGCATCGGATTGAACTCATGCAGTTCGCGGGCGCGGTCGGCGAGCTTTTTCGGATCGGCGCCCATGGCGGCTGCGACCTCGGCGATTTCCTCTTCGCCGTGCGGCAGAAATTCATGCAGCGGCGGATCGAGCAGCCGGATGGTCACCGGCCGGCCGGCCATAATGGTGAACAGCTCGACGAAATCGGCGCGCTGCATCGGCAGCAGCTTGGCGATGGCCGTGCGGCGGGATTTTTCGTCGTCGGCGAGGATCATCTCGCGCACCGCCCGGATGCGTTTCTCGTCGAAGAACATGTGCTCGGTGCGGCAAAGACCGATGCCTTCGGCGCCGAAACGCACGGCGGCCTTCGCGTCCGTCGGCGTATCGGCATTGGCACGCACGCCGAGCCGGCGCACCTTGTCGGCCCAGCCGATCAGCGTGGCGAAATCGTCGGAAAGCTGCGGCTCAATCATGTCGACGCGCCCGGCCAGCACCTGCCCCGTCGAACCGTCGACGGTGATGAAATCGCCTTCCTTGAAGGTCTGCCCGCCGGCGCTCATGGTGCGCTTGGCGTAGTCGATGCGCAGCGAGCCGGCGCCGGAAACGCAGGGCTTGCCCATGCCGCGGGCAACGACGGCGGCGTGCGAGGTCATGCCGCCGCGTGTGGTGAGAATGCCTTCGGCGGCGTGCATGCCGTGGATGTCTTCCGGCGAGGTTTCCACCCGCACCAGGATGACTTTCTTGCCGTCGGATTTAAGGTTGGCAGCTTCGTCTGGCGTGAACACGATTTCGCCGGAGGCTGCGCCCGGCGAGGCCGGCAGGCCGGTGGCGATCACTTTCCGGTGCGCGCGCGGATCGATGGTGGGGTGCAAGAGCTGGTCGAGCGCCAGGGGATCGACGCGCAGCACCGCCTCGTTTTTCGTAATCAGCCCCTCGTTCGCAAGCTCAACCGCGATGCGCAGCGCTGCTTTGGCGGTGCGTTTTCCCGAGCGGGTTTGCAGCATCCACAGCTTGCCCTGCTCGACGGTGAATTCGAGGTCCTGCATGTCGCGGTAGTGGCGCTCGAGCACGTTGTAGATGCGCTTAAGTTCGGCATAGGCCTTGGGGATCGTCTGCTCCATCGAGGGCTTGTCGGAGCCGGCCTCCTGCCGCGCAGCCTCGCTGATTTCCTGCGGAGTGCGGATGCCGGCGACAACGTCCTCACCCTGCGCGTTGATGAGGAATTCGCCGTAAAGCTTCCTTTCGCCGGTCGAGGGATTGCGCGTGAAGGCGACGCCGGTGGCCGAGGTGTCGCCCATATTGCCGAACACCATGGCCTGTACGTTGACCGCGGTACCCCAGCTTTCCGGGATATTATTGAGGCGGCGATAGGTGATGGCGCGCGCATTCATCCAGGAGCCGAACACGGCGCCGATCGCGCCCCATAATTGCTCATGGGCATCTTGCGGGAAGGGCTCGCCGCGCTGCTCGCGCAGGCGCTTCTTGTACTGCTCGACTAGCTCGGCCCAGTCGTCGGCGGTCAAATCGGTGTCGAGGCTGTAGCCCTGCTTTTCTTTGTGGATGTCGAGCAGTTCCTCGAAATGCTCGTGGCCGACGCCGAGCACCACGTCCGAATACATGGTGATGAAACGCCGGTAGCTGTCATAGGCAAAGCGCCGGTCGCCGGATTTTTTCGCCAGCGCCTCGACCGTCTGGTCGTTGAGGCCGAGGTTGAGCACGGTGTCCATCATACCCGGCATGGAGGCGCGCGCGCCCGAGCGCACCGAAACGAGCAGCGGGTTCACCTTGTCGCCGAAGGTCTTGCCGGTGATCTTGCCGACAGCGGCCAGCGCCTTTTCCACCTGCACCGTCAACTCTTTCGGATACTGCTTGTCGTGCGCGTAGAAATAGCTGCAGACGTCGGTGGTGATTGTGAAGCCGGGCGGCACCGGCAGGCCGAGATTGGCCATTTCGGCAAGGCCTGCGCCCTTGCCGCCGAGGAGATTGCGCATCGCCGCCTTGCCCTCGGCCTTGCCGCCGCCGAAGCCATGGACCCATTTGCCGGGACCTTTCGGCTTTCGCGCCGGAGCCCGTTTCACCGCCTGTTTTTTGCTTTTTGCGCGAACGCGCGAGGGTTTTCGTTTGGCCATGGCTGACAAAGTGCTGTGTGAATTTGCGTGCCCTTAGAACACTGCCGGGACGACCGGCGCAAGTCCGTTTGCGGACTAATGGACAAGCCCGAGGCCGATGATGCCGATGATAATGAGGTAGGCCGCGACGATGTAATTGAGCAGGCGCGGCACAATCAGGATGACGATTCCGGCGATAAGCGCGACGATGGGCTGCAGATGAGCGACGCCGATGACCATGGCTATTGATCCTTTTTGCTGACGTGGAAGAAACCGCCGAGACAGACGCTGGTTCCAGATTTGATGCGCGTCTGTTTCGTCATGACTGGGTCGGCCCGCACCAGCCCGGCAGATAGCGGGCGGCGGGGCCGTGGGCGAGCTTCAAGGCCTCTTCGACAGCAGAGGCAAAGTCGTCCTCGATCGACTTGCGCTTGATTCGCCCGCGGAAGAAATCGGCCCAGAGGAATTCGCTGTAGGCCATCGTGTCTTTTGCAAATCCGCCGGCGCGGCGCAGCTCGCCGGCAAGAACTCCTGAATGGGTCGTCCTTGAGCTTTTCAATCGACTTGGGAATTTCTGAAAATTCCCGGCGGCGCCCGCCCTCGTCGTACGGATGCACCCAGTTGTTCTGATCAAGGATGTGCCAGAAGACCTCGTCCTCCGCATCGCTAAGATCGGCGACGACCGTGACCAGAACCTCTTTGATTCCCTCCAGGTGCAGCGTGAGCACCAGGTGATGATGGTCGATGATATAATGTAGCTGCTTCGGTCCGAGCACGACCGGAATCATGTGGTCGCCGAGATAATCGCCCAACTTCTTCTCGCCGCGCGCGCGCAGGCGCTTTCGCTTTTCCTCCACCTCCCACATCCCCACCGAGATCTGCGTCGGGCGCAGGTCGTCGATAGGCACAGGCTTGAGGATGGGCTCGCGCGCGTAAGACGGCATGACAATAGCTCGCTTCGGATCGCCGATCTTATCCTTCGATCCTGGAAAAGTCCGCGACGGCGCGCGTCGCCGCGCGGATTTCGTTGAGCAGCTTGAGGCGATTTTCGCGTAACGCCTTGTCGTCGACGTTGACGGTCACCTTGTCGAAGAAGGCATCGACAACAGGACGCAAGCCGGCCACTGCCGTCATGGCGGCGGCGAAATCCTCCCTGGCGACGGCGGCGGCAGCACCTTCACGCGCCGCATCGATCGCCTTGGCCAAGGCTTTTTCTTCAGGCGCCGCCAGCAGCTTGGCATCGGGCGCGCCGACATAGGTTTTGCCGTCCTTCTTTTCCTCGATGCGCAGGATGTTGGACGCGCGCTTGACGCCGGCGAGTAGGTTCTTGCCGTCGTCGGTATCGAGGAATTTGCCCAGCGCATCGACCCGGCGCACGACTAGCAAAAGGTCGTCCTGGTTTTCCAGCGCAAACACAGCGTCGACCAGATCGTGCCGTGCGCCCTGCTCGCGCAATTGCACCTTCAGCCGGTCGGCAAAGAATGCGAGCAGGTCGTGAGTCTGTTTCAGGAACGAATGCGCCGTGACCAAGGTCGGGCCGGTGAGCTGTTTGTTTTTCTCCGAGATCAGCACTTCGAGCTTCACCGCGAGGCCGACGTCGCTCGCGCTCAAGGCGACGATATCCTCATGCAGCGGGTGCAGAACCGCGATGGCCTCGGCCAAAGCCTCATCGCGGCCGACTGTGCCGAAATGCCGCCACAGCAGGCTGCGCAATGGCAGCCGCAACGCGTTTTCGATGACGATGCGGATCAGCCCAAGCGCGGCGCGGCGCAGCGCGTAAGGATCCTTCGACCCAGTCGGCTTTTCGTCGATCGCCCAGAAGCCGACCAGCGTGTCGATCTTGTCAGCGAGCGCGACAGCGATGGACACGGGATCGGCGGGCACCATGTCGTCCGGGCCCTTGGGTCTGTAATGATCCTCGCAGGCGTGAGCGACGGCTTCGTCTTCTCCTTGCGCCTCGGCATAGTAGCGGCCCATCAGGCCTTGCAGTTCGGGGAACTCGCCGACCACCTCGGTGAGCAAATCGGCCTTGCACAGCAGCGCCGCGCGCTCGACCTTGGCGCGGTCGGCGCCGACCACGGACGAAAGCTGACCGGCAAGCGCCACCACGCGGGCGATGCGTTCGGCCTGACTGCCGAGCTTCTCGTGAAAAACGATTTGCTCGAATTTCGGCAGCCGGTCTTCGAGCCGCGTCTTCAGGTCCGTCTCGTAGAAGAATTTGGCGTCGGAAAGCCGCGCGCGGATGACGCGCTCATTGCCGGCGACGATCGCCTTGCCGCCGTCGCTGGCTTCCTCGTTGGCGACAAGGATGAACTTGTTGACGAGCTTCGTTGTCTGCGGATCGCGCAGCACGAAACATTTCTGGTTGTTGCGGATGGTGGTGCGGATGACCTCCTCTGGGATCGAGAGGAAGGCGGCGTCGAAGGAGCCCAACAACGTCACCGGCCATTCGACGAGGCCGGCGATTTCGGCGAGCAGGCCTTCGTCCTCGACTAGCTCGTAGCCCTGCGCGAAGGCGAGATTTTTCGCATCGGCGCGGATGGCGTCGGCGCGGCGCGCGGGATCGAGCACCACCTTGGCCTTGTCGAGCTTGGCGATGTAGTCGTCGAAGCGCCGCACCTTGATTGTGCCCGGCGCCATGAAGCGGTGGCCGCGCGTCTCGTCGCCGGCCTTGATGCCGCCGACCTCGAAGGGAACGATGTCGGGCTCCTCGGTCTCCGGTCCGAAGGTGGCGAGGATCGAATGCAGCGGACGGACCCATTTAAGCCAAAGCTTGGCTAGTACGTAGTCTCCTTCGTTCGTAACGACATATGAGCCGTCATTTGCTGTGACGAATACTGGGGAACCCCAGTGCATTGATTTCGGCCAAGGGAATTCTTCGACAATGTCGGGCATCATCTCGGCGATCACGTCGAGCGCCGGTTTTCCCCGCTTCTCGATCACCGCTACGTAGAAATCGCCCTTCTTGTCGGGCTGCACTTTCGCCTGCTCGATCGAGGTCAGGCCCGCCGCCTTGAGGAAGCCGGCAATGGCGCCCTGAGGCGCGCCGACGCGCGGGCCTTTCTTTTCTTCCTTGATGTCAGGCTGTTTCGCCGGCACGCCGTGCACCGACAGCGCCAGGCGGCGCGGCGTGACGAAGGCCTTGGCGCCTTCATAGACGAGCCCCGCCGCCACCAGCCGGTCGGTGACGATTTTCTTCAAATCCTCGGCGGCGCGCGCCTGCATGCGCGCGGGGATTTCCTCCGACAGGAATTCAAGCAGAAGGTCAGGCATCGCAATCTCTTTTGCACGGGTGCGCGCCCGCCGCTGGTATCAGGGGAAGGGCGTCATGTCACCTGACGGCTTGAAATCAAGCCTCGTACTGCGATTCCCTACCATAGTAATCACTCACGTAAATGTCCGTAGAAACACACCGTCTAAAATTATCCCTTTGACAACGCTCCATGGCGCAAAACCATTTCACAAACGTGAAGCAGATTTCGTGAGCAGGATCGACCCTGTTCGGGCCATCGGCCGCATTGCCAAATTCGTATCGCATCCGTCGTGGGGCTCGCCGGCCGCGCGTGACGGCGTTTTTCTCTTCGTCGCGCTTGCCCTGACCTGGGCGGCTTTCGAGGAATATGACTTGCCGCCGGAGATTCTGAGTTTTGCTCTCCGGCATGAAGACTGGCATTTGGACGATGCCGTGGCTGGCGGCATCGTCGTTGCCGCCGGATTGTTGGTCTTTACGTGGCGCCGCCTCCGAGAGCTCAGGCGCGAAGTATCCGCGCGCCGAAAGGCGGAAGCGACGGCGCAGAAGCTGGCGCGCCATGATCCGCCCACGGGTCTGCCCAACCGGCAATTCTTCAATGAAAAACTCGAGCAGACCCTCAGCACCATCGTCGGCGAAGGCTCGCGCGCCGCAGTGCTGATGCTCGACCTGGACGGCTTCAAGGCGAAGTCCGTTCACCCGAACCGGCCGCGCTCGCGCGCCGCATTGCAGCGGCGGCGGCCGAACCTCTCCTCATCGCCGGCAATGAAACCGCGCTGGGCGTCTGCATCGGCATCGCGGTCGCCCCGGACGACGGCACCGATGCAGACGAGCTGGTGCGCCGCGCCGATCTCGCGCTCTACCGCGCCAAGGCCGAAGGCCGCTCGGCCACCCGTTTTTTCGAGCCGGCGATGGACGCCCATGTCGAGCGGCGCAGCGCCATCGAGCGTGAGTTGCGCTCGGCGCCGCGCCATTTGCAATTCGTTTTCCAAATCGCTCAATTGCTGCTGCAATTGCAGGAAATTGGCGCTGGCTTTGAGGTCCGGGTAGTTCTCGGCGACGGCGAAGAGCTGACGAAGCGCGGCCGACAAGGCGCCTTCGGCCTGGGCGCGGGCGGCGACATCGCCCGCCGGCAACGTCTGCGCGGCGCCGCGCAAATGCGTGACCCGCTCAAGCACGCCACGCTCGTGCGCGGCGTAGCCTTTGACCGTGTCCACCAGATTGGGAACGAGATCGGAGCGGCGCTTGAGCTGCACGTCGATGCCGCTCCAAGCCTCGTTCACCATTTGCCGCGTGCGCACCAGCGAATTGAACACGACGATCGCGTAGATGACGACGGCCGCGACGACCGCGACGACCGCGAGGATGATCCAGAGCAGCATGGGAATTCGAATCGCCCAGCGAGGTGACGACTATAGCTTCAAATGGCTGTTGTCGCAGAACGGCGGGTTCTTGGTGCGCTTGCAGGTGCAGAAGTTGCGCTTGCCCGCCCGCTTGGCGGCCCATTCCAGCGGCTGGAAATCGGTGACCTCATGCGAGCCGTCGCAGAATGGCTGCGTCTGCGAGCGGCCGCAGCGACACCACCAATAGGTCTCGCCCTCGACCACCTCGACGGTAATAGGCTCGCGTCCGCCGATTTCCGGATCGCTCATGCTCCGCCGCCTTCCGTCGACAGCCAGGCTTCGCCGCAGCCTTTGGCGAGTTCGCGCACGCGCAGGATATAGCTCTGCCGCTCGGTGACCGAAATGACGCCGCGCGCGTCGAGCAGGTTGAACACGTGGGAAGCCTTGATGCACTGGTCGTAAGCCGGCAGCGCCATCAGGTGGCGCTTGTGGTCCGCGTTCCAACCCGCCGCGAGATATTTCTTGCAGGCCGCTTCCGCCATCCTGAACTGCTCGAACAGCATCGCCGTGTCGGCGAATTCGAAATTGTGCCGCGAGTATTCCTGTTCGGCCTGCAGGAACACGTCGCCATAGGTCACTTTCTTCGCGCCGCTTTGGCCGTTGAAGTTGAGCGCGAACACATTGTCGACGCCCTGCACATACATGGCCAGCCGCTCCAGCCCGTAAGTCAATTCGCCGGCGACCGGATTGCATTCGAAACCGGCGGCCTGCTGGAAGTAGGTGAACTGCGACACTTCCATGCCGTCGCACCAGCATTCCCAGCCCAGGCCCCAGGCGCCGAGCGTCGGGCTTTCCCAGTCGTCCTCGACAAAACGGATGTCGTGCAGGTTCGAATCGATGCCGATCGCCTTCAATGAATTCAGGTAGAGGTCCTGAATGTCGTCCGGCGACGGCTTGAGGATGACCTGGAACTGGTAGTAGTGCTGCAGCCGGTTGGGATTTTCCCCGTAGCGGCCGTCCTTCGGCCGGCGAGAGGGCTGCACATAGGCGGCGTTCCACGGCTTGGGTCCGAGCGCGCGCAGCGTCGTCGCCGGATGGAAGGTGCCCGCCCCCACCTCCATGTCGTAGGGCTGCAAAATGATGCAGCCCCACTCGGCCCAATACCGTTGCAGCGTGAGGATAAGCCCCTGGAACGACCGCGCCGGGTCCAGGTTTTCGTCGCGCGCGCGCCCCATGGCGCGAAGATCGGCTTCAGCCATCGTGTGAATACGAATTTTTAAGCATGAAAATTGCGTGAACCGTATCGGCGCCCCTGTGGGGGGTCAAGTTGTAAGGGCTTTACCTAATCCCTTTACGCGATTTTGAAGCGAAACTGCTACGAACACGACCAATCATTGCAAAGAAATTCGACAGCGGAGGAATTGTCGTGGTGACATTTCAACTGATCGGGCTGGGCTTTGTCGCGTTGTTCTTCGGCGCCCTCGTCACCAACAGGCCAATCGCCAGCCGCTAATCCGACTGTCCGCTACGGCCGGTACTCGCCGGTTTGCGGGTCGCGCCGCAGCATCGGACGCTCTTCACCGTCCGCGATACGCGCCTTGGCGCGCCGCGCCTGGTCCAGTTCGTCATTGATGCGGCGGGTTTCCCTCACCACCCAATGCACGACCATGCCCGCGCCCACGGCGGCGAGCGCCCATTTCATCAGCGGCGAAATCAAAAATGTCGGCATGACGGTCCTCGGTTTGCTTGCGGACGACGCAAAGTTCCAACCTGAACAAGGCATTTTCGCGGCGATTATAGTCCGTAACGGCCCCAAAGCGCACGCGCTTCCAGCGCCGAAATAGCGTCCGCGGCAAAGCCCGGCTGCCGCACGAGCCCCTCAAGCGTGCCGACGCCGGGCAGGCGGCGGCCGAACATGCCGCGGTCGGCGGCGATAAGCTGCGTGCGCACCTTGTCGCCGTAGCGTTCGCGCAAGTTCGAGCGAATATCGCCGATGCTGTCGGCGAGGCCGAGCTCGATCGCCTTCTGCGCCGTCCAGAATTCGCCGGAGAACAAGGTTTTCTCGGCGCCATTGAGCTTGGGCCCGCGCCGTGCCTTGACCAGCGCGATGAAGTGATCGTGGATGTCCTTCTGGATCGCCTTGATGCGCTTCACGTCGTCGGCCTTCTCCGGCAGGAACGGGTCGAGCATCACCTTGCGCTCGCCGGCGGTATAAACCCGGCGCTCGACGCCGAGCTTTTCCATCAGCTTGGGAAAACCGAACGAGCCGCCGACCACGCCGATCGAGCCGACGACGGAGAACTGGTCGCAAATGATTTCGTCGGCGGCGCAAGCCAGCATGTAGCCGCCAGAGGCGCCGACGTCCTCGACGAAGGCGAGAACCGGCAGATTCTTCTCCGTGGCCAATTGGCGGATGCGGCGAAAGATCAGATGCGATTGCGCCGGCGAGCCGCCCGGCGAGTTGATTAGCAGCGCCACCGCGCGCGCATTGCGCGTCGAGAACGCCCGTTCCAGCGCGCGGGCGACGCCGGCCAGCGTCAGCCCCGGCCGCAGCGGCGTCACTGCGCCGATGACGCCGGAAAATCGTACCACCGGCACCACAGGGATATCGGCGCGGAATCGTTTGGGAATGAGCCAGCGCAGGGCGCTCGAAATGCGTTCGAAAATGCCGGACATGGCGGTCAGTTAGTCAGTCCTTGGAAGCCGAGTCAAAGCCGGAAGGAACCGAACCGACGCCGGAAAGTTAATAGCCGCAGCGCAGCATTTTACACGGTGTCGCCACGGAAGTGGCTCACATTGCCTGTTTTTTAACCTTGGAATGCTTTTTGCTCTGCGGTAGTCGCCGCCATGTTATGGCGGTCCAGAAGAGGCGAATAAATGGATCCGAAGCTGACAATGCTGATGCTGCTGATCGCCACCATTGTTGGGCTTTCTCACCTCAGCGACGAAAATATCGGACGGATGCGCCGCCAGATCGCCGCGCGGCGCTGGCGAGATTTCGTGCCCGGACGGCGTAAAGATTAGTCACCGCGCCCAGTAAGCGTCAGAATTCAGCAAGAGCAAGCGTAGAACCGCCCCGTAATACGGCCTCGGCGGCTGCGCTCGGCTGCCCCTGCGAATCGTTCAGCGTGAGGCCCGCAAGCTCGACGCGCGCCGCATCGGCGCCCTTCTCCGCCCGCACCAGCACACGGATCGGCGCCGCGCCCTCGCGGGGATAGACCGGCAGCACGGCGATGCCGCCGAAGGCCGGCCTGAGCGCTCCCAGCACCGCAGACAAACCGTCGGCGCGCCAGATCAGCGTCAGCACGCCGCCGGGCTTGAGCAGATAACCGGCGGCGGCGACCCAGCGCGGCAGCGTGTCCGGCGCGGCCGTGTAGGCCGCACGGCGGCGCGCGTCGGGCGACGCGTGGCTTTCATCGTTGAACGGCGGGTTCATCAGCACGCGGTCGGCGCTTGCCGGACCAAGCCCGGCGTCGGCAAACGCGCGCATATTGGTTACATCGAGTTCTACCGCTCTCACCCGGCCGGCAAGGCCGTTGCGCTCAGCATTACCGGCAGCAAGCCCGCATAATGCTGCATCGATGTCGGCCAGCGTGACGTGCAGCCCTTTGACGCGCGAAGCGAGCGCAAGGCCCGCGGCGCCGACGCCCGAGCCGAGATCGACCGCATGCTCGCCGGCGCGGCCGCCGGTCGCAGCGGCCAGCAAAATGGCGTCGTGGCCGACCCTGTGGCCGCGCCGCGGCTGGCGCAACACCAAGCGGCCGCCGAGCACGGCATCGTCGCTCGTTTCAAGCGCCGCACGCTCAGCGTGCATCGGAGCGAAGCTCATGGCCGAGGCCGGCGTCGTGCAGCACCTGCCGCGCGCGCAACTCCTCCCCGTTGGCCACCAACACGCGCGCCTGCAACATGCCGAGCGAGCCTTCCAGGACGCTCATGTTCTGATCGAACACCATCGACTTGATGCCGGCGCCGTCGAGCAGCGCCACCACCGCCGAGATCAGCACGCGATCGTTGGTGCGGACAATCTCCTGCATAAATCTCTTATCCTTCGCGCATGATCTTGTCCGAAAACCGGTTCCCGTCCCCGATCGGGGTCGAGGACATGCTTTTCGGGATCATGCGCCCCTCCGCCGTTCCTCGCCGGGCGCGCGGTGCGCGAGATAAGCGAGCAGCTTTATTTCGCGCCGCCCGCGCGTCACGGTATCGAGCACCAGCCCGATGGCCGTGGACAAAAACGCGAGAATTATCAGCCCGGTCGACAGCACCGCGGTCGGCAGCCGCGGCACCAGGCCGGTCTCGACATATGTCACCGCCAACGGAATAGCGAAGCCGACCGACATAATCGCCAGCGCGGCGCCGATGGCGGAAAAGAACGGCAGCGGCCGTTCAGCGCGATAGATGCGGATGATCGTGCGCAGGATGCGGAAGCCGTCGGCCCAGGTGTTGAGTTTGGAGGCCGAACCCTGCGGGCGCGCGAAATAGGGCGTGTCGACTTCGGCGACCGCGAGGCCGAGCTCGAGCGCGTGGATGGTCAACTCCGTCTCGATCTCGAAACCGCCCGACAGCACCGGCAACGACTTGACGAAGCGGCGCGAGAACACCCGGTAGCCCGACAGCATGTCGTTGAAGGTCGGACCGAACACCGAGGCGACGAAGGCGGTGAGCAGCCAATTGCCGGCGCGGTGGCCGGCACGATAGGCGGCTTGATCTTGATCAATTCGGTTGGCCACCACCATGTCGAGCCGGTCTTCGAGCAGGCGCTGGATCATGACTTGCGCGCTCGGCGCATCGTAGGTGGCGTCGCCATCCACCAGCACGTAGATGTCGGCCTCCACGTCTGTGAACATGCGTCGCACCACGAAGCCCTTGCCCTGATATTTCTCGCGGAACACTTCGGCGCCGGCGGCGCGCGCGGCGGCTGCGGTATTGTCGGTCGAATTGTTATCGAACACGAAGATCGTGGCGTCGGGAAGCGCCGCGCGGAAATCGCGCACCACCTTGGCAACCGCCACTTCCTCGTTGTAGCAAGGCACCAGCACCGCGACCTTGACGGCGTCGAGACGCCGGCCTTTGCTTTCCGCCGACCTGGATATTCTTCGCGCCACGTAACCCCCTGCATGATGCGTCGCATCGACCTAAAGTGAAGCGGCGAACTTATGCACTTGCCGGGCTAACATACCGTTTCTATGCTCGCGCGTCCCCAAAGCTTCCGGAGTACTCGTCTTGGCCGTCGTCGTTCCCTTTGAAAGCCCGCAAGGCGCCTCGATCGAGCGCTTGGTGGCACTGGTGGCGTCCGACATGGAACGCGTCAACCAGACGATCCTGGCGCGCACCGGGTCCGAGGTGACCATGATCCCGGAGGTCGCCAACCACCTGATTTCCTCCGGCGGCAAGCGGCTGCGCCCGATGCTGACGCTGGCCCTGGCCAAGCTCGCCGGTTACTCGGGCGACGGCCATATCAAGCTCGCCGCCGCCGTCGAGTTCATGCACACCGCGACGCTGCTGCACGATGACGTGGTGGACGAAAGCGACATGCGCCGCGGCAAGGCCGCCGCCCGCATGCTGTGGGGCAACGAGGCGAGCGTGCTGGTCGGCGACTTCCTGCTCGGCCAGGCGTTCAAGATGATGGTAGAGGTGGGCAACCTGCACACGCTCGACATCCTTTCTTCCGCCGCCGCGGTGATCGCCGAGGGCGAAGTGATGCAGCTCGGCGCCGCCAAAAACACCGCCACCAATGAGGACGAATACCTGGCGGTGATCCGCGCCAAGACCGCCGAACTGTTTGCGGCGGCCTGCGAGGTGGGTCCGGTGCTGGCGGCAAAAGACAAGTCCGTGCAGGCAGCCTGCCGCTCATACGGGATGAACCTCGGCGTCGCCTTCCAGCTCGTCGACGACGCGCTCGACTACGGCGGCAAATCGGCCAAGCTCGGCAAGAACGTCGGCGATGATTTCCGCGAAGGCAAGATCACGCTGCCGGTGGTGCTGTCGTTCCGCCGCGGCTCGGCGGAGGAGCGCGCCTTCTGGAACCGCGCACTGGGCCAAGGCGACATCCGCGACGGCGATCTCGATCATGCGTCGGCGCTGATGACCCGGCATCACGCGATCGAGGACACGATCGGCCGCGCCCGCCACTACGGCGCCATCGCCACCGACGCGCTGGCGCTGATGCCGGCATCGGACATCAAGCAGGCTCTGGAAGAGACGGTCGCTTTCTGCATCGCCAGGGCGCATTAGTGCGCGCCGATCATCTGTGCAGCGACTTATAGCCTTCGTCCGGGTCGCGGCGCAGTTGCAGGCGAACATTGGGGTCGGGATCCTGGCCGATGAACTCGCCGCCTTCATGAACGGGCGGCGCGCAACCGTTCCAGCGCGGCCCATTGCCGATCGACCAGAGGAAATCCCAGGAAAACGCGTAGGGCCGGTCCACGCATTTGACATGCGCCGCGTGACGCTTGCCGTGATGCTTGGTTGACGCGCCGGCCGGTCCCGTCAAAGCGATAGCCGTGACAGCGGCAACAATTGCGGCAAATGCAAATTTCATCAGGTTACTCATCGCGCGGCCTGCCTAGCCGCAAAGCACCAGCTTGGCAACGGTTCCAGCCAATCGCGGTGTTTTTACGGTTGCGGGCCGATGGCTCCGGCGCGCACCCACCAATCCTTGTGCGCGGATTGCACTTGTCGCGCCGCCGCCGCAGCTTCGGCCAACGATGCAAGCAAGGCAAAGCAGGTCGGGCCCGAACCCGACATGGCCGAAAAGCGCGCGCCCGGCACTTCGCTTAAAGCGCCGAGCACGTCGGCAACGACCGGAGCGCGCGCGATGGCCGCTTCGGTAAGACCGTTGCCGCCGGCTTTGAGATAATCGAAAAAGGCCGCAGGCTCGCGCGGCACGGCGGAAAGGTTCCTGGCGCCGACGGGGGCGACGGCAAGGCCGGAAAACACGTCGCGGGTCGCAAGCGCCACGCCCGGATTGACCAGCAGCGCGGAGAACGGCGGCAATGCCACCGGCGCGGAGAGTTCATCGCCGATGCCGCGCATGATGCGCGGGCGCGGGTCAAGGCACACCGGCACGTCGGCGCCGACGCTGAGCGCCGCCGCGGCCAGGCGCTCATCGCCCGGCGACAGATCGTTGAGACGCGCGAGCAGCCGCAGCGCCGCCGCGGCATCGGCCGAGCCGCCGCCGAGGCCGCCGGCAACGGGAATGTTTTTGGTGAGACGAAAGCGCCCGCCTTTCAGTCCCGCAACCCGCTCGCGCAGTGCGCTCACTGCCTTGAGCACCAGATTATCGGCGGCGCTTCCGCTTACCGCCGCGAAGGGTCCGGAGACGTCGAGCGTCGTCTCGGCATCCGTTTGCAACACAAGCGTGTCGGCAAGGTCGGCGAAAGCGACCAGGCTTTCCAGCTCGTGATAGCCGTCGGCGCGGCGACCAAGCACGCGGAGCGTCAGGTTGATCTTGGCGGGAGCCTGTTCGCTGAGCGCTGCGCTCACGTAGGGATTTTAACCCCCGTCGCCGGCTTTCTTGCCGGCCTTGGCCTGCGACGACGTCTCGTCCGGCAGGCCGTTTGCGAGCTTGGCCTCGATCTTCGGCAAATCTTCCGGGTCGGGCTTCAAGTCGCGCGCGTGCGCCCATTGGAAATGGGCTTCGAGCGTGCGGCCGACGCGCCAATAGGCATCGCCAAGATGGTCGTTGACGGTGGGATCCTCGGGCTTGAGATCGACGGCGCGCTCGAGCTGCTTCACAGCCTCGGAGTAGTTGCCGAGCTTGAAATAGGCCCAGCCGAGCGAGTCGACGATATAGCCGTCGTCCGGGCGCTGCTGCACGGCGCGCTTGATCATGTCCATGCCCTGGTCGAGATTGACGCCCTGATCGATCCAGGAATAGCCGAGATAGTTGAGCACCTGCGGCTGCTCGGGAAACAGCTCGAGCGCCCTCTTCAGGTCGACTTCCGACTTCGGCCAGTCGTGCGAGCGCTCGTAGCAGATGCCGCGGAAATAATAGATGACCCAATTGCTCTTGTCCGGCTGCTTGAGCGTGTCGATGCCCTTGCTGTAGGTATCAGCGCATTCGGCGAACTTTTTGCGCCCGCGCTGCACATTGCCGAGCGCCGAGATCGCTTCGAGATCGTCCGGATATTCCTTGATCAGAGCTTGCAGGCGCTTTTCCGCCTCGTCCGGCTTGTCGAGCGCATCGAGATCGGATGCCATCTGGATGGCGGCGTTGCGATGCAGCGGCGAATTGGCCGAGACGCGCTCGTAGACCTTGATCGCCAGTTCCGGCTTCTTCAGCGACTCGTAGAGATCTGCGAGCGAGAGCAAAGCCAGCGGGTGCGTCGGCGCGAGATAAAGCGCAAGCTGCAGATAGACGAGGCCGAGGTCCTCGCCGCCGCGGCGGCCGAGCGAGGCGCCGAGGCCGTAGAGCGCTTCGGCGGCGCCGGCTTGCGCGGTGGGAACGAGCGGCGGCAGCTTCTGGCCGGCCTTGAGCTTGGCAATCTCCTCGGTCACCAGGGGATGGCGCGGCAACTGCTTGTCGAAGGCCTCGAACACCTCGAACGCCGCCTTGGGCGATTTATTGCGCGAGAGCCAACTGCCGTAGGCCTCGGTCACGCGCAGCGCGGTGGGATCGAGCTTGTAGGCGGCCTCGTAGCGCTTACCGGCGTCCGTCGGGTTGCCGGTAAATTCGTAGATCATGCCGGCATGGAGATCCTTGAAGATCGCGTACCATTCAGGTCCCGCAAGACGGTCGATTGCCGCCACTGCGCCCTTGGCGTCGCCGGCGCCCGCCATACTCCAGCCGGCAAGCAGCGTCGCGGTGAGATCGGTGATCGGCCCGCGCACCGACTGCGCCAGCTCCCGCCGCGCGGCGGCGAACTGATTTTTCTTCAGCGCATGCACGCCCAGCACCAGTCGGGCGACACGGTCGTTCTTGTCGACATGCGCAATGTGCTCGGCGTATTTGACCGAGTCGTCGATTTCGCCGTCGACCAGCAGCGACAGGAACGTGCGGTCGAGCAATTCGCCATTCGAGGGATCGCGCTTGAGCGCCGAGCGGTAGAAGGCGGCGGCCGCGCCGGCGTCGCGTATTTGCCCAGCATGGCGGGCGGCGAGATAGCTGCCGGTCGCGGTGATGCCGGCCAAATCCTGCGGGTTCGGACCTTGCGCCGAAATCTCAATCGGCAGGCCGGCGAGAAACGCGGCCAGCGCGGTGCCGACGAGGCACCGTTTGAAGCTTGAAGGGGTCAACGGACGGCGCTCCATTGGGGGCGGGAGATGGCGATGCTCGCGGCATCCCGCCGTGGGTTGGGCCGAGAATGGCCTTTTTGTGCTGCGCCCGCAAGAACGGCAGCCGCGGTCGCTAACTGCAAGCTTGAAAGCCCCGATGTGGCGGTATCGTGGCCGAGGCGCCCGGCGCGATCACATATTCGGGTAGTTCGGCCCGCCGCCGCCTTCCGGTGGAACCCAAGTGATGTTCTGATTCGGGTCCTTGATGTCGCAGGTTTTGCAGTGGACGCAATTCTGCGCGTTGATGACGAATTTTAGCTGCCCGCCCTCCTCGATCCACTCATAGACGCCGGCCGGACAATAGCGCTGCGACGGACCGGCGAAGACGTCATGTTCGGAAGTTTTTTCCAGTTGCATGTCGGCGACGCGCAGGTGAACCGGCTGGTCTTCCTCGTGGTTGGTGTTGGAGAGGAACACCGACGACAGCCGGTCGAAGGTGAGCGTACCGTCCGGCCGCGGATAGGCGATCGGCGAATAGTTGGCGGCGGGCTTGAGCGCGGCGTAATCGGTCTTGCCGTGGCCGAGCGTGCCGAACAGCGAGAATCCGAACGTATTGGTCCACATGTCGAGGCCGCCCAGCGAAATGCCCAAGAGCGTGCCGTATTTCGACCACAGCGGCTTGGCGTTGCGCACTTTGCGCAAATCCTTGCCGATCGCCGAGGAACGCCAGCCGGCGTCATAGTCACCAAGTTCGTCATGCGCGCGCCCGGCGCCGAGGGCGGCGGCCACGGCCTCCGCCGCCATGATGGCCGACAGCATGGCGTTGTGGCTGCCCTTGATGCGCGGCACGTTCATGAAACCGGCATCGCAGCCGATCAGCGCGCCGCCGGGGAACGTCAGCTTCGGTACCGACTGGAAGCCGCCTTCGGTCAGCGCTCGCGCCCCGTAAGCGAGGCGCTTGCCGCCGGCGAAAGTGTCGCGCACCACAGGATGCGTCTTGAAGCGCTGGAATTCCTCGAACGGCGACAGGTACGGGTTGGCGTAACCGAGATGCAGGACGAAGCCGACCGACACCAGATTGTCATCGAGGTGGTAGAGAAACGAGCCGCCGCCGGTGGAATTGTCGAGCGGCCAACCGAAGGTGTGCTGCACGAGCCCCTTGCGGTGCTTTTCCGGCGCAACCTGCCACAGCTCCTTGAGGCCGAGGCCGAATTTCTGCGGCTCGCGCCCTTCGGTGAGATCGAATTTCTTGAGCAATTGCTTGCCGAGATTGCCGCGCGCGCCTTCGCCGAACAGCGTGTATTTGGCGCGCAGCTCCATGCCGCGGGTGAAATTGTCTTTCGGCTCGCCGTTCTTGCCCACGCCCATGTCGCCGGTGGCGATCCCCGCGACGGCGCCGTTTGCGTCGTAGAGAACCTCGACGGCGGCAAAGCCCGGATAGATCTCAACGCCGAGCGCTTCCGCCTTGCCGGCGAGCCAGCGGCAGACATTGCCGAGCGAGACGATATAGTTGCCGTGGTTGCCAAAAAGCGGCGGCATCAAGACATTCGGCAGCCGCAGCGCGGCGGAGGCGGTGAGGTAGTAGAAATTATCGGCCGTGACCGTGGTCTTGATCGGCGTGTCTTCGTTGCGCCAATCGGGCAGCAGCCGGTCGAGGCCGACGGGATCGATCACCGCGCCGGAAAGGATATGCGCGCCGACCTCGGACCCCTTTTCCACAACCACGATGGATATGTCCGGGTTCACCTGCTTGAGGCGGATAGCCGCGGACAAGCCGGCAGGACCTGCGCCGACAATGACGACGTCGAATTCCATTGCCTCGCGGGCGGGCAGCTCGGCCATAGGCATCTCCCAGGACCTTAAGTAATATCGGACCACCCATGACCCGCATAGCCGCTTTCGCCGCGCTTGCGCTGCTGGTGCCGATAAGCACCGGCATCGCCCAGCAAGCTCGGGGCCAACGCCCACCCCTTGTCGTCAACGGCGACAGCGTCGCGGTTGTCCGCAGCGACCAGGCCGGTGTGCTGATCCTGCCGAAGGGAACGCCGCCCTTCCCCGCCGTGATCCTGCTGCATGGCTGCGGCGGCGTGACGCAAAATATGAGCGTCTGGGCCGCGCGGCTGAAATCCTGGGGCTATGCGGCGCTGATCCTCGACAGCTTCGCGCAACGCGGCATCGACAATGTCTGCGGCCGCGGCAACCGGTTTCCGCCCCGGTATCGCGCCAAGGATGCTTTTGATGCCGCCGCCTACCTGCAGACCCGCGCCGAGATCGATCCGGCGCGCGTCGGCCTCATCGGATTTTCCCACGGCGGCTCGACGGCGCTTGCGGCCTCGGTCGAACGCCGTATTGCCTTTTTCAACGCGCAACCCTTCAAGGCCGTCGTCGCCTACTATCCCTATTGCCCGGACATCGCGCCGCAGCTTGCAAGCGACGTGCAGATTTTCATCGGCTCGGACGACGACTGGACGCCGGCGCCACGCTGCGCCGACTGGGTGCCGCGGCACGTCGATGCCGCCGGACGCAAGCCGCTGCTAAAAATTTATCCGGGCGCGTTCCATGCCTTCGACGCGCGCGCCCCGGCGCGCGTCTATTTCGGGCATCATCTGGAATACGCCGCCGGCGCCGCGCGCGATTCCTTCGACATGACCCGGCAATTTCTCGACAGCCGCCTGCAGCCGGCGGGCCAGCATGAATAACAGCAAGCCAGCGCGCGAATTGCTCGACTTCTATCTGGAAGGGGGCGCCGACGCGCCGGTCGGCGAACAGCCGGTCAATCGTTTTGCCGCGCTGGAAGCGCCGCCAGCGCGCGCGCCTAAACCGACTGCAATGCCGGCCGATCTCGAGGTGGAAAGCAGCCGCGCCCCGATTGCCGCGCCGCCGCCGCCCGGGGCCGCCGCCACGACAGCACGCGAGGCAGCAAAGAGCGCCAGGACGCTTGGTGAATTGCGCGCCATTCTCGATACGTTCGACGGCTGCGCGCTGAAAGCAACCGCAACGCAACTGGTGTTCGCGGATGGCAACCCGCAAGCCAAGGTGATGTTCGTCGGCGAAGCGCCCGGCCGCGACGAAGACATCGAGGGACTGCCCTTTGTCGGCCGCTCCGGCAAGCTGCTCGACCGCATGCTCGCCGCCATCGGGCTTGACCGCACATCGGTTTACATCGCTAACATCGTGCCCTGGCGGCCGCCCGGCAATCGTACGCCGACGCCGCAGGAGCAGGCAATCTGCCTGCCCTTCATCCACCGGCAGATCGAGCTCGTCGATCCCGATATTCTCATCTGCCTCGGCGGGCCGTCGGCCCAGACGCTGCTCGGCGTCAAGGACGGCATCACCAAAATCCGCGGCCGCTGGTTTCCCTTCAACACCGGCAAGCGCGACATCCGTGCCATGCCAACGTTCCACCCGGCTTTCCTCTTGCGCAGTCCGTTGCAGAAGCGCTTCGCCTGGCGCGATTTTCTGGCGATCAAGAAGGCGCTATCGGAGTCCCGATCATAGCTTACGTGAGTCGAAGGCAGGTCTGTGCCATCCGCCGCGCGCAAGCGAGACGGCGTCCGCAAATCAGCTCACGGCGAATTTGATTGCGAACAGCGCCGCCAACACCATCACCGCCGGCGAAGCTTCCCGCCATTTGCCGGACAGCAACTTGGCCAGCGCATAGGTGATGAAGCCCAGTCCGATACCGGTCGCGATCGAGTAGGTTAACGGCATCGTGATCGCCGTGACCACGGCCGGCGCATATTCAGTGATGTCGTCCCAGTCCACTTCAGCAATGCCTCGCATCATCACGCAGGCGACGTAAAAAAGCGCTGCCGAAGTTGCATAAGCC
This sequence comes from uncultured Alphaproteobacteria bacterium, assembly GCA_963753925.1. Taxonomy (GTDB): domain Bacteria; phylum Pseudomonadota; class Alphaproteobacteria; order Rhizobiales; family Xanthobacteraceae; genus Pseudolabrys. Next base: position 143,032 of record CAVWEF010000005.1, read on the forward strand.
GGTATCATCCCTGCCAAGGGAGCGAAGAACAGCGCCAGCAGGAAGAAGACGCCGACAACGGCCGCAGTCAGTCCGGTGCGTCCGCCGGCGGAAACGCCCGCGGCGCTCTCGATGTAGCTCGTTGTCGTCGAAGTACCGATGAGCGAACCGAACATGGCGGCGAAGCTGTCGGATATCAGCGCCTCCTTCATGCGCGCGAGCTTGCCGTTCTTCATCAGGCCGGTGCGGTGGGTAACGCCAATCAACGTGCCGGCGTTGTCGAATACGTCGATGAACAGGATTGAGAAGACGACAATCAGGAAGGTCGGCTCGGCGACACGCGAGAAATCGAGCTGCAGCAGCGTCGGCTTGATTGACGGCGGCACTGAGACGATGCCCGAATAATGCGCAAGCCCGAGCGGGATGCCAATTACCGCGACGACAAGAATGCCGATCAGCGTGCCACCCATTATGCGCCGGTAATTCAGCGCCACGATGAGCACGAATCCGAGCAACATCAGCACCGGCTCCCAGTGGCGCAGGTCACCAAGCGTCACCAAGGTCGCCGGGTGCGCAACCACGATCTTTGATTCCTCGAGCGCAATGATGCCGAGGAACAGGCCGACGCCGGCGGAGACCGCAAGCTTCAGATTTTGCGGGATCGAAATCGATGACGTATTGGCGGATGGGGAAGACCGAGATCAGGAAGAAGATTACGCCAGAGCAAAACACGGCCGCCAGTCCCTGCTGCCAAGTGTACTTGTATGTGAGCACGACGGTGAAGGCGAAGAAGGCGTTAATGCCCATGCCAGGCGCGAGCGCAATTGGATAGTTGGCGTAGAACGCCATGACGAACGTTGAAACCGCGGCGGCGACGCAGGTGGCGACGAACACAGCGCCTTGATCCATTCCGGTCTTGCTCAGGATCGCCGGATTGACGAAAACGATGTAGACCATCGTGAGGAACGTGGTTAGCCCCGCAATGAACTCTGTGCGGATGTCCGTCTTCTGCTCCTTGAGGCCGAAATAACCTTCAAGCCATGAGGCCATGCCGCCGACCCCAGTCCGCCGGCCCGAAACGGGTGTCTTGTTCGCCATGACGGCCCCCTTTTTGCCCCTTGTCGTTGCGCATTAAATACCGCCACAGGGCGGGGCACGAGCGCCGCCGCGAGTTGTTCACGACAATCTTGTGACGGGAGGGGGATAGATTAGGCCGCGTCCGTTTAGTCCGCTTTCATGTATGGCGGCGGGCCACCGGCGAGGAAATCCTCGCGCGGCGGCGCGAACATGTCGACCACCTCGGTGTCCTCGGGGAAGAAGCCTTCGTGCTCGACGCCGCCGGGGATGACCGCGACATCGCCGGCCCGCATTGACCGCCGCTCGCTGCCGATGCGGAAATCCATCTGGCCCTTGATCATCCATACCAGCTGCTCGTGCGGATGCTTGTGCGCGGCGGCATGGGCGCCTGCCTTCATGCTCCACCACACGATCATGCCTTGCTTGCCGGCAAGCACGCGGCGGCTGATCTTGTCGGTAATCCGCTCCTGCGGCAGCGCCGTGAGCTTCTCGAAGCCGGAAATGACGCTCATGTTTCCCCTTTTTTTGGTTTATGCGCCAGATACCACCACACTCGCGCTGCAATGATCCAGCGCAAAAAACCAGGGCCGCGCCCGGCTCGCTATAGAAGCTCGACCGGATTAATGTGCGGAGGCAGCATCACTCCGTCTGGAGGTCGTCCATGCATGCCGACGCCGCAGATCTTGCCCGCCTGCAATTCGCCTTCACGATCATTTTCCACATTATTTTCCCGAGCTTCACCATCGGGCTCTCCGCCTATATCGCCACGCTCGGCGCCATGTGGCTGCGCACGCGGCAAAGACCACTACCACCTGCTGATGCGCTTCTGGACCAAGATCTTCGCCGTCTCTTTCGCCATGGGCGTGGTGTCGGGGATCGTGATGTCCTACGAGTTCGGCCTCAACTGGAGCCGCTTCTCGCTCACCGTCGGCAACGTGGTCGGCCCGCTGATCGGCTACGAGGTGCTCAGCGCGTTCTTCCTCGAGGCGACCTTCCTCGGCGTGCTGCTGTTCGGCTTCAACAAGGTGCCGCCGTGGCTTTACGTGCTGTCGGCGATCTTCGTCGCCGTCGGCACCTCGATGTCGGCGTTCTGGATTCTCTCGGCCAATAGCTGGATGCAGACGCCGGCCGGCTACGAAATGCACGACGGCATCGCCTATCCGACCGACTGGATCGCCGCCATCTTCAACCCGAGCTTCCCCTATCGCTTCGCGCACATGCTCAATGCCGCCTATCTGACCACCGCCTTCGTGGTGCTGGCGGTCGGCGCGCGCTATCTGCTCGCCGGCAAATATGTCGAGCAAGGGCGCACGATGCTGCGCATGGCCATCGGCTTGACCGTCATCCTGGCGCCGCTGCAGTTGCTCATCGGCGACCAGCACGGCCTCAACACGCTCGAATATCAGCCGATCAAGGTCGCGGCCATGGAGGCGCATTGGGACGGCGCGCAGCCCGGCGCCTTCGAGATTTTCGCCTGGCCGGACCAGAAAGCGGAGACCAACCGCTTCGCCATCTCCATCCCGCACGGCGCCTCGCTGATCCTCACGCATTCCTGGGATGGGAAATTTCCCGGCCTCAAGAGCGTCCCCGCCGCCGAGCGCCCGCCGGTCGCGCCGGTGTTCTTCGCCTTCCGCATCATGCTGGTGCTCGGCTTGTTCATGATCGCTGCGGCATTTGTCGGCGCCTTCCTGTGGTGGCGCGGCACGCTGTTCGAGACGCGCTGGTACCTCAAGATCATGGCGCAATGCTGGTGGATCGGCTTTGTCGCGGTAATCTGCCGGCTGGGTGGTGACGGAAACCGGCCGGCAGCCGTGGATCGTGCAGGGCATCCTGCGCACGGCTGACGCCATATCGCCGGTGCCCGCGGCAAGCATCGCCGGCACTCTGGCGCTGTTCGTGCTCTGCTACGGCGTCGTGTTCTCGATGGGCATCTATTACATGAACCGGCTGATCGAATGGCGGGCCCGACAGTCCCGCCGCGCAGCAGCCGGAACGGTTCCCCAGCCAGCCGCTGACCGGCGCCGGCGGCGCCACTGCCAGAAGGGTGACAGCCATGGAATGGTATCTGCCCGTGATCTGGGCCGGTCTGATCGGCACCGCCGTCGCCCTGTATGTGATCCTCGACGGTTTCGACCTCGGGCATCGGCATCCTGTTTCCGTTCGCGGCGAGCGAAAGGGAGCGCGACCAGATGATGCGCACCGTCGCGCCGTTCTGGGACGGCAACGAGACCTGGCTCATCCTCGGCGGCGGCGGATTGTGGGTGGCATTTCCGCGCGCCTATGCGGTGATCATGCCGGCGCTCTATCTGCCGGTGATCGTCATGCTGCTGTCGCTGGTCTTCCGCGGCGTGGCCTTCGAGTTCCGCACCGTCTCGCGCAGCAAGACGGGTTGGAATTTCGCCTTCACCGCCGGCTCGACGCTTGCCGCTTTCGCGCAAGGGGTGATCCTCGGCGGGCTGATCCAGGGCATTCCGGTCACTGACGGCGCCTATGCCGGCGGCGCGCTTGATTGGGCGACGCCCTTCGCGTTGTTCTGCGGGCTGGCGCTGATCGCCGGCTACGCGCTGCTCGGCGCGACGTTCCTCAACATGAAGACCGAAGGGCCGGTGGCAGCTGCGCGCGCGCGAGCAGGCCAAGACCATTCTGTTCATCGTGCTCGCCTTCATGGCGGCGGTGAGCCTGTGGACGCCGTTTGCCGAGCCGCGCATCTCCGCGCGCTGGTTCTCGATGCCGAACATCTATTTCCTCTGGCCGGTGCCGGTGGTGACAGCCCTTGTCGCCTACATGCTCTGGTCCTGGCTCGACGACGGCCGCGAGGTGCCGCCGTTCCTCGCCGCGATCGCGCTGTTCCTGCTCGGCTATCTCGGGTTGGTGATTTCCAATTTCCCCTATCTGGTGCCGCCGTCGCTCACGGTGTGGGAGACCGCCGCCGCGCCGGCGAGCCAGATCTTCATGCTGCTCGGCACGCTGGTGCTGTTGCCGATCATTCTCGGCTATATCGCCTTCATCTACTGGCTGTTCCGCGGCAAGGTGCGCGAAGGCGAGAGCTATCACTAGCGCACTAGCGTCTGCGCCCTGCGGTTTTATCACCGCCCAGCCGAGCCGTATCAGCGGCAGCAGGCCTTGCATTGTGCGGGCGAAGACGCGCGGCACTTCCGCCACCATCGCCGGAAATTGCGCCTTGAGCGTCGCCGGCGGCGTGCCGGCATTGTCGGCGGCCGGCCAGACCAGCAGGCCGCCCTGCTTGTGCACGTCGGCGGCGCTCGCCCAGGGGCTGCGCTCCGGCGCCCAATCGAAATAGACATGCGGGCGGCTGGGGCTGCCGAGCGCCACCAGCGGCGCGATGCGCTCGTCGCCGGTGACGTAATCGAGCGGGCGGCCGGTGCGGCGCTGGAAATTGTCGGCGAAAAATCTGCCCATCGGCGTTCGCCGGCTGCGACATCTTCAGATCGGTAGCGAAGGTCCAGGGCAGTAGGATGATGCCGAGAACCATCAGCACCGGCGGCGCCACCAGCAGCCCGACCCAGGCCGACGAGACCAGCCGCTCGCGATAGAGCAGGATGCGGTTGCCGGCGGCGACCACCAGCGCAAGGCCTGACAGCACGACCAGCGGCGCCAGGCGCTGCATCGGCCCGATGCGGCCGCTGGCGATGACGAGTGCCACCGCCGTCACCGCCGGCATCAGCGCGAAAAAATAGACGAAGCCGCGCGCGAACGGCTCGACCGGATTGCGCTCGATCTCCGGCGCCAGCGCGCGCCTTTGCCGCGGCCAGCCACTGGCAAGCCCTGCGAGCAGGAAAAGGCCGAGATGGGTGAACACCAGCGCGCCGATCAGCCACAGGCCGGGCGCGAAGGCGACGTCGAAGGTGCCGCCGCCGCTTAAATTCGCCAGTACCAGATCGTAGCGGTACCAGAGCCAGGCAAGATGCGGGACCACAACCAGCACAAACAGCACCAGCGCGATCCACGGCTCCGGATGCGCAAGCGCTTCGCGCCCGCGCGGCGTCGCCAATACGAACGGGCCCATCAGCGCCATCAGAATGAGCCCGACATAGTTCGCCAGCAGCAAAAGGCCGAGATCGACCGCCAGCAGGAACCAGGCGCCGCGGTCGCCCTCGCCGACCGCGCGCCAGTAATGCAGCAGCGCCAGCGCCCAGAGCGGCGCCGCCAAAACCGCGGGGCCGAAATCCGGGCTCGGCACGTTGAAGGCGGCGATGCCTACCATCAGCAGCACGGCGAGCACGGCATGGCGCGTGCCGACGATCCTGCGGCCGAGCGTGAACACCGCCCAATAGGTGACGACGACGCAGGCTTGCGCCAGCACATAAACGCCGAAGCCGCCGGCGATGCGGAAGGCGAGTTCGCCGAGCCAGAAGGCGAGCGGCGGCCCGAGATAACTGCCGAGCTGGAATTCGTGGCCTATGGCCAAGAGCATGGGCACGTCGCCCGGCGGCGAGCTGAAGAACAGCGACGGCAGGATCGACCAAAGCGCGGCTTGCGTCAGCGCCACGCACCAGAACACGAGCTTGGGCCGCCCGCGCAGGAATTCGATGATCAGGGAGACGTAATGCATTGGCCCGGCGGAGCGCCTTTCTTATCCCTCCCCTGAAAGGGGAGGGTCGGCGCGCGCAGCGCGTCGGGGTGGGGTTGGCGACGCAGCCAATGCCCCCCACCCGGCTCGCTTCGCTCGCCACCCTCCCCCGCAAGCGGGGGAGGGATAAAGAGCAGCGGCAGGAATAGAGAAGCGGCGCTAAAGAGGCAACAAGTCGTCGATGGCCGTGTCGGCAACGCCAATCAAAGCGGCCAGTTTCTCCGCCACCGGAGCGAAGGATTTGCGGTGGTGCACGGTCGGTCCAAGCCGCTCAAGCGCGGCGAAATGCTCAGGCACGCTGTAGCCCATATGGCGCTCGAAGCCGTAACCGGGATGCGCAAGGCCGAGCCTCCCCATCAGCCGGTCGCGCGTCACCTTGGCGACGATGGAGGCGGCCGCGATCGAGGAGACCAGCGCGTCGCCGGAAACAACCGCCTCGCAGTCGCAGCCGATATCGATGCGGTTATTGCCGTCCACATAAACGAGCTTCGGCGCAATGGGTAGCGCCTTGACCGCCCGCGCCAGCGCCCAGAGCGAGGCGCGCAGGATATTATCGCGGTCGATGCGGGCGACGGCGCCGAAGGCGACCGCTACCTGCGCCGTGGCGCAAATTTTCTCGTAAAGTCTTTCGCGCTCGGCAGCGTCGAGCTTTTTCGAGTCGTTAAGACCGCGCGGGATGCGTTCGGGATCGAGCACCACCGCGGCGGCGACCACCGGGCCGGCAAGCGGGCCCCTGCCCGCCTCGTCGCAGCCGGCCACCGGCCATAACCCTTTGTTCAACGCGCGCCGCTCGCGCCGGAAACTTGGGCGCAGCACCGGCTCGTTGAGCGGCAGGCGCGGATTGGCGGATCTGGCGGCGCGCGGCATGACCGCGATGAAGCGTCCGGCCGGGCGCGCAAGTCAATGGTGGAAAAGACGCGTGTGGAAGATCTGAGACCGACGGTTATTCGTCCCGCATTTTGATATGGCTCAATGCGGCTGTAATTCCTTCGGCTAATCAATTACCAAGCAAATCTGCGGACGCTGGAACCCTGAGATTAGGGGCAATGCGGTCCCTATTTTGCGGTGCCAGTCTCCACAGGCAAAAAAATGCTGAGGAGACGCCCGATGAAAACGGAGACCAAATTTCAGAAGGATAGGCCAAACGACCTGACAGGATCGCTCGTGTTGCTCGCCATTGGGGTGGTCGGGGTGGCAATTCTTGCGGCCTGGTTTTATTCGTATTGGTGATCGACGGTTCAATGCTGAGTGTTTGACAGCGGGCAAAAACGGCCTTCGCTTTGCGCTGCAGTGATGGCTTCACAACCTAGAACAAACTCAGCTGCGCGCTGCCCGGCTTGGGTTTGCGGAAGTGCTCGGTGGTGAGCTGGAATTTGCTGGCATTGAAGCCGAGCTTCTCGCAGGCGAGTTCGAATCGCCGGCCGATCATCCAAGCATAAGGCCCCGTGCCCTTTCTGCCGGGTAAACCATTTGGCGTCGTAGTCCTTGCCGCCGCGCATGTCGCGGATGAGCTTGAACACGTGGCTTTCTCGGTCGGGATAATTCGCTTTCAGCCATTCGCGGAACAGGTCGCGCACTTCCAGCGGCAGCCGCAGCAGCACGTAGCCCGCTTCCTTCACGCCGGCTGAATGCGCGGCCTCGAGGATGCGCTCGATCTCGCTGTCGTTGAGCGCCGGGATCACCGGCGCCACCATCACCGTGGTCGGCACGCCGGCCTGGGTGAGCCGCCGCAAAGCTTCCAGCCGGCGCATCGGCGTCGCCGCGCGCGGCTCCATCTTGCGCGCCAGCTCGGCATCGAGCGTGGTCACCGACAGCGCCACCTTGGCGAGCTTGCGCTCGGCCATGCGGGCGAGGATGTCGAGGTCGCGCAGCACCAGCGCCGATTTGGTGACGATGCCGACCGGATGGCCGGCGCGGTCGAGCACTTCGAGGATGCGGCGCATCACCTGGTATTTGCGCTCGATCGGCTGGTAGGGATCGGTGTTGGTGCCGATGGCGATGACGCGCGGCTCGTAGCTGGGCGCCGCCAATTCCTTTTCCAGAAGGTCGGCGGCTTCCGGCTTGACGAACAGCTTGGATTCGAAATCGAGCCCGGGCGAAAGTCCGAGATAGGCATGCGTCGGCCGCGCGAAGCAGTAAACGCAGCCGTGCTCGCATCCGCGATAGGGATTGATCGAGCGGTCGAAGCCGATGTCGGGAGATTCGTTGCGGGTGATGATCTTGCGCGTTGCGTCGACCGTTACCTGCGTCTTGAAAGCCGGCAATTCGTCGAGGCTTCGCCAGCCATCGTCGAAGGCGATGCGCGCCAGCGGCTCGTAGCGGCCGGAGGCGTTGGTCTGCGCGCCGCGCCCGCGCCGCCGCTCGAACTCGACGGCGACGCCGAGCAGGCCGGTGGTCTCCGGGCCAAACTTGTCCACCGGTCCGGAGGGCAGCCCCGAGACCGGCGGATGTTTGGCGGCTGTGTTGTCGAACCTAGCCATGGCCGTAACCTAATCAGCGAATGTGAACATAACAAGAACATTCTGCAAGGCCCTGAAAACAATGCGTTTAGCGCCCGATCTCGTGGCCAGGAACACGCGGCCCACATGATATGGTGCCAACGGATTTCACAGGCCTGGGTTCCATGCTGAGCGCGATCATCGCCACCCACGAATCGGAGCGCGCGCTGGTGCCGACGCTGGCGGCGCTGGTGCCCGGCGCCACTGCCGGCCTGCATCGGCGAGGTGGTGGTCGCCGATGCCGGCTCGCGCGATGCAACGGCGGACGTGGCCGACATCGCCGGCTGCCGTTTCATGGTTTCCGCGGAGCCGTTGGGTGCCCGGCTCAAGGCCGCCGCCGCTTCCACGCGGGCGCCGTGGCTCATGTTCCTGCGCGCCGGCCAGGTGCCGGAACCGGGCTGGGTCGACGCGGTGGACCGCTTCATGCAGAAGGCGGACAGCGGCGCGCGCGCTGCCGTGTTCCGCCCGCCCGGCGCGCCGATCTGGCGGCCAGGCTTCAGCCGAGGTGCTGGCGTCGCTGCGGGCGGCCATTGCCGGCCCGAAGCCGCGATCAGGGCCTGCTGATCGCCCGCGCATTTTACGACGAGGTCGGCGGCCACCCGGCGGGCGAGGCCGCGGAAGCGGCGCTGCTTGCGCCTGCTCGGCCGCCGCCGCATTGCCATGCTGGCGGCGGGGACGGCGGCCATCCAATATACTTGACTTTGTCAACTAATTGCCCGACCCTGCCGGCATGCCGACCGGGACCCAGCAACGCATCGCCGCCGTACGCGGCTTCAACCGCTTCTTCACGCGGCAGATCGGCGTCTTGCGGAAAGGCTATCTCAACTCGCCATTCTCGCTCAGCGAAGCGCGCGTGCTCTACGAGATGGCCATACAGACGGGCTGACCGCGAGCGATATCGCCCGCGCGCTCGATCTCGACGCCGGCTACCTCAGCCGCCTGCTGCGCAACTTCGAGAAACGCGGGCTGATCGCGCGCAAGATGTCCGCTAAGGATGCGCGGCAAAGCCATCTGGCGCTGACCGCGCGCGGCCGCCGCGTCTTCGCGCCGCTGGAGAAGCGCTCGCAGCGCCAGGCGGGCGACATGCTCGGCAAGCTCGGGCCGGGCGAGCAGGCGCAACTGGTTGCGGCGATGAATGCGATCAAGTCGCTGCTCGACGGTGAAACGCCGGACAAGGGAAAGCCGATCCTGCGCGCGCCCAAGCCCGGCGATTTCGGCTGGATCGTCACCCGACACGCCCAGCTTTACCGAGAAGAATACGGCTGGGGCGATCCGTTCGAGGGCCTGTGCGCGCAGATCGTCGCCGACTTCGTCAACAAGTTCGACCCAAAAAAGGAACGCGCGTGGATCGCGGAGCTCAACGGCGAGAACGCCGGCTCGATAATGCTGGCGAAGGATTCAGACGACGTTGCCCGCATCCGTCTTTTGATCGTGGAACCGAAAGCGCGCGGGCTCGGGCTCGGGGCAAAACTGACCGACGCATCCATCAAATTCGCCCGCGAGGTCGGCTACAAAAAGATCACGCTATGGACGCACAGCATCCTCACCGCCGCCCGCCACGTCTACAAGCATGCCGGCTTCACGCTCACGCGCACGCGAGGAGCACGACAGCTGGGGCAAGCCGGTCGTCGGCGAGCACTGGGATATGTCGCTTTAGGTTTCCTTGGCGTCGGCCGCCGGCGCGACCAGGTCGATGACGTTGAAGACCGCGAGCGGCCGGCGGATGCCCTTGAGCTCGAATTCGCCCGCCGGCTCGACCGACACGTCCTTCTCGATGGCGAGGTGCACGCGCGGGCTGATGAGGATCTGCCCGGATTTGGCTTCGTCGCACAGGCGCGAGGCGACGTTGGAGACCGTGCCGATCGCCGCGTAATCGAAGCGGCCCTCGAAGCCGATGGTGCCGAGCGTGGCGTAACCATGCGCCAAGCCGATGCCGAAGCCGACCTCATGGCCGAGCCGACTCCAGCGCTCGAGCATTGTGCCCAGCGCTTCACGCATTTCCAACGCCATCTTCACCGCCTGCAGCGCCGGATTGGGCTGCGGCACGGGGTCGTTGAAGATGACCATGACCCCGTCGCCGGCATAGCGCTCGAGCGTGCCGCCGTATTTGTGGATGATGCCGCCGATTGCGGCGTGATATTCGCGCAGCAGATGCATCACGTCTTCCGGGTCGGCGCTTTCGGAGAATCCGGTGAAGCCGCGCAGGTCGCAGAACAGCGCGGTGATCTCGCGGCGGTGGCTTTCCAGCTCTTTCTCCGAGCCTGAGGCAACGATCAGGTCGGCAACCTGCGGCGGCAGGAAGCGGCGCAAGCGTCCCATGCGCTCGATTTCGCCGATCTGCTCGGAAACGCGCTGTTCGAGGCCCTTGTTGAGACCGGCAAGCTCGGAGGCCTGCGCGCTCACCTGGTCGTGCAGCGCTTTCAGCCGCAGCACCGATTTCACCCGCGCCACAAGCGCCACCTGATCGATCGGCTTGGTGAGATATTCGTCGGCGCCGGCTTCCAGCCCGGCGACGACGTCCTTGGAGTCTGCCTTGGCGGTGCACAGGATGATCGGCATGAACGGCAGCGCTTCGTCCGCGCGCAACCGCTTGCACACTTCGATGCCGTCGAGCTTCGGCATCATCACGTCGAGCAGAATGAGATCGGGCAGATGCTCCTTGGCGGCGGCGAGCGCATCCTCGCCGTCCACCGCCTGCTTGAGGTCATAGCCGTGCATCGACAGCCGCGTGAGCAGAATGTCGCGGTTGGTTTCGTTGTCGTCGACGATGAGGATGCGCGGCGGGCTGTGCATGGTTAGGGCAGGAATTCCTTGATCTTGGCGAGCAGCGCGCGCGGTGAATAGGGCTTGGTCACGTAGGCGTCGCATCCGGACGAGCGCGCCTTGCTCTCGTCGCCGGAGAGCGCGTAGGAGGTGACGACGATGATCGGGATGGTCTTGGTCGCCGGGTCGGCCTTGAGGCGGCGGGTCGCCTCATAGCCGTCCATGATCGGCAGCTGGATGTCCATCAGGATCAGGTCCGGCCGCCGGCTGGCAACCGCGGTCAATGCGTCGGCGCCGTTTTCCGCCTCGAACATCTCGTAGCCGGCGTTGCCCAGCAGGTCGCGCAGGATCTGCCGGTTGTCCTCCTGATCCTCAACCACCAGTATCGCTTTGCTCATGTCGCCCTCATGTCGTCTTCAAGTCGCTTTCTTCGCCTGCGCGGCGTGGACCGGAACGTTAAAGGAGAAAGTCGAACCCTCGCCGACGCGCGATTGAAGGGCGACCGTCCCCCCGTGCATTTCGATGATGCGCTTGGAAATCGCGAGCCCCAGGCCCGTACCGCCCTTTTTCTTGGTCGTCGAGCTGTCGGCCTGCTGGAATTCCTGAAAAAGCTTGGGCTTGTCGGCCTCGGAAATGCCCGGGCCGGTATCGACGACCGCGACCGAGAACATCCCGTCTTTCAGGCCGGCCTTGATGGTGACGCCGCCCTCGTCGGTGAACTTGATGGCGTTGCCCACGAGATTGAGCAGCACTTGCGTGAGCCTGCGCTCATCGCCGTGGCCGGTGGGCAGGTCGGGCGCGATCTCGACCTTGAAGTCAAGCTTCTTTCCCGCCGCCAGCGGCTCGACGGCGCCGTAGACCGCGTGCACCACGTCCTTCATCGAATAGTCGGCGAGCGAGAGCGTGAGCTGCCCGGCCTCGATCTTGGACAGATCGAGCACGTCGTTGATCAGCCCGAGCAAGTGCTTGCCATTGGTAATGATGCGCTGGATCGTCGTCTGCACCTTTTCCGGCGTTTCGCCATAGACGCCGTCGGCGATCAGCTCGGTATAGCCGAGGATGGCGTTGAGCGGCGTGCGCAGCTCGTGGCTCATATTGGCGAGGAACTGCGACTTGTGCTTGCTCGCTTCCTCGAGCTGGCGGCTCTTCTCTTGGATTTCGTCGAACAGCCGCACGTTCTCAATGGCGATCGCCGCCTGGTCGGCGAATGTGGCGACAAGCTCGATTTCCTTTTGTGTGAATGGCCGGACCTGCTTGCGCATGAGCGTCAAGACGCCGGCCGGCATGCCATCGCGCAGCATAGGCACGCCGAGCAAAGTGCGAAACTTCCCGAATTTCAGTGCCTGCCCCCACGTGTATTCAGGGTCGACCTCGACGTCTTCGATTTGAATGACCTTGCCTTCGAGCAAGGCACGGCCTGAGCCGCTGTGGCGGCTTAGCTCAACCGGCTCGTCCTTGACGCTGTCGATAAAGCCCTGCTCCAGCCCATATGCGACCGCACGATAGAAATTTTCGCCCTTGCGTTGCGTGATCGCTCCCATATCGGCATCGCACAGCCGGCCGGCCGAGCGCAGCAGCGCATCGAGCACGGTCGGCAAGTCGAACGTGGATCGGCTGATCACCTTGAGCACGTCGGCGGTGGCGGTCTGCTGTTGCAGCGATTCCTGGAGGTCCTCGGTGCGTTCTTGCACCTCCTCGAAAAGCCGCACATTGCCGATAGCAATCACCGCCTGGTCGGCGAACGTTTTGAGCAACTGCACCTGGCTATCGGTATAAAGCCCCGGCGTCTTGCGCCCCACAAATATTGTTCCGATCACGCGTCCGTCGCGGATCATCGGCACGCCGAGGCAGCCGCGATACCCGGCGGTGCGGGCGGCACCCTTGGTGTCGTACGAAGGATCGGTGAGGACATCGGCCACGTGGACGACGACGGCGCTGCGGACCGTGCGCGAGGTGATCGTCTCTCTGTCCAGGCCCAAGGGAAAGACTCTACGCACGGCCTCGGCCTCCTCGCTGCTCACGCCATGGATTGAAGCGAGCCGGATCAGGTCGCCGTCAACCATGGACACGACACTGACGTCTGCAGCGCACAGCTTCTCCGCACGTTCGCCGATGACGTCGAACACCGGGTTGGCGTCGGTCGGCGAGCGGCTGATCACGGTGAGGATTTCGCTGGTCGCCGTCTGGTATTCGAGCGACTCCTGCAGAGTCGGCCGTGCGCTTCTGCACCTCCTCGAATAGTCGCACGTTCTCGATGGCGATCACCGCCTGGTCGGCGAAGGTGGTCGCCAACGCGATCTGCTTATCGCTGAAGGGGTTCACCTCGTCGCGGGTGAGGATAAAGACGCCGATGGTCGTGCCCTCGCGCAATAGCGGCACGCCGAGGTTGGTGCGATAGGTGAAGGCCTTTTGATAGCCGCTCGCCTTGTAGTCCGGATCGGCGAGGACGTCCGCAATATGGCTGACCTTACCGGTGAGTGCGACGCGCCCGGTCTGGCTTTCCCGGGTCGGCGTCAATGGATGCTCCCTTGCGTACTGTACAGCTTCCGGCGAGAAGCCGTAATTCGAACTGAACCGGTAAACGTCCGCGTCACGCAGGAAGATGTAGCCCTTGTCGGCGGCGCAAAGCTTGGCGGCGGACTGAGTTAGCGTGTCGAGCACGGTCTGCAAATCGAACGTTGAGCGGCTGATGACCTTGAGCACGTCAGCGGTGGCGGTCTGTTGCTCCAGCGACTCGGTCAAGTCGTCGGTGCGCTGGCGCAATTCGCCGAGCAGCCGCGCGTTCTCGATGGCGATCACCGCCTGCGCGGCGAAATTCTCCACCAGATCAATCTGCTTGTCGGAAAAATTCCCGACTTCCGGCCTGTAGATGATGATCGCTCCGATAAGATTGTCTTCTCTGAGCATCGGCACAGCGATCATGGAGCGGAATCCGCCAAGCTCCACGGCGGTGACAAATCGCGACTGCCGGTCGATATAGGCCTGCTCTTTGGTTGCGTCCGTAATCTGAACCGTCCTCCTGGTATCGATGACCCGGCGAAGCATGCTCCCCGGCTCAGGGCGCACCAGCGGATCGCGCATGCGCATCTCGGCAAAGGCCGACGGCACATTGTGCATCACGGTGGTGCGGAAGTTGTCGCCCTCGCTGAGGTAGAGATTGCCGAATTTCGCCCCGCACAGCCGTGTCGCGTTTTCCAGCATGGCTTCGAAAACCGGCTTTAATTCGCCGCCGGCGCTGGAAATGATCCTCAACACTTCGGAGGTTGCCGTCTGCTGCTCCAGCGACTCGGAAAGATCGTCCGTGCGCTGGCGCAACTCGTTGAGCAGGCGCGTGTTCTCGATGGCGATGACGGCCTGAGCCGCGAAATTCTGCACCAGCTCGATCTGTTTGTCGCCGAACGGCCGCACCTCCTGCCGGTAGATGACGATGGCGCCGACGAGTTCTTCGTCCTTGATCATAGGCACGACGAGATGGGTGCGCGCGCCGGCGGTTTCGACCAGCGATACGATGACCGGGTCGCCGTCGAGATAGCTTTGCTCAAGCCGAAGGTCGCGAATATGGATCAGCGTTTTGGTTTTTGTCAGCCGGTCGAGCGGCGTGCCCGGGTGGTCGCGCATGTCGACAAGCGATTGCCGCCGGTACGATTTCGTGTAGGGAGAGTCGCCGTGTATGGCCACGGCACGGAAGCCAGTGGCTTCATGCAAGAACAAGGTACCCAGTTCCGCTTCGCAGATGCGCGTCGCGTTTTCCAGCATCGCCTCGAATACCGGCTCCAGCGCGCCCGGCGAGCTAGAGATGACTTTCAACACCTCCGATGTCGCCGTCTGCTGCGCCAGCGATTCACGCAGTTCGTTGAGCAGCCGCGTGTTCTCGATGGCGATGACCGCCTGCGCGGCGAAGTTCGTGACCAGCTCGATCTGCTTGTCGGTGAAGGGGCGAACTTCCTGACGGTAGATGCCGATGGCGCCGATCAGCTTTCCTTCCTTGAACATCGGCACGTTGAGAAGCGTTCGCGCTCCGCCGAGTTCGGCGGTGGCGATGCGGAAGGGGTCGCGGTCGGCGTATGCCTGCTCGGCGAGCGTATCGACGATGTGGACGGTCTGCTGCCCGTTGGCGACACGGCCCAAGCCGGTTTCCGGCCCAGGCCGGAACGGCCCACGCTTGAGGTATTCGGCATAGGCCGGCGAGATGCCGAGCATGGAAATGGCCCTGTAGGCGCCATCCTCGAACGCCCACAGGATGCCGATCTTCGCCTCGCAAATGCGGGTGGCATTTTCCAGCATCGCCTGGAACACCGGTTCGAGCGCGCCAGGAGAACTCGAAATGACCTTCAGAACTTCCGAGGTGGCGGTTTGCTGGTCCAAGGATTTCGCGCAACTCGCTCAAGAGCCGCGTGTTCTCGATGGCGATGACGGCCTGGGCGGCAAAATTCTTTACCAGATCAATCTGTTTGCCAGTAAACGGGCGCACCTCATGGCGGTAGATGATGATCGCGCCAACCGCCTGATCGTCCTTGAGCATCGGCACCGCGAGCAAAGTCCGCGCACCCGCCGTTTCGATCATCGTAACGATGGCCGGGTCGCGTTCGGCATAAGCGTGCTCGGTTCTCATGTCGACGACGTGCTGCACCTGCTTGGTACTGGCGGCCCGCGCCACAGGGACGTTCGGCCCCGGCCGGATCACAGGATCGCGTTGCCGCTCCTCGGCATAGGCCGCAGTCCCTCCATGAAGAGCAACGGCTCGAAAGCCGTCGCCTTCGCGCAGCATCAAAGTGCCGAACTTGGCTTCACAGATGCGAGTGGCGTTTGCCAGCATCGTGTCAAATACCGGCTTGAGTTCGCCAGGCGAAGCACTGATGACCTCCAGCACCTTTAAAGTCGCCGTCTGCTGCTCCAGCGACTCGGACAACTCCGCGGTGCGCGCCTGCACCTCCTCGAACAGCCGCACATTCTCGATGGCGATGACCGCCTGGTCGGCGAAGGTCTTGACCAGTTCGATCTGCGTGTCGGTGAACGGCCTCACTTCGGAGCGGCGGATCGTGATAACGCCGATGGCCTCGTCTTCCCGCAGCAAGGGTACCGAAAGGATCGTCCGGAAGCCCAATCGCGTCGCCATGTCGCTGCCGGTGGGGAACGACTCGTCAACAGACAGATCGTGAATATGAATTGCCTCGCGGTCGACAAATGCTCGTCCCGTGACCCAATCGCGATTAATCGCCCAATCGGCGAAGTCTACGGGGATCGCACCGTGGTGCGCTTTAAGGCTGAGCTTTTCGCCATTGC
Source organism: uncultured Alphaproteobacteria bacterium (assembly GCA_963753925.1). GTDB lineage: Bacteria > Pseudomonadota > Alphaproteobacteria > Rhizobiales > Xanthobacteraceae > Pseudolabrys. The sequence continues at coordinate 159,223 of CAVWEF010000005.1, forward strand.
GCAGGAGAATTATCGAGTCGTAGGCGTCGCAGAGCCGCGAAGACGACTCGACCAGCGTGTCGAGCACCGCCTGCAGGTCGAAGGTCGAGCGGCTGATGACCTTGAGCACGTCGGCGGTGGCCGTCTGCTGCGACAGCAACTCGCGCAACTCGCTGAGCAGCCGCGTGTTCTCGATGGCGATGACGGCCTGCGCGGCGAAATTTGTCACCAGTTCGATCTGCTTGGCGGTGAACGGGCGCACCTCCTGGCGATAGATGCTGAACGCGCCGACAAGCATGCCTTCCTTGACCATGGGCACAATGAGCGGCGGTGCGTGCGCCGCCAATTTCGGCGGCCGCCATGCGGCCCGGATCTTTTTTCGCGTAGGCGCTGCCTGCGCGCAGATCGTGAATGTGGACGGCCTCCTTGTCGGCCGGGAGGCGCCCCATGCCGGTATCTGGCGCCCAGACGCGCGGCTCGCGGCAAAATTCGGCAAATGCGGGCGGTACGCCGCGCGAGGCTGCCGCGGAAAAGGCGCCGTTCTCGAAATTGAATACGATGCCGAATTTCGCATCGCAAATGCGCATGGCGTTTTCCAGCATGGCGTTGAACACTGGTTGCAAATCGCCGGGCGAGCTTGAAATGACGGTCAAAACCTCAGACGTCGCCGTCTGCTGCTCCAGCGACTCGGAAAGCTCCTCGCTACGCTTTTGCACGTCGTCGAACAGCCGCACGTTCTCGATCGCGATCACCGCCTGGTCGGCGAACGCCTTGATCAGCGCGACCTCTTCTCATTGAAAACCCGCTGCTCGCGATGGGCGACAGGCAATGGCGCCGACGACGTTGCCCTCTCGAATCATCGGCGCGGCGATGATCGAATTGTATCCGGTGTCGCGCGCGATCTGCTGGGCCGCGGGTGAAAGGCGCGGAGTTGTCGACCACAGGGGAATACTGCGTGACTGTTTTGTGAGCATTGCCTGGCCGCCCACCGTCGCGTCGTCGAGCGGCCGCGGAAAGGTTTCCGTCACTCTTTCGAATCCGGCGACCCCGTCCGCGGCCGGCATATCGATCGTTTGACCGTGCAACAACGGTGACACCGACGCTGAAGCTGGTGCCGAACAGGCGCCGCAGGTTGCGCACGATCGCATCGAAGACCGGCTTTGTATCCGTCATCGACCCGCTGATCGAAGCGAGAATGTCTGAGGTGGCGGTTTGGTGTGCCAGCGACTCGCGCAGTTCGTTGGTGCGCTGCTGCTCGGCCTCGAACAGCCGCACGTTTTCGATCGCGATCACCGCTTGGTCGGCGAAGGTCTTGACCAGTTCGATTTGCTTTTCGGTGAACGGCTTGACCTCGAAGCGGCGAATCGTGAGGACGCCAATCGATTCTTTTTGCCGTAGCAGAGGAACAGCGAAGATCGTCCGGTGACCGTTGCGAATCGCCATTTCCCGGCCGTCGGGAAAATCCGCGGAGGCGGTCAGGTCGTGCACGTGGATCGGCAATTGATCGACAAAAGCCCGTCCGGTCACCCAGCCGCGCCCGATGACGTAGTTGCTGAAATCGGCGCCGATCGGGCCGTGATGTGCCTGGATGCGAAGCCGATCGTCGTGCCGCAGGAAAATAAGCGAATCGTAGGCCTCGCAAAGCCGCGCGGCCGACTCGACCAGCGTATTCAGCACCGCCTGCAGATCGAAGGTCTCGCGGCTGATGACCTTGAGCACGTCGGCGGTGGCGGTCTGCTGCGACAGCGATTCTGCTAGTTCGGCGCTGCGCCGCTGCTCGGCCTCGAACAACCGCTCGTTTTCGATGGCGATCACCGCCTGGTCGGCGAAGGTCTCGACCAGCGCGATCTGCTTTGCCGTAAAAGGCCGCGGCGACCTGCGAAACAAATTCACCACGCCGAACACCTTTCCGTCGCGGATCAGCGGCACGCCGAGCGCGGCGCGCAGGTTCATCAGCTTTTGTGCGTCCGGCCGCGCGTAGTCGGGATCAGCAAGCACGTCCGGAATATGGACCGTGCCGCCTTTGAGGATCGTCTGTCCGAACACCGAGCCGCGGTCGGGCTTCATCGAATAGCGCGCGAAATGCTCGCGCCACTCCGGCGCGCAGCCATAGGTCGCGGCCAGACGGAAGGCGGCACCGTCTTGGTAGCGGATGGTGCCGATATCCGCCTCGGCGAGGATTGACGCAGAAGCGAGCAAAGTATCGAGCACCGCCGGGAGATCGACGGCCGAACGGCTGATGACCTTGAGGACTTCGGCGGTGGCCGCCTGCTGCCCGAGCGCCTCGTCGCGCTCGCGCGTAAGCTGATCGAGCGCGGCCTTGAGCTCGGCCAGCGTGCTGCCGCCTAAGTCGGAATCCGGCTGTAACGACATCCCAACCCCCACGCACGCCTAGCCTAACATAGCCGCTAGGCCGTCGCCCCCTTTGCCTTGGGCCGCCGCAAATGCTCGTCGAGCCGCGGCAGGATCTCGACGAAATTGCACGGCCGGTAGCGGTAATCGAGTTGGTGCACCAGGATCTCGTCCCAGGCGTCCTTGCAGGCGCCAGGCGAGCCAGGCAGGCAGAAAATGTAAGTTGCGTTGGCGACGCCCGCGGTGGCGCGGGTCTGGATCGCCGAGGTGCCGATCTTCTTCTCGCTCACCATGAGAAACATGGTGGCAAAACCGTCCATGCGCTTCTCGAACAGCGGCTCGGCGGCCTCCGGCGTCACATCGCGGCCGGTAAAGCCGGTGCCGCCGGTGGTGATGATGACGTCGATGAACTTGTCCTCGATCCAGGCCTTAAGCCTTTGCCGGATCGCCCTCACCTCGTCCTTGACGATTGCGCGCTCGGCGAGCTTGTGGCCGGCGACGCGGATGCGGTCGGCGAGCGTGGCGCCGGATTTATCGTCGGCCGCCGCACGCGTATCGGACACGGTGAGCACCGCGATTTTCAGCGGCACGAATTGTCGGGTATTGTCGATGCCGGGCATTTCACGCCTTTCTAAAGCTGCGCCGCAGTAAAGGTGTCGCAGCTCGATACCTTGCCGCCTTTGAAGCCGGCGGTGAACCAGCGTTGGCGCTGCGCCGAAGTGCCGTGCGTGAAAGAATCCGGCACGACATAGCCGCGCGACTGCTTCTGCAGGCGATCGTCGCCGATCGCCGCCGCAGTCTGCAACGCCGCCTCGATGTCACCCGCTTCCAGCGATTTCCAGCGCTGGTCGGAATGCTGCGCCCACACGCCGGCGAAGCAATCGGCCTGCAATTCGACGCGTACCTGGATTGCGTTTGCCGCTGTCTTGCCGCCGGCGGCACTCTGCGCCGAATGCGCCTTCTGCAAGACGCCGAGCAGGTCCTGCACGTGATGGCCGACCTCGTGCGCAATCACGTAGGCCTCCGCGAATTCGCAGGCCTTGCCGCTGCAGCCATGGAATCGCGTCTGCATGTCGCTGAAGAAAGACGTGTCGAGATAGATGCGCTGGTCGCGCGGACAATAGAACGGCCCCATCGCGGCTTGCGCAAATCCGCACCCACCCTCCTCGCCGCCGCGGTAAAGCCGCAGCGGCACCGGGCGGTATTGCATGCCGCTGGCGCGGAAGATCTCGGTCCATACGTCCTCGGTGTTGCCGAGCACCGCGGCGACGAACTGGCCGGTCCGGTCTGAAGGTGCGCCCGTGCTCGGTGCCGGCTGGCGATAAGGTTGTTGTTGCTGATAACCCGAGCCACCGCCAGTCAGGATCTCCGCTCCACCAATCAGCAGGCTTGGATCGATGCCGAGCGCCCAGCCAATTACGCCGAGCACCAGCACCGCGCCGATGCCGAGCCCGCCGCCACCAATCGGCAAGCCGAATCCGCCGCCAGGACCTCCGCCGCCCTCACGGTCGTCCTCGACATTGTCGCTACGGCGAAAGTCATCCCAACGCATGTAAAGCCCCTTGCAAAACGGCCTCAGGATCATTGCCGAATGTGCCTGTGGCGTCCAATCCGCTGTCTTGTTTTGGCACGCGCGATGCTCGCTAACCTCCAGTTAAATAGGCAGAATTTGCCGAGTTGCGGCGCTTTTTCGTTAGCCGTTTCTTCACCTTGCCGACCCATAGTGCCGGCCTGTCGGCTGTAGGTCCCGCGTCGCCGACCGCGTCGCCTGAGTCAGAGTTCTAAGTCATGGTTGTGTCGCGTCGCGGGGCGCCCGAAAGGGCGCCCCGTGGAGTTTCAGAGACTCCACATCACCGCGTCCTCGTCGGCGATTGCGTCGATGAGATGTCGAAACTGCCGGCCGACAGCGTCGATCTGGTGTTCGCCGACCCGCCCTACAATCTCCAGCTCGCCAGCGATCTCAAGCGCCCGGACAATTCGCACGTCGATGCGGTTACCGACCACTGGGACAAGTTCGCGAGCTTTCAGGCTTACGACGATTTCACCAAGCGCTGGCTCACCGCCTGCCGCCGCGTGATGAAGCCCGCCGCCACCATCTGGGTGATCGGCTCCTATCACAACATCTTCCGTGTCGGTTCGATCATGCAGGACATAGGCTTCTGGATCCTCAACGACGTGATCTGGCGCAAGCTCAATCCGATGCCGAATTTTCGCGGCCGCCGCTTCACCAACGCGCATGAGACGATGATCTGGGCGACGCGCGAGCCGGGCGCCAAGGGCTATACGTTCAACTATGAAGTCTTGAAGGCGGGCAACGAGGACGTGCAGGTGCGCTCCGACTGGACGCTGCCGCTGTGTACCGGCGAGGAGCGGCTCAAGGGCCGCGACGGCAAGAAGCTGCATCCCACGCAGAAGCCGGAAGCGCTGCTCGCCCGCGTGCTGCTGTCAAGTTCGCGGCTCGACGACCTGGTACTCGACCCGTTCTGCGGCACCGGTACGACCGGCGCGGTGGCCAAACGCCTCGGCCGCCGCTTCGTCGGCTGCGAGCAGGACGCGGCTTACGCCAAGGCCGCGGAAAAGCGCATCGCCGCCACCAAGTTGCTCGAAGCGCCGGCGCTCGCCCCGTTCATCACCGCGCGTGAGGCGCCACGCGTTGCGTTTTCGGCGCTGATCGAACGCGGGCTGGTGACACCGGGTGCCAGACTGGTTGACGCCAAGAAGCGCCACAGGGCGCTGGTGCGCGCCGACGGGGCGGTGTCCTTGGGGGAACATGTCGGCTCGATCCACAAGATAGGCGCGCTGGCGCAGGGGCTCGAAGCCTGCAATGGCTGGGCCTTCTGGCACGTCGAGACGCCGAAGGGCCTGCGCTCGATCGACACTTTCCGCGCCATAGTGCGTTCGGAAATGGCGGAAGCGGCGGAATAGCCGCTACTTCGCCGGTATCACTTCGATCAAAAGCTCGAGCGCGCGCCTGGCGAAGGCGTCCATGTTGGACTGCCGGTCGGCGCTGCCGGTGCGCAAGGTAATCGCGCGCTCGGTGGGCCCTGCGACCGCTATGCAGGTGTGCCCGGCCGGATCGCCATAGCGGTTGCCGGTCGGCCCCGTGGCGCCGGTTTCGCCAAGGCCCCAGGTGGCGCCGTGCCGCTCGCGCACGCGCCGCGCAATCATCAGCGAATAGGCTTCGGTCGCGGCGCGCATCCCCTCCATATCCTTGTCGGTGATGCCGAGAAGCGCCACGCGCGCCGACTTGGTATAGACCACGGCGCCACCGAGAAAGTAGGCCGACGCGCCGGGAACGCTGAGCAAAGCCGCCGCGATCAGCCCGCCGGTCGAGGATTCGGCAGCGGCGATGGTCTCCTTGCGCGCGATCAGGCGCGCGGCGATCGTCTCCGCCAGCGGCACAAGCTGCTTCATCACAAGTCCCCTCGCCCGATCTCGCTCAGCACGCGGAACACGCCGACCTCGGCGTCCGGGAATTGCTTCGTTAATTTTACCCCATGCGCCTCGGCATCGGCCTGGCGCAACGTGTCGACCATCAGCGCACCCTTGATCTTCTTATCGCCGCCGCGCAGTTTTTCCTCCATCGACACCGGCTGGCCCGCGGAATTGGTGGCGATCCAGATTTCGCCGCCGGCGATATTGGTGTCGGCGACCAACTGGTCGAGCAACACGGCGAGTTTGCCTTCATCGGGCGCCACGTCGAAGCGCACCGTCACCGCATACGCCCCGCGAAACGGGCCGCGCCGCAGCGTGCGGCGGCAGACCGTGCGGTTCATGTTGGTCATAATCCCCGACATGATTTTCTTGGTCAGCAACGTCGGGTTGTCGAGCCGCTCCAGATAGGGCTTCGAGGTAAGCACCGCGGGAGACTCGACCAGATAAAAATTGAAGAAGGCGGACGCGCCGGATATCGCCCGGTGGCGTCGCCCGTAAAGAAAGCCGGGCACACCCATCCGTTCGACCAGATGCTCGCCCTGAAACCAGGCGTCGAGGTCGGCTTCGCGGCCGGGAGCTGCGTCGTTAAAGATCGCTAGAATGCCGAAGTCGGCCATCAGGCCCCGACCCGCCGCTCGACATTGGCGCTGCGCGCCGGCACGCCGAATTCCTTGCGGCAGACCTCGGCCAGCACCGCGATGCCTTCCTTGATTTCCTCATGCGTCGGGCTGGCAAAGCAGAGCCGGATGCGGCTCTTGCTGTGCGCCTTGTTGACCGACCATTCCGGCCCCGGATTGATGACGACGCCGGCGGCGAGCGCCTTGTCGCGCAGCTTCATCGCATCGACATTGTCCGGCAGCTTGACCCAGAGGAATATGCCGCCCGGCGGATAATCGAATTCGGCCGCGGTGCCGAACTGCTCGTTGAGGGCTGCGATCAGCGTGTCGAGCTTGGCCTTAAATCGGTTGCGTAGTTGCGGCACATGCTCGGCAAAATGCGCCTCGCAGTAGTCGGCGAGCATCATCTGCTCGAGCCCGCCCGAGCCGGCATCGGTCTTCAACGGCAGAATGTGCGACAGGACCGACCAGGGCGCGACGATGAAGCCGACGCGCAGCGCCGGCGCGATGGTCTTGGAGAACGAGCCGATGTGGATGACGTTGCCGGACTTGCTCATCCCATAGATCGCCGGCGGCCGCTTGCCGCTCCAGGTTAGGTCCGCGTAGCAGTCGTCCTCGAAGATCGGCACGTTGTAGGCTTCGCCCAATTCGAGCAGCTTCCTGCGACGGCCCTCGTCGAGAATTGTCGCGGTCGGATTCTGCACCGTCGCAATCGTGTAGATGTATTTCGGCCGCACGCCTTTGGCTTTCAGGCCGGCGAGCGCTTTCTCCAGAAGATCCATGCGCATGCCGCCCTGGTCCAGCGGAATGGCCACGACGTTGACGCCGCGCCGCGTGTAGCGGTTGATGGTGCCTTCGTAGCAATCCTCCTCGCAGATGACGGTATCGCCGGGCGCGAGCAGCGCGCCGTTGATAAGATCGAGCCCCTGCAGCGAGCCGGAGGTGAGCACGATGTCGTCGGCCGTGCATTCGATGCCGGCGTCGCGCTTGAGCTTTTTGACGAGGAATTCGCGCAGCGGCTTGAACCCTTGCGGCCCCATGTGCAGGCGATAGTCCGACAGCCTGCGGCCGTCGCTCGCGAGCACCTTTTGCAGTGAGGCCTTCAGGTCATCGACCGCCAATCCGTCCGGGTCGTTGTTGCCGAAGGTGAAGTTGTATTTTCCCGGCGGTTTCCATTTTAACGCGGGCGCGGGCGAACCGGCCGGAACGAGCGAGGCGAAATCGAATGCCATTGACGCGTCCTCTAACAAAGTTTTCTGCGACACGCTGGATCCCCGCTTTCGCGGGGATGAGCGCGAAGAGCGCTCACTTCGCCGCCACCACCATAATCTCGACCTTGTAGTCGGGCGCGGCGAGCTTGGCTTCGACACAGGCGCGCGCCGGCGTATTGCCGGGCGACACCCAGGCATCCCACACCGCGTTCATCTCGGCGAAAGTTGACATGTCGGTGATCCAGATATTCGCCCTGAGCAGCTTGGTCTTGTCGCTGCCGACAGAGGCGAGATATTTGTCGATGGTGGCGACAATTTCCTTGGTCTGCTCGGTAACGCTTTTGCCCTTGTTGGCCTGCGCCACGATGCCGGCGAGATAGACCGTGTCGCCATGCACCACGACCTGGCTCATGCGGGCGCCGACTTCCTTGCGGGTGATTGCCATGTGATTTCCCCTACAAAAATCCAGACGATTTCCTAGCCGTCTTTGCGGCCTTTGGGAACTCACCAGCCGGCAAAGACTTATCGGAGGACCTAACGCTAGGGAGACAAGACTATGGGCTGGTTTTCATCCGATATCGACACATTCGACCAACTGTTCGTGCACGCGCTGCAGGACATCTATTACGCCGAACACCAGATCCAGAAGTCGCTGCCGGACATGGTCAAAAAGGCGTCCGACCCGGAGCTCAAGAAGGGCTTCCGGACGCACCTCAGCCAGACCAAGGGGCAGATCCAGCGGCTCAAACGCGTGTTCAAGATGATCAAATCGGTGCCGCAGGGCACCAAATGCCCGGCCATCGACGGCATTCTCGAAGAGGCCAATGAAATCGCCGGCGAGATCGACGACAAGATGATCCTCAACGCCGCGCTGATCGCGGCGGCGCAGGCCGTCGAGCATTACGAGATGACCCGCTACGGGACGCTGGTCGCCTGGGCAAAGCTGCTCGGTCGCAACGACGCCGCCAAGGTTCTCAACATGAACCTCAAGGAAGAGAAAGCGACGGACAAAAAATTAGGCGCCATCGCCAAACGCAAGATCAACCGTAAGGCTGCGGCGCGCAAGCTAACGCGTCCAGATCGCAGCGAGCGGGCGGAAGATGCGTTGCTGGTCGCGGCGGCGGGCATTCCGGCCATTTAAGCCTGGCGCTAGCCGCCGGCCACGCCTTGCGTGTTGACGTAAAGCGAATAAAGCGAATGCGCCGCCGCCATGAACAGCCGGTTGCGCAGGCGACCGCCGAAGCACACATTGGCGCAGCGTTCCGGCAAAGCGATATGGCCGATCGGCTCACCCTGTGGCGTGAATACGCGCACGCCGTCGAGTTCCGGAGTCATGCCCCAGCCGCACCAAAGATTGCCGTCGATGTCGACGCGGAAGCCGTCCGGCGTGCCGTGCGGGCCTGAATCGATGAGCAGCTTGCGGTTGGAAATCTTGTCGCCCGAAGGCGCCACGTCGTAGCTCAAAATGGTGCGCGGCTCGGCGCGGGACTCCACGATGTAGAGTTTTTTCTCGTCGGGCGAGAAGGCAAGCCCGTTCGGCGCATTGATGCCGTCGGCCACCACGGTGACGGCGCCGCTCTTGCCGTCGACGCGATAGACGTTCATCGGCAATTCCGACTCGGCCATTTCGCCTTCGTAATTGGCGAGAATACCGAAGCGCGGATCGGTGAACCAGATCGAGCCGTCCGACTTCACCACGATGTCATTGGGAGAGTTGAGCCGCTTGCCCTCGAAGCGGTCGCAGATCACTGTGATGGCGCCGTCGATCTCGGTACGGGTGACGCGGCGCGTCAGATGCTCGCAGGTGACGAGCCGGCCCTGCCGGTCGCGGGTATTGCCGTTCGCATTGTTGGACGGCTTGCGGAACACGCCGACGCTGCCTGTTTCCTCATCCCACTTCAACATGCGGTTGTTGGGAATGTCGCTCCAGATCACGCAGCGCAGATCGCCGAACCAGACCGGGCCCTCGCTCCAGCGCGCCCCGGTATAGAGGCGTTCCACGCTCGCCAGCGGCAGCTTGTATTTGTTGAAGCACGGATCAAGCGCGGTGACGTAAGGATCGGGATAGCGCAGGGTCGGCGTCCACTGGTCAGACATTTTGTCTCTCTTGGCGTACTTTTTAGCCTTCTTGGTCGGGGCTTTTTTTCTTTGCTTGCCCCTCTTTTAGCGCATGAGCAATGACCTTGCGCATGACATTGGGCAAGGCCTCGCCGGGCAAATTTGCAATGCGCTCCCAGCGCATCCCGGCCGGCGCCGTTGTCGGGCGCGGAAAGTGAGCAAGGAATACCGTCAATCGCAGCGGAAAATGCGTGAAAACGTGATCGACCGCGCCGGGCAGCTTTTGCCATTTCGGCTGCCGGCGAAAGCTTGGCGCGGCGGCAAGCGCTTTTTTGATGTCGAAGTCATGCGCCCACTCGCTGCCGGGCACTTCGCTCATGCCGCCAAGCAGACCTTTTTCCGGCCGCCGGCGCAGCAGCATGCGCCCGTCCGCGCGCAACGCGACGAAGGCGGCGCCGCGCCGTAGCCTGCCCTCGCGCTTTGGCGCCTTGCGCGGGAACGTCTCCTGATCGCCACGCATGCGCGCCGCGCACGCGTCGCTCCACGGACACAAGGAGCAGGCCGGACGTTTGGGCGAGCAGATCGTGGCGCCGAGATCCATCAGCGCCTGCGCGAAATCGCCCGAGCGATTTGCCGGCAAAAGCGACGCGGCGAGTTGCTTGATGTCCGGTTTCGCCGCGGGCAACGTCTCTTCCACTGCGAACAGCCGCGCCACAACGCGCTCGACATTGCCGTCCACCGGCACTGCGGCAACATCGAACGCGATCGCAGCAATCGCGGCAGCCGTGTACTCGCCGATGCCGGGCAACGCGCGCAAGCCTTCGAGGTCGCGCGGAAAAACGCCGCCATGTCGCGCAACGACTTGACGGGCGCAGGCGTGCAGATTGCGCGCGCGGGCGTAATAGCCAAGGCCTGCCCAGCCGCGCAGCACGTCGTCGAGGCTCGCCGCGGCTAGGGCCTCCGCCGTTGGCCAGCGGCCAAGAAAGCGCGCGTAATAGGGCGCGACCGCCTTGACCGTCGTCTGCTGCAGCATGATTTCCGACAGCCAGACGTTGTACGGGTCCGCCCGCTCGCCGCGCCTGGCCCGCCACGGCAGCACGCGCCGGTGGCGGTCGTACCAGGCGAGCAAAGCGTGCGGATCGGGCACCGCTTTCTTTCGCGCGAGCGTGCGGACTGCTACGGTCATGGCGCCAACACTGGCATGAGTGGCACCCCCATGAGCAAGCCCGCCCGCAGTTTTCCCCGGCCGCTTTCAGACTTCCTCGGCGCCACCTTGAACGACACCCTGAAAACGCAGGGGTTCGCCTCGACCGAAATCATCGCGCGCTGGGCCGACATCGCCGGACCGGAGATCGCCGCCCACAGCGAGCCGATGAAGATCGCCTGGCCGCGCCATGCCGAAGCGGAGACGGCGGAACCGGCCACTTTGGTGCTGCGGGTGGAAGGCCCGGTGGCGCTCGAAATTCAGCATCTTGCGGCGGTCATCCTGGAGCGCGTCAACCGCTTCTTTGGCTGGCAGGCGATCGGCCGCATTGCGTTGCGCCAGGCGCCTTTGCGCCGCCGCCAGCGGGCAAAACCGACCGCCGCCGCCCGATCCAGCCGTGGCGGCGCGGATTGCCGAAGGCCTCCCCGCCATCGAGGACGAGGATCTGCGCCAAGCGCTTGGCCGCCTGGGCGCGGCGATCAAGCGAAAGTGAGACGCACCAAAGGCTTGGCAGGACGGCCCGCCATTGCCACAATCCGGGTTTCTAGCTAGCGAAAGCCATTCGGACCGGCGTTAAGCCCCAGGGAGCCCCAAGTGCAGATCACCCGGCGTGAATTCAACAAAGGCAGCGTCGTATTGACGCTTTCGCTGGCGCTGCTCGGCAGCTCGGCGCTGTCCCGGCTCGGCGGCGTGGCGCTCGCGGAGGACAAGGTCGACACCGCCGAACTGATGAAACCGGAAGCCCTGCCCGACATGATCATGGGCTCCGACAAGGCGCCGGTGACCGTGATCGAATACGCGTCGGCGACCTGCCCGCATTGCGCGCATTTCCAGGAGACGACGTTTCCGGAACTGAAGAAGCAATATATCGACACCGGAAAAGTGAAATATATTTTCCGCGAATTTCCACTCGACAATCTCGCCGCCGCCGCCTTCATGCTGGCGCGCTGCGCCGGCAAGGACGACCACGCCAAATATTTCGCTTTGGTCGATACGCTGTTCAAGCAGCAGCGCACCTGGGCCGTGGAAAAGCCGGTGCCGCCGCTGCTCGCCATCGCCAAGCAGGCCGGCTTCACCGAGCAGACATTCGATGCGTGCCTGGCGAATCAGCAAATTCTTGACGGCATCGAAAAGGTCCGCTCGCGCGCCGTGAGCGCGTTTAAGGTGAGCTCCACGCCGACTTTCTTTATCAACGGCGAGATGCACACCGGCGCCATGACTATCGAGGACATGGCCAAGGCGATCGACCCCTATCTCAAGAAGGCATAAGGGTTTTTTGGCCTTTTTTGCCTTGGGCCGGCGCTGGAATCCGGCCGACCCGGCGCCGGCTGGCCGTCTAAACTACTGAAAGTCCGGGGAAAACCGGCCGATACGGCCGCGCCGCTGTTGCTCCGGCGCGCGTGCCGATTCATTCTCCGCCCCGACGCGAGATACATGCCTCTGGGCCGCCGGAACAGGCTCGAATCTGCTAATGAAATCCTTGACAAGCCCGATTCGCTTCGGCCACGCGCATGATCGGGCAATTCCAATCTCCCAAAATGCGCGAACACAAAAGTTCTAAGTCATGAAGCTCACGCGCCTGCGCCTGCTCGGCTTCAAGTCATTCGTCGAGCCGACCGATTTTCTGATCGAGCCGGGATTGACCGGCGTGGTCGGGCCGAACGGCTGCGGCAAATCCAATCTGGTTGAAGCGTTGCGCTGGGTGATGGGCGAGAGCTCGTACAAATCCATGCGCGCCTCCTCGATGGACGAGGTGATCTTCTCCGGTTCCACCAACCGACCGGCGCGCAACAACGCCGAAGTGGCGATTTCGATCGACAATTCGTCGCGCTCGGCGCCGTCGGCGTTCAACGACCAGGAGACCCTGGAAATAGCCCGCCGTATCGAGCGCGAAGCGGGCTCCAGCTACCGCATCAACGGCCGCGAAGTGCGCGCTCGCGACGTGCAGATCGTGTTTGCCGACGCCTCCACCGGCGCCCGCTCGCCGGCGCTGGTGCATCAGGGCCGCATCGGCGAGATCATCCAGGCCAAGCCCGAACAGCGCCGCCGCGTGCTCGAGGAAGCCGCCGGCGTTGCCGGCCTGCACGCGCGCCGCCACGAAGCCGAACTGCGATTGAAAGGTGCGGAGACCAACCTGCTGCGTCTCGAGGACGTGATCGGGCAGCTCGCCGCGCAGATCGACGGCCTGAAAAAGCAGGCGCGGCAGGCGATCCGCTACCGCACCGTCTCGGCGCAGGTGCGCAAGACGGAAGCAACGTTGTTCCATCTGCGCTGGAGCGCCGCCAACGCTGAGGTCGCGGAAGCCGAGCGAGCCAAAGACCTCGGCGTGCGCGAGGTGGCCGACCGCACCGGCGAGGAAGCCGAAGCCTCAAAACGCCAGGCGCTTGCCGCCGCATCGCTCCCCGAGCTGCGCGAGGCGGAAGCCCGCGCCGGCGCGGCGCTGCACCGGCTCACCGTCGCGCAGCAGGACCTCGACCGTGAGGAAGCGCGTGCCAAGGACCGCATCGCCGAGCTTGACCTGCGGCTCGTGCAATTCGCCGCCGATATCGAGCGCGAAAAAAAGCTCGCCGCCGACGCCGAAGCGGCCCTTGCCCGGCTTGCCGCCGAGGAAGAGACGATCCGCGCCGAAGCGCGCGAAAATGCCGGCCGCCGCAGCGGCGTCGATGCGCGTGTCAGCGAAGCCGAAGGCGAACTTAACGCCGCGGAGAAGGTGTTCTCCGATCTCACCACCGCGCTCGCCGCTCTTGCCGCGCAGCGCCACCAGTTCGAGACTTCCGCACGCGACAACGGCGAGCGCATCGCCAGGATCAGCGGCGAAATCGAGGCCATCGAGCGCGAACTGGCGACGCTGCAAAGCGCCGACAATGTCCCGCTCGCCGCCGCGGTCGAAGGCGCGCAGGCAGCCTTGACCGAAGCCGAAGCCGCCGCCGTCGCCGCCGAAGCCGCGCGCAATAACGCGCGCGCCGAAGCTGAGGCCGCGCAGGCCGCCTTGAGCGAGGCGGAAAAGCGCGCGCAGCGGCTGGAAACCGAAGCCAAGACGCTGGCCAAGATGCTGTCGCTGGAAACGCGCAATCTGTGGCCGCCGGTGATCGACCATATTTCCGTTGAGAAAGGCTACGAGAAGGCGCTCGGCGCGGCCCTGGGCGACGATCTCGACGCGCCGGTCGACGCTTCGGCGCCGATGCACTGGAGCGCCGTCTCAGCCGATGCCGCCGATCCCGCTTTGCCGGCCGGCGTCGAGCCGCTGGCGCGTTACGTCAAGGCGCCGTCGCAGCTTGCCCGGCGGCTGGCGCAGATCGGCGTCGTCGAGCGCGAGACGGGCGCGCGCCTTAGCCCCTCGCTCAAGGCCGGCCAGCGGCTGGTGACGCGCGAAGGCGACTTGTGGCGCTGGGATGGTTTCGTCGCGGCGGCGCACGCGCAAACCGGCGCGGCGCGCAGGCTCGCGCAACGCAGCCGCTTTGCCGAGATCGACGGCGAACTGGCGATAGCGCGCGCCGAGGTTGACGAGAAGCGCAAGGCGCTGCAATCGGCGCAGGCCGCATTTGACGCCGCCAGCACCTCGGAGACCGAAACGCGCACGCGCGAGCGCGACCTCAACCGCCAGGCGGCGCGGCTGTCGGCGCTGGCCGAAGCACGCACGCGCCTTGCCACGAGCCGCGATGAAGCCGTCGCCGGCAAGGCCGAGGCCGAGCGCGCCATCACCAAGCTTGCCCATGCCGGCGAACTGGAAGCGAAGCTCACGAACGTGCGCGACGATATTGCAGGAAAGCGCACGCGGCTCGCCGAGGTGCATGCCGAGCAGCAGGCGATCGTGCGCGAGGCGGAACTGGCCGACCGCAGGCTTTCGGCGCTTGCCGCCGACAAGGCCGGCTGGCTCGAGCGGCAGGGCGGCGCACGCAACCAGATCGCCACGCTCGATGAGCGCATCGCGCAGGCCAAGCACGACCGCACGGAACTCGAAAACGCGCCGCAGGTGTTCGCCGGCAAGCGTCAGGCCCTGATCGGCGAAGTCGAAAAGGCCGAAGCCGAACGCCGCGCCTGCGCCGACCGACTGCAGGACGCGGAAAACGCGCTGGCCCAGGCCGACCGCGACGCCCGCGCCGCATTGGAAGCAGCCAGCGCCGCGCGCGAGGCGCTCGGCCGCGCCGAGGAACGCTTCGAAGGCGCCAAGCGCCGTCTTGTCCGATATCGCCCGTGAAATCCACGACATGCTGGAAATCGAGCCGGCCGGCCTTGCCGAGCTGGCCGGGCTCAAGCCCGGCGCAGCTTTGCCCGAGGTCGCCGACATCGAGGCGACGCTGGAACGGCTGCGGCGCGAGCGCGAACGGCTCGGCGCCGTCAATCTGCGCGCCGAGGAGGAATTGCGCGAGATCGAGACGCAGCACACCACATTGACCACCGAGCGCGACGACCTGGTCGAGGCGATCAAGAAGCTGCGCCTCGGCATCGCCAGCCTCAACCGCGAGGCGCGCGAGCGGCTGCTGTCATCCTTCGAGCAGGTGAACAAGCACTTCCAGCATCTGTTCACGGAATTGTTCGGCGGCGGCACCGCGGAACTGCAGCTGGTCGAAAGCGACGACCCGCTCGAAGCGGGCCTCGAAATCATGGCCAAGCCGCCGGGCAAGAAGCCGGCGACGCTGTCGCTGCTGTCGGGCGGCGAGCAGGCGCTGACCGCGCTGGCGCTCATCTTTGCCGTGTTCCTCACCAATCCGGCGCCGATCTGCGTGCTGGACGAGGTGGACGCGCCGCTCGACGATCACAACGTCGAGCGCTTCTGCGACCTGCTCGACGAGATGACCAAATCGACCGACACCCGCTTTGTCATCATCACCCACAACCCGATCACCATGGCGCGGATGAACCGCCTCTTCGGCGTCACCATGGCCGAGCGCGGGGTGTCGCAGCTCGTCTCCGTCGATCTGGAAGCCGCCGTGCGGTTCAGGGAAGCGAGCTGAGCAAAAACCCGTTCGTTCCCGCGCAAGCGGGAACCCAGATTTGCAATGCACTCGCCTGTTGCCCTGGATCCCCGCTTGCGCGGGGACGAACGGAGCAACGTTTGCTGTGCGATCGGCCTACGCCGCCGCGACCTTCGGCCGCCCGACCAGCCGCGGCTCACCCTCGAGCCAGGCGGATGTCACCGCCCAGACATGCTCCTCGCCACAGGCCGGACAAAGCATCCGGCTGGAAATCCTGGGTAATTTGCGGAAAACGGCCGGCTCGGTCTCGATGCCGGTCGAAACGGTGCCGCCGGTATTGGGGCACTCTTATCATCACCGAGCTCATTGCGAGCCCTCCGAATGTGACTAGTCCCCAGAGATGCCGACTCATGGAACTTCGTAATCGTGACACGGTAAGACCGTCCGGCTCCCCGCAAATAAAGTCTACGTGATCGAGCGGAGGCTGAGGAACCAAACCTAAGAGCCGGAGTTAATAGGCCGTGTATTTCAGTCGGGCGGCTCCCCCCTTACCCCCCGAATAGCCGTCCGGCGAAAAGACCCCAAGCGCAGGCTTGGGGTCTTTTTTTATTTCGAGGGCCAGCAGGCCCTACCCCGTTGCCGTTGACCGGCCGGTTCCCATCTAGGATAGGCTTGTTCCACTCGATCGTCCTCAGGAGCACCCAATGTCGACCACCGGCTGGGTCATTCTCGGCATCATTGTTCTCGTCGTCCTTTGGGCGATCAGCGTTTACAACGGGCTCGTCGCCATGCGGCAGAGGACCAACCAGGCCTTCGCCGACATCGACGTGCAGCTCAAGCAGCGCCACGACCTCATCCCCAATCTGGTGGAGACGGTGAAGGGCTACGCCACCCACGAAAGCGGAACTTTGGAAGCGGTGGTCAAGGCGCGGCAGGCCGCGGTCGCCGCGCCCACGGTCGAGCAGAAGGTGGCGGCGGAGAATGTGCTCTCCGGCGCGCTGCGCCAATTGTTCGCACTGTCGGAGAATTATCCGAACCTGAAGGCCAATGCCAACTTCCAGCAATTGCAGTCGGACCTCTCCGACATCGAGAACAAGCTCGCGGCCGCCAGGCGCTTCTTCAACAACGCCGTGCAGGAATACAACACCGGCATCCAGCAGTTTCCGGCGGCGCTGTTTGCCGCCTCGTTCGGTTTCACCCAGCGCGAATTCTTCGACGTCGGCGGCGACCGCGCGCAGCTTGAACAGGCGCCGAGCGTGAAGTTCTAGTTCGCGTCATTCCGGGGCGCGGGCACAGCCCGGGAACCCGGAATCCAGACGCGAACTCCGAGCTAGCCTCTGCATTCCGGGTTCGGCCCTTCGGGCCGTCCCGGAATGACGGGAAGTGAAATGGCCGCGTACGGTCTCTACACCTATATCCAGTCGAACAAGCGCAAGTCGATCGCGCTGCTGATCGGACTGTTCATTCTTGTCTATGTGATGGTGTTTGCCGGCGCGCTGTTGGCCGAGGCGCTCAGCATCAACGCGCCGATCGACTACCTCCTCCGCGCCGCCGAATTCGATTTTCTCAAGGCGCTCCCTTACGCCACCGGCGGCGCGCTGGCCTGGATCGTCATCGCCTATTTCTTCCACCAGTCGATGATCGACGCGGTGACCGGCGCCGCCGAGGTCAGCAGGCAACAGGAGCCGCGGCTCTACAATATCCTGGAAAATCTCTGCATCTCGCGCGGCATCGCCATGCCGACGCTGCGCGTCGCCGAAGACCCGGCGCTCAACGCCTTTTCCACCGGGCTGACGCAGAAGCAATATTCGATCACGGTGATGCGCGGGCTGATGAACGCGCTCGACGACGCCGAGATGGAATCCGTGCTCGGCCATGAGCTCACGCATATCCGCAACGGCGACGTGCAGATGATGGTCGTCGCGGTGGTGATCGCCGGCGCCATTTCATTTTTCGGCGAAATGGTATTCCGCCTGTTTTTCCAGGCGAGCTTCTACGGCGGCTATGGCGGCTTCCGCCGTCGCGGCGGCGACGACCGTCAGGGCGGCGGCGCCGGTCTCGCATTGCTCATCGGCATGGCGCTGATCGTGGTCGCCTGGATATTATCGGTCATCATCCAGTTCGCGCTGTCGCGCGAGCGCGAATATCTCGCCGACGCCGGCTCCGTGGAGCTCACGAAAAATCCCGACGCCATGATCTCGGCGCTGCGCAAGATCGAGGGGCGCGGCGAATTGACGCACGCCACCTCGGCGGTGATGGAACTGTGCGTCGACAATCCGCGCGAGGGATTTTCCAACATCTTCGACACTCATCCTTCCGTCGAGGACCGCGTCGCCGCGATCATCAAATTCGCCGGCGGCCACGATCCCGGGCCGCTGGCGACTGCAACGCCGCAAGAAGAAGCGCCCGCCAATGCGCGCGCCGGCCGAGTCCGGCCCCTGGAGCGAGCCGCCGCAGCAACCTGGCGGAGCACAAGGCCCTTGGGGTCCGGAGCCGGCGCCGAACCCTTCCGACAAAGGGCCGTGGGGCCCGCATCGCAGCTAGCGCGGCGCGCTCTCCGAAGGCGGGCCCGCATGCCGTTGTGGCCACGCCGATATAAATCTATGATTTCGCCATCGTCGTGCCGTCAGAGCGCGGCCAAAAAAGAAACATGCCCTGGGGAGGGAACCGACATGCCGCGATTGATCGCTCGTTCTTGCCTGGCCGTGACGGCTGCAGCGCTTGGCTGGATGGCACTTGGCTCGGGCGCGCAGGCCTACACGCTGAAATGGATCACCTTCAAGCCGCAGAACGCCGGCGACGCGCAATCGATCAGCACGCAGTGGTTCGTCGACGAGTTCAAGAAGCGCACCGGCGGCAAGAGCGAGATCCAGATGTTCTGGGGCGGCAGCGTCGCCAAGGACAAGGAAATTCCCGACTTCCTCTCCGGCGGCGCCGCCGACATGGGCGACATCATCACCCCCTACTTCCCCGACAAGTTCCCACTCAACAATGCTGTCGGCTATTTCATCCCGCAGCCGCATTCCACCATCGAGATCGCCGAGATGATGGAATACTGGTACCGCGCCTATCCGCAATTCGAGCAGGAGCTGGCGAAATACAACCTCAAGACCATCGGGTTCCGGCCGCTCGAGGACTACGGCATCATTTGCACCAAGCCGATCCATTCGATCGAGGACTTCAAAGGCAAGCGCATCCGCACCTACGGCTTTGCCTATCCGGCCTTCGTGCAGGCACTCGGCGCAACGCCGGTGTCGATGAGTTCGTCCGACGGTTACGAGGCCCTGCAGCGCGGCATCCTCGACTGCTCGCCGATCGGCCCGTCCTTGGCGCACGGCTGGAAATATGACGAAGTGGCGAAATACTACATCGAGGTGCCGATCGGCGCCTCGTTCGGCCACATGATCACCATGAACCTCAACAGCTACAAGAAGCTCGACGATCAGACGCGCTCGATCCTCGACGGCTTGGGGCGCGAATATGCGATGCGCTACACCACCGAGCTCGACGTGCTCACCAAAGTGATCCGCGAAGACTGGAAGAAGAAGGGCGTTACCGTCATCCATTTGCCAAAGGAGCAGTTCGCCAAGGTGCTCGACTTCCCGGCGGTAAAGGCGGTGCGCGAAAAGTGGATCGAGAAGGCGAAGGCCACGGGCGTGCCGGCCGAGGAGATCGCCAAGGAATTCGAATTCTGATCGACGGCTAGCGCGGGCGGCCGATGGCCGCCCGCTCATACGCATCAACGATTGACCCTGCGATGTCTGCCTTCCGACACCTGTACCGGGGCTATGGCCTGCTGCTGCGCGCCATGGGCGTGGTGTCGGCGCTCGCGACCTTCGTGATGATGGTGCTGGTGGTGGCCAACATCCTTGGCCGCTATCTGCTCAACAAGCCGGTGACCGGCACGCTCGAATTCACCGAGTCGCTCCTCGTGCTGATCATCTTTCTGTCGCTTGCGCTCACCCAATATGACGGAGGCCATATCAGGGTGACGCTGCTGACGCGCCGCCTGCCCAGGGCCTGGGCGCAAGCGCTCAATGTCTTCTGCATGCTCGCCGGCGCCGCGTTCTTTGCCTGGTGCGCCTATGCGTCGTGGATATTCGCCGCCCAGTCTTTTTCGTTCAAGGAACAGGAATGGGGGACGGTCGTATTCCCGCTCTGGCCGGTGAAATTCGTCGTCTTTGCCGGCATCTTGATGCTCGCCATCCAATTCCTGCTCGACGCCATCGCCGAAACGGTGATCCCGATTGCGGCCGACGACGAGCGCGCGCAGGAGCATATCTAGTGGCTTCTCTCGAGATCGGCTTGATCGGCGTGGTCGCGCTGTTCGCCGCGATCCTCGCCGGCGTCAACGTCATGGTGGCGCTGGGCGCGGTCGGCGCGCTTGGCCTGACCGCGGTGGTCGGCTTTTCCGCCGCGACCTCGATGCTGTCGACGGTATTTTTCGAGACCACGCACTCCTTCCATTTCAGCGTCATCCCGCTGTTCCTGCTCATGGGCTATTTCGCCATGCGCGCCGGCCTCGGCGAAGACCTGTTCGAAGCCAGCAACAAATGGTTCGGCGGCCTGCCCGGAGGCCTCGCGATCTCGACCACGCTCGGCGCCGCGGCCTTCGGCGCCGCCTCCGGCTCCTCGATCGGCACTGCGACCGTCTTCACCAAGCTGTCGCTGCCGATGATGCTCGATGCCGGCTACGACAAGCGCATGGCGTCGGCCTCAATCGCCATCGCCGGCACTTTGGCGGTGATGATCCCGCCCTCGGCGGTGATGGTGATCTTCGGCATTTTGACCGACAGCAGCATCGGTGACCTGCTCATCGCCGGCGTCATCCCCGGCGTCGTGTTCGCCGTCATTCTGTGCGGCGCGACGTTTCTCACCGTGCTGCGCCACCCCGAATACGCGCCGCGCTCCACCGCCCGCTATACGCTCACGGAAAAGCTCTATTCGCTGCGGCTCGCCGGCCCGCTCATCCTGGTCATCGTCAGCATCATTTTCGGTCTCTATCTCGGCGTGTTCACGCCGACCGAAGCCGGCGGCATGGGCGCCATGGTAACGCTTCTGCTCGCGATCGTCCGCCAGCGCGGCGTCAAGGGCCTGCAGATGATGGCGACCTTGCGCGAGACGGTGAAAACCTCGGCCATGATCTTCGCCATCATCATCTGCGCGCTGGTGTTCTCGCGCTTTCTTGCGCTGTCGGGCGTCGCCAATACGCTCGGCGACTTTCTCACCACGCTCAACGTCAACCGCTGGGTGATCGTGCTCATCGTCGTCGTCATCTATCTCATTTTCGGCATGATGATGGATGCGCCCGCTTTGCTCGCCATCACGCTGCCGATCACGCACCCGGTGATGATGAAGCTCGGCTTCGACCCGATCTGGTTCGGCGTCTTCGTGGTTCTCTTGGTGGAGATCGGCGCGGTGACGCCGCCGGTCGGCGTCAACTGTTTCGTGGTGCAGGCAACGTCCGAAGGCCGCGTCGAACTCGAAGACGTATTCTCCGGGCTGATCCCTTACGTGCTGGCCGGCTTCGTCATGCTTTTGCTGCTCTGCGTGTTTCCGCAACTGGCGCTGTTTCTGCCGCAGATGATGCACTAGAAGTGGCGATCTGAATTGTCGAGGGGGTAAAGGATGTCGTGGCTTGAGCCTGTCATTCTGAAAGGCAAACACGTAAGGCTTGAGCCGCTCTCCCAAGCTCATCGTGCCGGCTTGATCGAGGCCGTTAAAGACGGCGACCTTTGGCGGCTCTGGTACACGTCGATTCCAGCCGCAGACGATATGGCCAAAGAAATCGACCGTAGACTGGCCCGGCAGACGGCTGGCTCGATGGTCCCGTTCACGGTTTTCGACGCGGCCGGCGTCGTCGGCATGACGACCTACATGAACATCGACGCGCCCAACCGGCACGTCGAAATTGGCTCGACTTGGTACGCGAAGCGCGTGCAACGAACCGCGGTCAATACGGAATGCAAACTACTGTTGTTGACGCACGCTTTCGAACGGCTTGACTGCATCGCCGTCGAGTTCCGCACGCACTTTTTCAATCACCAAAGCCGGCGCGGGATAGAACGGCTAGGCGCCAAAATGGATGGAATTCTTCGCAATCACCAGATTGGCTACAATGGCACAATGCGCGACACGGTGGTTTACAGCATCATCGCGGCTGATTGGCCAACCGTAAAAGAGCATCTGTCCTTTTCTCTCGCGCGTCACGCGCGATAGGAAAAAGCTCAATGGCCCTCGAATGAAATCAGCGTGCGCACCGGCACGCCGAGCTTACGCAGCCGCTGCGCGCCGCCAAGATCGGGCAGGTCGATGACAAAACAGGCGGCGAGCACCTCGGCGTTGAGCTGGCGCAGCAGCATGACCGCCGCCTCTGCCGTGCCGCCGGTGGCGATGAGGTCGTCGACCAGCACCACGCGTTCGCCGGCCACCAGCGCGTCGGCGTGCATCTCGACGGTGTCCTCGCCGTATTCCAGCGCATAGGAGACGCTGACGCGCTTGGCCGGCAGCTTGCCCTTCTTGCGGATCGGCACGAAGCCGGCGGAAACCTGATGCGCCACCGCGCCGCCGAGGATGAAGCCGCGCGCCTCGATGCCGGCGACCTTGTCGATTTTCATGCCGGCCCAGGGCTGCACCAGTGCGTCCACCGCGCGGCGGAAGGCGCGGGCATTACCGAGCATGGTGGTGATGTCGCGGAACACGATGCCCGGCTTGGGATAATCCGGGATGGAGCGGATCGCGGCGCGTAAATCGTCGTCGGGGATGGGAGACGCCATAATCAGGTTTCCCGGCCCGGAAGCCAGCGCCGCGGCGTCTCGCGCTTGTCGTCATACGCGGCCTCGAATACGGGCGAAGCAAGCGTCGAGCGGATGTGCAGCGTCGCCCGGCCGCTGTTGGAGAAGCCGTGCTTGCGGCCGGCCGGCACCAGGATCAGCTCGCCAGCGGCAAGCGTCACATGCGCCTCCTCCACCCAGACATCCGCCTCACCGTCGAGCACGTGGAGAACCTCTTCGACCGCGTGCAGGTGGGTTGGCGCGCCGTGACCCGGCTCGCACCACTGTTCGAACAGGCAGAGTTGGGTCGCGCCGTTTGCCGCCGACGCCAGCATGCGCGTAAGGACGCCGGCGCGCCATTCCTCGCGCGGCTGTTGCTTTAAATCGACTTTATGCATGACGCCCTCGACGGTAATGCCGCGCACAGTGTGACCAAGTTGCGCAGGCTGCACAAGCTTGGCTCAGCCGCCCAGCACCCGGCCCGCAACGGCGTCGAGCTTCTTGATCAGCTCCGGATCGCGCGCCTCCGGCGCCGTGATCAGCGCGGTATCGAGCGCGCGGTCGGAACCGATCGGGCAAGCCTCGTGCTCGCGCGGAAAATCGCGGGCAACGCGCGCCACCAACCGCTGGGCGCGCACGGCATTGTCCTGCAGCACGCCGACGATCTGCTGCACCGTCACCGCGTCGTGCTCGGGATGCCAGCAATCGAAATCGGTCACCATGGCGATGGTGGCGTAGCAAATCTCGGCTTCGCGCGCGAGTTTCGCCTCCGGCATGTTGGTCATGCCGATCACCGAATAGCCGAGCTGCTTGTAGGTCAGGCTCTCGGCCAGCGTCGAGAATTGCGGCCCCTCGATGCAGACGTAGGTGCCGCCGAGATGCGGCGTGATGCCTTCGCTGAGCGCGGCTTCCGCGATGCGCGCGCGCAGGCGCGGCGACACCGGATGCGCCATCGACACATGCGCCACCAGCCCCTTGCCAAAGAACGAGTTCTCGCGCTTGTGGGTGCGGTCGACGAACTGGTCGACCAGCAAGAAGCTGCCCGGCGGCAGATCGCCGCGAAACGAACCGCAGGCCGAGAGCGAGACCAGATCGGTGACGCCGACGCGCTTCAACGCATCGATATTGGCGCGGTAGTTGATGTCGGAGGGCGACAGCCGGTGCCCCTTGTCGTGGCGCGAAAGAAACACAACGGGAAGCCCGCCGATCTCGCCGACGCGCAAGAGCCCCGACGGCTCGCCCCATGGGCTCTTGACGCGCTCTTCGCGCGCGAACTGCAAGCCCGGCAGATCGTAGACGCCGGACCCGCCGACGATGCCGAGGACGGATTTGCTCATGCCGGGGATGACCGCTGCAAAAATTTCATGGCGTTGAAATCACACCGCTCAAAGTTGTTCCTTTGCCATCCTTTGTATATCGTCCCGGCCCGCAGATGTCGCAGATTGCCGGGAAATATTAGATGGATCTGGATCAGCGCGTCGACCCATCCTCCGCATCCGGCAATGGTGTTTATCGACTGGTCCCGCTGAGCTGGAGCGGGGAAATCGTCGCGATCCTCGCCGGCCTGATCGTCTCGTTTTTCCTGTTCGGCTATTTCAATCCCTACTGGCGTATCGCCGACCAGGACATTCTGCTGATCTACGATGCGCTGCTGCAGAACGAGGGTTTGCCGCGCGAGGTGGTCTACCATCCCGCCCATCTCAGCGTCACCGCGCTCAGCGGCATCTATCTCCAGCTGCACGGCGCCGGCATCTTGCGCGCCGATTCCATATCGACGCTGCCGGTCGCCAGCGACGTCGCCGCCTATAACGCCGCCTGGACCGCGCTGGTGCACGTCGCCCGGTTGTTGTCGCTCACGTTTGTGCTCGCCTATCTGACCGCCTTCGCGCTGGGCGTTTCCGATCGGCGTGGCGCTGGTCGCGGCGTACATCGCCTTTAGCCAGGCCGAGCCGATCAAGCACGGCTGGCTGATGCACTCGGGCCCGGAAAATCAGTGCCCGATCGTCGAGGGCCTGAAACACCTCGAACCGTTCCCGTTCTGCCGGAAATGACGGCGGCCGCGCGCGCTCAGTGCACCGCGGACCAGACCTTCTTCTTGGTGAAATACAGCAGCCCGGTGAGCACGATCAGATAGATCAACACCTGGAAGCCGACGCGCTTGCGCTGCACGAGCTTCGGCTCGGCCGCCCACATAAGGAATGCCGCCACGTCCTTGGAATATTGCTCCATGGTTTGCGGCGAGCCATCGTCGTAGGTCACCTGCCCCGGCTGCAGCGGCGGCGGCATGGCGATGTTGTGGCCCGGGAAATATTCGTTGTAATGGCCGCCGGCCGGCAGCTTGAAGTCCTTCGGCGGCGGATCCTTGTAGCCTTTGAGGATGGCGGCGATGTAGTCGGGCCCCTGCTCCTGGTACTGCGTGAAGGCGTCGAAGATGAACCAGGGAAAGCCGCGCGAATAGCTGCGTGCCTTGGCCAGCGTCGACATGTCCGGCGGGGCCACACCGTTGGCGGCGGCGGCCGCGGCCGCGTTGGCAAACGGCGGCGGAAAATGATCGGCCGGGCGGCCGCCACGTTCGATCGGCTCGCCCTTGTCGTCGATGTCCTTGACCTTGTACTCGGACGCGATCTGCTCGACCTGCGCTTCGGAGAAACCCGGCCCGCCCGCATCGGCAAGGCTGACGATCGACAACAAATTCATGGGATGGCAGCTGGAGCAGACCTCGCGATAAATCTTGAAGCCGCGCTGCAGCTGCGCCTCGTCGTATTTGCCGAACGGACCGGCAAACGACCATTTCAGCCGCGGCGGCGCCATCTGTTCCTCGCCCGCCGCCGGCGCGGCAAAGCCGGCAGCCAGGCCGGCGAAGGCAAGAGCGGCGATGACGTGTCGCGCTTTCATGATCGTCCTCACGCCTTGGCGCCCAGCACCGATTCCGAAATCGATTTCGGCAACGGCTTGGTCTTCTCGAAGATGCCGAGCAGCGGCAGGACGATGATGAAAAACGCGAAATAGTAGAAGGTGAACACGCGCGAGAGGATCACATAGATGCCCTCCGGCTGCTTGGAGCCGAGATAGCCCAGCCCCACGCAGGCGACGACGAACAGCCAGAAGAACTGCCGGAAAATCGGCCGGTAGCGCGCCGAGCGCACCTTCGAGGTGTCGAGCCAGGGCAGGAAAGCCAGAATCAGGATCGAGGAGAACAGCGCGATCACGCCGAGCAGCTTGTTGGGAATCGAACGCAGGATGGCGTAGAATGGCAGGTAATACCATTCAGGCACGATTTCGGCGGGCGTCTGCGCCGGGTTCGCCGGGATGTAGTTGTCGGCATGGCCGAGATAGTTCGGGATGTAGAACACGAACCACGCAAACAGGATGCAGAACACGCCGATGAAGAAGGCGTCCTTGACCGTGGCATAGGGCGTGAACGGCACCGTGTCCTTGTCCGACTTCGGCTCGATGCCGGCCGGATTGTTCTGTCCAGACACGTGCAGCGCCCAGACGTGCAGCACCACCACGCCGGCGATGACGAACGGAAGCAGGTAGTGCAGCGAATAGAACCGATTGAGCGTCGGGTTGCCGACGGCGTAGCCGCCCCACAGCCAGGTGACGATCAAATCGCCGACGCCGGGTATGGCGGAGAACAGATTGGTGATCACGGTCGCCGCCCAGAAGCTCATCTGCCCCCAGACCAGCACGTAGCCCATGAAGCCGGTGGCCATCATCAGCAGATAGATGATGACGCCGAGGATCCATAAGACCTCGCGCGGCTCCTTGTAGGAGCCGTAGTAGATGCCGCGGAACATGTGGATGTAGACGGCGAGGAAGAACATGGCGGCGCCGTTGGCGTGCAGATAGCGCAGCAGCCAGCCGTAATTCACGTCGCGCATGATGGCTTCAACCGAGTTGAAGGCCATGTCCACCTGCGGCGTGTAATGCATCGCCAGCACGATGCCGGTGATGATCTGCACGCCGAGCATGAAGGAGAGGATGCCGCCGAAGGTCCACCAGTAATTCAGGTTGCGCGGCGTCGGATAGGCGATGAAGGAGGAATGGATCAGGCCGCCGAGGGGCAACCGCTTCTCGAACCATTGCAGAACCTTGTTCTGCGGCTGGTAGGTCGAATGTCCGCTCATGCTCGAACTCAGCCGATCTGAATCTTGGTGTCGGAAACGAATTTGTACGGCGGCAGATAGAGATTCTTCGGGGCCGGCCCCTGCCGGATGCGGCCGGCGCTGTCATATTGCGAGCCGTGGCAGGGACAGAACCAGCCGTCATAGTTGCCTTCATGCGGCAGCGGGATGCAGCCGAGATGGGTGCAGATGCCGATGACGACGAGCCATTGCTCGTGGCCTTCCTTGACGCGCTCGGAATCCGGCTCGGGATCCGGCAAGCTACTCACATCGACATTTTTTGCGAGTTCGATGTCGTGCGTGGTGCGATGGAAGATGAAGATCGGCTTGGAGCGCCAGAACACCTTGACGATCTGCCCGTCGGCGATGGGGGCGAGATCGATCTCGACCGGCGCGCCAGCGGCAATCGTCGAGGCGTCGGGGTTCATCTGCGCGATCAGCGGCACCAGCACCGCGGCAGCGCCCACCGCGCCGACGGCGCCCGTGGCGATATAGAGAAAATCGCGGCGGGTATGCTCCGCGGAAGACACGGTCGTCACGTCTTGGTCCCTCTCCCCCGGCTGGCTTAGTCATCCACCCACAGCCGGAACCGAGGAACTGGTCCCTCGGCGGCGGGGCGGACCGTTGACGACAGTCCTGGGAAAGGCAGGACCACGCTGCGGTGCCGTTTTATTGGCACCCTTGCGCTGATAGCGCAAGCCCAAGAGGGCGGGCTGCCCTTCGAGGTGTATAAACCGTTCGTCTAGCGCGACTTATCCGCGCCATACTGTGAAATCCGGAAAAACCTCGTGATGCGGATCGCCCTCTACGAGCCGGACATCCCGCAGAATACCGGCACGATTCTGCGGCTGTGCGCCTGTCTGGGCGTCGAGGCGCATATCGTCGAACCGGCGGGCTTCCCGGTCACGGACCGCGCCTTTCGCCGTGCCGGGATGGATTATCTCGACCGGGTGAGGATCGTGCGGCACGGCTCCTTTAGCCAATTTGACGCCTGGCGGCGGCAAGAGCGGCTGGCCCTGGTATTGCTGACCACGGCCGCAGAGCGGTCCTACCTCGACCATGCCTATGCCGGCGACCAGGTGCTGCTGTTTGGCCGCGAAAGCGCCGGCGTCCCGGAGACCGTGCACAAGACCGCCGATATCCGCCTGCGCATCCCCATAGCCGAGGGCCTGCGCTCGCTCAACGTGGCCATGGCGATAGCGTTGGTGGCTGGCGAAGCGCTGCGGCAGACGGGCGGATTTGGCCGCCTTTCGGATGGAGGGTGAGCTTGCAACTGACCGTATATTACCTTAATATACAAAATAATGATCGATCTTGCCGCGATTGAGGGCTTCGACTGGGATGACGGCAATGCCCGGAAAAATCTCGACAAACACGGCGTGAGCCAGACGGAAGCCGAGCAGGTCTTCGCCAGCGAGCCATTGATCGCCATGGATTTCAGGCACAGTGAAGCGGAAGCGAGGTTCCAGGCGCTCGGTGAAACTAGTGAAGGTCGGCCTTTACACGTCACCTTCACGCTGCGCAGCGACGGCAAGAAAATTCGCGTCATTTTCGCGCGCGACATGAACCGCAAGGAAAGAGCCATCTATGGACAAGAAGCTTAAACAGATTCCCAAATTCCGAAGCGAAGCGGCGGAGCGGAAATTCTGGGAGACCCACAACTCCACGGACTTTGTGGATTGGAGCAAGGCGCAGCGCGCGCGTTTTCCGAATCTTAAGCTGTCGACCACGGCGATCTCGCTGCGGCTGCCGCAGGGAACGCTCGACCGCATCAAGGTCGCCGCCAACAAGCGCGACGTGCCTTATCAGTCGCTGATAAAGGTTTGGCTCGCAGAAAAGCTGGACGCTGAGTGACCTGGATGGACGCTGGACAGATGGAAGCCCGCAAGACCCGCGCCCGCGCCTGGTTCGAGGCGTTGCGCGACGACATCTGCGCCGATTTCGAAGCGGTTGAGGATGCCCTGCCCGCGAAAGCGCCGCTCGCGGAACGCGCAGCTGGGCGCTTTACCCGCACACCGTGGACACGCACCGATCATTCCGGCCAGCCGGGCGGCGGCGGGGTCATGTCGATGATGCATGGCCGCGTGTTCGAGAAGGTCGGCGTGCATTGCTCGACCGTGCACGGCGAATTCGCCCCCGAGTTCCGCAAGGACATTCCCGGCGCTGCCGACGATCCGCGCTTCTGGGCAAGCGGCATCTCACTGATCGCGCATCTATACAATCCGCACGTGCCGGCGGTGCACATGAACACGCGCTTTGTCGTTACCAGCAAAGCCTGGTTCGGCGGCGGCGCCGATCTGACGCCGCTGCTCGACAAACGCCGCACGCAGGACGACCCGGATACGATCGCCTTTCACGCGGCGATGAAAGCAGCCTGCGACGCGCATGCCAAGGTCGCGCCTTACGACAAATATAAAAACTGGTGCGACGAATATTTCTTTCTCAAGCACCGCAATGAGCCGCGCGGCATCGGCGGCATCTTCTACGACTATCTGGAAACCGATTGGGACGCGACCTTTGCCTTCACGCAAAGCGTCGGCCGCGCCTTTCGCGGTGTCTATCCCGCGTTGGTGCGGAAAAATTTCACCGCGCCGTGGACCGAACCCGAGCGCGAGGAGCAAACGATCCGCCGCGGCCGCTATGTCGAGTTCAACCTGCTTTACGACCGCGGCACGATTTTCGGCCTGCGCACCGGCGGCAATGTGGAGTCGATTTTGTCGTCGATGCCGCCGGTGGTGAAGTGGCCTTAATCAGCGTGGGACTGCGTCGGCGATCTTTTCCAGCGCTGCCTGCTCCGCCGGAAACCCCGCCGCGACCCATGCGGCTTCCGCCGCGCGCAGCGCTTCGCCAAGCGTAGGGCCCTTTTCGACCCCGCGCTTGATGAAGTCTGCCGCTTTCAGCGGGAATACCGGCGCGGTCCAGCGCGCCGGCAAAGTGGCAAGCCCATGCCAGGCGGCGTCGTGCGCAGAGCCTTGCGAGCGCGCCCAACCGAGCAGCGCGTGATCGGTGAATGCCACCGGGCCGAGCCGGTAGAGCAGCGCGCGCGCCGCTTGCTCGCTCAGAGCCGGAGAGATCCGCCGCCAGCCTTCCGCCATCGAAGCAAGACGCTCGTGCTCGGCGTTTGTCAGCCGCAGCTTCTGCCACAGCCGCTCGGCGTCTTCCGCCACTATCACCCCGAGCGCGCCCAGGCGCTGAACTGCATCGGGCGCCGACCCGATCGCCGCCTCCACCTTGGCCATGTTCTCGAACGCCGCGAGATAGGGCACGCCGCCGAGCACGCGCAGTAGGAGCCCGCATTCGGCCATGGCCGCGAGCGTCGGCGTCGCGCGCGGCGCCGCCAGCAGCTTCAGCATTTCCATGCGCACGCGCTCGCGCGAGAGCTGCTCAAGGCCGTCGCGGCCGGCGATGCAGGCGGTAAGGCCCTCGGCGTCCGGATGGCCGCTGGCGTAGGCCGCGTGAAAGCGGAAGAAGCGCAGGATGCGCAAATAGTCTTCCGCGATGCGCCGGTTCGCATCGCCGATGAAGCGCACGCGGCGCGCCTTCAGATCGTCAAGCCCGCCGACATAATCGTAAACCGTGCCGTCACGCGCGGCCGAGAGCGCGTTAATGGTGAAGTCGCGCCGTTCGGCGTCGGTCTTCCAGTCGCGGCCGAAGGCGACCTTGGCGTGGCGGCCGTAGGTTTCCACGTCCTGGCGCAGCGTGGTCACCTCGAACGGCGCCTTGTCAATGACGACGGTGATGGTGCCGTGCTCGATGCCGGTGGGCACTGGCTTGAACCCGGCCGCCCGCACGCGCCGCACCACCTCCTCCGGCACGGCGGTGGTGGCGACGTCGATTTCGGCGACCGGCAAGCCCATCAACGCATTGCGCACCGCGCCGCCCACCGCGCGCGCCTCCTCGCCGTCGCGGTCGAGCACGCCGAGCAGGGCCACCAGCGGCCCGGCGTTGAGCCACGCGGCATCCTTCAGGCTTTGCGCGATGGCGCCCGGCCGCGGCATCATTTTATCTTTCCCGGCACGAATTTTCCGTCCTCGATATGCGCCGGCACATAGTCCGCGCCCGGCGGGGCGCCGGAAAAACGCGCGAAAAAAATAAAGCTGGCCGCGACTAGCAGCAGCGCGACGATGGCCAAGCTCATCACGTGCCGGACCGGCCAGGATTCCGCGGCAACGACGCCGGAGCGCGTGACGAACAAAAAAGCGGCGTAAGCAGCGAAGGGCGCAATGAACAGCAGCACCTCGATCAGCGCCGGGCGGATCATCGATAGATCCTGTCGTAGAGGTTGCGCAGGATTCCCGCCGTCACGCCCCAGATGTAACGCTCACCGAAGGTGATGGCGTAATAGTGCCGCGTCATCCCCTGCCAGTCGCGCGAGTGGCGCGCGATGTTTGCCTGATCCATGACGAAGGCGAGCGGGACTTCGAACGTAATGTCCACCTCGGCTGGATTGAGCGTCAGCGAAAAGCCGGGCGCAACGCGCGCAACCGTCGGCACGATGCGGTAACCGAGCGTGGTTAGGTAAAGATCGAGATAGCCGAGCGGCTCGATAAAGGATTTATCGAGGCCGATCTCTTCGTCGGTCTCGCGCAAGGCGGCGTCGAGCGGATTGCCGTCGCCCATTTCAATCTTACCGCCCGGAAACGAAATTTGCCCCGGATGGTTCGGCAGATGCTGGGAGCGTTGCGTCAGCAGCACGGTCGGCTCGGGGCGGTCGACAATCGGCACCAGCACCGCCGCCGGGCGGATCGGCCGCACCGTGGCGATCTTCTCCATCACCGGATCGGCGTCATGGTCGCCGCGTTTTGGAATGACGTTGGGGTCATCGATGCCTGCCGGCGCCTGCTGCGCCAGCCGCGCGCGGGCGCGGGCGAAAAACTCCTCGGCGCTAAGAACCGTCGTCGCCACGTCCGTCATCAGGCGAACTCCCGCAAAGCGCTTGCTTCCGCCATGGCGAAAAAGGCGCCGCCGGAAGCAATGCCGAACATCGCCTTGCCGTCGACGTCGCGCTCCTCGCCAAGCGCGGCCAGGTCGTAGAACAGCGCTCGCGTGACCTTCGCCCAAAGGCCACAGCGGACGTGCAGATAGGGTTTGAGGCCGCCATTTGCTCGATCGAGGTCGAAGCGCATGGGGTGATCCGGAGACGCGGCAACCCAGTCATCGACATTGGTGCGGAAATTGAGGACGCCGCCGCCTGCTCCCTGATCGACTTTCAACTCCACAGCCATAAACGGCGCGTCATCGACCGTTATCCCGACCTTCTCCACAGGCGTAACCAGAAAATAATTATCGCCCTCGCGTTTGAGAACCGAGGCAAACAGTTTAACCAGCGCGACCCGTCCAATCGGGGTCTTTTGATAGAACCAGGTACCGTCGCTGGCGATTCGTATGTCGATATCGCCGCAGTACGGCGGGTTCCACAAATGGACAGGTGGCGGTCCCTTGCGTGCCTCGCGGGGCAGCGCTGTCACAATCGCATCCAGCCCGCTCTGCCCTGTCTTCGCCATTGTTTTCCTACGGTAATTGGCAGTCAGCCTTAGCTGTTCGCATCTTCGTGATAGGGCGACCCCGGCGAAAGAAGATAGCGTAGATTAGGGCAAAATCGCCTCCTGGTGCGTTTGTTGCATGGTCTTTGGGCAGACTTAAAGACCGGCCTTGCGCCGGCGAAAGGGCCGGAGGGGTCCAACGAAAGGAAAGAGCAGTCATGGCGGTCGCAAGCGGCGAAAATCTGGAAAAGCTCGAAGACATGATCGTGCGCGCGGCGGAATCGACCGCCGCCCATGTGCGCGCGGCCAAAGCCGCCATCGGCGCGGTGATCTTCGGCCAGGACGTTGTGGTCGAGCGCGCACTGATCACCATTCTGTCCGGCGGCCATGCGCTCCTGATCGGCGTTCCCGGCCTCGCCAAGACCAAGCTGGTGGACACCATGGGCACCGTGCTCGGCCTCGACGGCCGACGCATCCAGTTCACGCCCGACCTAATGCCGTCCGACATCCTCGGCAGCGAGGTGCTGGAGGAAAGCCCCGGCGGCAAGCGCAACTTCCGTTTTATCGCCGGACCGGTCTTCGCCCAGTTGCTGATGGCGGACGAAATCAACCGTGCCTCCCCGCGCACGCAATCGGCGTTGCTACAGGCTATGCAGGAACAGCACGTCACCGTCGCCGGCGCCCGCCACGATCTGCCGCGGCCGTTCCATGTGCTGGCAACGCAAAATCCGCTGGAGCATGAAGGCACCTATCCATTGCCGGAGGCCCAGCTCGACCGCTTCCTCATGGAAGTCGATGTCGGCTATCCGGACCTGGAAACGGAACGCAAGATCCTGTTCGACACCACCGGCGCGGAAGCAGCGCGCGCCTCACAGGCGATGACGTCGGACGACCTGATCGCCGCGCAGCGGCTGGTACGCCGCCTGCCGGTCGGCGCAACCGTCGTCGAGGCAATTCTGCAATTGGTGCGTTCGGCGCGTCCGGGGCCGGACGCCGGCGAGCTCGGCAATCTGATCTCCTGGGGACCGGGGCCGCGCGCGAGCCAGGCCTTGATGCTGGCGGTGCGCGCGCGGGCGCTGCTCGACGGACGCTATGCGCCGTCGGTCGACGACGTGATCGAACTCGCTGAGCCCGTGCTCAAGCACCGCATGGCGCTCACATTCGCCGCCCGCGCGGAAGGTGAAACCATCCCCAACGTTATCGGGCGGCTGAAAGCGCGCATTGGATAACAGGATGGCCGAGCCTAGGCTCAGCGACATCGAGGCAACCGCGGTACGGCAGGCGACCGGCAGCGGTCGCGCCATCGCCGACACCATGCCGCGCCTCATCCTTGAGGCGCGCCGCGTCGCCGCGACCGTCATCCACGGCTTGCACGGGCGCCGCCGCGCCGGTCCCGGCGAAAATTTCTGGCAGTACCGCCGCTTCATGTCCGGAGAACCTGCGCAGCAGGTGGACTGGCGGCGCTCGGCGCGCGACGATTTTCTTTACGTACGCGAGCGCGAATGGGAGGCCTCGCACACGGTGTGGATCTGGCCCGACCGTTCGCCCTCCATGGCCTTTGCTTCCGCGCTCACCACCGACAGCAAGCTCGAGCGCGGCCTGGTGGTCGCCTTTGCGCTTGCCGAAGTGCTGGTGCAGGGCGGCGAGCGTGTCGGCCTGCCCGGTCTGCTGCGCCCCACCGCCAGCCGCAACGTGATCGAGAAGATGGCGCAGGCAATCGTGCACGATCCGTCCGAGCGCGCCAGCCTGCCGCCGTCGTTTGCGCCATCGCCGCTTTCCGAAATCGTGGTGCTGTCCGACTTGTGGAGCCCCCTTGGAGAAGTGCTCACCACCATCAACCAGCTTTCTGCCAGCGGCGCGCAGGGCCACGTCGTGCAGATCGTCGATCCGGCGGAGGAAAGCTTCCCCTATTCCGGCCGCATCGAGTTCATCGAGCCGGAAGGCGCCGGCGCGGTCACCGCCAGCCGTGCCGAAATATGGCGCGAGGACTACCAAAGCCTGCTGGCGCGCCACCGCGCCGCCATCCGCGCTGAAACCGACCGGCTGGGCTGGACCTTCACCATCCACCGCACCGACCGGCCGGCGAGCGAACTGCTGCTGGCGCTGCATTCGCGCATGGGCGCCAATTCGCAACTAAACGCCACCGGTAGCCGGCACGCGCCGATGCAAGCCGGGAGGCAGCCATGATCGCAGGTTTATTTGCCGGCCTGCCGCTCGGCTTCGCCCAACCGCTGGTGCTGCTCGGACTGCTCGGTTTGCCGGTCCTGTGGTGGCTGCTGCGGCTTATTCCGCCGCGCCCGCGCCGCCTCAATTTCCCGCCGACGCGGCTGCTGTTCGAGATCGCGCCGAAGGAAGAAACGCCGGCGCGCACGCCGTGGTGGCTCACGCTGCTGCGGCTGACGCTGGCCGCGCTGGTCATCATCGCCACCGCCGGGCCGTTGTGGAACCCGCCGCTCGCCACGTCGAGCCGCGCCGCGCCGCTGCTGGTCATGATCGACGACGGCTGGCCGGCGGCCGCGTCCTGGGCCGAGCGCCTGCGCACCGCGGACGAAATCATCGCCCGCGCCGACGCCGACAATCGCGGCGTCGCGCTATTGCCGCTGTCGGAGACCGGCCGCGATATCACCATGACGACGGCGGGCGCGGCGCGCGTGCAGGTCAAGCAGTTGAAGCCGAAGCCGCACAGCGTCGACCGCACCGAGGCGCTGCCGCTGATCGAGCGTTTTCTCGGAGGCGCGCCGAACGTGGAAATCGCCTGGCTCTCCGACGGCACCGATCTCGGCAAGGGAAAAGAATTTGTCGCCGGCTTGAGCCGCGTCATCGGCAGTCATCCGCTCACCGTGGTCGACGGCGGTCTGCCCATCGCCCACGCGCTCGCCGCCGCCGATAACGCCGCCGGCGCGCTGACGGTCAAAGTGCTGCGCGCGCAAACCGGCCGCGCCGATGCCGGCGTGGTGACCGCGACCGATCTCAAGGGACTGGCGCTCGGCGAGGCGCCGTTTGCGTTCGGCACCGGCGCGCGCGAAGCCGAGGCGACGATCGACCTACCGGTCGAGATCCGCAACGACGTGGCGCGGCTCGATATTGCCGGCGAGCACTCGGCCGGCGCCGTGCAGCTGCTCGACAAGCGCTGGCGCCGCCGCACCGTCGGCGTGATCTCCGGCTCCGCCGCCGACCGCTCGCAGCCGCTGCTCGGCGCCAACTATTATCTACAGCGCGCGTTGTCGCCGTTCGCCGACGTGCGGCTTGCCGAGGGCGTCGCGCCCCCGCTCGCGGTCAACCGTTTCCTCGACCAGCATCTGCCGATGCTGATTCTGGCCGACGTCGGCAACGTCGCCGAGGCGCGCGACCGGCTCAACGCCTGGATCGACAACGGAGGTGTGCTGGTGCGCTTTGCCGGTCCGCATCTGGCCGGTTCAACCGACGACGACCTCGTACCGGTGAAGCTGCGCCATGGTGGCCGCATCCTCGGCGGCAGCCTGAGCTGGGACAAGCCGCAGCAACTTGCCGCGTTCTCGCGCGACGGCCCGTTCGCCGGCATGACGGTGCCCAACGATGTGACCGTCAACCGCCAGGTTCTCGCCGAGCCGGATGCCGAGCTTCCCGACCGCACCTGGGCGACGCTCGCCGACGGCACGCCGCTGGTCACCGCGCAGCGGCGCGGCAAGGGGTTGCTGGTGCTGTTCCATGTGACCGGCGACACCCGTTGGTCGGATCTGCCGCTCGCCGGCACCTTTGTCGAAATGCTCAAGCGCATCGTCGCGCTCGCCAATTCCACCGCCAGCGGCGACAGCGAAGGCGCAGGTACCCTGGCCGACGCGAAGGGCAAAGCGGCATCAGCCGCGGTGCCGGCGACGCGCGTGCTTGACGGCTTCGGCGCATTTACCGTGCCGCCGGCGACCGCGCGTCCGGTGCCGGCCAATTTCACCGGCCGCGCCGATGCCGATCATCCGCCCGGTTTCTACGGGCCGCCGGAAGGCCTGGTGGCGGTCAATACGCTGGCGCCGAGCGACACGCCCGCCCCGCTCGACGTTTCGCCACTCAATGCCCGCCTCGACATCTACCGGCACGGCGAGCCGCTCGACCTGCGCGGCCCGATATTCATTGCCGCGTTGGCGCTGTTGGTGCTCGACGCGATGGTGGTGCTGTCGCTCTCCGGCGGCTTCCTCAGCATGCTGCCGCGCCGGCGCGCCGTCGCCGCCATTCTCATCGGCATCGGGCTTGCCGCCGCGGCGCTGGCGCCGGCATCGACCCATGCGCAAAATGCGACCGCGCCGGCAACCGGCTCCGCCGCCGACGATTTCGCCATGAAGGCGACGCTGCAGACGCATCTCGCCTACATCATCACCGGCGACGCCGACGTCGATGCGATCAGCAAAGCCGGCCTGCAGGGGCTTACGCTTTTTCTCGCGCAACGCACGGCGCTGGAACCGGGCGAGCCGATGGGGCTCGATCCGGCCCGCGATGAACTCACCTTCTTTCCGTTGATCTACTGGCCGGTGGTGCCCGGCGCGGCAAAGCCCTCGCAGGCAGCCCTCGACCACATCGACGCGTACATGAAGCGCGGCGGCACGGTGCTGTTCGACACCCGCGACGCGGTCGACGCAACGCCCGGCGTTAACGGTCCGTCGAGCACGCCGGGCATGGTGGCGCTGCGCACGATCCTCTCCTCGCTCGACGTCCCCGAACTCGAGCCGGTGCCGCGCGACCATGTGCTCACCAAGACATTTTTCCTGCTGCGCGACTTTCCCGGCCGCTTCGCCAGCGGCCAGCTCTGGGTCGAGGCGCTGCCGGCGGACAGCGAGGACGATCCGACCCGGCCAGCGCGCGCCGGCGACGGCGTTTCCTCGATCATGATCACCTCGAACGATCTCGCCGGCGCCTGGGCGATGCGGCCGGACGGACAGCCGATGCTGCCGCTGGTGCCGGGCGAGCCGCGCCAGCGCGACATGGCCTTCCGCGCCGGGGTCAACATCGTGATGTATACGCTCACCGGCAACTACAAGGCCGACCAGGTGCATATTCCGGCGCTGCTCGAGCGGCTGGGACAGTAGGGGTTTACTATTGACAATAGTATATTCCTATTTTAGTTTACTATCGTCGCGGGACGATAGGAGCTTGCCATGAGCAAATACGAGTCACTTCCGCAATTTCTAGCGTCTGCGCGAGTCGCGACGAAGCGGTTGAACTTCGCTGAGATCGAGCGCGTTCTTGGCTTCAAACTGCCGAAGAGCGCCTACGAACACGAGGCATGGTGGAGCAATAACGCAACCGGCCACTCACATGCTCGCGCCTGGATCGACGCCGGCTGGCGCACTCAGGACGTGGATCTCGCAGGACGCAAAGTAACATTCCACCGCGCCGAGGCGCAGCCGCCTCCGCCAATGCCCGTGGGTGATCCTTGGGGCTGCATGGCGGGAACCGTCACGATCATGCCTGGCGTCGATCTAACGGCTCCATCCGGCGAAAAGTGGAACGCCGAGGAAGGTCGGTTGCTCAATGAGTGATCTTTTGCTCGACACCTGCGCGGTCCTTTGGCTGGCCAACGGCACGGAAATCGCGCCAGAAGCGCGTTCGGCAATTACCAGGCGGAGCGTGCATGTATCGCCAATTAGCGCGTGGGAAATCGCCAATCTGGTGCGCAAGAACCGGATTGCGCTCACGTTGCCCGTCGCGAATTGGTTTCGGCAAACCGTCAGCAAAATGGCGACCACAATGCCACAATTGACTGTGGAAATTCTGACGGACTCATGCGGCCTGCCCGGTTTGCCCCCTGACGATCCGGCCGACCGAATCATCATCGCCACGGCGCGAGAATCCGACATGACAGTGGTGACGCGCGACCGTCAGATCCTTGAATACTCGCGCGCGGGCCATGTCCGCACGTTGGTGTGTTGATCATGAACCTCGGCGTCGCATTTGCTCCCTTGGTGCCGGCCACTGTCGTGTGGGCGGCGTTCGCCGCCGCCGTGCTGATGTCGGCCATGCTGCTGCTCGCACGCAGCCGCGGTGCGCTAGTGCGGGCGATCGCGCTGGCGCTGATGGTGCTGGCGCTCGCCAACCCCTCGTTCACGCGCGAGGACCGCGATCCGATCCCCTCGGTCGCCGCCGTCATCGTCGACAAAAGCCCGAGCCAGGATTTCGGCGACCGCACGGCGCAGACGCAGGCCGCGCGCGCAGCTATCGTCGAGCGGCTCAAGCATATCGCGGGCCTGGAAGTGCGTGTCGCCGAAGCGGGCCAGGCCGACGGCGAAAACGACGGCACCAAGCTGTTCTCGGCGCTGTCGGCAACGCTTGCCGATGTGCCGCCGGACCGCATTGCCGGCGCCATCATGATCACCGACGGGCGCGTGCACGACGTGCCCGACAGCGCCGCTGCGCTCGGCTTTGCCGCGCCGGTGCATGCGCTGATCACCGGCCACAAGGACGAGATCGACCGCCGCGTGGTGCTCACCAAGACGCCGCGCTTCGGCATCGTCGGCCAGCCGCAAACGATCGGCTTCCGCGTCGAGGACCAGGGCGCGCGCGCGGGCGCCGCCGAGGTGATCGTGCGCCGCGACGGCGAGGTGCTGGAAAAGCGCGTGGTCACCGTCCACACCGACATCAGCCTCAACGTGCCAATCCCGCATGCAGGGCCAAACATCGTCGAGATCGAAGCCTCGCCGTTGCCCGGCGAGCTGACGCAGGTCAACAACCGCGCGGTGATCTCGATCGACGGCGTGCGCGACAAGCTGCGCGTGCTGCTCGTCTCCGGCGAGCCACATGCCGGCGAGCGGACCTGGCGCAACCTCTTGAAGTCCGACGCCTCGGTCGATCTCGTCCACTTCACAATTCTGCGGCCGCCGGAAAAGCAGGACGGCACGCCGATCAACGAATTGTCGCTGATCGCGTTTCCGACGCGCGAGCTGTTCCAGCAGAAGATCTCCGAATTCCAGCTCATCATTTTCGACCGCTATGCGCGGCAAGGCGTGTTGCCGATGATCTATTTCGACAATATCGCCAAATACGTGCGCGACGGAGGCGCCGTGCTCATCGCCGCCGGTCCCGATTACGCGAGCCCCACCAGCATCTGGCGCACACCGCTCGATTCCATTTTGCCGGCCGAGCCGAGCGGCGACGTCACCGAGCAGCCCTACCGGGCCACGATCACCGACGCCGGCAAGAAACATCCGGTGACGCGCGGGCTCGAAGGTTCCGACAGCGATCCGCCGCACTGGAGCCGCTTCTTCCGCCTCGTCAATACCAAGCCGATCAACGGCACCGCGGTGATGCAGGGACCGGATGGCAAGGCGTTGCTGGTTCTAGCGCATGAAGGCGAAGGGCGCGTTGCGCTGCTGTTGTCCGATCACATTTGGCTGTGGGCGCGCGGCTATGAAGGCGGCGGGCCGCATCTCGATCTGCTGCGCCGGCTGTCGCATTGGCTGATGAAGCAGCCGGACCTCGAGGAGGAGGCGCTGCGGCTGATCGTGCACGGCCGCGATATCACCGTGCAGCGGCAGACCATGGCCGACATGGTGAGCGAGGTGACGCTGACCTCGCCGACCGGCGCAACGCGCACGCTTAATCTGCAGCCGATCGAGCCCGGTCTGTGGCGCACGCAAGTCAGCGCCAACGAACTCGGCCTGTGGCGCGCGACCGACGGCAAGCTCACGGCGCTGTCCAATGTCGGGCCGGCCAATCCGCGCGAATTCACCGAGGTGACGTCGACCACCGACGTACTCAAGACCATCGCCAACGCCACCGGCGGCTCATCGCGCCGGCTCGACGACAACGGCACGCTCGACATTCCGCGCGTGGTGCCGGTACGCACCTCGACCTCGTTCAAGGGCGACGACTGGATCGGCCTGAAAATGCGCGATGTGAGCGTTGTGCGCGGCATCGGCGTGCTGCCGGTCTTTGCCGGCTTGATCGGGCTCTTGCTGCTGCTCGGCTCGCTGGCCGCGACGTGGGCGAGAGAAGGACGGTAGCGAATATCCCGTCATTCCGGGGCGCGCACAAAGTGCGCGAACCCGGAATCCATAACCCCGGTGTTGCGGAGTATGGATTCCGGATAGCCTCGCTTCGCTCGGCTTCCGGAATGACGTCTAGCTTTCCCAATCCGGGCGGATCATGCCGGAGGCCGCATCGAAGGCGCCGGGCGCGAGTTCCGCCACCAGAAGCCGCGCCGGATCGACCGGGCCCGGCATCTTCGCCTTGCCTTTGGGGATGCGCTTGAAGCCGTTCTTGGCATAGACCGGCTCGTCGCCCACCAGCACCACGAGCTTGTGCCCTTTGGCCTTGGCATCGTTCAGCGCGCGCTGGACCAGCGCCGTGCCGATGCCGTGGGCGCGGAACGGCGGCTCGACGGTGAGCGGGCCGAGCAGCAACGCCGGCGTATCGCCGATGCAGATGGCGGTGAGCCGCACCGAGCCGACCAGCAGCGTGCCGATGCGCGCGGTGAACGACAGATCGAGCAGATGCGGCTTGCTCTCGCGGATGCGGAAGGCGCTGCGCGCGTAACGGCCGGGGCCGAAAGTACGCTCGTGCAGCCGGTCGATCGCCGGGGCGTCGTCGGCCGTTTCCGGCAGGATGGTCAGCGAGAGTTCGCTCATGCGCCCGTGCGATTAGCATTTGCCCCGATTCCGGTCCATGACCCATGGCCTTGCGGCCGCCGAGCACCTAAATCAGCGTTAAAGCAACGGAGCATCTCGCATGGGGCTACTGGTCAACGGCGTCTGGCAGCAGGACGGCTTGCGCACCAAGGACGGCGAATTCATCCGCCCGGCCACCCGCTTCCACCATTGGGTGACGGCTGACGGCAGCCCCGGCCCCAAAGGCGACGGCGGCTTTGCCGCCGAGCCCGGCCGCTATCATCTCTACGTCTCGCCCGCCTGCCCCTGGGCGCACCGCACCATGATCTTCCGCAAGCTCAAAGGCCTGGAGAACGTCATCTCCATGTCCACAGTCTCGCCCGACATGCTGAAAGATGGCTGGACCTTCAACACGGAGGAAGGCTCGAGCGGCGATGAGGTCAACGGCAAGAGCAAGCTGTCGGATATCTACCTGCTCGCCGATGCGAAATATTCCGGCCGCGTCAGCGTGCCGGTGCTGTTGGACAAGAAGCGCCGAACAATCGTCAACAACGAGTCGCCGGAAATCATCCGCATGCTCAATTCGGCGTTCGACAAGTTCACCAACGTCCACACCGATTACTATCCGGAGCCGTTGCGCGCCGAGATCGATGCCTTGAACGACAAGATCTACTGGAACGTGAACAACGGCGTCTATCGCGCCGGCTTTGCCACCTCGCAAGGTGCCTACGAAAAAGCGTTCCGCGGACTGTTCGACACGCTCGACGAGATGGAGCAGTTGCTGGCGCAGCGCCGCTATCTCGCCGGCAAGGCAATCACCGAGGCCGATTGGCGCTTCTTCACGACGCTGATCCGCTTCGACGCCGTCTATTATTCGCACTTCAAGTGCAACTGGCGCCACATCGGCGAATATCCGAACCTGTCGAATTACACGCGCGATCTCTATCAGCAGCCGGGCGTCGCCGAGACCGTGAGCCTCGACCAGATCAAGCGGCACTATTATTTCAGCCAGCGGCAGGTCAACCCGACCGGCATCGTTCCGGTCGGCCCGCAATTGGATTTCGCCGCGCCGCACGATCGGGCGAGGTTTGGCTGAAGCTATTCGATTTTCAAACAGCGGGCTGCGCTTATCCCTCCCCGTCTTCGGGAAGGGTGGCGAGCGCGAAGCGCGAGCCGGGTGGGGTTCGTGCTCGACTGAAATGCAGACCCCACCCCCGGGCGCTTTCGCACCCGCGTTTGTCGGCGATTGGACAACAACGGACAAAGAGCGACCCAGTAGCTCAATAGATACGCAGCGAATGACCCAATGTATGGTCCGGCCGTGCGTCGCAAGTGGATTTCGTTGAACTGGTGGTGAGCGGCCTTGCATCAATGTGTGCGGCCTCTGATTGGAGCGTGTTGCGCTCCGGGCCATCATGGGTATCAGCGCGCGTGCGATCTCATTAGCGGATAGGCCTCAACGGACCATTCGGGTCACCAGTGTTCGCATGCGCCGGGAAGACCGAACCTCCATCTCTCTCATCCTCTCGCAGACCTCGGCAGGTTAGGTGTCGGGCTATATCATCGGGCGCTCCTCCCTCTCGCGCTGGATGATCAAACAGATTATGCGGCGCGGGCGATGTCACCTCGAAGCTTCGGCCACGAGCCAGAACACTCCAGGCGATGCGTTCGGCATCGTACTGTTGGCCAACGCATCAGCGATCGTCCCCACTGCGATCGCCGCGATCTACGTGGCGGGAGTGACGCTTGACATGATCCAGGCAAGCGTTGCGTTCGTGCAGCATTTCGGCTTCATGATTCACGAAATGCAAACGTAGCGAAAGAATGTCGGCTGATGTCGGTTGCCGCCTCACCCGGACAACCTAAGTAAGAAACGAATGATATCGTATGCTGGCACTTAGCGGCCTTCGCGGCACTGCAAAAGTTTGACCGCTACTGGCGGCATAGCAGACAAACGACGGCGTCTCGGCCATTCCCGTCCACACTTTTTGCAAAATTCAGTCAACGGGCCCATTCACCA
Organism: uncultured Alphaproteobacteria bacterium; assembly: GCA_963753925.1. Classification (GTDB taxonomy): domain Bacteria; phylum Pseudomonadota; class Alphaproteobacteria; order Rhizobiales; family Xanthobacteraceae; genus Pseudolabrys. The sequence goes on from CAVWEF010000005.1 coordinate 201,968, forward strand.
CACCTCGCTCACCGCCACGCCGTCGAACACCTCGGCAAGCCGCGCGCGGGTGCCGCGGCTGGTATCGGGCGGCAATCCGTCGAGCGCGAAAAATCCGTGCGCGACGATTTCACGATTGGGCCGCGCCCCGCCGTCCTTGCGGAACGCGCGGACGATGAACAGCGCCACATGATCGCGCCGCGACACGCGGCTGTTGAAGAACAGGCCGTGCAGCGTCGGCGGCGCGGTGAGCCTAATATTGCCTTCCTCGGCGAGCTCGCGCGTCAGCGCCTCGAGCATGGTCTCGCCGGTCTCGACGCCGCCGCCGGGCAGATGCCAGCCGTCCACGTAAGAGTGCTTGACCAGGAACACGCGGCCGCTGCCGTCGATCACCACGGCGCGCGCGCCGAGCGTCGCGCCGCGCGACCAGCGCCAATAGAAATGCACCAGCGGGCGGATCACCGGTTCCAGCGCGCGGCGCAGGCGTTGCAGGGACATGGGCTTCTTTTGGCTGGCGGAACTCTCGATACCTGTCGTTATAGCGGGCTCTTTGCGGTGTGGAAAAGTTCCCATATACAGGGTCTTCCAGCCCACCGCCCGAGGCCGCCGTGAAGCGATTTTCCGACCTGACCGAACAGGAAGTGCTGGCGCTGGCCATCACCAATGAAGAAGAGGACAGCCGCATCTACCGCGGCTTTGCCGAAGGCCTGCGCGCGCAGTTTCCCGCCTCGGCAAAAGTGTTCGACGAGATGGCGGAAGAAGAGGTGCACCACCGCACCATGCTGTTCGACCTTTACAAGGAGAAGTTCGGCGACTACCTGCCGCTGATCCGCCGCCAGGACGTCAGCGGCTTCATCCGCCGCAAATCGACGCCGTGGCTGATGCGGCCGCTGGGGATTGATGCCGCGCGCAAGTTCGCCGAGGACATGGAATACGAGGCCGAGCGCTATTACCGCAAGGCGGCGGAAGGCGCGCGCGACGTCGCGGTGCGCAAGCTGCTCATCGAGCTCGCCGAAGCCGAAGCCGGGCACGAGACGCTGGCGCACAAGCTGGCCGAGACGATCCTCACCAAGGGCGCGCGCGAGGCGGAAGAGGAAACCTCCAAGCGCATGTTCATGCTACAATACGTGCAGCCCGGCCTCGCCGGCCTGATGGACGGCTCGGTGTCGACGCTGGCACCGCTGTTTGCCGCGGCCTTTGCCACGCACAACACCTGGGCGACGTTCCTCGTCGGCATGGCGGCTTCCGTCGGCGCCGGCATTTCCATGGCCTTTGCCGAGGCGCTGTCGGATGACGGCTCGCTCACCGGCCGCGGTTCGCCGATCGTACGCGGCGTCGTCACCGGCGGCATGACCGCGCTCGGCGGGCTCGGCCACACCTTACCCTATCTGATCCCGCATTTCCTCACCGCCACCATCGTTTCGTTCTGCGTCGTCGCGGTGGAACTGGCGGCGATTTCCTGGATCCGCACCAAATACATGGACACGCCGTTCCTGCAGGCGGCGTTCCAGGTGGTGGTCGGCGGCGTGCTGGTGTTCGTTGCCGGCATATTGATCGGGAGCTCGTGAGCCTGCTACGCCCGACGCGATGGTATTCACCCTCGCCCACCTCTCCGACGCGCATCTGGCGCCGCTGCCGGTGCCGAACCTGGCCGCGATCCGCCTCAAGCAGTTCGCCGGCTACGTCAACTGGCTGCGCAGCCGCCGCTTCATCCACTGGCGCGAGGTGCTGGAAAAAATCACCGCCGATGTGACGGCGCAAAGCCCCGACCACGTCGCCATGACCGGCGACATCGCCAATATCTCGCTGCCGTTCGAATTCGCGCGCGGCCGCGACTGGCTCGGCGGGCTTGGCGCGCCCGAGGCCGTGAGTTTCGTCCCCGGCAATCACGACATCTACGTGCCCGGCGCCGAAAAGCTGGCGAGCCAATATTTCGGCGCGCATATGCGCGGCGACTGCGGCGAAATCGGCTTTCCCTATCTGCGCCGGCGCGGCACAATCGCGCTGATCGGCCTGTGCAGCGGCGTGCCGACGGATCTGTTTCATGCCTGCGGCCGGCTCGGGCCGGATCAGCTCGCGCGGCTCGCCGTCATTCTCGACGCGCAGAAAAAGGCGGACGCCTTTCGCGTCGTGCTGATCCACCATCCGCCGCTGAGCAAATCCGCGCAGCGCAAGCGCCTCCTCGACGCCGACGGCCTCATGCGCGTGATCGCCGCGCACGGCGCCGAGCTCTTGCTGCACGGCCACGATCACCTGCATATGCTCAACTGGCTGCAAGGCCCGAACGGCACGCGCGTGCCGGCGGTCGGCGTGCCCTCGGCCTCATCGGCGCCGGGCAAGGGCAAGGCGGACGCCGCGTATAACCTCTATCGCGTGGACGGCGCGCCGAACGCCTGGAACTGCGAGATGATCTCGCGCGGCATCGGCCCAGCGGGCGACGTCATCGAGCTGAAGCGAATGAAGCTCGGCGTGGATTGACGAACGGCGGGCTAACGCAGTCTGTAGAGCGCATGGCGCCGGTTGCGGGTGAACGGCCTCACCTCGCCGGGCCAGCGTCCGGCTTCGACGGCCTTCGCCCATTCGCGGCTCGCCAAAACATGCGGACCGTCGATCTCGTAGACCGCACTGTGGCGCGGGCCTTCCGGCGCCACGCGTTTTTCCTCGCCGCCGATGCTCATGACGAAGGGCTCGCCCTCCATGCGCGCGACGGCCTGCACGCCCGGCACCTTCAACAGATTGGGAATGTGCTCGGTGTCGTAGACCTCGTTGAAAAGCGCCTCCTTTTCAGGGGCCACATCCATGCTGGCGATGAAGAGGTATTTGGACTTGACCGGCATCGAACCTTTTCCTTGCTGTGGTTCCGCGACGTGCGAGCGCGCCGGCGGCAGACTAGCTGCGCGCGCTGCCTGCGCCAACGGCCCAAATCGCGCTCCCTAGCCATCCTCGCCGGCCTGTGATGAAATCGTACCATGTTGACAGCAATCAATTTGCCTTCGGGGCCGATCGACATTCCTTCGGCGTGGCGCGGGGAAGACATGGCGGCGAAGCCCGACCGCTGGCTGGTGCGATTGTCCGCCGGCGAAATCGCCGAACTCGAGCAGGCCGCCAAATCTTATCTCGCAACGACCAGGGACATCGGCGGGATCACCAAAGAACATTTTCCGCTGCCGGGTTTCGGCGCGCACCTGTCCAGACTGAAGGAGAAGCTGATCCACGGTATCGGCTTTGAGGTGATCCGCGGCCTTCCGGTCGCGAACTACAGCCAGGAATTTGCCGCCACGATCTTTTGCGGCGTCGGCGCCCATCTCGGATCGGCGCGGTCGCAAAACGCCATGGGCCATATTCTCGGACACGTCCGCGATCTCGGCGCCGACGCCAGAGATCCCAACACGCGCATCTATCAGACCGCCGAACGGCAGACATTCCACACCAATTCCTCCGACGTTGTCGGCCTGCTCTGCATTCGCGAGGCGATGGAGGGCGGCAAATCGCTGCTGGTGAGCACGGCGGCAATCTACAACGAGATGCTGCGCCAGCGCCCGGAGCTTGTCGCGCGGCTGTTCGACCCGATCGCCACCGACCGGCGCGGCGAGGTGCCCGAAGGGCAGAGGCCGTATTTGCAGATTCCGCCGCTAAGCTGGCACGCGGGCTTCCTTACGGGCTTCTATCAGCGCCAGTACATCGACAGCGCGCAGCGCTTTGCCGACGCGCCGCGCTTGACGCCGGCTCATGTCGAGGCCCTCGACCTGTTCGACGCGCTGGCGAACGATGCTCGCCTTCACTTCGGCATGCAGCTGCAGCCGGGCGACATGCAGTTCGTCTACAATCACGCGCTGCTGCATGATCGCACCGCGTTTCGCGATTGGCCTGACGCGAAACAAAAGCGGCATCTGCTGCGCCTGTGGCTGAGCGTGCCGGGCGACCGGCCGCTGCCCGAATGCTTCAAGCAGCGCTACGGCTCAATCGAGATCGGTAACCGCGGCGGCATCATCACCAAGGGCACGAAACTCAACGTGCCGCTGGATTGAAGCTCTCTGAATTGCGCCTAGCGATGCGCCGCGTAATAGAGCGCCAGCGCAAATAGCGCGGCGACGCCGACCATCAGCCCGAAGATGAAATTTCGCAGGCCGCGAAAGAAACGCCGCCGTTTCTCGCTTTGCGTGATGCGGTCCGGCATCGTCTGCTGGCGCGGCGCGTCGTCGGCGAGCACGCGCTCGCGTTCGACCAGCCGGCGCGCCACGTAACGCGTCACCGCCTGCACCATTTCCGCCACGTCGTAGGATTCCGCGAGCACCGCGCGGCCAAAACGCGTGTCCTGCACGAAGCGGTACTGCCGCTTGTCGCGGCCCATTTCCACATGCGCGATCACGTCGACCCACAGCCGCGGCGTATCGCCACGGCTGATGCCGCGGTCGAACAGATCGACGTTGGTGGGCACTTCGGCAAAGACCGGATCGAGCGCGTCGTTGAGCAGTTCCAGGCGCGCCACGTCGGCGTCGCGCAGGTCGACGACGACGCCCGATTTCTCGGCCGCCTCGATGCGCGCCTCGCGCACGGCATCCTTCAGCGGCATCGACGTCCCCGGCGCCGCCTCGGGCTCTGTTTTCTTGCGTCCCCACATGGATGCGAATCTACCAATGCCACACGCGTTGGCAAAGCGGAAAATTGCGGTTTTTCAAGGCCTTCGATGGTTAAAAATGCCTAAAATTGTCACGATCGGCAGCTTACACGCAGCGTCCGCCGTCCACTTCCACGATGTTGCCGGTAAGGAATTTCGCTTCGTCCGACGCCAGGAACAAAGCCGTATCGGCGATGTCCTGCGCGGTCGCCAGGCGCCCGAGCGGCACCGTGGCGATGAATTTCTCGCGCATGCCCGGCGCCGGCCCAAGAAACGTCGGCAACAGCGGCGTGTCGGTCGCCACCGGCGCGATGGCGCAGACGCGGATCTTGTCGGGCGCGAGTTCGACCGCGAGCGTCTTGGTGAGGTTGTGCACGGCGCCCTTGGTGGCGTTGTAGGCCGCGAGCCCGGGGCGCGGGCGCAATCCCGCGGTCGAGCCGATATTGATGATGACGCCGCCCTGCCCGCGCATCAGCGGCACCACGGCCTGCGTGAACATGAACAGGCCCTTCACGTTGACGGCGAAGACGCGGTCGAATTCCTTCTCGCTGACGTCGAGCATCGGCTTGTTGGGTTGCGCGACGCCAGCATTGTTGACCAGCACGTTGAGCCCGCCGAATTTGGACGCGGTTTCCACCACCGCTGCGTCGATGTCGCTGCGCTTGGTGACGTCGCAGCGGATGGCAATGGCCGCATTGCCGATCCGTGCCGCGACCGTCTTGGCCGCGTTGCCATCGATATCGATGACGGCAACATGGGCGCCCTCGCGCGCGTAAGTTTCGGCGATGGCCTCGCCCATGCCGGAGCCGCCGCCGGTAACGATCGCAACTTTGCCCTGCAGACGCATGTTGTCCTCCCTCGCTTTTTTTATACTCGTGGCGGCACCACCCCGTAGGGTTGCGCCCAGCCTAGTCCATCCTCGGTGCGGCCGCGCGGCCGGTATTCGGCGCCGATCCAGCCGGTGTAACCCAGGCGGTCCACCGCCTCGAACACGACGCGGTAATTGACTTCGCCCTCGTCCGGCTCGTGCCGCGACGGCACCGCGCCGCATTGCAGATGGCCGATCACCGGCAAATACCGCTCGAGCCGGTACAGCAAGTCGCCGCCTACGATCTGCATATGATAAAAATCGAACTGCATGCGCAGGTTCGGCTTGCCGACCTTGGCGATGATGTCGGCGGCGTGCTCGGCGCGATTAAGGAAATAGCCCGGCCGGTCGCGCGCATTGATCGGCTCGATCAGCAATTTGATTTTTTTGGCAGCGGCGAGATCGGCGGCGCGCGCCAGATTGGCGGCAAAGACGCGGTCGGCTGCCGGGCGCTCGTTCGCCTCGACCATGCCGGCAAGACAATGCACGGCGCTGCCGCCGATCGCGGCGGCATAATCGAGCGCTCTAGCAAACTGCGCCTCCCAGTCCTTCTCGCGGCCGGGCACCGCGGCGAGGCCGAACTCGCCCTCGCGCTCGCCGCGCGGCGTATTGACGCCGAGGATAGTGAGCCGGCGCTTGCCGATCTCCGATTTCATCGCCGCGGCCGGCGCGTCATAGGGAAATTGCAGCTCGATCGCCTTGAAACCGGCGGCGGCGGCCGCTCCGACGCGCTCGATCAGCGGATGCTCGGTGAACAGGTATCCCAGATTGGCGGCGAAACGCGGCATACGTTTGCTCCTTCATCCGCTCGTCCCCGCGACCCGCCTACGCTTGCTTCGCAAGCTTCGGCGGGTTTGAAGTCCGCCGAAGCGCGTAGCGCGAAGGCGGAAAGCGGGGACCCAGGGGCCGCAACCGACGAGCCTGCATCCCTGGATTCCCGCTTGCGGGTGAATGAGCGGGCCGTGTTGTTGTCTTGCGGTCGCTTCTCTTGCATGTTCACTGGCATACCGCCCGCCGTCAACGCCAGCCGGAAACTGCGCATGTCTGCCAACACCGCTTTCCATATCGCCGTGCTGCCCGGCGACGGCATCGGCCACGAAGTGATGGCACCGACGCTGGAAATCCTGCGCCACATCGAGAAAACGACGCCGAGCCTCAAATTCCGCTTCAGCGAGGCGCCGGCCGGGGCCGAGGAATATCGCGCTACCGGCAAATCGATGGCGGAATCGACGGTCAAATTGTGCTGCGAAGCCGACGCCATCCTGCTCGGTGCCTGCGGGCTGCCCTCAGTGCGCTATCCCGACAAAACCGAGATCATGCCGCAGGTCGAACTGCGCTTCATCTTCGACCTTTATGCCGGCGTGCGGCCCGCGCGGCTCATCCCCGGCGTGCCGAGCCCGATCGTCGGCGCCGACAAGCACGGCATCGATTTTGTGCTCATCCGCGAGTCGACCGAAGGCCTGTTCGCGTCGATGGGCAAGGGCGTCACCACGCATGACGAGGCGCGCGAGACGCTTGTGGTGACGCGCAAGACCACCGAGCGGCTGTTTGACTTTTCGCTGCGGCTGGCGCAACGGCGCAAATCGCGCGGCAAGCCCGGCCGGCTGACGCTGGTGGACAAGGCCAACGTGTTCAAGACCTTCAACTGGCAGCGTGACATCTTTAACGAGTGCAAGGCGAAATTCGCCGACGTGAAAACCGACATGCTTTATGTCGACGCCTGCGCCGCCATGATGGTGAAGAAGCCGTGGGACTTCGACGTGATGGTGATGGAGAACATGTTCGGCGACATTCTCTCCGACCTCGCGGCCGGCCTGATCGGCGGCCTCGGCATCGCGCCCTCCGCCGACATCGGCGACAAGCACGCGGTGTTCCAGCCCTGCCACGGCACCGCGCCCGACATCATGGGGAAGGCGCAGGCCAATCCGACGGCGATGATTTTATCCGCCGCGATGATGCTCGACTGGCTCTCCGACCAGCACGAGCATCCGCCGGCGGCTGAGGCCGCGTTGCGCATCGAGCGCGCGGTGGACAGGGCTTATGCCAGCGGCCTCAAGCCGATGGAATACGGCGGCAAGGATGGCACCGGGGCGATTGCGAAGGCGGTGATGGCGGCGCTTTAGGTGCGTGTCCCGGGTCTGCGGCGCAGCACGAAGTGGTGCGCCGCAGACCCGGGACCCACCTTTTTTCAAAAGAGCAGCCCGGGTCCCAGATCAGCGGTGCACCGTTCGCTGCGCTCACGCTGCACCGCGTCCGGGACACGAGTCACAACCCCACAAAATCCTTGATCGCGTCGAGAAACGCCTGCGGCTGCTCCAGTGGCGGGCAATGGCCGCAAGCCGGCAACTCGACATAACGCGCGCCCTTGATCTTTTGCGCCACGGCCTTGTTGAGCGCCGGCGGCGTCGCCTGGTCGAATTCGCCGCACACGACCAGCACCGGCATTCCCAGCTTGGACAGTTCCGGCGTGAGATCGCTGTCCTGCAAGATCTTGCAGGCCGCCTGGAACGCCTTCGGGTCAATGCCCATCAATACTTTCTTGCAGTCCTCGACCGCCTGCGGATGCGCGGCGAGATAGGCCGGCGAAAACACGCGCTTTGCCGCGATGTCGGCGATGGCCGCGAGCCCGCCTTCGGCGACCTTCTCGGCCATCGTGGCAAAGCCCTGCTTTTCATCCGGCGGAAAGCTCGCCGCCGCGTCGGAGACGACGAGCTTGGCGATGCGCTCGGGGTGGGCGAAGGCAAAGGCCAGCGCCAGCGTGCCGCCGAAGCCGTTGCCGATGAGGATGGCGTCGTTGGCGATCTTGAGTTCATCGAAGCCGTCCTCGATCGCCGCCACATAGGCGTCCATCAGCGCCAGCGGCGTCGGCTGCGAGCCGTAAAAGCCCGGCAGGTTGAACAGCGTGACGCGATGCTTGGCGGCGAGCGCCTCCAGCACCGGATCGAAGGCGTGACGGTCGGCGAGCAACGAATGCAGCACGACCAGATCGCGCCCGGCGCCGGTCCGCGCCGCGGTAAGCGTGCCGTGTCCGGCGCTGAGCTCCTGCATTTGCATGGCGTTCTCCTTGCAGGCAAACGAGGCAAGCAAACGGCCGCGCCCCATTTTCTTTCCTTACCTCCCCCTGCAAGGGGGAGGTCGGTTGCCGTCGCGAAGCGATGGCGACCGGGTGGGGGTCTCACGTCGAATCCCGAACGAGCCCCTCCCTGACCCTCCCCTTTCAGGGGGAGGGAACGGAGAGGCCATAGCGAACTCAACGTTTTCGCCTCCGCTTAGTTGCCTTCCCGCCACAGGCCGAGCGCTTCCTGCGCCGGCCGGTCGGAGATCGAGAACAGCACCAACTCTTCCGCTGCGTTGTGCTGGTAGCGCTTCCATGGCGGCACGACGAAGACGTCGTTGACTTTCCACTCGAACGGCTTGCCGTCGACGATGGTGGTGCCGTGGCCCTCGGCGCAGGCGAATACGGTGCCGTCGGTCGACCGATAAGGCTCGCCCTTGAAGCCCTTGGGCAGCAGCGCGAGCCACGCGCCCATGGTCGGCATCACCGGCCCGCCATTGATCGGGTTAGCGTAGCGCACGCGCGCGCCGTGGCGCTTGTCGATGTCGCCGGTCTTCTTCAGCCGCTGAAGGATCGGCTTCATTTTGGCGTAAGGGTAGTTGATCACCGGCGTGCGGTTGGTGACCGCCGGCTCGCCGTCGGGCAGCACGCCGGTGGCGTAGCGCTCGAACGAGTCGCCGTCCTCGTGATTGACGTTCTGCATCTTCTCGTCGAAGTGGTTGGAGAACGACGCCTGAAAATGATTGACCGTCGGCATGTCGAGCACGTCGAGCCACATCACCGGCTCCTTGCCCGGATTGCCGTGGTCGTGCGGCGCCCAGTTGGCGGTGATGATGAAGTCGCCGTGTTCCATGCTTGACTTCTCGCCCTCGACCGCGGTGTAGGCGCCGCGCCCCTTGAGCATGAAGCGGATGGCGGAGGCGGTGTGCTGATGCGCGTCGGCGATCTCGCCCGGCATGATGAGCTGGATGCCGGCGAACAGCGAATTGGTGATGCGCGACTTGCCGGGATCGCCGGGGTTTTCCAGCACCAGCACGCGGCGTTCGGCCTCCTCGGTGGTGATAACGTCGCCCGCCTCGATCATCAGCTTCTCGACGTCGTCGAATTTCCACAGCGCAGGCACCATCTGCGTCTTCGGCTCCGGCGTCACCAGGCCCTTGAGCACCTCCCACAGCGGCGTGAGATGATACTTCGCGATCTTGTCGTAATAGGCAGCCCGCGCGTTCTTGATGTTGTGCTTGGGATCGTGTTTGGGATCGGCCTGGGCCGTTGCGAACGCCATGCATGTCCTCCGTCGGAACCGATTGTTTCTGTTGGCGCCACTATAGCGCAACCCGGCGCGGGCCGGTACAGGCCAAACCGCTCGGCAGATGGCTAATTATTCACCGATCCCCCATCCACCACGATCGATTGCCCGGTGACGAAATCGCTGTCGCTACTGGCGAGAAACACCAGCGTGCCCAGCAAATCCTCCGGATAGGCATCGCGCTTGAAAGCGCGTGAATTGCGCACCGGCACGCGCTCGTCCTCGACGTGCTCGGTGTTGGCGAGCCCGGTGTCGGAGAGGATATAGCCGGGCGACAGCGAATTGACCGCGATGCCGTATTCGCCGAGCTCGCGCGACAGCGCGCGGGTGAAGGCGATGATCGCGCCCTTCGAGGTGACATAAGGCAGCATGCGCGGCACGCCCTTGTAGGGCGCGCCGGAGGCGATGTTGATGATCTTGCCGGAGCGGCGCTCGATCATGTGCGGCGCCACGTGGCGCACCATCAGATACGGCCCGCGCACATTGACCGCCATCACCTTGTCCCACAGCTCGCCGTCCCAGGCGTCGAACTTGCGCGGCTTGAGCGTCGAATAGACCGCGGCGTTGTTCACCAGCACGTCGATCTGGCCGAAGCGATCCAGCGTCTGCGCAACAAGCGCCTTCACCTGTTTCTCGTCGCTGACGTCGCATCTGCCGCTGGCGACGGAATCGGCGCCATGCCGGCCGGCAATTTCCTCGGCGAGCGCGCGGCCGTCGGCGATGTCGGCGATCATCACCCGCGCGCCTTCGGCGGCGAGCGCCTGCGAATAATGCCGGCCGATGCCTTTGGCGCCGCCGGTGACGATCGCGGTTTTGCCCGCAAGCCTTGCCATACGCTTACTCCCCGCCGGCCATCTCCATACCAGCTACGCGGCATGGCTCAAATGCCGCAAGCTGTGATATTGCAGACCCCGGGCGCGGAGGAAACGCGCGGGAGGGGGCGTCATGTCTTGGACCTATTCTTGGGCCGACAAGTTTAACCTGCTCGACGAATTCAATATCTTGCGCATCATCTGCGGCGCCTTCTTCATCCCGCACATTATTGGAAAAATCACGGTGCCGGCGACGCTGGAGTTCTTCGTCAAGGCCGGCTTCAGGCCGCCGGCGACATGGATGTATATCGCCCTCGTCATCGAGACCGTGCTGTGCGTCGGCCTTGTGCTCGGCATCTTTACCCAATATGTCGCGGCCATCGCCTTCGTTCACCTGCTGGTCGCGGCGACCGCCACCTACAAGGTCACGGAATGCTGGATCTGGGTGATCGGCGGCGTCGAATACTGCGTGTTCTGGGCGATCTGCTGCCTGGTGGTGGCGATGCACGTCTGGCATGTGGCTAGATAAAATCTCCACACGTTTTGGTATCGAAAGGACATCAAAAAAAATGGCTAGCGTTCTCTTTTCTCCCATCACCATGCGCGGGCTCACTTTGCCCAACCGCGTCGTCGTCTCGCCGATGTGCCAATACGCTTCCGACGATGGCTCGGCCACCGATTGGCACCTGATGCACCTCGGCTCGTTTTCGCTCGGCGCCGCCGGCCTGGTGATGTGCGAGATGACCGACGTGAACCCGCAGGGGCGCATCTCGCCGAAATGCGCCGGCATGTGGTCGGACGACAACGAGAAGGCGCTCAAGCGCGTGCACGATTTCTGCCGGCAATACGGCGTCGCCAAGCTCGGCGTGCAGCTCGCCCACGCCGGCCGCAAAGGCCCGACCACAGCGCCAGCCACGGGCGGCAAGCCAATTCTCGAAGGCCCCGATGCCTGGACGCCGGAAGCGCCGTCCGCCATCCCCTACGACACCGGCTGGCCGGTGCCGCACGCTATGACCAAGGCCGACATCAAGCGCGTCATCGGCGAATTCGTCTCCGCCGCCGAGCGGGTGAACCGCATCGGCTTCGACGTTATCGAGCTGCACGGCGCGCACGGCTATCTGGCGCACCAGTTCCTCTCGCCGCTCTCCAACAAGCGCACCGACGAATATGGCGGCTCGACCGAGAACCGCATGCGCTTTGCCATCGAGATGTACGAGGCGGTGCGCAAGGTGTGGCCGGAACAGAAGCCGCTGGGCATGCGCGTCTCCGCCACCGACTGGGTCGAGGGCGGCTGGACGCCGGAAGAAACGGTCATGCTGGCCAAGGAACTGAAAAAGCGCGGCATGGATTACATGGATGTGTCGACCGGCGGTCTCTCGCCGGCGCAGAAGATACCGCTGTCGCCCGGCTATCAGGTGCCCTTCGCCGAGAAGGTGAAAAAGGAAAGCGGCATCACCACAATGACCGTCGGCCTCATCGCCGGCTACCAGCAGGCCGAAGACATCGTCGCTTCGGGCAAGGCGGACATGATCGCGCTCGCCCGCGCCGCCATGTGGGACCCGCGCTGGGCCTGGCATGCAGCGGAAGAACTCGGCGCCGAGACGCCTTACGCGCCGAAAACGATGGCCGGGCACCCGAAGCTGCGGCCGCAGTTGTTTCCCAAGCGGGCACAGGCGGCGACTTGAGGATGCCGCCCGCCCCCGTTCGTCCGCGCGAAAGCGGGGACCCAGAGCGGCAGGTTGAAGACTCGGTTTATTTGGCTCTGGGTTCCCGCTTGCGCGGGAACAAACGGAATATGATGCGATGATTTCCGCAAAGCCCTTCGCGCCGAAGAAATTCGCCACCGTCAGAGGCAAGCGTATGGCCTATGTCGAGGTGGGCGGCGGCGATGCGATCGTGTTCCAGCACGGCAATCCGACCTCGTCTTATCTCTGGCGTAACGTCATGCGGCATTGCTCGGGCCTCGGCCGGCTCATCGCCTGCGATCTCATCGGCATGGGCGACAGCGACAAGCTCGAGCATTCAGGCGCCGATCGCTACAGCTACGTCGAACAGCGCGACTATTTGTTCGCGCTGTGGGATCAGCTCGCGCTCGGCGACAAGGTCGTGCTGGTCATCCACGACTGGGGCTCGGCGCTCGGTTTCGACTGGGCCTTTCACAATCAAAGCCGCGTCGCCGGCATCGTCTACATGGAGGCGATCGTGACCCCGCTCACCTGGGCCGACTGGCCGGAGAGCGCGCGGCGCGCCTTCCAGGGCTTTCGCTCCGACAAGGGCGAAGAGATGATTCTGGCGAACAACATGTTCGTCGAGCGCGTGCTGCCGTCCTCGGTAATCCGCCCACTCAGCGATGAGGAGATGGCGATTTACCGCGCGCCCTTCATCCATCCCGGCGAGGACCGCCGCCCGACGCTGACCTGGCCGCGCATGATCCCGATCGAGGGCGAGCCGAAGGACGTGGTGAAGACGGTCGAAGACTATTCCGCCTGGCTCGCCTCAAGCGACGTCCCCAAGCTGTTCATCAACGCCGATCCCGGCTCGATCCTCACCGGCCGCCAGCGCGAGCTCTGCCGCCGCTGGAAGAACCTGACGGAAGTCACCGTCAAAGGCCGCCACTTCCTGCAGGAGGACAGTCCGGACGAAATCGGCGCCGCGATCGCGGATTTTGTGAAGCGGGTGCGAACACTCTAGTCACTAAAAAATTCACTGCTTCATCTTCACGATGAACTTCGCGAACGCCGCGAGCTGCGTCTTGACGATGTCCCTGGTCGGCTGATCGGTCAGCGCCAGCGTCTCCTTGTCGAATTTGGTCTGCGCGTTGCCAATGAAAATCTCCGGCGTGCCGAAGATGTAAGCGCCGAGAAACGTCATCGACATGCGCCAATGATATTGCATGCGCGCGCCGCCGAGCGGACCCTGCGAGCACGACTGGATCGCCACCGGCTTTTCCTTGAACGGCTGGTCTTTCATGCGCGAAACCCAGTCGATGGCGTTCTTCAGCGCGCCCGGCATCGACCAGTTGTATTCCGGTGTCACGAACAGCACGGCGTCGGCGCCCTTCACCGCCTCAAACATTGCGACGGCCTCCGCCGGAAATCCGGCCGAGGCATGGATGTCGGCATTGTAGAGCGGAAACGTCTCGATCGGCGGCGACGGAATCAATTTCATCTCCGGCGGCGCCAGCTCGGGCAGCGCACGGGTGAGCGCGGCGTTGTACGAACCCTTGCGCAGCGAGCCGCAGATCACCAGCACCTTCACTTGCTCGGCCATTTTCAAACCCCCTTACGCTTTCTCATCTTCAATCGAATTCCGCAAAATCCCGATGCCTTCGACCTCGACCTCGACGGTGTCGCCGGCCTTCATCCACACCGGCTCCGGCTTTCTCGCGTGGCCGACGCCGGACGGCGTGCCGGTGAAGATGATATCGCCGGGCTCCAGCGTCATGCCTTCGGTCAGATAAACCAGCAGACTCCGCCACCGGGAACATGAAGTGATCGGTGTTGGACGACTGCATGACGTTGCCATTGAGGCGGCTCATGATCTTGAGGCCCTTGCCGCCGCGCGGCAGCTCATCCGCGCTCACCATCCAGGGGCCGACGCTGCCGGTCCGGTCGAAGTTCTTGCCCATGCCCCACTGCGTGGTGTGACGCTGATATTCGCAAATCGAGCCTTCCATGCCGCAGGCATAGCCGGCGACGCAATCGACGGCGTTCGCCAATGTGAGGTGCTTGGCGCGCTTGCCGATGACCACGACCATCTCGCCTTCGTAGTCGAACTGGATCGATTTCCGCGGCCGCATCAGCGGCTGCAGATGCGGCGTCAGCGACGACAGCATGCGGAAAAAGATCGATTGGAATTTCGGGATATTATCGCGCTGCGGCCCTTCCTTGACGTGGTCGAGATAGTTGAGGCCGAGGCAGATGATCTTGCCGGGGTGCGCCACCGGCAGTCCGAATTTCAGACCGGTGAGTGAGCGGCGGGCGGAGGCCGGCGCCTTCTTGGCGAGCTCGGCGAGCGGCGCCAGATCCCCGTTATTGCGGCGCAGATAGTCACCGAAATCGGCGGGCACGTTGCGATTGACCGCCTGCAGATCGACGACGCTGTCACCCTCGACAATGCCGAGATGCAGATTGTTATTCGCTTCGAACGCGACGATCTTCATGAACACCCCTGCTTGCCGGCTGCTGGCACGGCAAGCCTTAGCGTAGGCATTCCATTTTGTCATTCCGGGGCGCGGCCGTAAGGCCGCGAGCCTGGAATCCATATTCCCGGCGCTGCGGAGTATGGATTCCGGGCCCGTCGCCATAGCGCGTCGAAGACGCGCGTATGTCGGCGTCCCGGAATGACGAACTGGGATTACTTCTCGCCCAGCGTGAACGCCTGGATGGAGAAATACTCGCGGGCATCGGTCCACACCGCCGCCGGCGTCCAGCCGACGCCGCGCGCCAGCGCGCCGAGCAACTCCGGCGTATATTTGTAGCTGTTCTCGGTATGGATGGTTTCGCCGGCGCGGAATTCGATTGTTTCGCCGGCGACCTTCACCTTCTGCCGCTTCAGGCTGGCCAGATGCATCTCGACGCGGTGCCGCTCGCGGTTGTAGAAGGCGTGGTGCTCGAAGCTGTCGAGCTTGAAGTTGCCGCCCAGCTCGCGGTTGATGCGGATGAGCATGTTGAGATTGAAATCGGCGGTGACGCCCTGGGCATCGTTGTAGGCGGCGTTAAGCACCTCGACCGGCTTCACCAGATCGGCGCCGATGATCAGCCTGGCGCCGGGGCCAAGAATGTTCGCGGCGTTGCGCAGGAAGGCCGCCGCCTCATGCCGCTCGAAATTGCCGATGGTCGAACCGGGGAAAAAGCCGACGCGGACGGCTGCCTCCCGCGCCTGCTCCGGCAGATCGAAAGGAAAGCAGATGTCGGCCGTCACCGGCAGCACGTTAAGCTGGGGAAAATCGGGCCGCAGCTCGGCCGCCTCCTGCGCCACCATCTCGGCGCAGATATCGACCGGCACGTAGGCGGCGAGCGGCGGCAGCGCGCGCAGCAGCACCCGCGCCTTGCGGCTCGAGCCGCTGCCGAATTCGATCAGCGCGCTGCCCTCGGGAATGAACTTGGCGATGTCGGCGGCGTGGTCGCGCAGGATCTTGATCTCGGTGCGCGTCGGGTAATATTCAGGCACGTCGGTAAGGCGTTCGAACAGGCGCGAGCCGGCCTCGTCGTAGAAATATTTTGCCGGCACACGCTTGGGCGTAGCGGCAAGGCCGGCCAACACGTCGGCCGCGAATGCGGCGTGGTCCGCGTTTTGCGGCTGACGGCGGAGAGAACGTGCAAGCGCAACCATGAACGGTCCTTCTCAGGTAAATTCGACAAGCCGCACGCCGCTGAATTGCCAGCGCGCCGGCGGATAGAAAAAATTGCGGTAGCTTGCGCGGGCGTGCCCCGCCGGCGTCGTCAATGATGAGCCGCGCAACACCATCTGGCCCACCATGAACTTGCCGTTATATTCGCCCAGCGCACCCTCGGCGGCCCGGTAGCCCGGATAGGGTAGATAGGCGCTGCGGGTCCATTGCCAAGCCAGCCCGAAAGCGTCGCCGAGCAGGTCTGCGCGCGCTGCAACCTCCCATTCCGCCTCGCTCGGCAGGTGTTTTCCGGCAAAACCTGCGAAAGCATCGGCTTCGTAGTAGCTGACATGCACGACCGGCGCTTTCGCATCGACGGCTTTGCGGCCGGCAAGCGTCATCGTCGTCCAGCCGCCATCCTCGCGCCGCCAGTAGCCGGGCGCCTGCCAGCCTTCCGCCTGCGCCATGGCCCAGCCGTCGGACAGCCAGAGCGAGGGCGTTTCGTAGCCGCCGGCCTCCATGAACGCGAGCCAGTCGGCGTTGCTCACGAGCGCGCGCGCGATGCGCACGTCCGCGATCAGTTCATCATGCGCCGGCGTCTCGTTGTCGAAGCAGAAGCCGTGGCCCTCATGGCCGATGGCTTTGATGCCGCGCGGCACGGCGACGGTGCCGATCTCCTGCGCCACCTTCGGCAACACCCATTCCGCGTCATAGACCGGATCGGTCGGGTTCTGCGCGAAGGCGTGCAGGATGTCGGTGAGCAGCAATTCCTGGTGCTGCTGTTCGTGATGCAGGCCGATTTCGAGAATGGAAAACATCCGCGCCGCATCCGCCGCCGGCACAGTATCGATCAACCGCTCGACCGCGGCATCGACATAAGCGCGATAGGCTGTGACATCGTCGGCGGTCGGCCGCGTGATCAGCCCGCGCTGGGGCCGCGCATGGCGCGGGCCGGCGGCGACGTAATAGGAATTGAAGAGGAAGGGAAAGCGTTCGTCGAAAATTCTATAGGACGGATCGTGCGGCTTGAGCAGGAACTGCTCGAAGAACCAGGTCACGTGCGCGCGGTGCCACTTGGCCGGGCTCGCATCCGCCATCGACTGGATCTGCTGATCCTCGGGCGACAAAGGCGCGGCGCGCGCCTCGGTTTCCGCCCGCACCCGCCGGAACGCCTCGCCCCAGGTCGCGCGCGCGTCGTGCGGCGATTGCTGCTGCGACACCGGACCAAGCCCGATGACGTGCGGAACGGACGAGATGGCGGTGCGCGCCATGAAATATCTCCCGGGCCAAATTCAAAAGTGTGCGGCAGTGAGAGCTACGTAGGGATACGATTTCTGGACGCAATAGTTCCATCGGCGGCTGCCCGGGGCAACCTCGGAAACCAAAGGATTTGGCCATCTGACACGCTTGTGATGGACGTGTGGACAGGCCCTTGGACCCGGAAATCGGTAGCGGGGGAGGGACTCGAACCCCCGACCTCCGGATTATGATT
>CAVWEF010000006.1:0-463219 GCA_963753925.1 uncultured Alphaproteobacteria bacterium
TTAGCGACCGAACCATTTGGCACCATCGCCGACCAATGTCCGTTGTTGGTCCAATAGCGACCTTGGCGCCGCGACGTACCAAGCATTAGATCCGCGCGGCGTTCGCGATTCATGAATTATTAATCACATTATATGAATTGTTCAGCTGCTTAAGATTTCGATAGTACTTCGGTTGGTGAGGGACACTTTCATGTCGTGGCTCCGAAAGCGCATGCGGTACGACCCCCCGAGCAAAACAAGAATCGATGTTCATCATTCTGGGCATCCGATGAAGTTTAGAGCAGCGCCATCACGCTCGACGGCCTTAGGGCTCGTCTGTCAAGCAGCCGAGATAATTAAGAACGTTGATGATCACGCCGCAGAAACCCAAGCGCTGGCCGAAACACTTGCTGAAAAAGCTCTGGAAGAGTTGAAGGCCGCGCAGGCTCGGGTCCGGACGGCGGAATCAAAGCAGCAAGCAACAGAAGCGAATCTTAGGGACCTGATGTCCAAGGTTCAAGAGGTCGAGGTAGCCCTAGAACGAGTTGTTTCCCGATTAGCGGTTGCCGAAGAGCAGGTGTCCACTGCCGAACAACGAGCGAGACTTGCGCAATGCGCGCTTATACGGATCGAGCAAGCGCTTAGTGCGGGACACTACGATGAAATCGCTGACCTGCGGAACGACAAACGTAATCAGGCCGTAGTTGAGAACACCGATTTAGGACCGCTTCCAAGTTGTGTCGTAAATCAGAGAAGCTTCTGGCAACGCGGCACCCCAATATAAGCCGCATATCGGAACCAACTGCGTCCAAGTTTGTCGCTATTCTTGCAACAGCGGACATCTTGGCGCGAGGTTGCGATGTCTGCTTTACCCGTCTCATTGACATGTCCGCTAAGTGCCAATCGCGTCATTCGCTGCACTGCAGAAAAATATTATTGGATAAGCGGTAACAGCACCCACTTTCATGGCACTCACGTGCCGGTGAGGAACCGTCCAAAGCACCAATAGCCGACATTGCAAAAGCCGCAATCCGAGGCGCAAAAAAGAGCCCTGGTCACCGGCGGGCGATCAGAGCTCTTTCCAGGAAGGGCGTAATTCTGAACCTTTGCGCCACTAGACTATAGGAGCGCTGTAGTTGCCGAAGCGTAAAGAAGGCACCGACTGAGATGAAGCTCCTAATGCTGGCTTGCACATGACAGAAAATCGGCGCAGTTTTTCTGTCTTCACTTTGGGAGGGCCGCATGACGGCGTTTAATATCGTACGGTTCCGCGTAAAACCGGGCCATCAAGACCAGTTCATTGCCCAGCATCGCGGCATAAATCCCGGCTTCAAGGGTTTCCGTGGCGGGTCCCTGGTCAAGACCGGCGAGAACACGTTTTGCTTCATTGGCGAGTGGGCGAGTTTCAAGAAGATCGTCGACGCACGACCCCTCATGATCGGTCTCCTCGATTCATTCCGCGAGCATCTTGAAGACCAAGGCGGCGGTCTCGGGCTCACCGACCCGGTATCCGGCGAAGTGGTAGTCAAGCTCTCAACCACGAAGCCTGCGGCGAGGAAAGGGCGCGGCAAAAAAACAACAAAGCGGAAAAAGCGCCGCTAGAGCACGACACAATCGCCAGCAGGCGCGATTTGATGGACGTTTATCCGAGCCAGGTGCATCCGGCGCTATCGCCAATGAATGTCGTGGGCCAAGACCAACAGCACGATTGATTCATGAAAGAACGGGGTTTATCTTATTGGAGGCCAATAGGCATACTGTTGTGTGGCAAGTGCAATGGCTAAGGATGTATTTCCCATTAGCGTCGTTGCTTTGAGAGCCGAGGGTTACACCTCTGATGGCAAGAACGTCATCGTTTCATTGACGACAAAATACTCGGCAGCCGAACGAAAGTATTCGATGCCCGTCGAATGTGTCTTAGATTTCATTGTGGACCTGAATCGACTGAATGCTTTTGCGGGCCATACATCAACTGAGACTGCAATACATACGACTGTCGCACCCAACGTCGTCGACGATCAACAAACAATATCGGACGCTTTGCGGCCTGTTCGGACGGGTACTGATTAATCGCCGTAGCACAGCCGCCGTGAAGCGCGCTCAATGGCAGAGATGGGTCTTTACGGCCTAGCGGATCAAAGCCGACGCTCCTGTTTGTCCGCCGTGCAACCGCAGACAAACTTTTGCGGCGGCGCGAGCGCAGCAATGTGATCGATAGGCGGCCTACCGAAAATGCGCCGCTAAACCATTTGACTTAACGTTTGAGTATAGCGACCGCCATAGAGTGAGTTATCCAGCATCGTCGCCAAAACTAAAAACCCGACGGCTAACAATAGCGCCCGCATCGTGCTTTGGCTTAATAGAATGAGACTGCCAACTGAGGCGGCCTTTATCCAACTTCCTTGAGCATTTGCTCTTGCTCAAGTGCGTTCGCATCTTCCATCAAATCGAGGCTCATTTTCTCAAGTGCAGTACGGACAGGCTCACTAGAGGCTTTTGCCGCCAGCCAAGTGCAAAACCTGGCCTTGTGGCGCAAGCAAGCAGGACTGCCCTCTGGCAGCGCGCAAGATTGACACGCGTCGGCATCGCAAAATTTCATGTCGTGAAGATTGCCCCCAATTGCCTAACAACCTTTGGTCATGGCGAAAACGAAAATTAGGCCGCTCACGCTCCCAAAAGAGGCATACCTATTCGATTTTACAGAAAGTGGGAGATGTCGGCATCGACGCTCGCGCCAAAAATAGCGGCCCCATTGGACAATGATTGCGCAACAATCCTAACGCCTTGTTGTTCGTGCATGTATTAAGAGGTTGTTAACCATAAGTTCGTATTAAACTAGGTTGTCCCTTAGGCGTGTCCCATCAGCCGCTTTGCGGCCGGAAGGTCACGAGGGTCGAATGTCGACACATATGATCAAAGAGGCCGCTAAGCGCCTGGCGTTGCGGCGCATAGGGTTTGGTGAATTGACGATTGATGAAGTCGTTCCCCACCTTGTCGGCCACACGGTCAAGGAGGTCGAACGGGAACTCATTATCCATACCCTCGCCCACCACCACGGAAGTCGGACTATTTCTTGCAAAACTCTTGGAATATCGATCCGCTGCATACGCAACAAAATTCACGAATACGAAGAGTTGGGAATCGCGGTGCCGGAGCCCCGAGAGCCTCGTGACCCGAGCCGACATTAATTCCTGGCATGTTTGTATTGCAATCTGACAAAGACTGGTCACAAAATGATGTTGCCAAAGATATAAGTATGACGGAACGCCGGAGCGTTTCTTCTTCAAAAGATTACGGAATGATCGAGCCGTTCTAGAAGTGGAATAACGTCACGCCGCTGTTGATTTTTGCAAAATGCGGTCGGCTGAACGAACCGCACTTTTTGACCTGTCATAACCTGCCAATTCCAACATGCGTTCGCCGACCTCGACACGGTTTCTGCCATTCGTCTTGGCCTTGTAGAGGGCCACATCGGCGCGCCCAAGTAAGATATCAATGGAGTCATCTACCTGCCACTGGCTCACTCCAAAGCTGCAGGTCAGTGATATCTTTTGCTGACCTATTATGACCTCCAATTGCTCCAACCTAAGCCTTAGGCTTTCTGCAATGTCGAAAGCTGTTGAGACCGGTGCACCTTCGAGAAGTATTGCAAATTCCTCGCCCCCCAGTCGGCCGACGATACCACCCTCCTTGGAGATTTCGCGCGCGATGACCCGAAGCGCTTCATCACCTCCAATATGACCGTACGTGTCATTGATTTGCTTGAAATGATCGATATCAAGCATGATCGTAGATAACACGCCACCCATTTCTGCCCGCCCGCAGAGCGCTTGTGCACTTTCAAAAAATGCGCGCCGATTTAGGACGCCGGTCAAGAAGTCTGTGGTAGCTAATCCAATTAATTCGCGCTGCATGGATACGATGCGATTTCCGGCCCTAAGCCGGGCGTACAACTCCTCGACAATCGGTGGTTTGTTTATGAAGTCATCAGCGCCGTTGTCGAGCGCCACAATCAGATTGCGATGTTCATCACTCGACGACATCAAAAGAATATAAATTGGCCTGCGGCAACTCGCGACACGACGGACTTCCGAGCAAAGCTTCCGTCCTGACATGGATGTTAGTTGGGTACTTGTAATTAGGGCATCTACGAGGTGATTTAATTTGATGTATTGGAGCGCTTCGGTGGCGTCAGTAAACGGGTGCACTTCGTGTTGCTGCGTTTCAATCGCTCTTGTAAGGCACTTTAACACCGTTCGACTTGGATCAACCAAAACCACACGCATCGAATATCCTCACAGGCAATGTCTGCATATTTTGTAGCGAAGATCCTTCTGGAATATTCGATACGCCCCGTGACGATGCTTGTGCTGCCGGGGCGTCGCCATTGAATACATTAGAGAACATCGGAATCGGCTGAAGAAATCGAGTTAATTTATTATTGCGCGGCAATGATCGTGGTCCATGATTGACGAATTGTTGACAAGCTCTCACCGAACTCCACGAGTAGCGGCGAAATACGACGCGAATCCGTGATCATGGCAGTAAATTATATGGAGCATTTTTGAAAGGTACGGTAAGGGTCAATCATACCTCATTCACGATGTCCGCATTGATTTTGATTCACCCTCAGGTGCAGACATTGGCTCGCGCGAGCCGCAGGCGTGGTTAGTGCCGACATCAGATATGCGGACACAAGACACAGACCCATAGTGCACACCGTGACACGGGATGTACTCTCCGAGCTTGACGGTATCGCATCGCACTAAACGCACGCGTGAAAAATGTCGACGATGAGAACGTGTTGAAGTTCGACGTGCTCCGTCGAGTGTGCTGGGATTGCAGAAGCAATGGCACCGGCCCTCCCAACTGTTGTCACCAACTCGATTGGTATTCGCCGTCGAACCCTCTGATGGCGACCCCTGACTGCGTATGATGCCCGCAATTAAAGCGGCTTGAGCGGCAATCCAATCCTGCGAGCTTCGTTAACGCCGCCTTAACCGCACGCCTCCACGCTGGCACGAAGCACGACGGACAACCGGCGCTCCGTTCGTCGAGGCGATCGGTTGCGGCGAGGCCGATGGACCAACCATGCGACAACGCAATTTAAGGAAGTGGATTCGAATTGGCACCGCAGTCGTGGTGGCGGCGGTGCTGATCACCGGTATGGGGACACTGGTCGGCTATGCGGCCGCACAATACGTCGTGTCGCAAAAGGGACAGCAATTTCACCCCGGCAGTTTGACCCTGAAACGCGGCGAAATGATCACCATCGTCAACGACGACGGCGACCTGCGGCATCACGCCTATATCGATTCGGATAATTTCAAATTCGATTCCGGTGACCAGGAGCCGGGCAGCAAGGCCAACATTACCTTTTCGGTGGCCGGCACGTTCGACGTGCTCTGCGCCATTCACCCGAAGATGAAGCTGACGGTGCACGTCCAGTAGCGCCGGCCCTGGGTCAGCTGAGCGTCGTGCCGAACAGCAGGGCGTGCGCCTCGTAATATCCCATCAGAAACACGGCGAGCGCGGCGGCGTAGGCAACCGGGATCAGCCACTGGTGCCGCGGTACTGTCTCCGTAGCGCGGTTGTCGGCGATGATCGCAAACAACACGACAACAATTAGCGTGTGACCAATGAGGTCTATTTTACCGAAATCGAGCACGGCGCTGATGAACATGGCCGACAGCAGGATGGCGCCGACGCGCCGCACCAGCGGCGTCCACATCAATGAGAACGCTAACGCGAACTCGACCGCGCCGGCGGCACGCATGAAGAAGTCCGGGCTAAAGCCCATCGACATGTCCGGGTGGGTGATGAACAACGGGTAGGACCATTCGGGGTAGGCCCATTTCTCGATCGAGGCCCACATCAGAGTGATGCCGGCGCTCCAGCGCACGATGTCGATTGCCTTGATCCCGTAAAAGTCGCGCTGCAAGCCGGTGAGCGCCAGATAGGCGGCGATGCCGAGGAAAACCGGATAGTCGGCCAAATGGAAGATGCCGTAGTTCCAGATTGCAGTCGCGAAGATCACCGCGATGCCGGCGGCCGACAGCGGCATGGTCCGTCGCGACAGCATGCCGGCAGCGATGCCGAGCTGGATAGCCGCAATCGTCACGGAGTTCGTTTTCAGTTCCGGCGTCAGCAGGATACCGCCGACGGCCCAGATGGCGATGAAGAAGAAGGCCGTGCCGGCCCGGAACATCGTTTCCGTGTTGTCGTGCACGAGTTGGGTCGCCCGGTCGATGGCGCGGAGCATGGCCGCGCCCAGCGGCGTGCCTTCGATGAGACAGCCCGTCATCAGCGCGAGCACAGAAAGCCCGGTGAGGGCCTCAAAGTCCGGGCACAGGACGTTTTCCAGGCCCGCCGGCTGGCCGGCGACGTTGTAGGCGCAAAACCACTTCACATGCGCGCCGGCGCTCGCCGCGAGCATGGCGTTAGCCAAGATGGCGAGCGGAATCGCTGCCGTACGCGGCAGCAAAACTTGCAGCCGGGTCATTAATAGGCCTCCTACCGCCACTTAAGAGACCTGTTCCACCGCCGCTTACAGGTCACTGGTATGGCTAATCTTTTACCACATTTTTTAGGACTTTGGTGACGCTGCGGCCGCAAAATTAAGTCTTGGTTAACTTTCGCGACGGAAGGCGGCGAGCAATGGCGCGGCCGCACGCGCGGCGAAGCCAAGCGGTAAGCATTCGCGCTTACAAACGGCGCCGGATCGGAAAGCTAACTCTCGTTGGAGAGATGCATGATCGCCGTCGTGAGCGTGATCAGCGTGGTGCTCGGTGCGGGCGTTGCGTATTTCGCCGAACGTTTCCCCGCGCATGTCGAGGTGCTGGAAACCAGCGCCGGCGTGCTGCTGATCGGCGGCCTCGCGCTCATTGGCTCAGGCCTGCCGGTTCTTCTCTAGATAAAACTAAAAGCGGAATCGATCGCGCTGCGCTTATGTCGGCGTGAGGCGTGCGCTTTTGGCTTTGTCAGCGTGGCAGTATCGGCACCGGCACGGTTTCCGGCACCGCGGTGAGCGTTTTCAGGAAGGCGATGAGGTCGGTCTTCTCGGCCTTGCTCAAGTCGAGCGGCTTGATCAGGTCGGAGCGGCTTGGGCGATCGATGCCGCCGCGGTTATAGAGATCGATGACCGCATCCAGCGTCGGCTCCGAACCGTCATGCATGTAGGGTGCGCGACGCGCGACATCGCGCAGGGTCGGCGTCTTGAAGGCATAGCGCAGCTTCTCCGACGTCGGGAACAGTTTGCCGCGGCCGATGTCGTCGCCGGTCGCGGTGCCAATGTCGTGGAAAGATGAATCGGTGAAGGCCCAGCCACTGTGGCAGGCAACGCAATTTGCCCTGCCGACGAACAGGTCGAAACCGCGTTTGGCGTCCGCGCCGATTGCTTTGTCGTCGCCCTTGACCCAAGCGTCGAACGGCGCCTCGCCCGAGACGATGGTGCGCTCGAAGGTCGCCAGCGCCAGCTCGACTTTTTTCTTGGTGATGTCGCCCTCGCCATAGGTGGCGTCGAAGGCATCGACATAGCCGGGGATTGCGGAGAGCCGCGCGATGAGTTCCTTTTCCGGCAGATTCATATTGCCGGGCGTGGTGATCGGCCCGAAGGCGACCGCTTCCAAATTACGGAAATGCCCGTCCCAGCCGAGCTTCGGCGTCCACGCCACGTTCAGCAAAGTCGGCGCACGAAACGCCATGGTTTTCTCGCCGACCGCCTTCGGCAAGCCATCGCCCCAGGACAGGCCCGGATTGTGGCAGGTGGCGCAGGACAGGGTTTTCGGTCCGGAGAGGATCGGGTCCCAAAACAGCATGCGGCCGAGCTTGGCCTTGGCGTCGGAATAAGTATCGCCTTCGGGGAACGGGATTTCCGATGGGCGCTGGAATTTCGCCAGCCATTGGGTGCGGCCCGGCGGCGTGGCGGCCGATTGCGTTACGCTGGCGCCGAGCAGGAGGAAAATGGTAGCGACAGCACCGCCGGCCGTCCGGATCATCATAGCCTTGGTCCTCTCGGGGGCTATCTTCGACGATTGCTGTTTATGCTTGATTAACGAAGGCGGCGCGTGCGTCCGCTTTGGGCAATCGTCACAATACCGATGTTTGCATGACAGTTCGGGATCGTCCCCGACAAGGACCCGCGGCGATCATCCCTAATGCCAGCCCAGCGGAATCCGGACAGCCAAATCCTTAGTACGGAGCCACGCACTCGACCAATCATATTTCTCACGCCGCTGCTACGTCGCGGAGGAAGCGGTCCACCGATGCCCGCAATTCAGCCGAATGACTCGTCATATATTCCGCGCTCTCAAGAACCTCGGCCGCAGCGCGATTTGTGTCGCTAATCGAGCTTGTCGTCCCCGCAACGTTTCGCGCCACATTTTGAGTGGCATCGGCCACACCCTGAATGTTTCGTGCAATCTCTTCTGTCGCGGTTCCTTGTTGCCGAACCGCCCCTGCAATGTCAGCCGTTGTGTTGTTGATTTCTGCCATTACACCAACGATTGACCTTATTCCCTCTACCGCACGGCTCGTTGAAGATTGCACATCCGTAATCTGGCCACTAATCTCCTGGGTCGCCTTCGCTGTTTGCGTCGCCAGCGCTTTAACCTCAGAAGCGACAACAGCAAAACCGCGGCCTGCATCGCCTGCCCGTGCTGCTTCGATGGTTGCGTTGAGAGCAAGGAGGTTTGTCTGTTCTGCCACCGACCGGATGAGGCCAACAACATCATCAATTCGCTCCGTCGATTCGACAAGTCGGGAAATCATCTTCTCCGTTGCATCTGCCAATTCGGCTGCGCCGCTAACGACGTCACTCGCCGATGCTACGCGGCCCGTTATTTCGCGTATTGAAGCGTCAAGCTCGTTGGTGCTAGCAGCAACCGAAGCGACATTGCTCGAAGTCTCCTCCGCGCCGTGAGCTGCCTCCTTCGCCTGGAGATCCGCTTCAGCAGAAATCATCGACAGCGTTTGTGCCGTCAAGTTCATTCGTCCAGTCATCTCTTCGGCCTGATTGAGCATTTTCCCGATGGACCCGCGAAAATCCGCAATCTGTTGTTCCATGCGCTGGCGACGAGCGATCTGATCGGCATGATCCCGATCCTTCGATTCGGCCGCCAAGCGCTGGTCTTGAGCCTGAGTCCGCAAGACCTCCTGTGTTTGTCCAAGCGAGACCAGAAGCCGTCCGAGTTCGTCACGGCGTGTGGTCGAAACTTTTTCTAATAGATTCCCAGCCGCGATGCGTTCGGATATCGCCATTGCATTGCGGATAGCCCGTCCAAAGGAAAAGGAAATGCCGAGCGAAAACAAAACTCCGGCTACCACCGTGGCAATTGCCAACGATATTAGACTGGCTTGCGAAGCTGCAACTCTTCCCTTCGCCAAAGACCGAAAATTAAAGCCGTATTCACTCGCGTCTTCGACCACATGATCAATAGCCCCCGCAACTGTATCCGCAAGATGCATCAAATCTGTCGGTAGAGGTGGCGTGCTTAGACTGTCGGCCGATTGCTTCGTAATCCTAGACGCCGTCCGGAACCAATCTTGTGCAAGCTGTTGGGCGTTGCCGATCTTCTTCAGGTGATCGGCATCTGTCGTGCGTTCCCCGACGATTGCCAAGTCTTGGACAACGTCGTCCACCGCTGTGAGCACAGCGTCATTAGATCCGACCGTATTGTCCCGCATGCCGCGTTCCATTGCGGCGCGCGCATCGCTGAATTTGGATTGCGCGGCGCGAGCATAGCTCACCGCCATAAAGGGTTGGTCATAAAGCTGCACGACGAGGTTTTCTGCATTAGCAATCGCATGAACTCCGTACGCTGCGATGCTCACGGCTAAAGAGAGGACAACGGTGAAGGCCAGAAACAATTTAGAGCGAATCGACATGGCGGCGTTTTCCAGAACCTTGCGTTAGTGCCCGGCTATGACGGTCATTATGATGTGTGGATGGATGGCCAATGGCGCGCCGACGCCGGGTACGGCTGCAGCATTCCGTGCGTCGGTGCTTTTGGGTTGGCTTATGCGTTCAAAAACTCTTCAGGCCGGGCCCCGCGTCAATGTCCTTGAGCTCTAGTTAAGGAACTAAATGAATATCGTTAACAAAATGACTTTTTGACGAGCAATATTGCTGCATAATGACCTGCTCCAAAAGTGCCCGTAGCTCGAATTCCGGTCAATGTCCGCTTCGCTCCGAAAGCGACCAAGTAGTCGACATTGATTAAGCTGCACCTGTTTGTTGCGGTTGACCAAACTTCAAAGTTTGCATTCGCCCAACTCCGCAAGAAGGCGAATCGAAAGACAGCAACAGCCTTCTTGGACGCTCTAATCGCGGCCGTCCCCTAATGACATAACCCCACTTCACTTTTTTAAAGCCGACCTTATTGGGCCCCACACCGGGGCCCTTCAGTCTTCTATGGAAGAATCAAATAAGCAAACGAAAGGTCACGAGTGAGAGTGCGCTGAAGCCAAGGCCAAGTCGAATATTGGTCGTGTACGGCTACGACGAAAACCAGAAACCTAGAGCCGCAAAGATTGCCGAACCAGAGATTGCGTTGGCCGGTAGCCTCCGCAATCCACTCCCAGCACTCCGCTCTACGACCCGGATGATTTTTGCTACATATGCACGCCCCACAAGCGAAGCAATTGGTAACGAATGTTCTGATCCGGATCGACGCCAATGACCTTGCCACCTGCGACCACTACGTCGGGTTGAAGCGTGGATGCAGCGGGAGCCTGGTCATATGCCTTCGCGGCACCCTGCTTAATAATCTTGGCAAAAGCCGGCATGGCAATCACGGCCAGCACGGCCAGCACGGCCAGCACGAGAAATATCTTCTTCATTTTGTTCTCCATAGCGCGTATTCTCGCGTGGTTCATCTGAATCATTCTATCCTCTTCTGTCCCACCCCGCATCCACCGACGACATTGCGTGCACTACTCGCCCATGCACAGCGCGACGACGAGCACGTCGTGATACTGAAACTCGACGTGCTTTTCCCAGAACGCGTTCATGCGATCTGCTCGGCTCTCGAGGTCGATGCCAGCCTGGAACGCTACGCTCACGGTGTCGAGCTTATCCGAGCGCGTGACGCTGGCAGCGTCTCCGTGTTGAGTTGAATGTTCAAGCTAGGACTGTCGCGTAGCGGGGGGTGTTCGTCATGAGTTCGTCAACGGACATATCGTGATCACCGCTTTGGCAGTCTTTTTACGCAACTGAGGCAACCTCAGGCCAACAACAAACTCTTAAGCAAAGCCTCCCCTATGCGAGCGCAACTCGTTACCGTGTCGGCGATCAGAATTTTGTTGGCTGGAGTCAAAAGGCTAATTCTGACCCCGCAATTGGCGCAAGCGCGTGCGATGGAGCACCACACCGCTCTGATGCTCGGGAGTTTTGGTTGGCACGAACCGCATGTTAGCCCTGCTGACCGCCTCGCAGATCGCCTCTGCGTCAGTCGCGTCATTCTTCTGCCGTTTGACGTAGGGCTTCACATAGGCCGGTGGCATCAGACGCACGCTGTGGCCAAGAGCCTGGAGCTCACGTGACCAATGATGCGAAGACGCACAAGCCTCAATACCGACCAGGCACGGGGGCACTTTCTGAAAGAAAGCCAGAATGTAGCGACGCTTCAACTGGCGGCGGATGACCACCTGGCCGGCGGCATCAACACCATGGACCTGGAATACCGACTTGGCGATGTCGAGACCGATTGTCGT
The DNA here is from genome assembly GCA_963753925.1 of uncultured Alphaproteobacteria bacterium. Classification (GTDB taxonomy): domain Bacteria; phylum Pseudomonadota; class Alphaproteobacteria; order Rhizobiales; family Xanthobacteraceae; genus Pseudolabrys. The sequence continues at coordinate 11,692 of CAVWEF010000006.1, forward strand.
GACTGTTTGCATGTTGGGCTCCTCTGAAGTCGTGGGGGCCTCAACAGCACCCACTTTCATGGCACTCACGTGCCGGTGGAGGAGCCGTCCACAGCATCAATTAGCGACAACGCACCGCTGCTAATTGTTATCGACTTTCTTGAATTGGCCTAAACCCATCTAAACCGGGGTGCTGCCGCGCACAATACGTATCATGGGCGAGTTGAAAAATTGCCGGAGTGGCAAACGGCCGCCCCGGCTGGCAACAACAAACGTTTTGGTTAAACGTATAGCGTCTCAGCGCCACGAGCAGCGGCGATAGCCATTGTCATTGATCCAGCAGTGACGATGACGATAGCGATGATCCACGATGTTCGGGCCGCCAACCACACCGCCAACCACACCGCCGACTACCGCGCCGACTGGTCCAGCAACGACGGCACCAGTGCCTGCGCCGATGGCGACGCCTTCCAATGTTCCAGCCTGGGCCACTACGGGCGCGGCCACCAGCATCAACACGACCATTCCAGCCTTGAGCGCAGCGTGCATGACATATCTCCTTTGTTCAATGAGTGTTAATGAGGCAACGCGCCGCAGCTAAATATGTTCCTGCAATGGCCGTCACACGCGACAGCCGCACCACCGAGCTGATCAAGCCCAATGTCCGAGATGGGTCGATGCCGTTGATAAAGTCGGCGATTAGAGGGCTGCGGCCCTTTATTTGAGCTTGAGATGGGGACCGCCCGTCTTATTTATTGCTCTCCCCCTTCGAGGGACTCGTCATTGACACTATCGATCTGCTGCTACGGCAACTGAGATTCACGTAGCGCAAGCGACCATGGCGTCAGGCGGCCGCCAGATGTGGTTCGCCAGCGTTTTGAGGTTTTGCGCGATGGCAGCGAGATGGAACTCGTCACGTGCGCCTGAGAGCCCCCGCAGCCGCATTCGCTCGAAGCGGTGATGGGTCTTCAAGTGTGCAAAGCGCATCTCAACCTTTTTACGCTGTTTACTCGATTCCACGAACGCCGATGTTCCGTCGAGCACGCGCGCATGATCGCGAGCCGCCTCGTTGACGTCGCGCGGCACGATGCGTTGTGGAGTGTTGGGGCAACACTTGAGCTTGAACGGACACGGGCCACAGTCGTAGGTGCTCGCCGTATAGCGCAGCATGTAGCCCGATAGAATGCGGCCCGTCGTCTTCAGGAGCTTACCTGCCGGACAGACGTATAGATTGCGCTCTTTGTCGAACTTAAAGTTGCTGGCGATCTGCCGGACAATTTTGGCCCGTACACCACTTGCTACAATCGTTTCGTTCGGTGGCGACGGGCGGGCGTCTGGGGTGGGATAATGAACACTCTCGCCACCACGCATGACGCAGCCGTGCAAATGATCGATACGTCGATTAGCCGCGTGCATCAGCACGCCGCCTGTATCGCGAGGAATAAGAGACAATGCATGCGCCGATCACGCGGCGGTTTGACCAGCAAGATTTACGCGCTGGTCGATACCAATGGCTTGGCTCATCGGCGAACACAGGATGTCGGGGGAGAAGAAATACTACCTCGCCAAATTGCCGGCCAAGACTAATCTGCGCACATTGGCGGCTACCATCAAGGCGCGATGGGTTTGCGAGCAGGCTCACCAGCAGCTGAAAGAGGAACTCGGCCTCGATCACTTCAAAGGACGATCCTGGCAAGGCCTGCATCGTCATGCATTGATGACGATGATCGCTTACGCCTTCCTCCAGTATCGCCGCCTCGCAGCGGCAAGGCGGAAAAAAAAAATCGGCGGGCCCCCGCCTCAACCAACCTTGCCAGCCGTTCGCCACGCCATCCTCGAACTCGTCGCGCGACCACCACCGCAGCGGTGCCCGCACTGCCGAAAATGGATGTGCGACGCGTTGCGGCGTGAGTAATCTGCCAAAGTAGTGCTAGTCTCGCCGATTTGCGATCGCGCTCAGTATGAGCCCAGCCCGATTTGAGATACGAAGTTTTTTGTAGATGTGATGCAGGTGGATTTTCACGGTGCCTTCGCTCACCCCGAGCTGGCCCCCGACAACTTTATTCGCCAGGCCTTGCGAGACGAGCTGGAATACTTCCGTTTCCCGTTTCGTGAGCGTTTGATCGCCGACCTTAGTGGCCCACCCGCTGTCTAGCACGGTACGCTCCCATCTGGAACTTAGGCCACATTTTTTAGCTGATCACTTCAATCACTATGCGCTTTGATATGGATCAAGATCGGCACTTCTGGCAGCTATCGCCCTGCCGCTAAGCGGGATTTGCGTGGATCATTTTATCCGAGTTTTCTTGATAAAAATGTGACCGCGATCACAAACGAAACTAAATTTTGGAGGTGCTGACACGACCAAGCAATGCGCGAGCGCCAATGCTAATGGAACAATCGTCACCTTGTTGAGCCGCCGATCGTTGTAGCCTCTCGTCCATGTATTGAGCTCGGCTGTTCTTTTGGTGTCGCAATTTGCGTCGTTGCCAGATTCTGCCGCATGGCGACATCGTCATTTGTCGACTGCCCGTGCGCGTGACATAGGTTGCAAAATTGATTTATCCGCCGCGTGTTTTCGGCTTCTTGTGCTGGCGTGACATGCTGCCCGCATCGCGCGCTTCAATATCAGCCTGGAAATACAATTGATGGCCGAAGCGATGACGGTGAAACAAAGCCATTTGAGATTAGGATAGGCTCGATTTAATTCGCGCCGAAGAGCGTTCGGCTCCTAAACGTTCGGCGACATGAACATTGTCTGGTCGTCCGAGGCAATCGATGACCTGATTTTGCTTCGAGCCTATATCGCGGAAGACAACGCCACCGCCGCGCGAGGCGTCGCGCTTCACATTCTGCACAACATCGAACAGGTGCTTCCCAACAATCCGCAGATGGGGCGTCCCGGCCGCATCCCGGGCACGCATTCCTTCAAAATAAAAGCGAGCCAGGGAAGCGGCGAATATTTCTGCATGCAACTGAACAGGGTTCGTCGAAGAGGCAAATCAAAATGCGGGCTCATGATCCGATAGCTACAGGAAGCGCCAGACCGTATCTGGCTCATCAACCGAGCTAACGCCAACAATCGTCCCAGTCCAAAAGCGGGCTTCATCGCCTTTTTATTTCGACTTTACAATCACTTAGTGCAGGTCGCCGCGCCACCGACGCCTATACCTTTAGATATAGCAATTCCGCCTTGATTATGATTAACTGATTGGATACTATTGTATTTGTGGCTTATGGGTGTGGCTGGTGAGTATGGGGGGTAGTGATGTTTAAGCGTATTGGTACAGCGGCTGGTGTTGTTGCCTTTTTGGCGAGCTCATCGCCTGCGGCCTTTGCGACCACTTGGTTAGACGTCTGCGGCTGCACCGACGCAGGGAATTACTTTGCGTTGTCTGCGGGTAACTATACCTTCAACAACCCAGGCTCGCCCGTCACCGGGAGCATCGGGGATGCCGGAACGTACACAGACAGTGGTCCCGCCGTCACCGTTACTGGAGCGTTAAATTTATCTGGCAGCACCGGACCGACCAACCCGACCAGTGGCGGTGTCACCTACTCAGGTGGGGTACACACTAGCGTGACGGCCGTGACAACCGATCTCAGCGCCCTGAGTACGCTCTCCGCGAATGCGGCAGCGTTAACCGCGGGGCCGGGTGTAACAGTGACGAACTCGTATACCCTCACGGGTAACTCCACGGGAACGGGCGCTGCGTCGGTCTCGCTCGTCGCTGGCACCAATGTGTACAATGTGACTTCTCTCAGCGGCTTTAACGCAGGTAATAAGTTTACGATCACCGGCACTAGCAGCGAATTGGTTGTGTTCAACATCCCCCTGAGCGTTTCGTTAAATGCCAGTATCGTCCTCAGTGGCGGGATTACTGCGGCCGACGTTCTCTGGAACATTACCGGCGCGCACAATTTAACGATCTCGGCTAATAACGGGAATGCTGGTTTTCCCCCGACAAATACCACAGCCGAGTTTGGTATATACTTGGACCCCACAGGTAACATTTCGCTCGATAACTCGGAGATCAACGGCCTAATCGCGGGCGGCTCAGCAGGGTTTTCCGTGGTATCGGGTGCGGAGGGAACGGACATAGGTACGACGACGCCGCTTCCTGGCGCTCTTCCGCTCTTTGCCAGTGGCCTCGGCATCGTGGGTCTGCTTGTATCGCGCAGGAAGCGGAGGAAGGTCGCTTCTATCGCACGTGTCTGATAAAAAAAAGCGATCTGTTTTCGGAGAGACCGCCCGCGAGGGCGGTCTCTCTGTTTTAGGAGCGAACCAGGCACGCCAGCTCAACGGTCAATGAGCGCATCCAAGTGTTTCACCTCCTTTTCCGTTCCTTGATATGGTCAAGATCGGGCGCGCTTACGGTTTCAAAAGATATTGGCCGGCAGCGTTTTGTTGCTCGTGGCGGCTGCCTCGCCAGCCAAGTCAGCTGGCTTTAAGCGTCGAATTTGATTTATCACGCGGCGCCGCGCTTGCCTTGGGCTTGGAAACGGCCTGGGTTTGCGCAAGCTATTAGACCGGCATTCAGCGTTCCGGGATTATGACGTGCTCGAAATGTGACGCCCATCACAGATTTTCAGCTGTTACCGGACCATCATCATTTTGCGAACGTCGACCTAGGTATGCGTCGGGTCAGCCACAACCCGGCGCAGAAACCTAGAAAAAGGGGGCCACCAGATCCCGATGAGGGGTTTGGCGGCCCTCTGATTTTAAGAGGCTACGGCGACAGCTCTTATCCACGTGCCGCCCACGTGATTGTTCATCCAGACGATTAGCATTGGGGGCCAACTGTGACCATTCGCGACTATGAGGGCTGGGGCGAGCGCCGGCGACCACGTTTGGCCAAAGTCACGAAGGATTTCAGCCCCAGCCAGGAACGCCTGAAAATCGCGATGCCAAGGCTCTCGCGACCGGGCACACTGTCGCCACTTGAGGAAGAGTTTCCACCGATCGTATAAGCGGGAAGCCTGGTGTCGCGCCGCTGGCCTGAGTGCTTTTAGCTCGAACGCTTAAAAGATCCACGTGCAGATGATCAACAGAACCGATTTACGAAAAGGCCGTAAGGTTGACGCCCCAAGCAGGACGGAGACCTTAGTGAAATTGGCGCTGACACCGACGATAGGTGCAAACTTGCGACTTCAGGCAATAAAATCGCTAATTCGAATTGCCAACGTCCCGGTCGACGGAGACGACATCGAAAGAGAGGCCGCATTGCATCAAGCAATAAGTGCTTTGTCTCAAGCGGTACCCTTTCTCGATGACATCATTGAGCACCAGCCCTCCAAGCATCTTCTTCGACGCGCGATGAAACTAAAGACTCACGTCAAGAGCCTCCGGCTTTTCTGATTGGTTCGCAGCACATGCCACAGCAAGGCATCCAGGAGTTCGCTCTTGTTAACGCCAGCAGGAACGACGACAATTTTGACGTAAGGCTTGGCACCAGCGTTCACCACATGCGCCGAGCAAAAAATGAGTGCCCACCATGAGGTTCTAAGAATTGTTCTTGCGGCTTTGCGGATATCGTCTACGGGCTACAAGTCCGAACTAAGCCACCCTCAATTTCAAATCAGGCCATTAGGGGTTAAAACAGGCCACGGGACATCGAAACTGGCCAGCAACCACCGGTGCGTCTCGACCAAAGCGAGCTCAGTCCATCTCTAATACCAAATCCCTTAAATCGTGACTCTTTTGAGGTCCACAAATCAGCTCGGCTCTGATTCCTATGCGGCGAACGATGGAGGTTCGCCATGGCGATATCACTTTGGGGAGATTTCGACGCGTCACGACTGCAGGATTTGGCGAAAAAGACCAAGGATGGGCCTCAAGCCCGTCGGCTGCTGACGCTTGCTGCAATCTACGACGGTGCGACACGCACCGAGGCGGCGAAGATTGGCAGTGTCGGGCGCCAGATCATCCGGGACTGGGTATTGCGATTTAACACGCGGGGGCCCGACGGTCTGCGAAACGGCAAGGCACCGGGGCAGCCGTCCAGGCTCAATGACACTCAGCGTCAGGCGATCGCCCGCATGATCGAAAACGGCCCAATTCCCGCGATCCATGACGTCGTTCGCTGGCGGCTGATCGACTTGGCGCAATGGATCTTTGAGGAGTTCCGCATCGCCATCGCCAAGCAGACGTTGAGCCGGGAACTGCGCGCTATGGGCTATCGCAAACTCTCGGCCCGGCCCCGCCACCATGCCCAGGCCGATGGCGCGATTGAGGATTTTAAAAAAACTTCCGCGCGTGCCTGGAGGCAATCGCGCGCGAGAAGGCAATCGATAGCGACAAGATAGAAATCTGGTTCGCGGACGAGGCTCGTATCGGCCAGAAGAACAAGATCACCCGCCGCTGGGCCAAGCGCGGTACCCGTCCCAGCGCTCCGCGCGACCAGCGCACCCGCCTCCACCTACATCTTCGGCGCGGTCTGCCCAAAGGACGGCAAGCGCGCGGCACTCATCCTGCCGGCCTGCAATACCGAGGCGATGAACCTGCACCTTGCGGAGATCGCCGCGATCGTCGCGCCCGGCGCCCACGCCGTCCTCTTGGTCGATCAGGCCGGCTGGCACCTATCGAAGCGTCTCGTTGTGCCGTCCAACATCACCATTATCGCCCTGCCGCCGAAATGCCCCGAGCTCAACCCGGTCGAGAACGTCTGGCAGTTCATGCGCGATAACTGGCTCTCCAACCGCGTCTTCAAATCCTACGACGATCTCGTCGATCACTGCTGCGAGGCATGGAACAAGCTCGTCGACCAGCCCTGGCGCATCATGTCCATCGGATTGCGCCAATGGGTACACGGGTTCTGATCAATGGAACTTGGTATAACTTTTGATATATTCAAATTTCGACTGGACCGATCTAGAGTCTGTCGTTCTTGGGGTTAACAGCAGCGTCCCCGCCGAGTTTGCACTCGGCGGGGACGCTGGCCCAAACGCCCGCGGAACCAAAGCAGTTGCCACAGCACTGTTCAGATCCCTACGGGTGCTTAGATCGCCACAATAGGTTCTCCGTAGGATCGGCCGGCCGGGATTTTAAAGCTCCCGGCCGGTTACCATTGTGATTATGATACGGAACTTTGCCAACTTTTAAATAACTTTTTTGTAAATATCGACGGCATCATCCCTTCATGCCACAACTGCGATGCGCTATTTAGCCGCGCTAGCGGTGCAACCAAGCTTAGCAGTGTCTGCTCAGCGTCACTTTATCTTCACGTTTTTCACAACCTGATTTCCGCGCACTTGTTCGCCTGTAAGCGTAACCAGCAATGGAATCCTACAGCCGCTTTTAATAAGTGCGCCAGCAAGCCCGGAGCAATTCATCCGAAAGTAGCGCAGGCTATCGCGATCGCCTCCTTCGACACTCATCCAAAACGTTGCTCCACTCGAGTAGATTTCTGCTCCTGTGCCGCCGGCGTTAATGACGCCGGCATCGGTGAGCACGACTTGCTTGCCGCGATATTGTTTGCGGTGGAGTAAAAGTTCGGCCCCGGTAATCTGTTTCGGTATCTCTGCAGTGTCGGAGGTGACGGCGGATAGCGGCGACGATGGTTGCTTCAGGGTCGAATCAGTGGTCTCAGATTTGGTGACGAGTGCCTCAGATATCGTTGAGGATTGATGCGTTTGTGGCGTTGGTCGCGTGGGGCGCGATGCAGTCTTCCCAGCAGGAGCCGCTGATGCAGTCTTCGGCGTGGGACCCGCAGATGTCGTCTTCGGAGTAGGGAGCGGCATAGGAGGCGGCGCCGACACGTTCGATGACTGCGAATGATCGGCGACGAGCGGCTTAACGGTCTCGAGGGCTCCCGTAACGACCCAGACAACAATAAATGAAACGACTGCGGCGCCGGCCAGCCAAGGCCAACCGATCGTCATCGCTGCGACCGGTTCACTGTTCAGCGCGCCACCAAATGCCATACCAAACAAGATGCGGATTAAGCCGCCCCCAAATTAGAAACTCGCCGCTGAGTTCGCTTCAACCGGCGCTATGAGTGCGAAATTCTAATGATTTCAACCATCAAGCGCAAGGTTAGCTATTCCCGAATTGCACCGGTGCGCGCCGCCCATGAGCCAAGACGACGCAATTATTGATGGCGGCAATTGCCGCCAATCTTTATTATTGAACCGCGAAAAGCCCAAGGGCGCACAAGCGGCTCTAAGTCATCGGTGACATCCACGGCCGATTGGACCTCCTTGGCAGCGCACGCTTGAAAGCATTGCGATGTTACTGATCCAGGCAATGTCTTCTGACTCGGTTGCGAGCTTTTGCTATTGGACGTCCAGCCTGAAAAATCTGCACAGCTTTTGTTTAACTCATGCTAGTCCGCAATCGCTGAGAGGCCCAGCAACCGGATTGATTGCCATCGCGCTCGTCCTCGTCGTTTTGCGAATTGCCTTTCGCTTGCTCAAACGCCGACACCCGCCGGTCGACAATCACGGGTCTTTCTCTGAATTGCTTAATCTTGCTCACGGTGGCCATTGGACCTCCCTTGTAGTCATCGCCGATGATGCCCGCCGTCTTGTAGGTGGCTCGCTGCTTGCGAGAACGGCGCAGGCCACTGGCGGTCAAAATGAGGCGCTCGCCTATTACGCCGGCATCATTAGCAACAACGCGCAGATTTACGGCATTAGGCCGCCGTCCCGGCGAAGTGAGCCCATAAGGCTCCGCTGGCCGTCGAAAATTGTCTTCAAAGTGAGTGGTACGCAGATGGATTCGACCGATCCATCGGGAAAGGAACTTTATCGCCACATTCACTTGCGTACGGCGGATGTTGGCGTCGTTTTGGAGAGAATCAAAAAGACAGCCGATGAAGCAGATCTACCGTCGCCATGGACGCCGCTCATTACGGTCCGCCTATGGGCCGCTCGAGCCGGGTGGAACATCGCGCCGACCATTGTTGGCGAAAATGAGTGTTATAGATTTACTCAGCGACTTCGACAGTCGGCCGTTCACAAACTGCTCGCCTTCGAGGGTAGACTATATCGTGGTACTGATCGGCCCGCGCAAAGCGCTGGCTCGCACCAATTTGTCCCGATTCCACCTGAGCATTTTCGAGACTTCGAAATTGAACCGCTTCGCTTTCATCGCGCTGAAAAAAACTATCAGAATATTACGACCAAAATGAGTAGGGATTGGCGCCGACTGAAGGGTCAGATCTACTACGATTTGCACGTCGACACGGTACAAATCAAAAAATGGCTCGAAGGCGATGGAAAATTTGAGGCAACAGAAAACTGAAAAATTCGCCTATCACATCTGAACAGCACCGTGACTATTTTTATACTGGCATCGTCACGACGCGGGCATCGTACGCGTGTTTCTTTTTAGAAGATGAACTGAAATGCCCGCAGAATTTTATTTTATTTTTTGCTCGCTGTCGCGTTTGCGTACGATCGCGCAATGAAATGCACTGCGCCATACGTGCCAAGAATAATTAAATAATTTGTACATTTGACATTAGACCGAGCAAGAACGCTCAGAGTTGGTCTGTATTCCTGCTTCCAAAATTTGGACGTCGCATTGAGGTTTTTGAGTACGCCCCGACATCCAGCGAAATTCAATTCATTCCCCCGTGTATTTTTAGCCGCGACTTGTGCCCGCGCGACCTCCGAACATTTTTCTCAAAAATTTCAGGGCAACAGGTCCCAATGGCCGCCGTCGTTATGTGCTGATAATTTGACGCTAATCCCCGAATCTCCCTGATTCAAATCAGCCGAAATATGCTCTAACGTAAACCGATCGGCCTGCGATTGGAGATTTGGTTGCAAAACAGGTCGATTTGGCCAATCTTGGTGCCTTCGCGACATTATGTGATGGCCATTACACTACCGTCGTGATTAAGCTTTACGATTGCTAAAAACCTATTGAAACAGTTACCATTTATGATGGGCCATGTGGCGCAACGAAAGGCGTGAAATAAGTTTCAAAAATGCTAACTTTGTTTGGTGCGTTATATAGGGCGGGCCACAAGCCGTTCGATTTGTCACTTGAGCGATTGGTCGCATTTTTGCGCGTCGCGCTGACGATTTTCGGTTTGATCGAATTTGCCATGTTGCCAGGGTTTCAATTTCGTAACGCGCCAATATTCGCGTTGGTATTCGCGCCTTACATTCTTTTTGGACTCGTCGTTTTACTCCTACCCACTATCGGCAAGTTTCGTACCGGTTGGCAACTCCCGGTGCACCTGATCGACGTCGCCGTTGCTTCCATCTTCACCTATCCGTTACAACCATTATTGTTTCCATTCTTTATTTTATACGCTTTTATCTTGCTCAGCGCGACGCTTCGTTGGAACTGGCAAGGAGCGTTGTGGACGACCGTCGCCGTGCTCTCCCTGCAAGGCGTATTGTTCCTGGCTGTGGGCCGAGTATTTGGCGGGTTTTTTATTCACGACACTTTTCTTTCAATCATCGGCGGCATGTTTGCGCTATTCGGGGCATCCCGCCAACGCAGTCTCGAACGTTTGAACCAGATTGCGGCTTGGCCGAGTATCAGTCGGCAACCGTACACCGACCTCGACGATCACTGGCTTGACGATAGCCTTGCCCACATTGCCAGGGTAATGCAGGTGCCGCGAGTCCTTATAGTGTGGGAATTTGCGCAAGAGCGTTATGCCGGTGCGGTTCTCTTTGCTGACGGAAAATGTAAGCAAGATCGGAACGATGCTAGCCATTTTCACAAATTGGTCGCAGCAGAGCTCGAAGAGGCCACCTTCGCCTCTGAAGCTGTAGTGTCAAAAGAGTGTCTTACCCTGGATGGCATAAAGCGTTGTGCCAATGCGATTGTTGCTGGCGATGTGCAAGATCGATATGGAGTTGTGAGCGTGTGCAGCTCCCCATTTTTTGGCGATTTATGTAAGGGGCGTGTATTCATGCTTGATCGTTCGGACTGGGGCGAGGACGACTTAGCGCTGGCCCAGTTTGTTGCGTCGCGGTTACGCATCGAGCTTGAATACTACGCACTTTATATTAAGTCGAAAGAAACGGCGGCGGCGCGGCAACGCGATCGTCTTGCCCGCGACTTACACGACAGCGTTCTTCAAAGCCTTGCCGCGGCTGGCCTGCAACTTAAGATGATTGCTTCTCGCGCAGAAGCTACACTCAAGGCCCAGATCGAGAATGTTCGGAAACTGTTGCTCGGCGAGCAACAAAGCATCAGAGCGTTCGTCGACGGGCGCGATCTATTTTTTCTGCAAGAGCATCTTAATCTGTATGACGAAATTCAACGCGAAATCGAAGACCTAAAGCGGAAGTGGAACTGCGGTATCACGCTTACCGTGACGCCTCAGGAGACGACAATTCCTGTCGCAGTCATTCGCCAAATTAGATTCATCATCACTGAGGCAGCGGCCAACGCGGTCCAGCACGGCAAAGCTTCGCGCGTCACCATAGCGATTGAACGAAAACCTGACTGTATTCATTTATACATTAGCGACAATGGCCACGGCTTGAAAAATACGATCGGTACCTATTGCCTGAGCGACCTTGCCGCTCTCGGTATCGGCCCACAGTCGATCGTCAATCGGATTACTGAATTGTCGGGAACGCTGTCGATTTCCAGCTCATCCCATGGCGTTGAATTTTGGATTGGTATCCCCTGTGACCGCCAATCGGCGCATACTAACACGGCCATCGCACATGGGCAGGGTTGACGTCATCGTAGCGGACGACCATCCCGTAGTCCAACACGGTATCATCGCGCTTTTGAGCGCCGACACGACCTTTAGGATCGTCGCCAGTTGCAATGATGGCGCAACGGCGGTTAGTGCCATCCGTTCTCTAATGCCCCAACTAGCGTTATTAGACATGAACATGCCGGGCCTGCATGGGCTGGAGATTTTAAAGGCGGTCGTCGCTGAGGATCTTCCGGTGCGGATCATTTTTCTTGCAGCCTCGCCCAGTGATAAAGAGATCCTTGCTGCAACCGCCGGCGGGGCTTTTGGCATTGTTCTTAAAGAAATGGCGCCCGATACGCTGATAAGCTGTCTACACGCCGTCGCCGCTGGCGAAAAATGGCTGCCGGACGACCTTATCGACGGGGCCCTGATGCGAATGCGGGAGCATCGTGCACAAATAGCAGGCGTCGAGAATTTGCTCACGCTTCGAGAAATAGATGTCATGCTCAAAGTCGCCGACGGTTTATCCAACAGGGACGTTGGGAGCCATCTGAATATTTCCGAAGGCACCGTCAAAATCCATTTGAACAGTGTCTATCGCAAGACTGGCATTAGCAATCGGAGCAGTCTCACGAATTTTGCCATCGCTTATCGTAATCAGCTATCGGAAAACTAGCGGCCGTGGCAAACGAGTGAGAAGTCGTGGCCAATGTTATCCGTCGGGTCGCCGCCTGTGCGTCTTTAGGACCTGCCGCGGTTGGAGCCAGCAGTACGGCCGGCAGAGAGGCCAAGTTCTCAGAACCTCAACGCAATCAACTTATCGGGGGGATCATCCACGCTTTCCCTCACGTGGGAAGGGCCACACATGAAAACAAAATTGGGGCGTTATTCACTGTTGTCGAAGCTTGGCACGGACAAGCACACGTGCTTGCGAGAAAGACGCTTTTAGCGTGACTTGCGACTTCGGCCTGACGTTTTTCCTTCGATAGCTTACGGATCGGGGTCGAAACATACAGTGGCAGGAAGATAAGGCCGGCGATCAAGCCGGCGGCAAGCCCGAGATGCTCCTGCCAAAACGGCGTCGTCGCGATGACGCCGCCGATATAGGCGAATGCCAGGCCGCTAAGCATTAAGCGGTTGACCGTCATCTCATGTTCGGGGTCTGGACGATTACGTAGTCTGCTCCTGATCCAGGAGAAGGCGTGAGTGGCACGCCAGTAGCCTGGCAGAGATGAATTGGCACTGAAGAAAGCTGCTGGGCGCATGTTAGAACCTAAGTACAAAGCGCTTGCGCGCGATTTTCGTTGATGAACGCGATCAAATCTTCAGCCAGCATAGGTCGGGCGAAATAGAAGCCTTGCACAAACAGTCAAACAGCTCGCGCCGAAGGGTAGTCTTTTATTGTGACTTCGGCGAAGGCTCCGACGATGATGGAGGCATCGGTGTTTCCGCCGGCGCTGGGGCGGATACTGCGGGAGGCACGGGAGCTGTAGTGGGCGCGACAGCTGGCGCAGGAGCGGGCATCAATGCAGGCGCAGGAACCGGAGCTGTTGCCGCCGCCGGAGACGGCCCGGTAGGCGCTGTGGTCGCGGTCGGCTTTTTCTTCGGCGCCGGCTTCCTTGTTGTCCGTTTTTTCGTCGGCTTCTTGACGGGCTTCGTCGGCGGCGGTGTAGGCGTAAGATCGACCGATACCGGATTTGGTTGAATTCGGGTATCTAAGCCAGCCGTGCTGGTCGGCTCAAGATTTCTTGAATCTGGAATGTAACCATCAAGTGCAAACGTGACCGTTAGCGGCGCGTCGACGGGCAATGCCAGGCTGCAAGGCGTACGACACGTCAGCCCATTGGAGATTTTAGCTTCGGCCCCTGGCGGATTGGATTCCAAGCGCACGGAGTCCGTGACTGGTGCTGGTTTCAGCCAATCAGGCATCGATGCACACGCCGAGCAAGCAAGGGCGCCGCCCAAGATCGCAAATAATCTGCACACGTTGCGCATTGTCGTCCTCTCGGCGGTGAGGTGCCGCCGACCCAACGCCACTATAAGCCAGAATAGGCGCACTGTCATTTCAGCGCAATTCGCAACCTCTACAAGGCCCAGCGCCGACCACGCGGCGCGGAAAATTCGTTGCGAATGTAGGTGTCGGAGACCTGAAGCTCGTTTCCCATGGCGCTCGTGATGGGTCGAACGGTAATAGTTTGTAACGCCGCGGCTCCGTCGCGCGGGAGTCACAAAATGACAGGTTGCAGCTTCGATTAGATTTGATGCTTGAAGAAAAATCTCAGGCTTGCTGACGTTGCCCCCAACTTTCATCCAGGGGGGCCAGACATGACGTTTTGTTGGCATCTGGTCTCCGATAACCATGCCACGATTACCACACTAGCTGCTACCTCGAAGCTGATCGGCGCTCGTTAAAAGCTAGCGTTATTATGTGGCTGAAAGACAAAGATCGAAAACAGCGTCTAAACGGCGCGCGTCCGATAACCACCCGCAGTCGGCAATGTTACAGTTACATCATCTTCGACGTCCGGAGCGACGGTCGTTTCAATCGAGGTTTCAATTGGTCCACGGTCGCGCTGAGCAGCTAGTCTTCGCAGACCCACAACGAAATCGTACAAACGCTCGACTGGCACCGAATATTTTCGCTCTGCCCCCGAATATTTCGTCGTCAGTGAAATAATGACATTGCCGCCATCGGCGCTATAGCCTTCCGCCATTAAAGACGTAACGCTAATTGGAAACGCGTCCTTTGCCATCGCACTTACTCCACAAAGGGATGCAGATTAGGCCTATTTCTGTAACGTGAAAATCAGACCGGAGAACCACGTTGGCAATAAAAATGGAAAGGCTCAAACCTATTACGCCCCATAAAACCAAAAACACTTCGGCAAGTTTTCTACGTAGCGACGTCTCGATCTAAATTTCATTCATGTCTGTTTCTTTCTGCACTAAGGCATTGATTCTTAATTGATTTGAAGGGCACCTTGGTGCAATGCCGCAATGGCCGCCATTAAATTATAATGCTAAGCTATTACGTTAACTCGTACAAATTGAGAAGAGACCGCATGAAAACAAAGTTTGGCCTTTTTTCTCTATTGTCGAAGCACAGCCCTCGCCTATTGGTCCGGCTTCTGCGCGACGAAGCGGGCAGCTACATCGTCTATATGACGATACTAATGCCGGTACTGATCGGTGTCGCCGCCTTAGGCTCGGAGGGAGGTTGGTGGCTTTACACGCATCAAACCCTACAGGACGCGGCTGACGCGGCGGCCTATAGCGGGGCAGTAGCCTTGAGCAACGGCAAGACGCTTGCGCAGATTACGACGCAGGCGGACGCGGTTGCGGCCAGTTATTGTACCTTGCCCAGTAAATCCAGTACTTGCTTCGTCCATAACCCGCCCGTCGTCAACGTGGCGGTGAGCACGCCCACCAGTAGCGAAGTCGACGTCACAATCACACAGCAGCAGACCACGCACTTTTCATACCATTGGCTTTTGAATCAAACACAGAACATCTCGGCCAGGGCCATTGCGACCCTCACCGGTGGGGACTGCGTGCTGGCGCTCGGTTCTGGGAACAGCAACGCAATCACCGTATCGGGAGGATCATCCCAGCTTGCCCTGCACGGGGTGCGGTATCTTTAGCGATTCCAATAGCAACCAAAATAACGGCAATGACTCTATCGTGGTTAGCGGAGGAGCTACGATTTCCGCGTCCTCGGTGGGGACGGAGGGGGGCGTGAATACGTCGGGAGGGAGCACCGTCACACCGACACCTACCACCGGTGACGCAGCAGTAAGCAATCCCTCCAAAGTGTTCCACTCCCTTCATGCACGACTACCCCGTCCGCATTGGGCCGCCATATGCCCCGACGGGCACGACAAGCGCGGCAACGGCCCCCGGAAGCTCGGTGCTGACCTTTGCGAGTACGCCGACAGGCGTGGCCGTAGGAATGCCCGTCCAGGACCCTTCGACGCAACATCTCCAGATTACCTGGGCTGCCGCTGGGCCAAGCTGCAGCGGCTGTGTCATTCCGGTAACCCCCGCCACCACCGTGGCTTCGTTTACCTCGACAACCGTCACACTCAGCAATCCGGTCTCGCTGCTAGCACCGCCGGCACAGACAAACGCTTGGCAACGGCCGCCGGAACCAAGGTGCTGCACCTTACAGAATACGCCAATAGGCGTGTCCGTAGGAATGGCCGTTACGGACCAGCAGTACTCCACGGTGCCATTCCGGTAAGCCCCACCACCACCGTGGTTTCGTTTACCTCGACAACCGTCACGATCAACAGTCCGGTCGTCAGCCGCTGGCGTCGTTTTAAACGATAATATCAAATTCTTCCCTGGCGTCGTTTCTGGCGATACGATCCAATTCGGTTGTCAACCCGGCACCTGGTTCAAGTACAATTCCCAACATTAATGTCATCGACGACGTTAAGTCCGGGCGTTTATTGTGGCCCAATGCAAATCGGGTCCGGAGGAACAACAATTACGTTCAACTCCGGCACCTACATATTCCCCGGCGGCACACATAATAACCCCAGATCACAACTAGCGGCACGCTGACCGGCACCGGCGTGACGCTGGTGTTCACCTGCCCAACTTCAAGGCTCATGCGCAGCGAATCAACCAGCTATGCGAGGGCGAATTCGGCGGCATCTATCAATCTGACCGCGCCAACCAGCGGTACGTACACCGGTTTAGTGATGTTGGGAGATTCCACCATGCCCGTCGGTACTCAATTCCATTTCTCCAGTGCCGTAATGAATATCAGCGGCGCGGTCGACTTACCGAAAGCTAACTTGAAAGTTAGCGGGGGTTCACACACTGGCGCTACCACTTGTACACAATTCATTGCCGATACAGATCACCTTCTCGGGAGGTAGTATTGACTTAAATCCCTGTAACAACAACGGCACGTCGACGATTGGCGGCACAGCCGCGCTGGTGGAATGAGCAGCGATGTCCGGACAAATTCTTGTGTCGAACAAAGCGATGTGTGCGGTTTGCCAAGCCATCCGCAGGTTCATGGTCGGAACCGATGGTACTGGCCTGATTGAATTTACGTTATTGGCGCCGTTGCTCGTCGTGATGGCTGTCTACGCGATGGATTTTGGCCTTTATTACTTCGAGCAGATGGAGGTACAAAATGCCACGCAGGCGGGTGCCCATTACGCAATTCTGAACGGCTTTCCTGCTTCTTGTTTGCCGCCATCTGGTTCTGATCCTACTACATGTTCGATCGCGTCGGCGGTAACGAATACTACAAACTTTACGGCGGTCACGCCCTCTTCAACAGAGTTCTGCGGCTGCCCCTCAAGTACGGGGGTGACGAATCTCTGCAATAATCAGACCTGTACGGGTTGCGTCAATGCCTGCAGTCTTCCGGGAACCTATGTCACCGTCACGGCGCAACCCACAACTGCATATAAATCGTTTGTGCCCTATGGGCTCTTCTCGACCTCTCCTACCATTACTGGGTCTGCGACGGTGCGTATTCAATGAAACTAAAACGAATACGTAATGATACGCGTGGCTCGACTCTCGTCGAATATGCGCTCACGTTTCCGCTCTTCATTTTGTTGATCTTTGGCATTGCTCAGGCCGGTCTGGTGTTTTGGACCTATATCGGGTTGCAGCATGGCGTCGAAATGGCTGCGCGTTGCGCGAGTATTAATGATGCCGCCAACAACGCAGGGCCGCCCTGGTCGAACCAAACAAACAGTTTGTGCTTCTCGACGCCAGGGAACCCCGTCACACCGAACAATGTCACCTCGAGCATCGTCAAAACTTATGCGGCAAACAATTCTTGGGGCGTCAATCCGACCACTTCGAATTTTACCTTCAACTCAAAAGTCACGTGCACAACACTAATCGGCGATCAGACATATACCGGCAATCAGGTCAAGGCGACCTACACGTTTCCTTTGATATCTTATGTCTTCAAAACATCTTCGTATTCACTCAACACTCAGTCCTGTTATCCGACGAAATAGGACGCAGCGGCCATTAAAAAAGGCGGCCATACTGTCAGCGCCTATCGTTGATAGGCTTGTGTCCGCGATAAATCGCGATCGCACTCAGTATGAGCCCAGCCCGATTTGAGATACGGAGTTTTCTGTAGATGCTATGCAGGTGGATTTTCACGGTGCCTTCGCTCACCCCGAGCTGGCCCCCGACAACTTTATTCGCCAGGCCTTGCGAGACGAGCTGGAATACTTCCGTTTCCCGTTTCGTCAGTGCTTGATCGCCGACCTTAGTGGCCCACCCGTCAATCTTGTCCAGCACGGTACGCTCCCCAACCCCAAAATTAGGCCACACTCCTTAGTAGCGATTCCCCCAGCAAAGGTTCGAACATCTTTTTAAAGTCATGCATTCATAATGATTATTATTGATGAAATTGTGACCGCAGCATGTTTTGTTCCATTGAAAATTTTGGAACTTTGGCGCTGGCCCTATCAAGCTGTCCGCTAATGCCAAGGTTCCAATTCTGATGGAACCTTGGTGCTCGCGCCAAGGTTCCAAAGCCAATGGAACCGCTCTGCACGTTAAGGTTTATTGGAGGCTACGTTAGTGGTGAAATAATCGTCCTTGTATAGTCGCCCCGAGGAAAAATCCGCTGGATTTTGGGGACGGGGCGAAATGCCACATACGAACTCACAGCAAGTCTCCTTGAATTGGGGTGCATTGAGCCCGCGCGAACGCGAGGTCATGCTGCTCGCCGCGAAGGGCTTTGCCAACAAAACAATTGGGCAGAAATTAAAAGTCACTGAGGGAACCGTCAAAATTCATCTGCATAGGATTTATCAGAAGCTTGGAATCAAAAGTCGATTTGCCCTCGCCGTCTTAGCAAGTAAATTGCCGCCTGAGCCGACCGCCAATCGCGGTGAACCGTTCGACGCGGCATAATACTATATCTTGCGCGTTACGACGCGCATGCTGTGACATCTCGCCCGCACTGAGGCAAGTGAAAAGCGCTAGCGTCGAAATCAACGACAGCGCGCGCACTGTCAAATAACGCGAATACTGTTTCATTGATTTGACCCCATGCGATGAGGTCATCAGTGCCACAAAGCTTTTGCGCCGCCGCTAAATCCGTGGCCGTCGTGCTGCCTCGAACCAACGGTTTCCCGCTTCAGTCTGGTTCACTCTCGCGGCGAATTTCATTGCATCGTGGAGCCTATTGCTGAACGTGATTAGCCCATCTAACGCAAGTTCGGGCGCTTATTACGCGCTGGCTCCATCCATTCTTTTGCTCCAGATTTGGGCTAACTTTCTCTATCGCCTCGATATGTTCGTTCACACATCATGAGTGTGCCGCTCCCAACTGCGGTGCGCATGTCCGCTCCGGGTCAATCGCGTCATAGTTGACGCGGCTTAAAGTTGACCTATGTCTGCTTTACTCCGTTAGCGACCGTTTTGGGCATGGGTCCACTGGGTCGCGAAGTGCCATTAACAGACGTTGTCCTCAGGCGGCTAGCACGATACGCATAAGATCGGCCGTGTTTTTGGCCTTTAGCTTTTGTAAAATATTTGCTCGATGAAATTCTACAGTACGAGGGCTTATTCCAAGCACTCGAGCGGTCTCCTTGCTTGAAGCTCCCGCCGCTATCTGCGCTAGAACTGCTTGTTCACGCGGTGTCAGCTCCGCCAGCTTAGCGGGCCAGGATGACATTGCATTGGCCGTTTCGCCTGCGCGTTCTGGTAAAATTCTGCCTCGGGTTACATGGGTTTCGATGACCTCCCAAGTACCATCGCGAAGCGCCGCTATGAACTGATGGTCGCGAGCCGCATGGAGAACTGCAGAGGAGCTGCTCTCTTCCAAGGGGTAGGAACACAGTACGATCATTTTTTCGTTAGCAATTCGATCGTCGAGTTCTTTTTCGTATTCGTTGAACCGCTTTGAATTATTTTGAAGCGACGCAGCACTTCCATTGACGCGTAAGCCGACATAGCCTTTTGAAATGGCCTCTCTTAGTTTCTCGTGGAAACGATCGAGCGCGGTATCAATTTCAAGGCTGCCTTCTGGCATAAACCACTTATAATCTGAGACCAACTCTATATTGCCTTCCGAAAAATGCCGATCAAAGTCAGGCACTGCGCGTTTCAATGCCTCCAATGCTTCTTTTCGAGCCATGAATGGGGGAAATATCCATAAACAGAACTCCTTATTTTCTAATCCGGCTCTGAAATACGGGATAACGATGTCCAAAAAATCCTGTTTCGTTTCATAAAAGACGCCAAGGTGTGTCCCCCAGGGTATCTTTCCCAGTATGTCAATACCTGTCTGCGTGAGAGCGTGCTTCAAAGACGCCGCTCCAAAGATTATAAATTCACTTTCCGGCTAAGATCAAAGACAACGCGCCGGGACGCGTTTAAGTTCCTCCTCTCGATTTCGCTAAGTGGCCTTGCTCGAGTAAGGCGCTGTTATTTCTTCCATTTTTCACGTTCCATTATTGTCTCGATTTCGACAGCTCTTGCCATCAATTGATTACCTGCTGCCTCCAAGCCTTCAGCAATTTCCTCTTTAAGTCCTAGAATTTTTGCGCAGCGAAAACATTGTTCTGCTTCCTCGACAAGGCGCTCGGCATCCGCACTATTGGCGTTGCGACGATACACAGGAGGACTGATCGCTATGTGCCGCAGCAGCGTGGCGCTCAGCGAAATGATCAATTCGCGTAAGTCCTTATTTTCAGACTGCAGTGACTGTAATAACAGTTCTGGATTGTGTGACATCTGGCCTTGATTAGTGCAAAGCCGCCCTGGCAGTGATTTTGGTGATTCAGTATCTTTAGACAACTCGTATTTTTACGGGGAAAACTCACCATTCCGGGTCACCAGCGGCTGTCACCAAACGAGCCGCTCAGGGTCAATCGCTACCGAGCAATTCAGCCCCGACATCGCCCTTTGTCCCTTGTTGCCCCAATAGGCGACAATACCCAGCGCAGTAGTGTTATCCGCTGAAACAGACAATGGTGATTGGCTATCTGCGCCGCATCCGAGGCACCTATGCTCGCTACTACAATGATGTCAGAACGCACCGGTCATTGGACAAAGACGCGACGGCCTCTCGCTTCCATTCAACGAAATGGGATTGTCGAGTCACGGCCAATCCTTGGCGGACTTCATCACCATTACGTCCGGATTTGGATTTTCGGTACACACCAGGGGCAAATCAGATCGCAGTCGAGACTTTGTCGGCAAGATCCTCGTCAGCCGCGGCCGTTTTCCTAACCAAGAATTCGGCCGCCGGCGTGAGCAGGATGGCGGTCAATTGCCGCAGCGAGAAACCCATCATCAGCGCACCGTTCACCGGCATGGCGCCGTACCACAGCTTGCGCGGCCAAGAGAAATAGGGCGACACGTCGGTGGCGCGTTCGAACAGATCATAGGAGCGATAGGTGAACACCGCGATGAAGACTAGGCAGCCGAGCGAGATGAAGGCGCGGAACCATTTCTCGAGGCGCGTGCCCTCGAACATTAACGGAATCAGATCGACGGCGAAATGCTGGTTGTTGCGCCAGACCTCGGCGCTGCCGAGGAAGACCATCCACACCAGCATCAATTCGATGATCTCGTCGTTCCAGTCGAGGCTGGCGAAATTGACGAAGCGATTGGTGACGTTGGCGACCATCAAGACGAGGATCGCGACCAGCAGCGCGACGGCAAACGAGCGCAGCACAAAGCCGATATATATTTCGACACGGGTCAACTGCCGGCTCCCAGAACCAAAGTGGGGAGCCAGGTGACGAGGCCGGGAATGTAGGTGATCAGGATCAGCACAAGGCCCAGGATCAACATGAAGGGCACCAGCTCCCAGGCGAGCCGGACCACCGGGACTTGCGCGATAGTCGAGACCGCGTAGAGCACCATGCCGACCGGCGGCGTCAGCAGGCCGATCATCAGGTTGAGCGTCATCACCACCCCGAAGTGAACAGGATCGATGCCGAACTTTGCCAGCACCGGCATGAAAATCGGCACCGTCAGCAGCATGATGGCAATACCTTCCATGAAGCAGCCGAGCACCAGCAGGATGATGTTGAGGATGAGCAGGATGATGACCGAGCTCGAGGTCAGCGCGGTGAGCCCCTCGACGATCTGCTGCGGCGCGCGGATGTAGATGAGAAGCCAGCCGAACATGCCGGCGGCGGCGATGATGAACATCACGCGCACGGTCTGGTCCACGGTGTCCCAGAGGATCGCGGTGAGGCGGTTAAGATCAAGCTCGCGATAGACCAAGCAGCCGACGATCAGCGCGTAGAGCACCGCAGCGACCGCGGCTTCCGTCGGCGTGAACACGCCGCCGAGAATGCCGCCCATGATGATGCCGGGAGCCAAGAGCCCCAGGATTCCGTCGATGCCGGAGCGCACGACCTGCGCCAGCGTTGCGCGCTGCTCGGCGCGGTAGCCGCGCTTCACCGAAAGAATGTAGATCACGATCATAATGCCGATGCCCATCATGATGCCGGGAATGACGCCGCCGAGAAACAGTTTGCCGACTGAGACTTCGGCGAGCGCGCCGTAGATCACCATCGGGATCGACGGCGGGATCACCGGGCCGATGGTCGAGGACGAGGCTACCACGGCACCGGCGAAGGTCTTGTCGAAGCCACCATCCTTCATCGCCTTGATCTCGATGACGCCGAGGCCCATCGCCTCGGCGAGCGCGGCACCGGAGACGCCGGCAAACAGCATCGAGGCGAGCACCGACACATGCGCGAGGCCGCCGCGCACATGACCGACGACCGTTTTGGCGAAACCGAAGATGCGGTCGGTCATGCCGCCGGTGTTCATCAGGTTTCCGGCGAGGATGAAGAAGGGAATGGCGAGCAGCGGGAACGAGGACACCGCGGAATACATCCGCTGCGCCATCGCGCCAATCATGCGCGGCTCGCCCAGCCCCAAAAAAAATCCGACCGCGGTGAGCCCCATGGCCACCGCGATCGGAAATCCGATCAGGATCATCAGCACGAGAACGCTGAAGATCAGCAGAACCAACATGACTTAAGCTTTCCCCGCGCCGTCGGCTTCCTTTAGGCCTTCGCCGCCTCCTCGGCAAATTTCTTGAACTTGGCGACGTTGTCGGCACCGGCGTATTTGCCGATTTCGGCGTCGGCCGGACCCATGGCATCCTTGAACGGCTTGAGGTCAGGCGTCGTCACCTGCATGCCCTTGCCCTTGAGCATCTCGATGAGGCCGTTTTCCTGGCTCAGCAGCAGATCGCGCGTCACCTTGCCGGCGGCGGCGCCCTCTTCCTTCATGATCTTCTGCTGGTCGGGCGTCAGCTTCTTGAAGGCGTCGCGGTTGAAGACCTGGTAGATCGCCTGATAGACGTGCTTGGTCATCGCCAGATGCTTCTGCACTTCGTAGAACTTAGCGCTGGCGATGGTCGCGATCGGATTTTCCTCGCCGTCCACCACGCCCTGCGACAGCGCGAGATAGAGTTCGGGAAAGCCGATCTTCTGCACGTTGGCGCCGAGCGCTGCCATCGCGGCGGAGAGCTGGATTTCCGGCGGCGTTCGGATTTTCAGGCCCTTCACGTCGGCCGGAGAGTTGATCGGATGCTTGCTGTTGGTCAGATGGCGGAAGCCGTATTCCCACACGCCGACCATTTCGAAGCCCGACTTCTCAGCGACCGGGCCGAGCCATCCATTGATGGGGCCATCCATTGTGCGGCGGGCGTGCTGGATGTCGTTGAACACGAAGGGCAGCATCAGCGCGGCGAAGGCCTTGTCGTATTTATCGAGCTGGCCCGAGGTCGGCACCGCGATGTCGACGACGCCGTTGCGCGTCTGCTCGAGGATTTCCGGCGGCGAGCCGAGCGTGTTGTTGGGATAGATCTGGATCGCGATCGCGCCGTTGGTCCGCTTTTCGACGTTGGTTTTGAACTGCACCGCCGCCGTGTGGATCGGGTGGCTTTCCGCGTTGTAGTGGCCGAACTTCAGCGTGGTCGCCGCCCGCGCCGAATAGGGCCGCAGCGCAAAGGCGCTGACGCCGCCGGCTAATCCGGCAATGAAGGTTCTGCGTTTCATGGTATCCCTCCCTGGTGCTGATTTTGCGCCGGCGTTGCTGCTCGGCTTGAAACAGTCGCGCTTGCGGTACCTCATATACTAATATATTAGCGTGCGAAAGGCCCGCAGGTCGCCATGCTGCAAAAAAGACAGAAGGGAAGAGTCCACGTGCCGCTTGGCCGACGCCCAGCGGCGACGCCCCGGCCGCGCCCGGTCACCGCGCAAGCGCGCGACCACACCGCGGCGACGCTGGTCTATCGCGCGTTGCGCAACGACATCTTCGACATGCGCCTGCCGCCTGGTCAGGCAATCAACGAGAAGGTCGTCGGGATCGCGCACGGCGTGAGTCGGACCCCGGTGCGCGAGGCCTTGCTGCGTCTTGCCACCGACGGGCTGGTCGAGATCTTTCCGCAATCGGGCACCTTCGTGACCCGCATCCCGGTCGCCGCCCTGCCCGAAGCCGTCATCGTCCGCAAGGCGCTCGAGGACGTGACGGTCCGCCTGGCCACCAAGAACGCGACCGACGATCAGATCGACCGCTTGCGCGAGAACCTGGACGAACAAAATGCATTCGCACGCTGCGACGATCGCTTGGGTTTTCATATCACCGACCAGAATTTCCACGCCACCATCGCTGACAGCGCCGGCCACCCCAATATCTGGCAGCTGGCGATGCAGGTCAAAGTGCAGCTCGATCGCTATTGCATGCTGACCTTGCCGGAGCCCGGCCGCATGAAGCTTCTGATCGGCGAGCACACCGAGATATTGGACGCCATCGTCGCGCATGACGAGGCGCGCGCCGGCATGGCAATCGGCGCGCACCTCGACTGGCTCAGCAGTAGCGTCCGCGACATTAGCGGCCTCAATCGAGACTTTTTCGATATTCCGCCGGGCTGGCCCAATCAATGACGACGAGCGCCAATGGAATCGAGGCGCGGCTTGAGGTTTATCGCGTGGCCTTCGACCTCTCCGGCAAGATCGCGCTGGTGCTGGGTGCGGCCTCCGGCATCGGCAAGGCATCCGCCGAGGCGCTGGCGGCGCTCCGGTCCAATGTAATCTGTGCCGACCGGGATCGCGACGGCGTCGGGCGGATCGTCACCGGCGATCAGGACAACGCGAGCGCTGGACGGCGCCGGTCAGTGCCATTAGCCGACATTCCGCCATTCACTTGATTTCCGCCTTTCCCCCGACAATGAATATCTGGCCAGACTGCAACGATACGATCCGAAAGCCTGCGAAGATTCATCGCCCTCCATAAATGGCGCACAATGCCGGAGAATTCCATATCGGGATTCACCCGTGCGATTTGACGTTGTAATATGTGCGCTAGCTGGCTGAAGCCGTAGGGCCACTATCGACACGAGCCTTTGAGCGAACTATCTGTTCGTACTCACGCATCATGCCGAGAGTTGCCTTTGCTATTTTGTCCGGGTCACATTCGCCAACATCGGCCATGACTTGGATGTACCAGCGAAGCTTGTTCGGACCGCTCAGCTTTTCGTCAGGTGTTAGTCCCGGTAGCACATTAAATTCGTGCCAAGCCTTGTCGTAGGCAATGCGCTTAATTTCGGCGATACCAATGTCCTGCATCGACAGGACACACTCCTATGACTGCTTGCTGCGTTAATTTGCACAGCCGAGGAAAGTTCCACGTTAGGAACGCAAACCTGCGCTTGCTACGTCGCAAAAGGGTTTGTGCTGATGAAAGCAGAGCTTAAAGAATAAAGTCCAGACAATACCTTACGCGTCGGCTATCGAAATTGGCCCAGTGGACCAAGCGGCGTGCCCAACTTTTTTGACATCAAACGTTATGGGATGCACCCCAAATCTTTGGCTTGGTCTTTATTCCGCACCCGGCGAATGGCCATGGACCTACAATGTTCCTGGTTGTTCTAGAGCTATTCTTCCTGCTCAATCCGCCAGGAGGCAGTCTCGGCGTTGACGCTCTTGTTTGGCGACGCGTGGGCCTTGCAGACTCACCGGTATTCTCTCTGATCGCCTGAACATAGTTATTCGCCCGCTAGCATCCAGAGAGGGAAGAATCTTCGGATCATTCACGCCCTTGCGATATTGCGTCGCTTTCGGGAGCCAGCTCAAGCGGTCGACGCAACACTTGCGTAACGCACACCAAATGCTCGCCTAATCGATTTCAAGATCACCGGCGGCCAGCAATGCCAAAGCGCCAGGTTTCTCGGGCCGCAATGAGCCCTGGACGACATTTTTCCCTTATCAGCCTGCGCTCTCTATCTTTTCTGTTTTCGATAGGTGTTGCGTCGATCCGTTGAGACCACCGGGCAAAGCGGACATGAACCGAATTTACGAGTACGCGCCATACTCTAACTGTCGCCGCGACCCTATTAAAATCGCTGTAGTCATGTGCTGAGAAATTGACGCTGATCCCCGTCCAGCACAACGCAAGTCAACCTCCCCGTCGCAAACGCGCCAGTATCGATATTGATCCGATTTGGCAATGATTCCGGCTTGACCACCGGAGTGTGCCCATGGACCACGACCTTACCAAAGTCAGCTTGGCTACTGAGAAACTCATCGCGAATCCACAAAAGATCCTGGTCGCGCTGCTGCGCCAATGGAATCCCCGGCCGCACTCCGGCATGGCATAAGAAATACCGGTCGAGGGGTAGCGACAATTTGAGCGACGCTAAGAACTTTTTCTGTTCCGATGATAGCGACTTTTGCAATTGTAAGGCCGTCTGACCGTAGTCTTTTTCCACCATAACGCGTCGAACTGGAATGCCAAAGGAGCGCAAAGTCTCTAGCCCACCAAGGTGGCTCCAATACGAGCCACTGGCCGGGGCTATGAGAAATGTCTCTAACAGATCTTCGTGATTTCCCTTGAGGGGAATGTAGGCCCCGGGAAACGGATTGCTAAGAAGGCGATCGATCACACCGCGCGAAGTCAGGGCCGCGGTCGATGTAATCGCCGAGCGTGACTGTCAAGCAATCGCCCCCGTGCTCTTTGGCATGACTTTCTATTTTGGCGATCATTTGATCAAGCAGATCCAGGCGACCGTGGATGTCGCCTATGACATAGCAACGCGCGTTCTCGTTTGTGAATGTCACGTTTTAATTATAACCGGTCAGCGATGCTAAGCGATGTCGTTCAATGGCCGCGCGTCACACACAAACCATTGCTTTCTCAGCGGAGACTAACGCGGCACGCGCGTATTTCAATCGCCGCGTAATAATCCGCTCTCTGAGAGCTTAGTATGGGCAAAGATCGTTGTTAATTGTTTCGTAATCAGATTCTTAATTAGTGCGTGACTTAACTTGCTATGGCCAGGAGCTTATTTCCGCCATGCTAGTGCTCACCTGCCTCAGCATAATCCTCGGTGCCATGCTCGGACACCGTCAAACCGTTGTCGTCCTCATTCCAGCAATTGTTTTGACCTTGGCAGCCGCCATCGGATTCGGGGTTCTAACCGGGCTGGATTTTTGGTCGACGGTCCTCACGATAACATTGGCGGTCACCGGCCTGGAGATGGGCTATTTGGCCAGCGCAGCGACACGAGTCATGACCTTGCGACGTTTCGCTGGTCCCGCCGACATATTCAACGAAGCAGCGCTCGTACCATTACTGCATGATGACATTGCTCGCGAGACCGGGAGCTTTGCGCGCCGTCCCGATGGCAATCAAGGCAATAATACGGATCTAACGCGCCTGAACGTTGGAGCCAAAAAAATGCGGGGCGAGCACAAAAATACGACAACGGAATGATTTGCATATTTCATCGCGCCTAGCCATTGAAGCAAAAGATCGCCGCACGGTTGATGAATTTATGGGATTGATATTCGCGGCTGTGCTATTTTCCGGTAAGTTCCTTTGTGAAAGGATGCCCGCATGAAAAGAGTCCTAGCGCTTGTTGCCATCGCCTTCGCGCTTATAGTTGGAACCGCGGCTGTAGTGACGATTAGCTCTCAGCAAGCCTCTGCTTGCGAGGGCGATCACCGCGGCTCGTAACTCGGCACATCTCGAAGTTCGCTGCTTTGAGGCTCAATCCTCGATAGGGAGAATATCGATGCGCAAACTGGTTGTCGTCCTCGCCGCAACAGCGGCAATTCTGCTGGGCGGTTCGGCGACATTTAAAGCCGACGCCCAGACCTCGCGTGGAGCCGCATCTATCCCCGCGCAGGCACAAAATTTCACGCCGATTGAAAAGGCCGCATGTGGGCCACACCGGGGGGCTCATTGCGGATGGTATCATCACTGGGTTTGCGGGCCCCGCGGGTGCTGGTGCGCACGCTGTTAGCTACAACGCGATTGTCGTAGTGATGGAGGCCGCCATGTTTGGTGGTCTCTTTCATTTCAGGCCGAGTGAGCAATTTCTGATTGTGGCACTTCGCAGCCTTCGCAGCATTACACTTCTAATGACGCGATTGGACTAAGAGCGGACAAACGGCTGCCCTAGGGCTGAATTGGTAGCTCGCGCCGATCGGGATGAACGTGCTCAATCGTATTTTCGCGATTCTGGAAAAGCGTTTGCCGGACCTCGACGTTCGATCCAATTAGTGCGCATTCCGAGGGCGTCGGTATAAACTCCGCGTAATATTCTGCAGTGGGCTCAATTATGCGGGCCGCCCTCACCCGTATTTCTGACAAGATAGAGGTCGAGGAATAGGCTGGCAGCTCGCGGACACTCATTGGCGAAAAGGTTGACGGATGATGATGCGCAAGACCTCACTCATACTCCTCGGCGCGGCGGCGGGAGCAGCGTTGACGCTGTTCGCGGTGCAACCGCATTTGATGTTCGCCGGCTCCGGAGCCCAGGCGGCAGAGGCCGACACCTACCGGCAGCTCAATCTGTTCGGCGACGTGTTCGAGCGCGTGCGCTCGGACTACGTCGAGAAGCCAGACGATGCCAAGCTGATCGAGTCCGCGATCAGCGGCATGCTGGCCGGGCTTGACCCGCATTCGAGCTACATGGATCCGAAAAGCTTCCGCGACATGCAGGTAGAGACCAGCGGCGAATTCGGCGGCCTTGGCATCGAGGTCACCATGGAAGACGGCGTGATCAAGGTCGTGACGCCGATCGACGAGACCCCTGCCGCAAAAGCCGGCATTCTGGCCAATGACCTCATCACCAGGATCGATGACGACCAGGTGCAGGGCATGACGCTCAACCAAGCGGTCGAGAAGATGCGCGGGCCGGTGAACAGCAAAGTCAAGCTCACCGTCATTCGCAAGGGCCAGGACAAGCCGCTCGAAATCACGCTCTCGCGCGAGGTCATCCACGTGCGCTCAGTACGCTCGGAGGTTATGGGCGACGACATCGGCTATATCCGCGTGACGCAGTTTACCGAGCAGACCACCGACGGCCTGAAGAAAGCCATCACCGATATCGGCGCCAAGGTGAGCCAGGATAAGCTCAAGGGATACATCCTCGACCTACGCAACAATCCTGGTGGGTTACTCGATCAAGCCATATCGGTGTCGAGCGCGTTCATCCAAAGGGGCGAGATCGTCTCCACGCGTGGTCGCAACCCCGAAGAAACGCAGCGTTTCAGCGCTCGAGGTGGTGACCTCACTAAAGGCAAGCCCCTGATCGCGCTGATCAACGGTGGCTCGGCCTCGGCCTCGGAGATCGTCGCCGGGGCGCTGCAGGACCAGAAACGCGCGACTATTCTTGGGACGCGCTCATTCGGCAAGGGCTCGGTGCAGACCATCATCCCACTCGGCTCCGGCAACGGCGCGCTGCGGCTGACGACGGCTCGCTACTACACGCCGTCGGGCCGCTCGATCCAGGCCAAGGGCATCACTCCCGACATCGAGGTGCTCCAGGACTTACCGGATGACATCAAGGCCAAGACCGACACTTCGACCAAGGGCGAGGCCTCTTTGCGTGGCCACCTCCAGGGTGACGCCGGCAAGGAGCAGACCGGCTCGCAGTCCTACGTGCCACCGGATGCTAAGGACGATAAGGCCCTGACCATGGCGGAAGACCTGCTACGTGGTAATAAAGTCAATCCCGCTTTTCCGCCGAAGGCAAAGAACGCCTCGATCCAGCAATAGCGACGATTGCCCAAACATTGCGGCAGAAGGCCGAATGCGTTTCGCGTAAACGCGTTAGTTGATTGCTGATGTGAGGCTGCGCGGCTGCAAACTAATTATTCAAGTGCCGCCCCCGCACGCAATTTTAAGTACATTAGAAACGGTCGCCCAATCTTTCGATCGTATGAAGGGCAGCGGATCAAACGGAGGTATGATCATGCTCTTCAGTCGCGTTCTCGCTGTTGCTGTCGTCGTACTTTTCCCTAGCGTCGCGCTGGCTAACCCGGGACCGCACAGATACGACGCCATGGATGCGGCTCCGATCGTGGATGAATTAAGCGTCAATGAGCTCGGCGTTTCCGTGTAATACGCCTTCGCTGAAGCGTAGGCAGAGGTACCTGAGAAACGGGGTCGGTCCTTACAGCTTGGTGGTCAGTGCTTTCACCCCTTCTCCGCGGCCCGATCAAATGCTCATAAATTGCAATCGGCTGTGGCTTTCCAATCAAATAGCCTTGAATTTGATCGCACCCCTGCTAACTCAAGATTAAACGTTGGGCTTCAGTCTCAACTCCCTCGGCCAGCACAGGTAAATTGAGACTTTTCGCCAATGTAATGACAGCACGAACAATAGCTGCATTGTTATTGTTAGTCTCTAAGTCTGAGACAAACGATCGATCGATTTTAATCTTGTCAAATGGAAAGGATTGAAGATATGCGAGGGACGAATACCCTGTTCCAAAATCGTCCATTGCGATCTTAACCCCAAGGCTCTTCAATCGTCTGAGTGTTGTTTGGGCGTGCCCGAAATCATCGATCAGCACGCTTTCTGTAATCTCGAGTTCAAGGCGGGATGGCGAGAGACCAGTCTCGAGTAAAATAATGTGCACGATCTCAGGAAGGTTGCCGTGACGAAATTGAACTGATGACAAATTTACTGCGAGTAGAGCATTCGAATTCCAAGACGCAGCTTCGCGACAGGCGTTACGGAGCACCCACTCGCCCAATTGGATTATCAGTCCACAATCTTCGGCGAGCGGGATAAAGGTCGACGGAGGGATCATGCCACGAACTGGATGGTCCCACCGGACCAGCGCTTCAAAGCCGATGATGGTCCCATCAATTAGCGCTTCGGGTTGATAAACTAGACGAAACTCCCCATTTTCCATGGCTGAATTAAGCGCATGCTGAATTTCTCGGCTTTCTCGCAACCGTCTATCCATATCTGGCTCAAAAAATCGGTAAGAGCCGGGGCCTTCAGATTTGGCTCGATACAACGCAGCGTCGGCATTGCAAATCAGCTTTTCGCCATCAGTCGCATCATCCGGGAATATCGCCACGCCTACGCTGACATTCGCTGTAAGCTTATGCCCATCAATTTGTACACTGTCGCCGAGCGCTGTAACGATCCGTTCTGCCAATCGAGCCGCGGCATTAAGAATTTGGGTGCCAGTAACGATGAGCGTAAATTCATCGCCCCCGATCCGGGCGAGAAAGACACCGCGGGCTGCGGCCTCTAATCGCCTCGCCACTTCGCAGAGAAGTGCATCGCCAACTGAGTGCCCAAACAAATCGTTTACGTATTTGAACCGATCGAGATCTAAACACATAAGCGCAAACTGCCCACCAGAACTTTTTGCCTGATCAAGCGTCGTTGCAAAGCGCTCATTAAACGCCGTGCGGTTTGGCAGGCTGGTGAGGCTGTCGTGATGTGCAAGATGAGCGATTCTTGCTTCGGATCGCTTTCGCTCGGTAATTTCATCGTGCGTTGCGACCCAGCCACCATCGCCGGTAGGCTGGTTCACCACATCAATAACGCGCCCATCGTTTAGCTCGACCGTAATACTCATCCTTTCGTTGTTGCGCGCCGCATTTCTGATTTTTAAATCGTATTCGACAGGATCGTTGGCAAAGCTGCCCCGCTGTTTGCGATGCTCCAACATTGTAAGGAGCGTGCAGCCCGGTTTAATGACGTCCGCGGAAAGGTTATACATGCGAATGTAGCGTTCGTTGCATAATACGAGTCGGCCGTTGCCGTCGAACATGCAAAGGCCTTGAGTCATATTATGTAATGCTGCATCGATATTGAAATTTGCGCGCTGCAGCTCGCGCGTCCTTTCGGCAAGACTCATTTCACGTTCAGCGAGAATAGATTCGGATTGTAAAACGCGGCTAATTTGCTTGCGCAACGAATTCAATAGAAAGACCAAGGATATTAGTGCAAGCGCAGCTCCAAGGCCAATCAGCATCGCGCGACGATGCCAAACCGATAATGCCGCAGCCTCGGTGACTGCGACATTGATGACTAGGGGATAGTCGTGCAATGGCTGTACGGCTACAAAGCGCGCTTGATCATCAAAATATCCGGGCGATCTATAATGGCCGCCGCCTTCCGCAACCAGCTTGTACCAAGGCGATCCGGCTGGCATTTTTTGATTACTACGATCTACTTTATCCGGGTGCCGGATCAATATCGTGCCATCGGAGCGTAAAAGCAGAAATGATTGATCGCGTAATGGCGTGATCGAATCGTAGATTCCTTCAAAATAAGCAAGCCGCAGGCCGATCAATACGGCGCCGAGAAACTCACTGTTGGGGCCACGAATACGCTTGCTAAAAAAAATTGTACGCAAGCCTGTTACGCGGCTCTTTAGGAGATTACTGATATAAATGCCGGGATCTTTTGCGTTCTTGAAATATTGGAAATAGTCGCGATCAACCACGTTCGCTGACGGTGTCGGCCATGTTTCTGACGTCGTTGCGATTTGGCCGTTTCTATCGATAAGCGCAATAAAACCGGCCTGCGACAGGCGGTCTAATTTCTCTCGCAATAACTGATATACTTCGTGACCGTGGATCCATTGATCAAAACGATTTTGAGATAACTGGTTCTGCCTTTCGATGCTCTCTCGAACATCTGTCAAAACAATGTCGACTGATTGGATGGAGCGGGAGAGTTGCCCTCCGAGCACTGCGGCGATATTGCCCGTGTCAGTATCAGCATCTTGGATCGCGTCCGATCGCAGCCCCCAAATTGTTAGACCGATTGCGAGCACAAATAGTGCGACCAATCCCGAGGCCACACAAATGAGAACGCGGAAGTTTCTACGATAAGAATCGTGAGACATAAGGTCCAGAACGTTGTCAATGCAGAGGCTGACTTTTTGAATTCTAGTCGGCGCGAATTAGTTGCTGTTTAAATGACCGCCAATCCCTGAGTTACCATGAACGAATGCTTAATGCCTGAGGTAACACCGTAGTGCCTGCGATCGAACGCGTTCTGCGCGGCTGATGGGCTTGGCGCTGCGCGTAAGGATTCGAAATCGGGAACAGGGCGACTGGCTGAAAGGTAGCGGGCGCGAACGATAGAGCGAAAGCCGCCACTGTGGCGCGCGATTTTAACGAGGTGTCGGCTATGACGACGAACACGTGGAGAAGCACTGCCCTACCGCATCTCAGGTCGCTTCTCGCTCAGTTATGGCGAATAACGCCGGCCACGCCTGAAGGTCTGGCCGCGAGCGGGGTTAGCCTCGGTGAGATCGCTTGCCTTTCGCCAGAGGAAGCGCTGCACCGTCTTCACGGAGCTGCAAAAGGTCTCACTCCTGATGAGGTCAAGGCGCGGCTGCGCTCGGTCGGTCCCAATCAAGTTGCGCAAGCTGTGCACCATACAATCATTGGCGAGCTGGCCCGCCGGTCAATGAACCCACTCAACCTGCTTCTGCTGACGCTCGCGGTCGCGTCCTACCTATCAGGCGATCAGCGGGTCGCCATCGTGATTGCGGTCATGGTGGGGCTGAGCATCTCGCTGGGTTTCATCCAGGAACATCGTTCGAGCAAGGCTGCCGATGCGCTGCGACGGATGGTACGGATCACCGCGACCGTGCGCCGGCAGGCTCCTGGCGCAGCGAAAGAGCATGACGAAGTCCCGATCGAGCAGCTGGTGCCCGGCGATATTGTACTGCTGTCGGCCGGCGACATGGTCCCAGCGGACGTTAGGTTGACCTCGGCAAAGGATCTCTTCGTCAACCAGTCGACGCTGACCGGGGAGGCGATGCCACTCGAGAAGAACGCGCAAGCCCATGCCGGCGCCGCGGAGACACCGTTCGATCTGCCAAATATCTGTTTCATGGGCAGCGTTGTCGTCAGCGGCGTCGGCTCCGGTGTCGTCGCACTCACCGGCCGCCGCACCGCTTTCGGTCAAGTAGCGGGTACGATTGCCGAGCGGCGGGTGCTGACCAGCTTCGACAAAGGTATCACCCGGATCACCTGGATGATGATCGGCCTCATTTCGATCATGGCTCCGCTGGTCTTCCTAATCAACGGCTTAAGCAAAGGCAATTGGTTCGAGGCGCTGCTATTCGCAGTCGCCGTTGCGGTGGGGCTCACGCCGGAAATGCTCCCCATGATCGTGACTGTTAACCTAGCCAAGGGTGCGATGGCGATGTCGAAGAAAAAGGTCATCGTCAAACGCCTCAACGCCATCCAGAACTTCGGAGCGATGGACGTATTGTGCACCGACAAGACCGGCACGTTGACGCAGGACTTGGTCGTCCTCAAGCGACATCTAGACCTGAACGGAAACGATTCCGACCGCGTTCTCGAATACGCCTACTTGAACAGCCTCTACCAGTCCGGCCTCAAGAATCTGCTCGATGTCGCGGTCCTGAAACATGTCGAACTGCATGAAAAGCTGAAGGTCGACGAACGGTTCAGCAAGATCGACGAGATCCCATTTGATTTTGAACGGCGCCGGATGTCGGTCGTTCTTAAGCGCGGTGATGACGCCCACATCCTTATCTGCAAAGGAGCAGTGGAAGAGGTTCTCGCCGTCGGTACACTTTACGCCACCAAAAGCGAGACGGGCGCGCTCGACCAGAGCCACCTCGCCCAGGCCAAGGAGACGGCAGCCAAGCTCAACGCCGACGGATTTCGCGTCATCGCGGTAGCTTTCAAGGAGATGCCGCCGGCGCAAACGACTTATTCGGTCGCGGACGAGGCCGGCCTCACATTACTCGGCTATATCGCATTCCTCGACCCGCCGAAGGAGACTGCTGGTCCGGCCATCGCCGCCCTAAAAGCGCGAGGCGTGCAGGTTAAGATCCTGACGGGTGACAACGACATCGTCACGCGCAAGATCTGTCACGACGTCGGGCTGCCAGTCGATCACATCGTTCTCGGCAGTGAGATCGAGGCTTTATCACCCGGGCTGTTGGCGGATTTGGCCGAAACCGCGGCGGTGTTTGCGAAGGTCTCGCCGGCGCAGAAGGCGGCGATCATCGACGCCCTTCACCGCAAGGGGCACGTCGTCGGCTATCTTGGTGACGGCATCAATGACGGGCCGGCTCTCAAGGCCGCCGATGTCGGCATCTCGGTGGAGAGCGCCGTCGATATCGCCAAGGAAACGGCCGACATCATCCTGCTGGAGAAGAGCTTGGCGGTGCTCGGCGACGGCGTGCTCGAAGGACGCAAGGTCTTCGGCAACATCACCAAGTACATTAAGATGGGAGCGAGCTCGGGCTTCGGCAATATGTTCAGCGTGATCGGCGCCAGCATCTTTCTGCCATTTCTGCCGATGGCGCCGATCCAGGTCCTCACTAACAATCTACTCTATGACTTTTCGCAGACCACGATCCCGACCGATAATGTCGACGCCGAGTACCTGGCGATCCCGCGGCGCTGGGATATCGGTAGCATGTCAAAATTCGTGCTGTTGATCGGACCGATCAGCTCGATCTTCGACTACGTCACATTTTTTGTTCTGCTCGCCGTCTTTCACAGCTGGGACAAGCCGGCACTGTTCCAGACCGGCTGGTTTGTGGAGAGCCTGCTCACTCAGACGCTGATCATCCATATCATCCGCACAGCCAAGGTCCCGTTCATCGAAAGCCGGGCAAGCGCGCCGGTGATTGCGACAAGTCTTATCGTGGCGGCTATCGGAATTGCTCTACCGTTCTCGTGGTTAGGTGGCACGCTGGGCTTCGTGCCGCTTCCGCCGACTTACTGGATCTACGTCTGCCTCATCCTCCTGAGCTATGCCGTCCTGACGCATCTCGTGAAGACATGGTGCGTGCGCAGGTTCGGGTTGAGCTGAATAGTTCTTTCATTATGAGCCACTCCCCATTTTTTATAAATATCCTGATTTGGATCGACATTGCCACCTGCATTACCCAGTCTGCATTCTTTTCGGGCCTGAACCTGGCAATCTTTAGCCTCAGCAAATTACGGCTGAAGGTCCAGGCGTCGGTGGGCGATCGCGACGCGATCGAACTGCTTGCTTTGCGCAAGGATTCCAACCTTGCTGATGTGAGGCTGCGCGGCTGCAAAATTAATTATTCAACTGCCGCCCCCACGCAATTTTAAGTACATTAAAAACGATCGCCCAATCTTTCGATCGTATGAAGGGCAG
Organism: uncultured Alphaproteobacteria bacterium; assembly: GCA_963753925.1. GTDB lineage: Bacteria > Pseudomonadota > Alphaproteobacteria > Rhizobiales > Xanthobacteraceae > Pseudolabrys. The sequence goes on from CAVWEF010000006.1 coordinate 47,713, forward strand.
CGGATCAAACTGGAGATATGATCATGCTCTTCGGTCGCGTTCTTGCTGTTGCTGTCGTCGTACTTTTCGCTAGCGTCGCGCTGGCAGACCCGGGACCGATGCAGAGCGCGTGCAAGGACGACATGAGAGCGCTGTGCGCGTCCGTTCAGCCCGGCGGAGGGCGCCTCCGAGACTGCGTGAGACAGCACCGCTCGCAGTTGTCGGTTGCCTGTAAGCTCGCGATCGCTGACCGGATGCTTGAGCGCGAGCCGAGGAAGCAGCGCGCCGGTTCAGCTTCGATCATATCTGTTCCGACATCTGGCGAATAGCTCATCAAGGCCGATTGACCGGCCCGATCCCGGACGGGGCCGCCCTCCGGCCGCGCCAGGGAGCCGTGGAGACATTTGTCGGCCTGGCCTGGCGCCGACTATCGCCGGACCGGGTCGGTGCCTCCGAGGACATCTACTCGGAAAAACTTGCAGAGTCTCAGGGAGCACATCATGTCGAGCGCGGTGAAGTCATGCGATCGTGTGACGACGACGGCGGCGTCCTGGGTAATCGCGGCGCGCGTTGGCTTCATGTGAGAGGCGCCAACCACGGGCACAAGCGCTCGACCAATTTCGCCGTCGGATACATCGGCCGACCGGTCGTGCCAGTCGCGCCGCTGAGCGAAAATAGACATCCACAAAATCAGATTTCATTTTGTTTGATAAGGGGTCGCCTCGTCAAACCATCTGATCGGGATAGCCGCTCAGATCTCGATGAGACGGCGCGCGCGCTGACGATGACGATCCTAATCCGACAAGCCTTGGCCGGTAATTCGGTCGCTCGGCGGTAAGGCCTTGGTGGCCTTGGCTAACTCCAAGCAGGTAAGCAGTTCGATATAGCTTGGATTACCTCCCAGCCTCGTCAATGACAGGCTCCTTTGCGCGGATGTTAGACGGCAGCAAGTTCAAGGTAGTGAACAACCGAGATAGGAACTTTACCCGCGCTAAGATGGAGCGGCGCATGGCGCAGATTGCCGTTCGCGCCGGCAGCGCCGGTCAAGCGAACTACGGTTTTCAAATTACGCGCGGCCAAATATGCAGGCCCGCATTATTAACCATGGTGTTCCGCAGTTTTTGAATACCCGTGACGCGCTGGCACCGTTAACCGTAGAAATCAAAATCAGTATTTTCGTTTCGCCAATTTTGTTAGTGATTATCCGTGGCGTTTTTTTGGGGGCTACAAATGCCTTTTGGCCAGTTCGGCCGCATGGCTGCGCTTATCGGCTGCGTGTCTTGCGTCGCTTTTTCAGTTCCAGCCAGTGCCTCGACGGTCACCACCTGCCCAACCGGCGGCAGCGGCGTCACGATTAGCATCACCACCTCTGTCGCGGCCACGTGCGGCCCCTATGGTAACGGCAATACCCTCAATGGTGGGGCAAGCGATCCGAACGTTATGGCCGGGCTCACCACGTTGGATACCACGTCAAGTGTCGGCATCTTGACGCTGACGATGACCGGCACAAACTCCGGCACGTTCTCGTTCACGACAACGGGCTACGATAACTTTGCCATCGGTTTCCAGACGTCTACGGCAGCCCCGAAGCCTGATTACTTTACGTTTAATTTGGCCGACGGCGTAACGTCCGGCACTTGGTCGATCAGCGACAGCGGCACAAGCCTCACTCTTGGCCTCCTCTATGGCGACGATCCGCCGACGGAAGCCCCGCTGCCCGGCGCGCTTCCACTCTTTGCTTCTGGTCTCGGAGCGATGGGTCTGCTCTTGGGCTGTAGGAAACGGAAGGCTGCTGCTAGCGCAGTCGCCTGATCATAGCATTTAATCGGATTTCGGAAGGACCGCCGCAAGGCGGTCTTTCTCTATTTGCGAAAGCGTATGAACATCGCGACGTCGGCTTTGACGTACCACGCACCATGATCGACGTGCAGGCTCACTCAATGTGATTTACAGTATCGTCGTGTGGCTGTCCGAGCGGCGAAAGTAACTCGGTCATGTGATATTGAGCGCGTGTGCGCATTTTCGAGCGGCCGTTTAATCATGGTGCAGATTAAAAGCTACACCGATTGCTCTGAATTGGACCCACTCGAGGTCGCATGGGATCGTCTTTGCGAAAAGGAACCGCAATACGTTCCAAGTTTCGCCGAGATGCGGCATACCCTCCAAGGCAGTGGCACCAAATTCCGCATGCTCACCGTCGTCGATCACGGAGAGATCGTGGCGATGGCCTGCTTCACATTCTGCAATACAAAAAGGGCCTTTTATATCGTCGCCCGGCGCCTGTTCGAACTCCCGGTCAGAGAGGCATCCCTCTTTGGCTCTTGCATGCCTGGCCAGCCCAGCGAAGACGTCATTCGCAGGCTGTTTCAGATCGTCATCGATGAAGCGGATTTTGATCTGATTAGCGTCGGAGAAATTTTCATCGATACTCCGCTGCATAACGCAATCAAAAGCTTTCGCGGCGGGACGATCGCTTGGTCCTCATCACGGAAAAAGCGTTTTCGCTGGATGATAAATCTGCCAAACTCATTTGATGAATACATGGTGTCGCTGGGATCAGTCACACGCCGAAGCTTCAATAGAGATTGCCGCAAGTTTGACGGTGCCAAACCACAATACCGGATATTCAACCGAGAAGAAGCGGTTGAAGAGTTTCTGCGAGATGCCGAGCAGGTGAGCAAATTGACTTATCAATCAAAGCTTGGCTACGGCGTTTGTAACGACGAGCGTACCCGGGCGCGCCTGTCGCAGCTTGCAAAATTAGGACAGCTTCGATGCTACATCGCCTATTTAAACGACAAACCCTGCGCCTTCGGTTGGGGAGCGCTTGCGCACCGAACATTTGCCTTTCAACAGACCGGCTACGATCCTCAATTTCGCCATTTATCGCCGGGCACGTCCACGATCATGTATATCATCCGTGATCTGATCGAGGACACCAATTGCCGAGTCTTTGATTTCTTGCAGGGCGGCGAGACCGGATACAAGTCGCGGCTGTGTCCAGTACGTCTCGCTTGCGCGGAGATGCACTTAGCAAGTCGTATGCGACCATCCGTGCTTTTTATCGTCGTGCTCGATAGAACGATTGTCTTGGCAAAGCAGACGATCATAACATTGGCAGGCTGGGTGATCGGCAGCGGCACATTCAATCGGCGGATCAGGAGAATCCTCCGCCCGCTGGGTATCGTGACCTACTAAATCTACGAATTGCGGCAACAGTAGATGCTGGTTTCACTCTCTCGTCGCCACACAGCCATTCGCAATGTGGAACCGGCAGACGACGCACAGCCACTTGCTGTTCAAAGCGGTCATCGCCTCCGCAGAAAAAACCATGCCGTACAATTCACATGGCTATTAACCACCTTCTTGCGATAAATAATACGCAATATGCAACTGGCCCTGCCTACCTACCTCTCTACAAATCAAGCCGCCATCTGGCTTGAGCAGCAGTTGTTTGCTGATAAGCCGGTCTACAACACGGGTCAGGTTCTTGTGATCCGCGGCGAGCTGCGAGTCGATGTGTTTGAGAAGGCGTTGCGCAAGACGATCGCAGAAAGCCCTGGCCTCCGACTGCCGCAGTCCTTTGACCCGGCGCCGTTTGATCTCTTGGTTCTCGATTTCCGCAAAGAAAAGGATCCTCACGCCGCAGCGGAGCAATGGATACGCACCGAGATGCGCCGGCCGATACCGCTGGACGCCGTCGAGCTCTTTCGTTTCGCGTTGCTTCGGGTCGGCGACCATCACACGCTGTGGTTCCAGAAATATCACCACATCATCATCGACGCGACGGGCCGGCGGCTGCTCAGTGAGCGGACCGCGCGCCGATATCGTGCATTGCGGTTTGGCGAACCGTTGGCTGAGCTCGACGCGGCCGCTCCCGAAGAGCTCATGGATATTGAGCGGCATTACACAAATTCGGAAGGCTATGAAGCCGCTCGTAGATATTGGCTCGAGAAATTCGCGGAATGGCCCGGACCGCTTCTTGAAGTCGACCGGCGCAGCACCGAACGCTCCAAGTCTGGATGTCATGCGCGCATCAACACCACGCTGAAACGGTCCGATTTCACGCGGTTGGAGATGACGGCGCGAAAGATGGGATCATCGGCATTTCGTGCAATCATCGCGTTGAGCTACGCCGCATTCGCGCGGCTATATGATCGCTACGACATTGTACTGGGTCTCGAGCTCGCGAATCGTCCAGACCCGAAAACAAAGCAGACTATCGGGTTATTGGCATGGCCCACGCCGATGCTTGTGGCGTTGGATCCCAAGATGACAGTCGCGGATGCGGTACGGCAGATCGAGGCAACACGAGCACAAAACTATCCGTACCGGCACTATCCAGTGCAGGAACTCGTTCGTGAACTTGGCATCACGCGAAAAGGTTACCACGGCCTGTTTGATATCATCATCAACTACATTCCAGCCGAATATAACTTCGCATTCGAGGACACCGCCGTTGAAGTGATCAATTTGTCCTACGGCTTCACCTCACCGTGGATGATAACGATTGCCAACACCGCGGCATCGCGCGATCTAGCCGTCACCGTCGATTTTGACCCGGGCCTGATCCCTACGGAAATGGCTGCGTCCCTGGCCTCCAGCCTGGAAATCTTGCTACAGCGCGGCCTGGACGATCCGGCTTGTCCGCTGGCCTCGTTGCCGATCATGTCGGAGGCGACGCGCGAGGAGGTTCTGGCGCTAGCTGCTGGCAAGACGGTGGCGATGCCGAAGAATGCAACGGTTGTCTCGCTCTGCGCTACTCAAGCCGAACGCACACCAGATGCCATCGCGCTCATTTCCGGTGAGCAAGAACTGAGCTATGCCGAACTTCATGATCAGGCGACGCGCTTGGCACGGCGGCTCGCGGCACTTGGTATCAAGCCCGGCGTCGTCGTTGGCATCGCGCTACCGCGCACACCTGCCCTGGTCATTGCGGTACTTGCCGTTCACAAGGCTGGCGGAGCCTATTTGGCTCTTGACCCCGCGTATCCCGCCGAACGCATTCGCTTCATTGTCGCGGATTCAGGCGTCCCCATCATAATAACCAACGCGGCGCTTGCGCCCATCTTTGCCGGAAGCGGTGCTCGTTTGGTGTTGGATACCGAGCTCGCTGGCGACGCGACGGAAATGGTCGAGCTTGTTGCGGCAGCCCCGGATGATCTTGCCTATGTGCTGTACACATCCGGGTCGACCGGCGTTCCCAAAGCCGCCGGTATTGAACATCGCAATCTGGTCAACTTGGTTTCATGGGGCCGCTCCATCGTATCTGACAATGAGTTGCGCGGGTTGTTGTTTTCCACGTCACTTAATTTCGACCTCTCAGCCTTCGAAATGTTCGTGCCGCTGGCTTTTGGCGGCTGCATCGTCCTGGTGGATAATCTCCTAACACTACAATCAGCGCCACGGCGTGACAAAATCCGTCTCATCAACACGGGACCATCACTGCTTGATGCGTTACTGCGCACCGGCGGCGTGCCGCTTGGCGTCACGACCATTCTTTTGGCCGGCGAGAAGCTCACGCGTCATCTGGCCAGCACGGCATTTGAGGCCGTGCCTGGCGTGAGGCTGCTCAACTGCTACGGCCCCACTGAGACGACAGTTTATTCGACTTGGACTCAAGTCGATCCGTCCGAACGTGCTGAGCCCACAATCGGACGGCCGATTTGGAACACCGCGCTCTATGTATTGGATAGTCAGCGCTCCTTGGTGCCGCCAAGAATCGCGGGTGAATTGTATATCGGTGGCGCAGGCGTGGCGCGCGGCTATCTCGGCCGCCCCGAGCTGACAACCGAGCGGTTCATACTCAATCCATACGGTGAGGGACGACTCTATCGCACCGGCGACCGCGTGCGCTGGGGAGCCGATAGGGAGCTTGAGTTCCAGGGTCGGATCGACCACCAGTTCAAGATTCACGGCATTCGCATTGAACCAGGCGAGATCGAGGCGTCACTATTGGCGCTGCCAGGCATCGCTGCTGCCCTTGTTACGCTCCACGAAGATAGTGCCGGCGTGCCCCACCTGGTCGCGTATCTCGTGAATTCCCCTGACGCAGAGTCGGCGATGACAGATGTGCGCGCGGCTTTGGAACGGCAATTGCCGCACAGCATGGTGCCGACGCAATTCGTCTGGCTCGACGCGATGCCATTAACGCCCAATGGAAAGCTTGATCGGAAGGCGCTTCCGGCGCCAGCGTTGGAAAAGGCACAGACTCTCACGAACCGTCCACCAGCGACCGAACTGGAACGCGAGATCGCCAAGATTTGGCAAGAGATATTGCAGGTATCTCCAATCGGCGCGCGTTCGGATTTTTATGATCTGGGAGGCGATTCTCTCGCGCTCGTCAGCCTATTCGCCAGCATCGAAGCAAAGTTCGGCCGGTCGCTCACCGTAGACGTGCTCGCCGGCGGCCTGACCGTCGCTAGGCTCGCGCAAGTACTTTCAGACGCAAATACGATCCTCGAGAGGGCAAATTCCGTGGTCACGCTTCAACCACACGGCGATTTGCCCCCATTCTTCTGCGTTCACGGCGTCGGCGGCGACGTCCTCCATTTGCACCGCCTTGCGACGCTGATGGGCACACGTCGGCCTTTTCTCGGACTTCGCAGCAGCGCGGACGTACCGCTCACGGCAACCCTCAATGAAATCGCTGCGCGTTACGTTGAAGCGATATTGGCCCACCAACCGACCGGGCCTTATTACCTTGGCGGCCACTCGTTCGGTGCAACCGTCGCCTTTGAGGCAGCCCGTCAGCTCGAGGAATTGGGACATGAAATTGGCTTGCTGGCAATCATCGACCAAAGCAGACCGGGGTGGCGGTTAACCACCGGCAAGGCACTGCCGGTTTTGCACCACATGCTCGGCGCAATCCCGCAGCGTCTGCGCGAGGAGCTGGTCAAGACTCCGCGTGGCAGCCGATTGCGACATTTGCGGCGATTAGCGTTGCGGTGGTCTAAGGCCGCCGTCGGCTCTCGTGAGCGGGCAGCTTCCATGTTCAATCTTCGTGGCGCCAAGCCAGAGATAATCGAGCGGTACGACGCACATCTTCGGGCCTTCCGAGCGTATCGGCCCGGACGGCTGCGTGCGTCATTGACGCTGTTCCGCGCTGAAACGCAATTGCTGTCCTTTTTGGCCTTGGACTCCACACTAGGCTGGCGCGACCTTGTCGAAGGGGAAGTGCGTATCCGTATTGTGCCCGGCGACCATCACACCATGGCAACAGAGCCATTGGTCCGGCACCTTGCCGAGGCACTATCGACTGAGCTGGATCAGGCTCAAGGGGCCCACGCCAGGTTATGTTTGACGTTCGGAGGCAGCGACAAATAAAAGCTCTGCCATTCTGACATTGACGACGACTGGCACAAACTCCGGCACGCGATTTGATAAGTCGATTTGATCAGTCAGCAGTGGTAACAGCGACCTTCCGTATCCTCCGCCCTAAGAGCAGACCCATTGCTCCGAGACCAGATGCGAAGAGGGGGAAACGCTCCGGGCAGCGGGGGTTCCATCGGCGGATCGTCGCCGTGCGATCATTAGATTTTCGTTCATCCTCCGCGCCCCGCCGCCACTATTGATGCAACATATGGCTGGCTTGCTGATGACCCACGGCCGACATGGCAAGTGCGATTAGGCATCAGCGTTTTTTCACGTCACACAAACGTACTGTGAGCCATGCATTCCAATTCGTTCGGCGGCGCCCCTCGCTAGGTCAAGGCGAGCGCCCATACGGTAGGCTATCCCCCAAGGGCCAGCATCATTGATGCGAACGATAACTGACCGACCGTTTTGTGGGTTCGTCACGGTGAGAGTTGTTCCGATAGGCCAAGTTCGTGCTGCTGCGGTATTCCCGTTCGGAGCAAATCGTTCACCACTAGCAGTTTGCTTTCCAGAAGAATATGAGCTCGCCAGCACCTCTTGCCCCGCGCAATTCCCAGATAGCTTCACATACTTATGGATTTCACCCCAACCCGCCGCGTTTGCCGACGTGAATGTCAGTAAGCAAAACAAAATTCCGATGCCTAAGCATTTCATTGAAATTGCCCCCTCGTTGAATGATTGCAAGCCAAGCTAGTGCAAATCGCACGCCGCATTGCTTTGGCGCCGCAATACCTAGGCATGAGCTAACATGGCGAAAGGATGGCAATTTCAGCATTATTCGAACGCGCCAATGGCGCTCCCCAAAAAGCAAACCAACTGATCACACTTCGACGACTGAGAGCACTAGATGCCGTAATGGGCCCTGCTCTGAGTGAGCAGTTGATGTGGCTGTCCCCCGATAGATGATGAAACGGGGTTACGACGTGAGTCGGCCCCAAGCATCTGGAGACGGAGGACAGCCATGGAACATTATGCCGGAATTGACGTGTCATTGGAACTGTCGAGCGTGTGCGTTGTGGACGCGCAGGGAATGATTGTGAAGGAGGCAAAGGTCGCGAGTGAGCCGGAAGATCTGGTTGCTTTCTTCGAGTCGCTTGGCTTTGCGGTAAAGCAGATCGGCCTTGAGGCGGGGCCGCTGTCGCAGTGGCTACATGCAGGGTTGAAGCAAGCGGGGTTCGAAACCGTCCTGCTGGAAACGCGGCATGTGAAGGCGGCCTTGTCGGCGATGACGGTGAAGACGGACCGCAAGGACGCGCGCGGGCTTGCACAATTGATACGGATGGGTTGGTTCCGTCCGGTGCACGCCAAGTCGATGGGATCGCAGGAGGTGCGTGCGCTGCTAGTTGCGCGCAAGCAGCTTCTCGGACGGCTTATCGACGTGGAATTGAGCATCCGAGGGATCCTGCGCGGTTTCGGTCTGAAGGTCGGCCCGGTGACGCGCAAGGGGTTTGAAGCGCGGATTCGCGAATTGGTGACGGGCCAGGCCACATTGGAACGCATTGCTGGGGCGATGCTTCCGGCGCGGGCGGCTTTGAAGGCGGAATACGAAAAGCTACACAAAGCTGTGCTCGCGATCGTTCGTGAAGACGCGGTCTGCCGGAGGCTAATGACGGTGCCGAGCGTTGGTCCGCTGGTGGCAATAACCTACAAATCGGCAGTGGACGATCCAAGCTGCATCGCGAAGTCTAAGGCGGCAGGAGCACTGTTCGGGCTCACGCCGAGGAAGTACCAGTCGGGTGAAAAGGACATCACCGGCGGGATCACGCGGGCTGGCGATGAGATGGTGCGCACGGCGCTTTATGAAGCGGCCAATGTTCTGCTATCGCGCATAACGCGGTTCTCAAAACTCAAACGCTGGGGAATGGACGTCGCCAAGCGGCGAGGTTCAAAACGGGCGAAGGTTGCACTCGCTCGCAAGATCGCAGTGATCCTGCACCGCATGTGGGTCGACGGCACAACTTATCGGTGGACTGCGGTGCAGCCGATCGCGGCGCAGGCTTGATCAAGGAGAAACAAGAGACGCAAGTGGGCTAAACACAAGCCCTACTGCCCGAAGTCCCGTCGCCGGGACGGTGGAACCGGTGAAGCCGTTACACGGCCAGTGGCCGTCATCCGACGAACCACGCGTATCTAGATAGGCTCACCGCTCCCTCTAACAGCATAGTGTGGCGGCCTCAGCGTCGACCACGGACAGAAGCGAGAGCTCGGCGGCGTGACGATCACTCGGGGGACTTGACTTCATCGGGCCCATTACAGAAGGCCGCGTACTCATAAATTCAGTCAAGAAGACACTATGCAGCTACGGGCTCGGCGCTGCCTGATGGGACCAGAAGCAAGGGGAGCCGTATTCTGATGGTCGTTCCGGTTGGTTCCTGTTTCGATGGGACGATGGTCCCGCCAAGCTGGCGTACAAAGATAGCCACATAGTCAGAGCCGCGTTTCTCCGGACTCTTCACCAAATCCTTTCCCTTCATGCCGACGCCGTCATCGGAAACAACCAGCTCAATTTGATCGCCGATCTGTTCCACGCACAGCGTGATATGACCGCTTCCGTGCGGAAATGCATGCTTGATGGAGTTGGTCGTGAGCTCATTGACCAAAAGGCCAAAGGGGACGGCACGATCCGGGTCGATTTCCAATGGTTCGGCCTTCACCGTGATTTCGATTCTCGATGTGTTTCCCAGCAGGCTCTCCGACATCGTCTTGGCGATCTCCCGCAAATATGCGTCCACGGCAACGGTCCGGCCGCGGCTGGTTTGAGAAATCAGGTCGTAAAGCTGGGCAATGGCGCCGATACGCGCCTGCATGGTTTTGTAGCCTTGAACGCACGGCGCCGCCGTCCATTTCGCCTCGTAAGCGATCAGGCCGACGATCACCTGCAAGTTATTCTTGATCCGATGCGAGATCTCGTTGGTTAGGCTGAGCGCGTCGCGTTCCCGCTGCTTGCGGTCAGTGATGTCCTCGAATACGAGAAGCATCCGATGCGCATGGTTGCCCGGCTGAGAGATTTTCCGGGCATTTAAATTGAAGACTCGGCGGCCGAGCCCCGGAAAATTGTCTTCGATCTCGAAACTTTCGATCGGCTTATTTTCCGGGAGCACTTTCTCCATCAAATGGCGCAGCGCAGGCACGTCCCATTGGTGCTGAAGCAGCTCAGAAACGCGCCGTCCACGGGTCTCGGCCTCGGTAATTCCGAATATCGTTAGAAACGCGTTGCTCGCCGTCACGATCGTCATGTCGTTTTCCAACACGACCAGCGGATCACGAATAGTGTCGACGATGCTTTGCGTGAGTTGCCAGTTGCGCTTGCTTTCGGCCCGCGCCGCGCGTTCCTCGCTGACATCCTCGATGGCCAGCAGTATCGAACCGTCATGGTCGCCGGGGCTGAAAATCTTGCGTGCATTGACCAGCATCGTGCGCCGGCCAATGGTCGGGAAATCGTGCTCGACCTCGAAGCCTTCAACCGAGGCGCGATGTGGGATCACGCTTTCGAGCAAGGTGCGCAGCGCCGGAATATCCCACTGCCGGTTTCCCAGGTCGTAAATGAGACAGCCCTCGGTCTCGCGGGCGCTAGTACGAAACGTCTGGTAAAATGCGCGGTTGGCAGAGGTGATATTTAGATTTCGGTCGAGAATGATCAGTGCGCTGGGCACGGTCTCCACAATGTCGCTCGCGGCAATATCGGATACGGTTTTATCCCCTTGTCCAGATTCGGCCATTTGTCGTTGTTCCCAGTAGATTTCATGAACTCAAAACTACGCTGCGAGTATTTCTTTAATTGAGTCTTGGAGCTGGCGTTGTGTGTACGGCTTACCTAGGAACTGTGCGCCTTCAACCAGCAGCGCCTTCATTTTGTCGGTGATATTATTGCCGGTCGTGTAGAGCACCCGCAAATTCGGGCGAAGCGCGATGGCGCGAAGCGCAAGATCGCACCCACCGTGGACTGCTGTTTTGAGATAAATATCGGTGAACAGCGCATCGATATGTTGAGGTGAATGTAACTGTAAGAGTGCCTCATCGACGTCACAGGCGATGAGTGTCTGATGACCCCAATCTTGGATCATCATCTCGGCGACTTCGCGGATAAACACATCATCTTCGACGATCAGGATAACGGCCATCAAGAAACCTTTTGGCCGTGACAACCATTTTTTGCGTTTGGCGGAACTCTTCCTACCGACGCCGCGGTTTTGAGAGCTTGCTCGAACGCTATCAGGGCACAGGTAAAGTCGCGCTGGTGGCAATGGGTTCCGTCACGATTGCTATTATTTTAAAGCCGAAGCGTTTAGTGGAAATAGCGTAATGATATCAACGATAGGCTTGAAAACGCTCTAATCATCGTGATGCATCCTACATCCGCACACGAACTCTTGACGTCCTCGCCAATCCAGCATCCGGCATGTCGGCTTATGGCACTAAGCGACGCTTCGCTGCCGTGCGATGGCATGTCGCCTAATGGGGCGATTGTGTTGCAAAACTCGATTGCTTTCGACGACGGGGCTCGGCCGTGAGTTTTGGCCCCTCGCTTTTCCCGCTCCGTGATTTGGGGGAGCTGCGGCATCACCGGTTCGGCACCAATGCCTAACTCGCGCTAGGCTGGGCACCCGGCTGCGAATGGCGGTGGGGCACGGCCGCGTAACTTGACGAGCCGCCTCAGATTCTGCGCGGTTGCGGTGAGCAAGACCTCGTCCCTGACACCGTTGAGGCCGCGCAATCTAAACCGGTCGAGCTTGAGGATGCGCTTCATGTGCGCAAACCGCATCTCGACCTTCTTGCGCTCGCGGTGTGATTGTTCGAAGGCTTGTGTATTGGCCAGCGCGCGGACCTGATCGCGAACATCCTCATTGAGATCGCGGGTGACTTTGCGCACGACCGCCGTCGTACACTTGGGCTTCAGAGAGCAGATTGAGCAGTCGTTCTTGCTGGCCGTATAGTGCACGATGTGGCCCGATAGAATGTTGCCGGTGGTCGTCAGGACTTGCGCCGCCAGGACAAATGTATATGTTGTGCTCCGGGTCAAAGATAAAGTCGCTGCGGGTGAAGGTGCCGTCAGCGCGTCGACTGAGTCCCGAACCGGAATGTGCGGTGTGATTGTTGCATCCACCAGCCAGTTGAGGAACCTTACCGCGCCATAAGCAGTGTCGGCGGCAAGGCGCTGTGGCCTGAAGCCGAACGGCGTCCGGCCCGGTCAAGCATCGGTCTGGGTGCGGTGACTTCCACTGTGCGTAGCACGGGTGCCCTACGGCAACGATAAGATCCCCGGCCTGATATCGATCAGATAGTTACGCTCGTAGGCGAAGCACGGGCTTATCGGCCTTGTCACCCAGGCCGAACAGGATCGGTCAGCGAGATTTCCTTCGGTCGATTACTGTTGGCATTGGGGCCGTCGTCATCGAGCCCGGCATGGTACTCGGCAGCGGGCCGCGTCTCTCGAACCGATGGGATCAGTCGATGCCATCGGGTGGTCGCCGTGATGGCGTCTTGCCATCCGCCCTAATCAGGCTGGCATCGACCGCAAATGCTTCGCCGCCAACGAGCCCTGCAGCCATGCAGGCAATCGCCACCGCCTCGAACACCCGCCGCAGGGCATCGCTGTCACGAAAGCGCTCGTGCCGGGCCGAGAATACCGAATGATCGGGGATCTGATCGTCAACATTGAGCTTGCAGAACCACCGATAGGCCAGATCAGATCAACTTCCTCGCATAATCGCCGCTCCGAAGCGGAAGCCAAGCAGTAGCCCACGAGCAGCATCCGCAGCATCAGCACAGGATCGATCGAGGGCCGACCGGTGTCGTGTAAAACGGCGCGAGCTTCCCGTGAAGCCCAACCAGAACTCGAGAACACAATCGGTTGATCTGGCGCAGAAGATGGTCTGGCGGGATCCACCGCTCGAGATCGAACAGATACAGGAACTGGATCTGATCGATCATCCTCCCGACCCATCATGCGAAGCTCCCGACGATGTCCGTCTCAAACCAACGGAATCACGCTTCGCGAGTTGTCTGAACGGGAGTTTTGCAACACGATCGGGGCAACAACGGACATCGGGCAGCCTTAAGGCGTAGATGCGTCGGTCGAAAATCGACCCATAGCGGACAAAATACCCAAAAAACCAACAGCGGCCGGGAATAACGCATAGGGCAACAGATACATAGACCGTGAAACTGGCCTATCGGTCGGATGCTGAGCTCACCGTGAACATGCACGCTATTGATACGATGTGAGTCTCAGGTCGTTTTGAGGCGTTGCGTCGAATTGAGAATAGGGGCACGTTGATCGAACGCGGCATCGGGGCGCATGCAATATTGCGGATAGCTCAAAAACTTTCAAAGACCCTCCCGGGTGATTATGACCCTTCAGGCTCCTGCGATCTCGGGCGCAAGCGTTACGCGCACTGACCCGTCCAGACTGGCGGTCTGGCTTCGCGGCATCGGCGTGCGCCAAGTCCGCCTCGCCTGCGGCCTGGTGCTGTTTGCCTACATCTTCTCCCATTTCTTCAATCACGCTCTTGGCAATGTTTCGTTTCCAGTGATGGAGTGGTGGCGTGTACATGTCCACGTGTGGTGGTGGCGCATCCCCATCGTCAACTCGACGCTTTATACTGCGGCGGTCATACATTTTTCGCTGGGACTCTGGGCAGTCTATCAACGGCGACATTTCCGATACACCGCTATTGAAATTACCCAACTGTTACTGGGTCTGAGCATTCCGCTCTGGCTCGCATCGCACTTCGGCGCCGTTCGCGTGGCCGGCCTGTTGTTCGGTCGTCCGCCCGCCCCCTACGCCAACGTCCTACTGGCCTATTGGGTCGCACGCCCGCATATGGAATGGGTGCAGTTCACCTTGTTGACGATTGCCTGGACGCACGCCTGCATCGGTCTGTTCTTCTGGTTGCGGCTTAAACCGATGTTCAAATGGGCCTGGCCAATTTTCTTCGCCTTTGCCGTGCTGATGCCGTCGTTCGCGATGGTTGGCGCCATCCACGGGGCGCGCGAGGTAATAGCGAGTGCCAAAGACCCACAGTGGCGCAAGCAGAATGTTCCCCCCGGCATTCCCCCGCCGGAACGAAACATTATCGATGAGGTGACGCTCTTTTATTTTCCCATTTTCTATGGCGGTGCGTTTATCTTCGTGTTCGCAGCGCGCGGCGTGCGCTCGTGGCGCGAGCACCGTCGTGGCACTTTCACCGTCACGTATCCGGGCCGGCAGGTGCGCGTTCCCAAGGGGATGAGCGTGCTGGACGCGAGCCTGCGCTACAAGGTGCCGCACGCCAGCGTCTGCGGCGGGCGGGCGCGCTGCTCCACCTGTCGCGTCCGCGTGGTCAGCGACCGTTTCGCCTTGCCGCCGCCTTCGGGACGCGAAGCCTTCGTGCTCAAGCGCGTGGGCGTCAGTTCCGATCTATCGATCAGACTCGCATGCCAGTTGAGGCCGAGGGGCGACGTTTCGGTCATTCCGATTTTGCCACCGCATATCGGCGCTGACTTTGTGCGCAACCGCCAGCGCATCAATATCGGCGAGGAACGCTATCTCGTCAGCATGTTCGTCGACATGCGCGGGTCGACCACCTTGTCGGAGGCGCGGCTGCCCTTCGATATCGTTTTCCTGATCAACCGGTTCGTCGATGCCGTGTCGCGGGGGATCACCGAAGGCGGCGGCGTGCCTAATCAATTCATCGGCGACGGGGTGCTCGCATTGTTCGGACTGAGATGCGACCGCGAAATGGCTTGCCGGCAGGCGCTGCAAGCCGCGGCGCTGATCGCCTCGAATGTTGCGCATATGAACCATCAGTTCGCCACGGAAGTGCGCGACCCGATCCAGTATGGCATCGGCATCAATGCTGGCGATGTCATCGTCGGCGACATAGGCTTCCGCGGCCATACGGTGTTCACGGCGCTCGGCAACTCGGTCAATGTCGCTGCTCGGCTGCAGGACATGAGCAAGGCCCTCGATTGCAGGGTCGTGATTTCCGAGGAGGTCTGCCAGCGCGCCGGCATCCCGCCCGATGCGCTGACGCGGACGCAGGTCGAAATTCGCGGCCACGCCGAGCCAATGATGGTCCGTACTGAAAAGGACCCAACGGTCCTTGCGAGCCTTTTGGCGGCTACTTCAACAGACGCACCATTGGAAGCGAGCTTGGAAACTTAGTATCCCTCGCCAATGTTGGCTCAAACAACGGTTTTTAATTTGCTTTGTCCGCTTCTGATCCACTTAACGGACAAACGCGCTCAGTCGGTTTTTGTCTGCTTTCGGAAGCCAGCTCAACCGGTCGACGCAACACTTGCGTAACGCGCACCAAATGCTCGTCTAATCGATTTCAAGATCACCGGCGGCCAGCAATGCCAAAGCGCCAGGTTTCTCGGGCCGCAATGAGCCCTGGACGACATTTTTCCCTTATCAGCCTGCGCTCTCTACCTTTTCTGCTTTCGATAAGTGTTGCGTCGATCCGTTGAGACTACCGACCATAGCGGACAACGCAGGGTCTTAGCCCGGCTGCGGTTTGTCGCCTTTTGACCGATACTGTTGAAAAAGGGCTCGTTATTTTTGGCGAACAGTGATTCCGTCTGCTGGAGGCACTCAGCGGCGGAGGTGTGCCATGATGGGTCGGCAGACGGGTGATCAAAGCCAGCTGTTCTATCTGTTCAACCTTGAGCGGCGCATTCCGGCGAATCATCTTCTGCGCCGGATCAACCCGGTCGTGACGGGGGTGCTGACGGAACTGCGCGATACGCTTGCGCCTTTCTACAGCGACATCGGCCGGCCTTCGATCGATCCCGAGCTCATGATCCGGATGCTGATCATCGGTTACTGCTACGGCATCCGCTTCGAGCGGCGGCTGTGCGAGGAAGTCGATCTGCATCTGGCCTATCGATGGTTCTGCCGGCTCGATCTCGACGACAAGGTACCCGACCACTCGACGTTCTCGGTCAATCGCCATGGCCGCTTCCGCGACAGCGACATCTGGCGTCATGTGTTCGAGGCGGTGGTGCGGGCCTGCATGGACGCAGGCCTGGTCAAGGGCGAGGGCTTCGCCGTCGATGCCAGCGTCATGGAGGCTGATGCCAGCCGCTATCATGGCAAGGCACCCGATGAGATCGACTGGTCAGTGCCGGAACGGCAGACCCGCGCGGTTGCCGAGTTCCTGACCTCACTCGATGACGAAGATCCCGATGCCGATCGCAAGCTGCCGAAGATGATCTCGCCGGTGGATCCCTGCTCGGCCTGGACCGCAAAGGCCAATAAGCGGGTGCAGTTCGGCTACGGGCTCAATTACCTGATCGATATCGAGAATGCGGTGATCGTCGATGTGGAGGCCACCCCGGCCAGAACCTATGACGAGGTCGCTGCCACCAAGACCATGATCACGCGGACCGAGGGACGGTTGGGGCTCAAGGCCAAGCGCCTCGTCGCCGACACGGCCTACGGCACGGGCAAGTTCCTCAGTTGGTTGATCGGCACCGGCATCACGCCGCACATCCCCGTCTGGGACAAAAGCATCCGCGAGGACGGCACCTTCTCACGCGCCGACTTCACATTCGACAATGAGCGCAACGTCTACGTCTGTCCTGCGGGCAAGCTGCTCACGACCACAGGCAGCGTCGGCGCCGACCATGTCCTGCGCTACCTCGCGCTCAAGCGCGACTGCGAGGTCTGCCCCCTCAAGCCGCAGTGTTGTCCGAAGACGCCTTCACGCAAGGTCACACGCGATCTCAATGAGGCCGCCCGTGATTGTGCCCGTGCGCTGATGGGGACGCCCGAGTTTGCCAAATCCCGTGACGAGCGCAAGAAGGTTGAGATGCGCTTTGCGCACCTGAAGACCCATCACCGCTTCGAGCGCATGCGCCTGCGGGGCCTCGCCGGTGCACGCGATGAGTTCCACCTCGCCGCCATCGTGCAGAACCTAAAAACGCTGGCGGGCCATGCCTGGCGTCCGCCGCCAAACGTGCAGGCAGCATGCGTCGTGTGAGCGTGGGTGGCACAAAGTGTCAGTAGTGTGAGCGATCTTGCCGCTCCCCAACGGGGGTGCCGAGCAAACGACCGGTAAAAGCCCAACTTAAGAGCGCCGCCCGCCTCGTCGCCGATTTTATCAACACCATCGACCCGAAGCTGACATTCGTGGCATCGAACAGACAAAGAAAACCCGGCTCAAGGGCCGGGTCTCCTACTCATTTGTCTGAAGGCTAGGCTTCTTGTCGACGGCAACCCCAGTTCCGGGTGCGGGCGCTGCCTGAGCAGCCGATGCGGCTGCTCCTGCGTCGTCCGCGTCGCCATCGTGATCGGGACCAGGCCCTTCGGCCTTTTCCCCGCCGGTCGGCATTACGTGCGCCGAGCTAACGGCAGCTATACTCATGTACTTACCCCTCTTGCTGAGAGATGTTCAGCCATACCCGCCAAACATGAATAGTGCCCTAACGGGCATTACCGGCCCGTGTCACCGTTTCGCCGGCGTTTCCTTCGCCATCGTGTGCCCTTTAAACAGGTTTGCGTCTTCCGCCGCGACGCGCTTTCGCCCGGTAATCATGGCGACCACCAGATTCTCACGATGCCGAAGGCTCGCAAGGACGACGCCGCCGAGATGGATCAAGACCAGCAAGAGCATGCCGTGGGCAACCGTTTCATGCAGCTCGCCAACCCATTTGACGCCGAAATAGGCGTCCGTCGTCATCATCCAGCCCGTGAAAGCGGTTGCGGCCATGGCCGCCATAAGCGCGAGGATCATCGCGCCGCCAGCCGGGTTATGCCCGAAGTAGCGCGCTTCGCGGCCTTTGACGATATCTTGCAGATAACGCAACACCGTCTCCGGATCGCGGACGAACTGCGAGAACCGCGCAAAGGGCGTGCCTATGAGTCCCCACACCAGCCGTGCCACGATGAGCGCGGCAGCGACATAACCGGTCCACTGGTGAACGATTTCGAAGTGATGCCTGGTGACCCAGGCGACAACGAAACTCAGCACGAGGCTCCAGTGGAAAACGCGCACGACCGGATCCCAGACGCGCGCCATCGCCGGAGCGTGACGCGCGTCCGCGGATACGGTGAAGCGGGGGTCAGCGTTCACCGGCTTCAGCATTGGCGAGCTTCTGGAAGGTTTCGGCGTTGTATGCTGCGTTCACGCGCCTGCCGTGCTTGTCGAGCGCGTAGACTTCATAGCAGCCGCTCTCGACCTTGATCTGACGAACCGTCAGGCCTTCGGCTTTGAGCTTCGCCGCGAGCGAGGCCTTGGGCTTGAACTTGGATGCCGGCGCGCTGCTGCAGCCGCCGGCGGCGAACGCCGGCCCGGCGATCAGAACGGCTAGAGCGGCAATGGCGAATTTGCGGTACATTGATGAACTCCGTTGTTGAGAGGGACTCGGCTTATTGACGGTGCCCGTCCCGGCCGGCATTTGCATTGACGATCGATCCGGGAATCGGTGTGCCACTATTTCACGGGCAAGCTGACAGCCGGCTGACAGATCGCGCTTAACGAATGCGCCGGTACTTGTTGCCTATCTGTTGCGCTCGTATCGAGCGTCCAATGCGGGAGTTAACGTCGCGCATGGCCAATGCCGCCTCGGTTAATGCCGAACAATCATTTTCTCCGCGACATTGGCGGTTGCACCTGGTGTCTGCCGTGGGCCGCAGTTTGACCTATGTCAGCGATCTGTCAGGTCATAACCATCATTATGACAAAGATCAATCAGGCCCTTCATTTCATGCGCATGCATTTTCGCGCCGCCCTGCTCTGCCTCGCGCTTGCCGCGATGGTTGCGCCGCTCCACGGCGCCAAAGCGGATTCCGACGATCACGATTCCGTCCGCAACGCGGTCGAGCGCGGCGAAATTCACTCGCTTGCGGATATTCTCGCTACGGTCCGCGGTAAGCTCCCCGGCAAAGTCGCCGGTGTCGAAATCGAGCGCGAAAATGATCGCTGGGTGTATGAATTTCGCGTCGTGGGCGCCGATGGACATCTGTTCGACGTATCCGTCGATGCGCACACCGCGAAAATCGAGCGGATCAAGGAAAAATAATGCGCGTCCTTGTCGTGGAAGATGACAGAAAAATTTCGGCGGATATTGCCCGCGCGCTCGAAGGCGCGGGTCACCTTGTCGAGACCGTGAGCGACGGCGATGAAGCATGGTTCCGCGGCGACACCGAGGATTACGGCGCTATTGTCCTCGATCTCGGACTGCCGAAACTGGACGGGCTCTCGGTGCTCAAACGCTGGCGCGCCAACGGGCGGCGCATTCCGGTGCTGGTCCTGACCGCGCGCGGCAGCTGGGCCGAGCGGGTCGACGGAATCGACGCCGGCGCCGACGATTATTTGCCGAAACCGTTCCACGTTGAGGAATTGCTTGCGCGCCTCCGTTCGATCGTTCGGCGTTCGGCCGGCCATGCCTCATCGGTCGTCAGCATTTCCGACGTTACCCTTGACGAGCGGCAGATGAAAATCTGCATGCGCGGCGTTCCGGTCGCGCTGTCTTCGCTCGAATACCGGGCCGCCGCCTATCTGATGCTGCACCGCGGCCGCGTGGTGTCGCAGCAGGAGCTGAGCGAAAACATCTACGGCCAGGACGACGCGCGCGATTCCAACGCCATCGAAGTTCTTGTCGGCCGCGTGCGCAAGAAGCTTGGGCGCCGATCTGATCGAGACGCGGCGCGGCTTCGGCTATCTTGTTCCAGAGCAGGGCGGATGACGCGCAACTCTTTGCGGCTTCGCCTTGTCGCCGGCGGCGCGGTGACCATCGTCATCGCGATTGCGATCGCCGGCGTGGTCTTGACCCTGCTTTTCGAGCGCCACGTCGTGCGGACCGTCGCCGCCGATCTCGACGTCTATCTCAACCAGCTACTTTCTGGCATCGACATTAATTCCGACAATCGAATTATTGCGACGCGGCCACCGGCCGATCCGCGCTTTGCCGACCCCTTGTCGGGTCTCTACTGGCAGATCAGCGACGGTCACGGTCAACTGCTGCGCTCGCGCTCATTGTGGGACACCGCGCTTTCACTGCCGGCCGCCGACGTGCCGCAAACGGACGTGCATTCGTATGAGATTGCCGGGCCGGCCGGGACGCGGCTATTGGTTGCCGAACGGCGCATCACGATGACGATCGGGGGACAACCGATACCAGTGCGCGTCGCCGTGGCGGAAAATCTCGCGCGCGTGTCGGCGGCGCGCAATGCCTTCGCCAGCGACCTGGTGCTAGCGCTTGGGCTCCTTGGGCTGGTGCTCGCTGCGGCAACCTCGATTCAAGTCGGCATCGGCCTGCGTCCGCTCGACGCGCTGCGCCGCGGCGTCGCCGATATTCGCTCCGGGCGGAACACACATCTGGCGGCGCAGGTCCCGGATGAGGTCAAGCCGCTTGTCGACGAGGTGAATGCTCTGCTCGACGCCCGCGAGGAGGATATCGTCCGCTCGCGTAATCGCGCCGCCGATCTCGCGCATGGCATGAAGACGCCGCTCGCGGCGCTGGCGGCTGACGGTGACCGCCTGCGGCAGAAAGGCGAGACATCGATCGCAGACGAGATTTCAGCGGTGATCGATGCCATGCGTCGCCATGTGGATCGCGAACTGGCGCGCGCACGGCTGCGCGGCGGCGCTCATCTCGGCAATGAAGTCGTCACTGCGGTCGCGCCCCTTGCGCTCTCGTTGATTGCCACACTGTCGCGGACGGCGCCCGGCGCGCGCGTGAATTACGAGATGCTGGTTGCCGAGGGTGTTTCCGCGCCTTTTGACCGCACCGATCTGGCGGAAGTCATGGGCAATCTTCTGGAAAATGCGACGCGGCACGCAAAGTCGCGGGTGCGGATCGCCGCGACAACATCGCCGCAGGAAATGGCAATCGTCATCGAAGATGACGGGGCCGGCATTGCGAAAGATAAACGTTCGGCTGCCCTCGCCCGCGGCGCCCGGCTCGATGAGCGCGGCGACGGCACCGGGCTTGGTCTCGCCATTGTGCAGGACATCCTCGATGCCTATGGCTGGGTGCTCCAACTGGACGACTCCGATCTCGGCGGGCTCAAGGTTTCCTGTTTCGGAAAGACGCAGGCTGCCAACGAGCCTTTGCCGGGATCGGGGTAATTTTGATGCGCAACTCGCGATGGTAATGCGTAGGTCACGATTGGCACTTCGCGGCCTAGCGGACCCACGCCCAAAACGGTCGCTAACGGAGTAAAGCAGACAAACGGCGGCGCGGTGCCTCAACGGCTAGGGTGCGAATGACGCAGATGGACATCGACTACCGCTGACGGCCGTCGGATGTGAAGTCCTGGTCCGGGAATGTGCCGCTGCCATTCTGACTTGGCTCAATAATTTTGATCTGGGGTTGACCAGCTCTAACATGACAAGCGTTACAGGTGGCAGTGAGCTCATGATAGGCGGTATCGAATTTTGCTGCATCCTTCGTCTTGACGGCTTGGTCTAGATTAACGAGATCGCCATCGAGAATTGCCAACATCTCACCGACCGGTACGCGTTGCCACTGAGGCGCAGCGGTTTGGATCTCTACAATAGTCTCTTTTACCTCTTCAATGGTCTCTTTTATCTTCTTCAACTCATAACTCGCCAATTCCCAATTGTTGGCATGACCCGCAAACCAAAGCTTAGCGTGGTGTACCTGCATCGCTTCATTCATCAAATCGGCAAGATGAGGAAGATACCCTTTGCCTTTCGCCTCCTGAGCAAGCCCTGGCGTTGAACTCAAACCGATAAGCAAGCCAGCGGCGCAGACAAGCCGGAATAGGACCGTCGGTACGGGTGCCCTTTTTAGGTTTCCTTGCATGGCAATATCCTCCGTTCATACCGCGCGACGCTCAGTTTGCCAAATTGCCATCTTTGCGTGACCAACTCCCTGGTGACATCAATTATCGAGGCAGTCATGAGACCAGGCGTCCTCTAAATCAAAAGAAGAAGTTACTCCAAATAATTGAGATAAGCTGCGACAGATTCAATTTGCGTCAGGGTCAGGTTGTGCGCGATCGGTTGCATGATAGCTGATGAGTCTGGATGTTTTGGATCCTGGCCTCGCTCTTTGCTCCAATTCACCAGTTTGTTGAAAATGTAGTCATGCAGCTGTCCTGCTAAACGAGGAAATTCTCCGTCACCCTTAGCCTCCGGTCCGTGGCAGGAAGCGCATGGAGGCACGTTAACGTCAAGAAGGCCTTCCTCGTAAATTTTCTTTCCCGCAGCTACGAGCTCCTTCGGAGCGCCGCCTACAGGTTTGGGGTTGAGGCCGTGAAAATAATTTGCAAGAGCAGCCTGCATCGATGGGCTCAGGACGTGCGCCACACCGTACATATATTTATTGTCTCGCCTACGCTCGATAAAGGCCGCTAATTGATTCTCGATATATTGCGGCTGTTGCCCCGCGAGTCGCGGAATCGGAGTAGATCCATGAAAGCCCTGCCCTGACACACCGTGGCAGGTCTTGCAATATGCGATCTTGGCCTGAAGGGCTTGCTGCGATAAGTCGGCTTTGACCGCGTCTTCTGCTCGACACGGTGTGGATAGGGTAATTGCTAAAAATGCCGTCGGCAACGCCAATCGCACGCTTTTGCCTATCATAATCGGCTCTCCGTTGCGTTCGATACTTTGGAGTACCTCAGCTGAAATTCGGCACGCTAATTTCGCTCACTTTTCAAAACTGAGGTACGACGCGAGGGCTTCGATTTGGTTTGCGGACAGCTTGCTCGCAATTCGAGGCATCGGAGACTTCGCGGAGGCATGATATCCTTCCCCCCATTGCTCGAGTTTCCGTTTCAAATAGTAATACGACAGCCCGCCGAGACGCGGGATGTCTCTAGTGCCCTGCGCATCCGGGCCATGACAGACTGCGCAGGCAACAGTATTGGCGTCTGGATTTCCATCTTGAAATAAGGTGCGTCCTGCGCTTGCCTGTTGCTTATCTCCATCGTTGGCAGCTTTGGGAGATAGCGTTGAAAAATAGATCGCTAGGTCATGCGCCGAACGGGAACTGAGATTCGCGGTGGCATCCCACATATATTGTTTTGAAAACGGATTATCGCGCGTGTGCGCGCGAAAACTCAAAAGCTGATTCTCGATATATCGCGCTCTCTGTCCGGCCAATCGCGGTGCGGGCTCATAACCTTGTGCCGATTCTCCGTGGCACCAAGTGCAATTGCGGAATTTGACGGTCTCCAAGCCCGTCGCCCACGAGGGGATTGTGGAGGCAACGAGTGCCAGGACTGCGATCTTTGACCTGACGAATTTTATCATCGGAGCTTTCACACTTCATTCTTTGGGACAATCGATGACATGGTAGCCACGAATTATTGCAGATGACTGACGTAAGCCGCGACGGCTTGCATTTGTGACTTGGTCAAGTTATGCGACGTCGGAAGCATGATGGCCGATATGTCAGGGTGCCTCTGGTCCTGACCCCGCTCTTTGTTCCAGTTCACCAATTTGTTGAAGATGTAGTCGGGAAGCTGACCGGCTAACCGGGGTATTTCTTGCTGGCCCTTAGCTTCCCCGCCGTGACAGGCCATGCATGCGGGAACGTTGGTGTTGGGATCTCCCTCCTCGTAAATAATTTTTCCTTTGGCGACGAGCGCCACTGGAGCGCCCGCCAATGGCTTGGAATTAAGAGCGTTGAAATACTTGGCAAGAGCCCCTTGCATATCCGGGCTCAAGACATGCGCTACATTGTACATATAACTATTTTTCCGCCGGCGTTCGATAAAGGCCCGTAACTGATTTTCGATGTATTGCGTTTGTTGTCCCGCAAGTCGCGGAATGGGATAGTATCCGTGATAACCTTGTGCCGATAAGCCGTGGCACGTCTCGCAGTATTCGATCTTGGCCCGCAGGGCTTGCTGCGAAACGGCGGCACATTCCGCTCGGTCCGCCGCGCAACTGACAATTGCGAGAATTGCCGCCGGTACCATTAGGCGCAGATTCACGATCGTCATAATCCGGCCTACGTTATTATAATCGCGCATATGGTCCTCGATGATTACATCGCGAACCAAATGTAAGCGAACAACGTGTTGTTATCGTGGGCAAAGACTGTGTCCCCATCGAACTTGTTGTAATAGGTGTATTGCAGACCTACGCGCACATTGGCCCAGGGCCACCCTGGCGCCTTGCTGTTAATGAACGGGATATAGTCGATCTCAAAAACGAAGCCGTTACTGTTCGGGCTGTTCGAAATGTTTGCGTTTGGATCAAATTGACTTGTTAGTTGCCACCATAACGAGTCTGATGAACCTCGCGTATCGAAATACTGACCGGTAAGCACGACCCGGTTGTCACTCCCGTACGCAAGCGAGGCCAGACCTCTGAACGTATTCAATGTATTCGTCGGATTGGCACTAAGGTTGTTGGCGTAACTCGCAGCAAGGTTTATGTTCTCGTGGATGTAGGTGCCACGCAGCGTAAGCCAATAATTTTCTCCTTGATATTGATATTGGGCGTCGAAAGCAGTGTCGGTGTAATTATCTGTTTGCGAGAAAGTCTGATTTATCAAAATGCCATTTGCATCGGTGGCGCCTGTATATGGGTGAACCTGCGCGTACATGCCGAAGGCACCAAACTCAAGCCAGTGATTGCCCCAATGCGGTTCAATTGCCACTCGCCAATATGGCGCCACACTTTGGAACGGCGAGGCGCCAAATGGGTCGACTCCCAAATTGGGCAGCGTCTTGAACCCGAGTGTCCGGTAGCCTGTCAGTTCCAAATATACCAAGTCGTCTATGAAGGCATATGCCCCGACACCGCCTACGTACCCTGCATAGGTGCCGTCAACGAGTGTCGCTGCCGCCGGCCCAGGCGCTACGTTTGACGCCGCGTAAGGAAAACCCCACGCAGGTGTCGTGTTCCAGGGGTCTTGAACGCTCGGATTATTGTTAGCAGTGATGCCATAAATGACGTCCAGGCTGCCGAGCCTGCCTGTATTAGCATACCGGATATCGATATTGTCCCATGACCACTGAAAAGCCGCGTAGGGGTCAGTCGGATCCAGCGCACCGAACGGAGCATTGTTGTAAGTGACCTGCGCAAAGGCGCCGATATGGTCTGTAATTGCGCCGCCATAAAAAAAGCTAACCGGGGAAGCCACAAAATTATCATTGCATTTGTAAGACCCGCAGGGAGGTGCTTGTGACGTTTGCGTGTTCGTATAGCCGCCGATCACCATCATGGAAATTGGTGGTACCCAAGGCTTGCTCTGCCCCTCGTTGTTCTGCTGAACTTCAGAACCAGCGCCCGAAGTTTTTCCCAAAACAGACTTTGCGTCGTTTGCGAATGAAGCCAAGGGATCAGGTCTGAATTCAGGGAAAGGCGTGGTGCGGTAGGGGCCGCCGCCTACAGTGTAACCAAGCAGCTTAAACCTACGGCCGTAGGGCGTTAGTCCGGGAAAATCAGTGTGGCAGGTGCCGCATGGTTGTCCCGTTTGCCGCGCGAAGCTAGGTAGCGCGGCGGCCGGGGAGATCCCACCAAACGAGACGGCGCCAAAAACAAAACCAAAAATGCCGACTGCGGAGAGAACGCCTGCTCTCGTCTGCATTTTTTGCGCATCCCCGATGAGATGCGTTGTGCCCCTCATTGAAAACATCCCCGCCCTCACTAGACAGTTAGCTATCCCACGTCGTTACCCCCGCGCCTTAGCAAACGAAACCCGCTCATAAAGTAACATCCAATAAATGCCAACTAAGACACGCGGCAAGCAATTCTACGCCTTTCGCCAAAGGGCGCACCAACCGTTAGGGCTAATATCCCCAGCAACGTTCTTGCAGCCGTTCGGAGGAACAAACAGACTGCAGCCGCTGCACTGGCGGTCGCCTTTTGGTTTGTCTTGATAACTGACCGCTGTTTTTGGCAAAGGATTTGCAGTTGCGTAATTTGTATTGGCGACGAGAATCGTCGCGACACCGGTCGCGCAAGCCGCCCCGCGCAACAGTATTGAACGCCGTGATACTACGGCTGGCGCATATTTTGGCTGATTGGCCATCTTATCATTCCTTACCTTATAACGCCCCCAGTAAGAACTTGTGGGGCGAAGCTCTTGCACGCTTTGATACAAATCAAGTTGCCGTTACTTGCAAGAAGAATAGATTGTAAGTCTTGCCAACGTGACTCCTCGCTCAGTGGTCGCTTCGGATCGCCGACAGCCGAAAAATTGGTCAGCAATGCTGTCTGATTGAGGTCAAGGACTTGCCGACATTTGAGAGACCGAAGCCAGGTAACGAATCGTGGCGAGGCAACCGCTAGCTCGGATTAGGCCGTCTCGGCACTGGCCTATTTTGACCCCTAGTGGCCTAGTTTGAAATCAACGATGGCCTGTTTTGATGAGCCATAAAGCCAGCGGATCAATTTTCGAACGAAAAGCGTCCCTTTTGGGTGATGGCGTATGCATTAAGGGAAAATCCGGAATTGCAAATGTATGCGACTTTATTCGTACCTTTGTCACATGGGTGCAGTTGAGCAACTGAAACACGAGCCAAATCATCCAGTGGCGCGGTTTTGCTGCGGCGAACCCATGCAACTTATCAAGAGCATTCCATCGCTCGGCTCTTATCCGGAGCTACAAACTTATCGCTGCGAGCGATGCCACAACGTCAAAACGTTTGAGGTAAACCGAAGACACTCAAGGAGCAGTTCTCATGACAACGCAGACCCAAACTCACGATCACACGATGCTGTATATCTTGGGGCTGGGTGCCGCGATGATTGTTATCGCGGTCGCCGCTCTATGGTTTTTCGCACATTAGTTCCCACAATGGGTAACGGCGGAGGCCGCCTCAATTGGCGGCCTCTTTCTTTGTACCAATGTGCAATGTCGCTTATTGGCAGCCAGCTCAACCGGTCGACGCAACACTTGCGTAACGCGCACCAAATGCTCGTCTAATCGATTTCAAGATCACCGGCGGCCAGCAATGCCAAAGCGCCAGGTTTCTCGGGCCGCAATGAGCCCTGGACGACATTTTTCCCTTATCAGCCTGCGCTCTCTATCTTTTCTGCTTTCGATAAGTGTTGCGTCGATCCGTTGAGACCACCGCACTTTTCGGACAAGCCGACCGCGCCGAAGTTTGTCGCCTTCTGGACAACAGCGGACATCGGGCCTGCACCGGCGCTAATTTGTTTGTCCGCCATTGACCCAACTGCGACATTTGGTGCTGACAGGCTCAGATTAGGGAACGTACAACAAGATAGACGCCAAGAAAAAACAATCCGACGAAGAAGCAACGGCCGAAGGTCGTCGGGTGCATCCGCAATCGAAGTGCCTGTCCGACCCACATCCCCGCGCAGGCCATAGCTAGAGCGCCGACCGCGGGACCTGCGGTCGAGGTCTTCAGCGCACCGACAAAGACGAGATTTATCGTCAATGCCAACGTAGACACAGTGAACGATAATCCCAGGGCCTGGACGAGTTCTTCTTTTTCAAGCCCAATGGCCTGCAGATATGGCACAGCCGGAATGACAAAGACCCCGGTTGCTGCAGTGATAAGCCCTGTCGCGGCTCCGACTATTGGCCCGAGCCACGGTTCCTGTTCCTTGGTTACCGTGAGGCGGACGGAAGCAAGACCCGTGAGCGCATAAAGCAGGAGCGCCGCACCCAGAAGCGAGCTGCCGTATCTGGCGGTCGCTCCGGTGATCAGTCCCTCACCTGCCCATGTCCCCAAGCAAACGGCGAGCATCATCGGCCATAGCCGACGAACAACCGTCTGCAAGGACGGCCCGGAAACCATCTGCCAGACATTCGTGATGAAAGAGGGCAGCACAAGAATTGCCGCAGCCTCGACAGGTGTCATAACAATTGCAAGCAAACCCATCGAAATCGTTGGCAGGCCAAGGCCGATGATACCCTTGGTCAGCCCCGCAAGCGCGAATACAGCGGCGATGTATATGGTTGTTTCGTCGAACATCCAACGACAGTGACCAGACCATATACGGTTCGCAATGCGGAACTTCCGGAGTTAGCCTTCTGGATCGACGAAGGCACAAGAGGTCCTCGGATATGCTTCGGTTTGGTGCTGTCGAACTACTGGATGGATGTCGGCTATTGATGCTGTGGACGGCTCCTCCACCGGCACGTGAGTGCCATGAATGTGGGCGCTGCTGAGGCTCCCACGATTTAGAGGAGCTACCCATGAAACGATCACGACAATCGGTCTCGATATCGCCAAGTCGGTCTTCCAGGTCCACGGCGTTGATGCCGCCGGCCAAGTCGTTATCCGCCGCAGTTGAAGCGTCGCGACGTCCTGGCGTTCTTCCAGAAGCTGCCACCCTGCCTGGTTGGGATCGAGGCTTGCGCCTCGTCTCACCATTGGTCGCGCGAACTCCGGGCACTCGGCCACACGGTACGGTTGATGCCGCCGGCCTACGTGAAGCCTTACGTCAAACGGCAGAAGAACGATGCCACTGACGCGGAGGCGATCTGCGAGGCGGTCACCAGGGCCAATATGCGGTTCGTGCCAACCAAGACACTTGAGCAGCAGAGCTGCCTGATGCTTCACCGCACACGTCATCTGTTCATCCGCCAGCAGACCGCGGTGATCAATTCGATCCGAGCTCAGCTTGCCGAGCTCGGGATCGTCGCGCCGGTCGGCCGCAAAGGAGTCGAGGAACTGCTCCATGTTGTTGCCGACCCGAGCGACAAACGGGTGCCTGATGTTGCCCGCGCGTGCCTTGCTGCGCTCGGCACTCAACTGCTCAGCCTCAAGGAGCAGATTGTAGAGTTCGACCGGATGATCATGGCCTGGCACCGATCCAATGAGGCGAGCAAGCGCCTTCGTTACATTCCCGGGGTCGGTCCGATGCTGGCCACGGCCTTGGTTGCCAGCGTTGCCGATCCGAAGGCCTTCCGATCAGGGCGTAACTTCTCGGCCTGGATCGGGCTGGTGCCGAAGCAGCACTCAAGCGGGGGCAAGGACAGGCTCGGCAGCATCAGCAAGCAAGGTGACCGCTATCTGCGCAGCCTGTTCGTGGCCGGCGCGCTGGCCGTCATCCGCTATGCCAAGATCCATGGCACCAAGCATCGGCCCTGGCTCACGGCATTGCTGGCTCGAAGGCCAACCAAGGTCGCGGCCATCGCGCTGGCCAACAAGC
This sequence comes from uncultured Alphaproteobacteria bacterium, assembly GCA_963753925.1. Lineage (GTDB taxonomy): Bacteria > Pseudomonadota > Alphaproteobacteria > Rhizobiales > Xanthobacteraceae > Pseudolabrys. The sequence goes on from CAVWEF010000006.1 coordinate 77,112, forward strand.
TCGCCCGGATGGCCTGGGCCATGATGGCCAGGGGCGAGCGCTACAGGGAACCCGTCGCGCTCGCGGCGTAAACGAGATCGCGCCGGACATCCGGCGTGATGTGAAGGTTGGGAGGGGCGAACAGCACGTAATGCAGAGCCGGTCGATCCGGCGGTCAGGACAACCCACTTGTGCCATCGCATTCTCGAATGCGTGCTATTGACCGGGACCTGATCCGCGGAGGGCATTATGGCCAGCGGCCTTGTGTGCCGCACTTAAAGGCCGAACACATGGCTGCACCGACCAATGCTGCAAACGTGAAGAAAGCTCTTGCCAACTCGGAGCCGTCCACACATGGCACTTAGCGGCCAAACCGACCGCATCCGACTTTGTCGCCTATTGGACAGCCAGCTCAACCGGTCGGCGCAACACTTGCGTAACGCGCACCAAATGCTCGTCTAATCGATTTCAAGATCACCGGCGGCCAGCAATGCCAAAGCGCCAGGTTTCTCGGGCCGCAATGAGCCCTGGACGACATTTTTCCCTTATCAGCCTGCGCTCTCTATCTTTTCTGCTTTCGATAAGTGTTGCGTCGATCCGTTGAGACCACCGACTAACAGCGGACAAAAAGCCGCGCAGAGCCTCGACGGCTAGGTCGCCATTGACCGATACTGTTGAAAAAGGGCTCGTGATTATCGGCGAACAGTGATTCCGTCTGCTGGGGCATCACGGCGGAGGTGTGCCATGATGGGTCGGCAGACGGGTGATCAAAGCCAGCTGTTCTATCTATTCAATCTTGAGCGGCGCATTCCGGCGAATCATCTGCTGCGCCGGATCAACCCGATCGTGACGGGGGTTCTGGCGGAGCTTCGCGAGAAGCTGGCGCCATTCTATAGCGAGATCGGCCGGCCTTCGATCGATCCCGAGCTCATGATGCGGATGCTGATCGTGGGGTACTGCTACGGCATCCGCTTCGAGCGGCGGCTGTGCGAGGAAGTCGAGCTGCATCTGGCCTATCGCTGGTTCTGCCGGCTCGATCTCGACGACAAGGTGCCCGACCACTCGACGTTCTCGGTCAATCGTCATGGCCGCTTCCGCGACAGCGACATCTGGCGTCATGTGTTCGAGGCGGTGGTGCAGGCCTGCATGGACGCAGGCCTGGTCAAGGGCGAGGGCTTCGCCGTCGATGCCAGCGTCATGGAGGCTGATGCCAGCCGCTATCATGGCAAGGCACCCGATGAGATCGACTGGTCAGTGCCGGAACGGCAGACCCGCGCGGTTGCCGAGTTCCTGACCTCACTCGATGACGAAGATCCCGATGCCGATCGCAAGCTGCCGAAGATGATCTCGCCGGTGGATCCCTGCTCGGCCTGGACCGCAAAGGCCAATAAGCGGGTGCAGTTCGGCTACGGGCTCAATTACCTGATCGATATCGAGAATGCGGTGATCGTCGATGTGGAGGCCACCCCGGCCAGAACCTATGACGAGGTCGCTGCCACCAAGACCATGATCACGCGGACCGAGGGACGGTTGGGGCTCAAGGCCAAGCGCCTCGTCGCCGACACGGCCTACGGCACGGGCAAGTTCCTCAGTTGGTTGATCGGCACCGGCATCACGCCGCACATCCCCGTCTGGGACAAAAGCATCCGCGAGGACGGCACCTTCTCACGCGCCGACTTCACATTCGACAATGAGCGCAACGTCTACGTCTGTCCTGCGGGCAAGCTGCTCACGACCACAGGCAGCGTCGGCGCCGACCATGTCCTGCGCTACCTCGCGCTCAAGCGCGACTGCGAGGTCTGCCCCCTCAAGCCGCAGTGTTGTCCGAAGACGCCTTCACGCAAGGTCACACGCGATCTCAATGAGGCCGCCCGTGATTGTGCCCGTGCGCTGATGGGGACGCCCGAGTTTGCCAAATCCCGTGACGAGCGCAAGAAGGTTGAGATGCGCTTTGCGCACCTGAAGACCCATCACCGCTTCGAGCGCATGCGCCTGCGGGGCCTCGCCGGTGCACGCGATGAGTTCCACCTCGCCGCCATCGTGCAGAACCTAAAAACGCTGGCGGGCCATGCCTGGCGTCCGCCGCCAAACGTGCAGGCAGCATGCGTCGTGTGAGCGTGGGTGGCACAAAGTGTCAGTAGTGTGAGCGATCTTGCCGCTCCCCAACGGGGGTGCCGAGCAAACGACCGGTAAAAGCCCAACTTAAGAGCGCCGCCCGCCTCGTCGCCGATTTTATCAACACCATCGACCCAAAGCAGACATTCCGAGCAATTGGCACGAAATGCGACGGACCGGTCTGTAATCACCTGGTGCAAATTCAATTGCTTAAGTCTCCTGCATTACCCGTCGATCAGCGAATTCGGCTTGGCGAAGCTTTCCAGTGCCGATGAGTCCTCGATAACGATCGCGCGGCCGGAACTTGTCACGCCGTATTTCGTAAGCAGCGCCAGGTTGCGCGACAAGTTCTCTGGCGTCATTCCCAGGCGCGAGGCGAGCGTGCGCTTATCGAATGCCAGTTCGACGCGCTGATGATCGCCTTGCTGGCGATTGGTCTTCAAAATCCAGTTCGCCAGCCGCTCGGCGCCGGTACGCAACTTCTCATTCTTGAGCGAACGCACGACCGCGCGATATCGCTCGGCGAGTTCATTCACGATGGCGCGCGCAAAGGCGGCATCGCGGTCGAATACATCGCGCACGGTCTGTGCCGGAATCATGAGAACCCGTGCAGGCGACAGCGTGCGGGCCGACTTGAGATAGACAGCGTCGCGGATCACCGCAGCGAGAATAAATGTCGACACCGGCCGCATGATCTCGATCGTGGTCTCATGGCCGTTGTGGGCACTGAACATTTCGACCGAGCCATCGACCACGATTTGTAGAAAGTCGGGCAAATCGCCTTCATTAATCAAAGTGGTGTGCAGGGGAAAGCGCTGCAGAAAGGCGGCGCCGACCAGTTTTTCGAAGTTGGCGTCGCTCATTTCGCTAAACAGCGGCAGTGCACGAATGAGCTTCCAATCGGATTGACGCACGGTGATCTCCCGACAGCAGGCACTGGCGACGAACGCTAGCAATCTAGACTAGGGGCGCCACGCGAAGCTTGATGAATATCAAATCACAGTCGCGCTTAAGTCAAACGATAAGACAATATAAGTAAAGGAAAATTGCCGCGGGTAAATCCGAAGTATTATTGATCGACGTCAAAGCATTCGTTTGAGTCGCGGCTTAAGTGGCCTCCGATCATTTGCGATCGACAGGAGCGGACTCCATCATGCAGGCGAAATCGGTCACCAGCGTCGAAGGACAACATCGCGCGCTCTGGATGTCTACAATCGCCTTCACCGTATGCTTCGCGGTGTGGACGATCTTCGCCATTATCGGCATTCAGATCAAGCAGCAGCTCGGCCTCAACGAGACCCAGTTCGGGCTCCTGGTCGGCACACCAATCCTCACCGGTTCGTTGGTGCGCATCTTCCTCGGCATCTGGACGGACCAAATCGGTGGGCGCCGCGTCTACACGGTGGTCATGCTGGCGGCTGCGGTTGCGACTTTCCTGCTGGTCTATGCCCACACGTACATCCAGTTCCTGATCGCCGCGCTTGGCGTCGGCGTTGCCGGCGGCTCCTTCGCGGTCGGCATCGCTTATGTGTCGCGTTGGTATTCGGCGGAAAAGCAAGGCACGGCGCTGGGGATTTTCGGTGCCGGCAATGTCGGTGCGGCGGTGACCAAGTTTTGCGCGCCGTTCGTGCTGGTCGCCTATGGCTGGCAGACGACGGCGCAAGTCTGGGCCAGCGCGATCGCGATCATGGCGGTGGTGTTCTGGTTCACCACCAGCGAGGACCCGGTTGAGATGGCGCGTCGCGCCAAAGGCGAACGGCCGCGCAGCACCTGGCTCGAGCTCGAACCGCTCAAGAACGTCCAGGTCTGGCGCTTCGCGCTTTATTATTTCTTCGCCTTCGGCGGGTTCGTCGCTTTGTCGCTGTGGCTGCCGCGCTACATGATCGGCGTCTACAAGCTCGACATCGAAAGCGCCGGCATGCTGGCCGCGGCCTATTCGATCCCGGCGAGCTTGTTCCGCGCCTATGGCGGCGTGCTGTCCGACCGTTATGGCGCGCGCCGCATCATGTACTGGATGTTCGGCGTCTCGGCGCTGATCACCTTCATCCTCGCTTATCCACCGACTGAATATGTCGTGCTGAGCAGCCAAGGCCCGATCCACTTCCACATGGCGACCGGCGTCGTAACCTTCACCAGCCTGATCTTCGTGCTCGGCTTCTTCATGAGCCTGGGCAAAGCCGCGGTGTACAAGCACATCCCGGTCTACTACCCGGACAATGTCGGTTCGGTCGGCGGGCTGGTCGGCATGATCGGCGGCCTCGGCGGCTTCGTGCTGCCGATCGCCTTCGGCGTGCTCAACGATCTGACCGGGATCTGGACCAGCTGCTTCATGCTACTGTTCCTCATTGCCGGCGGCTCGCTCTTGTGGATGCATTTCGCCGTCCAGCGTATGGAGCGCGGCGCGCTTGCCACCGGGCTGCACAAGCTGCCCGAATTCCCGGAAATGGAGCCGATCCACGAGGAGAAGCATGTCGGCGCCCTCTCCGGACACGTGCTGGCGGAATGGAAGCCGGAGGATCCGGCGTTTTGGGAGAGCAAGGGCCGCGCCATCGCCCGGCGCAATTTGTGGATCTCGATTCCGGCGCTGCTGTTGGCTTTCGTGATCTGGATGGTGTGGTCAGTGGTGGTCGCCAAGCTGCCGGCGGTCGGCTTCAAGTTCACCAACGATCAGTTGTTTTGGTTGGCGGCAATGCCCGGCCTATCGGGCGCGACATTGCGCATCTTCTATTCGTTCATGCCGCCGATCTTCGGCGGGCGTTTGTGGACATCGGTGTCGACCTGGTCGCTGATCGTTCCTGCGGTCGGCATCGGTCTCGCGGTGCAGAGCCCCGACACGCCCTACATCATCTTCCTGTCGCTCGCTTTTCTGTGCGGCCTCGGCGGCGGCAACTTTGCCTCCTCGATGGCCAATATCAGCTTTTTCTTCCCCAAGGCGGAGAAAGGCAATGCGCTCGCACTCAACGCCGGGCTCGGCAATCTTGGCGTCAGCGTCGGCCAATTCGTCATTCCGCTGGTGATCACCACCGGGGTATTCGGCTGGTTCGGCGGCGACCCACAGGTCGCCGCGAACGGCGCCACCAAGCTCTGGCTGCAGAATGCTGGGTTCGTCTGGGTGCCGTTTATCGTCGTGTCGGCCTTTGCCGCATGGTTTGGCATGCACGACATCGAGGATATGCGGGCGTCGTTTGCCGATCAGGCGGCGATCTTCAAGCGAAAGCATAATTGGCTGATGTGCTGGCTCTATACCGGCACCTTCGGCTCATTCATCGGTTACTCGGCGGGCTTTCCGCTGCTGGCCAAGATCGAATTCCCGCACGTCGACTCGCTCAAGTTCATCTTCCTCGGGCCACTGGTCGGCGCATTGTCGCGCTCGGCGACCGGCTGGCTGTCGGACCGCTACGGCGGCGGCCGCGTCACCTTGTGGACGTTCGTGCTGATGATCTTCGGCGTGGCTGGCGTCCTCTACTTCCTCGGCATCAAAGACCAGCCGCAGGCGTTCTGGGGCTTCTTCGCCATGTTCATGATTTTGTTCTTCGCGACCGGCGTGGGCAACGCGTCCACCTTCCAGATGATCCCGGCGATCATGCGCTTGGAAATTCCACGACTTGAACCGGGTCTTAGCCCGCCGTTGCGGCAGCGGCAGGCGGAAATGGAATCGGCGGCGATCATCGGCTTCACCTCGGCGGTCGCGGCCTATGGCGCCTTCTTCATCCCCAAGGCCTACGGCACGTCGATCGCGTTCACCGGCGGGCCGAGCGTGGCGCTGTGGGGGTTCATGGCGTTCTACGTCACCTGCGTGGCGATCACCTGGTTCTTCTACACGCGCCGCGGCGGTCTGCTGCACGACATCGAGCGTGGACGGCTGCTGCCGCCCGCCGCCCCGCAAGCGGCCGAATAAAGGAATCCGGACGATGAGTCATTTTCTCGATCGGCTGACGTTCTTCAATCGTGTCGTCGATGACTTCTCCGACGGCCATGGCATTGTGACCAATGAGGACCGACGCTGGGAGGACGGCTACCGCAAACGCTGGCAGCACGACAAGATCGTGCGCTCGACGCATGGTGTGAACTGCACCGGATCATGCTCCTGGAAAGTCTACGTCAAGGGCGGCATCGTCACCTGGGAAACGCAGCAGACCGATTATCCGCGCACACGGCCCGATCTGCCCAATCACGAGCCGCGCGGTTGTGCGCGCGGCGCGAGCTACAGCTGGTATCTGTACTCCGGCAACCGCGTGAAATATCCGCTGGTGCGTTCGCGGCTGCTCAAGCTGTGGCGCGAGGCGCGTGCGGTGAGGACGCCGGTCGCCGCCTGGAAATCGATCGTCGAAGACGCAGGCAAGCGCGCGTCTTACGTGAGCAAGCGCGGCCTCGGCGGCTTCGTGCGCTCGACCTGGGACGAGGTCAACGAGATCATCGCCTCGGCCAACGCCTATACGGCAAAAACCTATGGGCCGGACCGCGTGTTCGGTTTCTCGCCGATCCCGGCGATGTCGATGGTGAGCTACGCCGCCGGTTCGCGCTATCTGTCGCTGCTCGGCGGCGTCTGCATGTCGTTCTACGACTGGTATTGCGACCTGCCGCCGTCCAGCCCGCAGACCTGGGGCGAGCAGACCGACGTTCCGGAAAGCGCCGATTGGTACAATTCGAGCTTCCTGCTGCTGTGGGGCTCGAACGTGCCGCAGACGCGCACGCCCGACGCGCACTTCTATACCGAGGCGCGCTACCGCGGCGCCAAGAGCGTGGTCATCTGCCCGGACTATTCGGAAGCCTCGAAATTCGCCGATCTGTGGATGTCGCCGAAACAGGGCACGGATGCGGCGCTCGGCATGGCCATGGGCCATGTCATCCTGCGCGAATTCCATATCGACCGGCAGGCCAATTATTTCGAGGACTATGCGCGGCAATACACCGACATGCCGATGCTGGTGCGCCTGGTGAAGCAGGGCGGCCATTACGTGCCCGAGCGCTTCATCCGCGCCTCGGATGTCGTGAAATCCTGCGGCGAAGCCAACAATCCCGAGTGGAAGACGCTGGCCTACGACGAGAGCAGCGATGCGATTGTGGTACCGAAAGGCTCGGTCGGCTTCCGCTGGGGCGAAAAGGGCAAGTGGAACCTGGAGGAAAAGGCCTCGGACGGCAAAGAGACGAAGCTGCGGCTGACACTCGCCGGCATCAAGGACGACGTCGCTGCCGTCGGCTTCCCCTATTTCGGCAACCGCGAGCACGATCATTTCCTCGGCACCGACCATCCCGGCGTGCTCATCCGCAATGTGCCGGTGAAGAAGCTGCAACTGGTCGAGGGCGAGACACTGGTCGCCTCGGTGTTCGACCTGTTCGTGGCGAACTACGGCGTCGATCGCGGCTTCGGCGGCGAGCATCTCGCGAAAAACTACGACGATCTGCAGCCCTACACGCCGGCCTGGGCGGAAAAAATCACCGGCGTGCCGCGCGACCAGATCGTCACGGTGGCGCGCGAGTTCGCGCTCAACGCAGAAAAGACCAAGGGCCGCTCCATGGTGATCGTCGGCGCCGGTCTCAATCACTGGTACCACATGGACATGAACTACCGCGGCATCATCAACATGCTGGTGATGTGCGGTTGCGTCGGCCAATCGGGCGGCGGCTGGTCGCATTATGTCGGCCAGGAGAAGCTGCGTCCGCAGACCGGCTGGCTGCCGCTCGCCTTCGGCCTCGACTGGAGCCGTCCGCCGCGGCAGGCGAATTCGACCTCGGCGTTCTACGCGCACACCGACCAGTGGCGCTATGAGACACTCGACGTGTCGGAAATTCTTTCACCGACCGCGCCGGCCGGACCCTGGGACGGCGCGCTGATCGACTACAACGTGCGAGCCGAACGCATGGGCTGGCTACCGTCGGCGCCGCAGTTGCAGGCCAATCCGCTCGACGTCGCCAAGCAGGCCGCCACGTCTGGTCTCGAAGCCAAGGACTACGTCGCCAAGGCGCTGAAATCGGGCGAACTGAAGCTTGCCTGCGACGATCCGGACAATCCGGCCAACTGGCCGCGCAATCTGTTCGTCTGGCGCTCCAATCTGCTCGGCGCGTCGGGCAAGGGCCACGAGTATTTTCTCAAGCACCTGCTCGGCACCAAGCACGGCGTGATGGGCAAGGATCTCGGACAGGACGGCAAGAAAAAGCCGATCGACGTCGTCTGGCACGAACAGGCGCCGGAAGGAAAGCTCGACCTGTTGGTCACGCTTGATTTCCGCATGTCCACGACCTGCATGTATTCCGACATCGTGCTGCCGACGGCGACCTGGTACGAGAAGAATGATCTCAACACCTCCGACATGCATCCCTTCATCCACCCGCTGACCTCGGCGGTCGATCCGGTCTGGGAGGCGCGCAACGACTGGGACATCTACAAGGGAATCGCCAAGGCGTTCTCGGCGGTGTCGCCGGAAGTGCTCGGCGCCGAGAAAGACCTGGTGCTGACGCCGATCCTGCACGACACCGCCGGCGAAATCGCTCAACCCTTCGATGTCAAGGACTGGAAGAAGGGCGAGATCGATCCGATTCCCGGCAAGACAATGCCGGCGGTGGCGGTGGTCGAGCGCGACTATCCCAACCTCTACAAACGATTCACCTCGCTCGGACCGCTGATGGCCAAGCTCGGCAATGGCGGCAAGGGCATGAGCTGGAACACCGAGCACGAGGTCGACTTTCTCAAGCGGCTCAACGGCGCCGTCACAGAGGAGGGCGCGAGCAAGGGCCTGGCGCGGATCGAAAGCGACATCGATGCCTGCGAGGTGATCCTCAGCCTGGCGCCGGAAACCAACGGCGAGGTCGCGGTCAAGGCCTGGGAATCGCTCGGCGGCTTCACCGGTCGCGACCACAACCATCTCGCCATCCCGAAGGAAGACGAGAAAATCCGCTTCCGCGACATCGTCGCGCAGCCGCGCAAGATCATCTCCTCGCCAATCTGGTCGGGGCTCGAGTCCGAAAAGGTCTGCTACAACGCTGGCTACACCAACGTGCACGAATTGATCCCCTGGCGCACGCTGACCGGGCGCCAGCAGCTCTATCAGGATCATTTGTGGATGCGGGCGTTCGGCGAGGGCTTTTGCGTCTATCGTCCGCCGATCGATACCAAATCGGTCAATCCGATCATCGACCGCAAGCCGAACGGCAACGACGCGGTCGTGCTCAACTTCATCACGCCACATCAGAAGTGGGGCATCCACTCCACCTACACCGACAATCTGCTGATGCTGACGCTGTCGCGCGGCGGGCCAATCGTGTGGATCAGCGAAATCGACGCCAAGAAGGCCGGCATCGTCGACAACGACTGGGTCGAGGCGTTCAACACCAACGGCGCGCTGGTGGCGCGCGCGGTGGTGTCGCAGCGCGTAAAGCAGGGCATGTGCCTGATGTATCACGCGCAGGAAAAGATTGTGAACGTTCCGGGCTCGGAGATGACCGGCCAGCGCGGCGGCATCCATAACTCGGTGACCCGCGCTGTGCTCAAGCCGACGCATATGATCGGCGGCTACGCCCAGCAATCCTACGGCTTCAACTACTACGGCACGGTCGGATCCAACCGCGACGAATTCGTCGTCGTGCGCAAGATGTCGAAGGTCGATTGGCTCGACACGCCGACCGCCGATCAACCCGCACCGCTCCCCGTCGCGCCCAAAATGGAGGCCGCAGAATGAAAGTCCGCGCGCAAATCGCGATGGTGCTCAATCTCGACAAGTGCATCGGATGTCACACCTGTTCGGTCACCTGCAAGAACGTGTGGACCAGCCGCGAAGGCATGGAATACGCCTGGTTCAACAACGTCGAGACCAAGCCGGGCATCGGCTATCCGAAGGATTGGGAAAACCAGAAACGCTGGAACGGCGGCTGGCGCCGCAAGAAGAACGGCAAAATCGAGCCGCGCATCGGTTCGAAATGGCGGGTGCTGGCCAACATCTTTGCCAATCCCGATCTGCCCGAGATCGACGACTACTACGAGCCGTTCACCTTCGACTACGAGCACCTGCAGAAATCGCCGGAAATGACGGCGATGCCGACCGCGCGTCCGCGCTCGCTGATCTCCGGCGAGCGCATGGAGAAGATCGAGTGGGGCCCCAACTGGGAGGAAATCCTCGGCGGCGAATTCGCCAAACGCTCGCAGGACTACAATTTCGAAGGCGTGCAGAAGGACATCTACGGCCAGTTCGAAAACACCTTCATGATGTATCTGCCGCGGCTGTGCGAGCACTGCCTCAACCCGGCCTGCGTCGCCGCCTGTCCGTCCGGCGCGATCTACAAGCGTGAGGAAGACGGCATTGTGCTCATCGACCAGGACAAATGCCGCGGCTGGCGCATGTGCGTGTCGGGCTGCCCGTACAAGAAGGTCTATTACAACTGGTCGAGCGGCAAGTCCGAGAAGTGCATCTTCTGCTATCCGCGCATCGAGGCCGGCCAGCCGACGGTGTGCTCGGAGACCTGCGTCGGTCGCATCCGCTATCTCGGCGTCGTGCTCTATGACGCGGACCGCATCGAGGAAGCCGCCAGCGCCAAGAACGAGCAGGATCTCTACGAGGCGCAGCTTTCGATTTTCCTCGACCCCAAGGATCCGCAGGTGATCGAACAGGCGCGCGCCGACGGTATCGCCGAGAACTGGCTGGAGGGCGCGCGGCGCTCGCCGATCTGGAAAATGGCGATGGAGTGGAAGGTCGCCTTCCCGCTGCATCCCGAATACCGCACGCTGCCGATGGTCTGGTACGTGCCGCCGCTCTCGCCGATCCAATCGGCGGCGGCCGCCGGCAAGATCGGTCACGACGGCGAAATGCCCGACGTGCGGTCTTTGCGCATTCCACTGAAATATCTCGCCAACCTCTTGACCGCCGGCAAGGAAGAGCCGGTCGCACTCGGCCTCGAACGCATGCTGGCGATGCGCGCCTATATGCGCGCCAAGACCGTCGACGGCGTGATCGATGAGGCCATCGCCAAGCGGGTAGGGCTTACCGCGCTGGCGATCGAGGACATGTACCAGACGATGGCGATCGCCAATTACGAGGACCGCTTCGTCATCCCGACCGCGCATCGCGAAACAAACGAAGACGCCTACGACCTGCGCGGCTCGTGCGGCTTTTCCTTCGGCAATGGCTGCGCCGGCGGGACCAGCGAAGCCAATCTGTTCGGCACGCCCAAGCGCGCCAAGACGCCGATGGAGGTCGCGTGATGATCAAGGCCTTAAAGGCGCTGTCGGCGCTGCTGACTTATCCTACCGCCGAATTGCAACAGGCGGCGGGCGAGATCAGCGAGGCGATCGAAAACGAGCCGGTAATCACCTTTGCCGTGCGTGATCAATTGCACCGCCTGTTACAGGAGCTTGCCGCCGACGATCTTTACGACTTGCAGGAGCGCTACGTGCTTCTGTTCGACCGCACGCGCTCTTTGTCGTTGCATCTGTTCGAGCACGTGCACGGCGAAAGCCGCGACCGCGGCCAGGCCATGGTCGACCTCAAGGCGCAATATGCGACAGCCGGGCTGGAGCAGGATACGAACGAACTGCCGGACTTCCTGCCGCTGTTCCTCGAATATGCCTCGACGTTGCCGGCGGCGCAGGCGCGCGATGCGTTGGCGCAGCCGGCGCATATCCTTGCCGCGATGGCGGAGCGCCTGCGCAAGCGCCGCTCGGCTTACGAAGCCGTGTTCCGCGCGTTGGTCGCACTGTCGGCGGCAAAGCCGAAGGAGACGGAAGTCTCCGCGCTGCTGGCGCTGCCCGACCCGGACCCCAACGACCTGAAGGCGCTCGATGCCGCCTGGGAGGACGAAGAGGTCCGCTTCGGTCCCGGCGCCGGCGACGGCTGCAAGGACGGGCTGATCGCCCGTGTCCGTGGTGGCCTGCGCCCCGCGCCGGACATGCCGGCCGTGTCTCGCCCCAATCCGCCGCGCCATTGAGGAAAAGATCATGCGCGAACTGATCAACTACATCGTCTTCGGCTGGTATCCCTATCTCTGCCTGACCGTGTTCCTGCTTGGCAGCGTGCTGCGCTTCGACCGCGAGCAGTACACTTGGCGCAGCGGATCGAGCCAGTTGTTGCGCCGCCGGCAACTGACCTGGGGCTCCAACCTGTTCCATGTCGGCATCCTGGTCATCTTCCTCGGCCATTTCGGCGGCCTGCTGACGCCGATCTGGATCTTCGAGGCGCTCGGCATCTCGCACAGCTTCAAGCAATGGATGGCGATCGGCGTCGGCGGCGTCTCCGGCATCATTTGCTTCATCGGCATCACGCTCTTGGTACATCGCCGGCTGTTCGACGCGCGCATCCGCACCACCTCGTCGTTCGGCGATATCGCGATCCTGCTCATCCTCTATGTCCAGCTCACGCTCGGCCTCGCCACCATCCCCGTGTCGCTGCAGCACCTCGACGGCCATGTGATGGTCACGTTCATGACTTGGGCACAGGGCATCCTGACCCTGCAACCCGGTGTCTCCGTGCTGATCCTCGGCGTGCCGGCGATCTTCAAGGTGCACCTTGCCCTCGGCATGACGATCTTCCTGCTGTTTCCGTTCACCCGCCTGGTGCACGTCTGGAGTGCGCCGATCTGGTATCTCGGCCGGCGCGGCTATCAGGTGGTGCGCACGCGGGCGGTGCGCGGCTTGGAACCGGCGGAGTAGCGCGATGACAACCTGCTCAGCCCACGCGCAAATCCCGGCGGGAAAGCCTGCAGCGGTCAGCGTCAACGGCGTCGCCATCGCCCGCGACGCCATTCAACGCGAAATGCAGCACCATGCGGCGGCAAAGCCGATCGCCGCCTGGCAGCAGGCGGCGCGCGCCTTGGTCGTCCGCGAACTGCTGATGCAGCGGGCGCGGCTTCTTGCCGTAAAGCCTGAACCGGTCAGCGACGCCGACGGCCGACGCGAGACCGACGACGAAGCCATCATGCGCGCGTTGGTCGAGCGTGAGGTGACGGTTCCGCAACCAGACGACGCGACCTGCCGGCGTTTCTACGAGAACAATCAACGCCGCTTCCGCTCGCCCGACATTTGCGAGGCCTCGCATATTCTGTTCGCGGCCCTGCCGGCCGACCGCAAGGCTTACGAGCTGGCCCGCGCCGAGGCAGAAGCCGTACTCACCGAATTGCGCAAACACCCGGAGCGGTTCGCCGAACTCGCCAAGGCGCATTCGCGCTGTCCGTCGGCGGAACAGGGCGGCAATCTCGGCCAGATCACGGCCGGGCAAACGACGCCCGAATTCGAGCAGTCGCTGTTCGCGCTCGCACCCGGCCAACTGTGCGAGGCGCCGGTCGCCACGCGCTACGGGGTCCACCTCATCCGGCTTGAGCGCAAGCACGATGGCCGCACGCTGCCCTACGAACTCGTGGCCGACCGTATCGCCGACTACCTGCGCGAGAGCGTGCGCCGGCGGGCCGACGCGCAATACATCGCGCGGCTTGTTTCCGCGGCGCGCATCGAGGGCATCGAGCTTGCCGGCGCCGACGCGCTGCGCGTGCATTGAGGAGGGCCTATGCTCGGCGATCTGCTGGCCCAATTGACCGACGAGACCGTGGCGGTCGAGACGCTGCTGCAACTCGGCGATCTGGCGCTGTTGGAGACGGCGCGCACGAAAGCCGCCGCCGAGGGCATCGATCTCGCATCTTGCGTGACGCAAACCGTGCAGCGTTACGCGGCGACCGCCTCCGATGAGGAATGGGTCACGCTGATAGGCATGCTCAACCGCTCGGCCGATCCCGGCGCGACCTGCCTCAAGCGGGCCTTCGGCTGCGCGCAGCCATGAGCTCGGTTCCGCGCCTCAAGGACTATCGCGGACCGGCGCTGCTGTCCTACGGCTTCCGCCCGTTCTTCTTGCTCGGCGCCGTCTATGCCGGGCTCGCCATCCTGGCCTGGCTGCCGATGTTCAACGGAGAGTTGGAACTGTCGACGGCTTTCGGCCCCATCGATTGGCACGTGCATGAAATGCTCTACGGCTACGTGCCAGCGGTGGTGACCGGCTTCCTGTTAACCGCAATCCCCAATTGGACCGGACGGCTGCCGATCCAGGGCACGCCCTTGCTCATTCTGGTCGCGGTGTGGCTGGCGGGCCGTGTAGCGGTGACGTTTTCCGCCGAGATCGGCTGGCTGCCGGCCATGATCGTGGACGTCGCTTTCCTGGCTTTGGTCGTCGCCGCCGCCGCGCGCGAGATCGTCGCCGGCAAGAATTGGCGCAACCTGCGCGTCGTCGGCCTGGTCAAGCTGCTGCTCGCCGGCAATATCGCGTTTCATCTAGAGGCGCATATCAACGGCGGCGCCGAATACGGCGCCCGAATCGGCATCGCCGCAGTGGTGCTGCTCCTGGTGGTGATCGGCGGTCGCATCATCCCGAGCTTCACCCGCAACTGGCTGGCGCGTGAGAATCCGGGCCGGCTGCCGGCGCCGTTCGCGCGTTTCGATGTGGCGGTGATCGGCTTTACCGCCGCGACCTTGGCGGTGTGGATCGTGCTGCCGTCGGCAAGGGCGACGGGCGCGGCGCTCGGCATCGCGGGCGTATTGCATATCGTGCGGCTGGCGCGATGGGCCGGCGACCGCACGTTTCGCGACCGTCTGGTGCTGATCCTGCACATTGGCTATGCCTTCGTGCCGCTCGGGTTCCTGCTTGCCGGCGCGGCCGTATTCGGCCTCGGCGAGCAAAGCGCTGCAATTCACGCTTGGATGGTCGGTGCGGCGGGCGTCATGACGCTGGCGGTGATGACGCGCGCCAGCCTCGGTCATACCGGCAATGCGCTTGTCGCCTCGGCGGGCACGCAGGCGATCTATGTGGGCGTCGTCATCGCCGCGCTCGCGCGTGTCTGCGTGTCGCTAGAGTCCGGGTGGAGCGATGCGCTACTCCATGTCGCAGGTTTGGCCTGGTGCGTCGCCTTTTTTGGCTTCGCCATATCGTTTGGACCAATGCTCATAGGGAAACGGCGAGCGGCACCGCCGCAGGTGCCTTAGCACTGCGCATGATCGTTATTGCTCTCGGGAGTGCCGGGAGCGGCTGTTTAGGTTTGCCCCTTTCCAGCCGCTGCCACACGGGGAGCCCCAGCCTTGCGCTGGGGCTCTTCCGGCAAGCGCCTACTAGCCGAGATGACCCCAAGCAAACGAATTTCGAATTGTCGTGGGCCCGACCGGAGAACAACAGCTTAGGTCCGCGTTGGGTTCGGTCGAAGCAGCGAGCTAATTGGACTATATTGATCTTAATCAAAGAATTCCGGAGGTGCGACGCTACATAAAATGATATTAGTGTGGCTACGGTGAGGCGTCCGTCAGTTTAAGTAGATTGACGATGTCTTTGCTGTAAGGATAAGCGATATGGCCGAAGTAAATAAACTCCCGGTCGGCAAAGTGCTCGATAAGCTGCGCAGTGTCGATGTGCCAAGCTCGAAGATCACGCAGCTCGACGCGAAAATTGAGACGCTTGACCAAGAGACGCAGCGACTGAAAGCGACAAGACGCCGTCTTGAACGGGACCAACGAGCCGAACGTTAGGCGATTGCTACTAAGATACGCGACTCCAGTAAAACTATAGAAGCGCCGAATGCTATCCTGCGCCGATGCGGCGGACGTCATGACCGCGGTTAAATTTGGCCGCGAGCATAAACTGGTCGTGTCAATTCGAGGCGGCGGCCACAATGCCGCGGGGTTAGGCGTCTGCGACGACGGTCTGGTGATCGATCTCGGACCAAGACGCTGCCTTCTGAGGTTGGGGGCCGGCTTGCCAAAATGAGGGAAACGCGCAAAAAATGCGCGTCACTCGGTGTGTCATCTGGGGAATCCCAAATTAAGGATTTGCGATGTGGAAAGTGTTGATGGCGGCGATGGTTGCAACTATTGCGACATTTTCGCCCGTACTCGCTGCGGTGGATAGTAATCGGATTGTCACGGCCGTTGATGACATCGCCAAAACGTTCAGCTGTCATGCGAAGGCCGGCGAGCCGAGCTGGACCTACAAGACCACAAACAAAACCATATTCCGAGTAGTCGGAAGGACGCGCAGGGGCAGCTTTTCCGACATAAAGGTGGGCGAGGTCGTGTCGGTTCGCTTCGACCTCCATGGCGACGATCGCATTACGGATCGTGTCGTTATCGAACCGAAGCCGTAACATCTCTCGTGCCCAGAGCCCAATCACGCTAGTGAGCCACGATTGGCGGAATGCCAATGGGATAGAGTCACCGCGCCACAGAGGGTGTGGTTAGTGTCACACCGGAAGAGCCACAAATAGTGCTGCGGATGGGCGTGACGATCACCCTCAAAAACGGCACACATCGACAACGGCCAGCCGGCATTTATCCTATCTCCGGGGCTGAAGATCGCGTCGTCGCCGGTGAACAGGCTGCCGGCGGTTTATCGCAAATGTTTCACCACTGAATCTCAGTGGTTTTGCCGCAGTGCATGAGTTTGTTTTTGGCACTTTTCAGACAAACGGATTGCAGCCAAGTTTGTCGCCTATTGGGGCGAGAGCAGCGTGATTGTGCAAAATTGGACATGTTGCCGCAATGCAACAATTGGCGCGAAAGAGCCGATGTTTTAGCAGCAATGATCCAAATCAAGGAACGCGAAGGAAGATAAAGGTATATGAACGGCAAGTTTTTGATTGAGCGGTTTTTGATTTCATTCGAATACGTGGAGATAAAGAAATGAAACGCATCATGTTAGCGGCTCTTGCGATGGCGGCGCTTGGTTCGGCTAGCGCACTGGCAGCCGACCTGCCGCAGAGGCCTGCATATAAGGCGCCCATGATGGTAGCTCCGCCGCTGACTTGGACTGGCTGCTACATCGGCGGCAACATCGGTGCGGCATGGGGCCGATCTGACGTCACCGCTGTGAATACTGGCGCCGGAGTTTCCTGGACGAATACCGGCGTTATTGGTGGCGGTCAGATCGGCTGCGATTATGAATTCGCCGGTGGGTTTGTGATTGGCGCCCGTGACATGTTCGATGGAACTAGCCTCAATAGCAGCGGAACGTTCGGCGCTCCGTTGGCCGGCTTTACCGCCAACACCGACACGAGCTGGGTCAACACCCTTACGGCTCGCCTCGGCTATGCGATACAGCCCAACTGGTTGCTTTACTTTCAGGGTGGTGGGGCGTGGACGCGCACCAATGGCTACGTCAATAATCCTGGTGGCGCTCAAGTTGGACAGTTGGCCGGCAACAAAGGTGGCTGGACCATCGGCGGCGGCGCCGAATGGATGTTCGCGCCACACTGGTCGACGTTCCTCGAATATAATTACATGGACTTCGGGACGTCTTCTGGGACATCAGCCATCATCGGCCCCGTCAATGTGCAGCGGGACGCCCAACAGTTCCTGGTCGGTGTGAACTATCGCTTCTAACTGCCTCGCGTGGCGACACGTCTTGGTCGCTTGACAAAGTTGAAGCCCCGGTCATTCGCACCGGGGCTTTTTTGCACGCAGTTGACCGACGCTCCCGTGCCGTCTAAGCGCCATATTGTTTCTACATCATTCCAAACACAAACAGTGGTGCGCGCGAAGGAGGACAACATGGCACGGTTCTTATTTGCAATTACGGTTGCAGCAATTGCAGCTGTGGGTATTCCCGGCGTCTCGAAAGCTGCACCTTTTGCCCCAATTCAGACGGGCGTCGCAACCAACACCGCCAATATCATTCCCGCATATTACTATCGTGGCCATTACTACAGATATCGTTGGAACGGTGGTTATTACCCGTACTCCTGGCACGGGCATTACTACCATTATCGATACTATCGCAATGGCAGGTACTACTACCGCTGATAGTGACGGCTCGGCCACCACCGCAGAGCTAATAGGATTTCGGAGGGACCGCCGCGCTGGCGGTCCTTCTTTTTGCGTCGGTCATGTTGGGGTGCATGTGTCCGGTTGTGGTACATCGCTTCATTTGCGCTAGCGCAAATGTTTGGTCGCGATTTGACCAACAGCGGAAAACAGCCCTAACAGCCTTGATCAGCTATTCTGTATTTGACCCGAAGCGAACACGCTCGATTGATAATTTCTAGCTTGCGGCTGGACTGTAATCCAATATTCCAGGGCGCGATCGATTGGCGCTGAGGGACATTATTTGCCTGTCAGCGCGTCTGCGGGCAGCCCGCCTTCACCGACCAGATTGTGTAGCCATCGATATCGCGCAGCGGCTCGGGTGCGCACTTGTCCCGCGCCACGTGAATGACGTTGTAGTTGGTGAAATTCTGAATCACCGGCTGAGGCGGAGGCGACGGTGCGACGAGAACGTATTGGGCGGGCGGAGCGTAATAGCCGCGGTTCCAGCAGCCGAAAAGTCCGCGGCAGAAGCTTCCCCCACCATATGTGTAGCCGGGGCCATACGAATCGCCCGGCTGTGCGTATCCCGGATATGTGTCGCCGTACGGGTAGCCGCCGCCATAATAGCCACTGCCACCCGCCTGTGCGGAAGATACCGCCACGCTGAAGGCGCAAACAGCCCCCAGGCACGCGGCTAAGGTCACGCTACGCAACATAACTGCGTCCTCCTCAAAGGAACGCCGAAGTATAACGGAGCTTGTCGCAAAAAAGTTCGCGCTCCCTAGAACGTAGTTAATATGCGCGCCGGAAAACAAGATCGCCTCGATGCGCTTGATTCTCGTCGCTGCCGTTTATCCCGGGTCGAGCGGGCCGTGTTTGGGCCTTTGTGAATGCCCGGCGCGCGCGTCGACTGTTTACATGGTGTCCGCCAATGACTGCATCGCTGCGCCGCAAAATCTAAGACGCTATCGGACTAACAACGGACAACGGGCTGCCCGGAGGCCGATCGACTATGAGGTGAATGACCCAAAGCGGACATTGCCGCGCTTTGTTCGAGGCGAACAACGCGCGTGGGCGGGAGGTTCATTTGATCAACTGATCATCGTTCTAGATGATGGGACGCGTGAAAATGTTGCAGCAGTGATCCTTGCGGGCCTTACGCACGGTGCATTACAATTGCAAATTGCTCGAAGAGCAGGGAGGAATATCCATGTTTCGTAAACTCGTGATTGGCGCGCTAGGCGCCATGGCTGTCTTGTTCTCGACTACGGCATTCGCGCAAGGTACTGCGGCGGACGCTAAGGCCATGCTTGAAAAGACGGTTGCGGCCATCAAAGCCGATAAGGCCAAGACGCTTGACCAGATCAACAAGGACGAAAACGGCTTCCTTGTTGGCGACATCTATCCGTTCTGCTTCAATCTCAGCGACGGACTCCTTGTCGCGAACGCCAATCTCAACGTAAAGCAGTTGCTCGGCAAGGATGTGAGGACATTTAAGGACCCTACGGGCGACCTGTATGGCCCAAGGCTCTATGACGAGGCAAAAGAGGGCCAGATCAATGAGGTGAGCTACAATGCCCCCAAGGCCGGCGGTGACAAGGCGTGGGTGCCGAAGGTGAGCTTAGTTACCGCGGTCGCCGGCCTAGGATGCGGCGTCGGTTACTACAAGTAAACTAACATAGGATCATCGATCTGACGGGGCGCCACTGCTTGGCGCTCCGTTTTTATTATGTGCGGGCAATAGGCGACGCGATTGGCACATCGCGCCCTTCGCCGCATCGAACCGCCAATGACGCTATTGGAGCAACAACGGACATCGGACGACCGGCACGGAAAATTCTGTCAGGGTCACTGTCTAAATGACCGACTATCGAAATGATATGCGACAATTACTTGCTATCGCTGCAAATAGTGCAGTTACTGATCCATCAGCGATATCTGCGTCCAAATAAGAAGCGCCAGCATCGAAACTAGGGAGGTCGCCGTAGCAACGAAAACATCTAAGCCAAAATCAAGCTTCGGGACGACTTGTGAGAAATGTGGTGAGGCGCTGGTTGCACCCGGTTGGTCGGAACATGTTAGCGAGCAACTGGTTATAAATCTTTGGTTATGTCCGAAGTGTGGTTGTGAGTTCGAAACCGAGGCATGTATACCTGCCGACGCGACGAAAGATGATACTGCGATAAAAGCGTATTTCCCGTCGTTATTAGTAGCTTAATGAAAATAGGCGCGTGCTGTCATGCACAGGATCATCCAAGCAAATATCGACCGGTTCAATTTACTGTTAGAAACCGAAATCGACCCGGCTAAGCGGGCTTTGATAATCCGCCTTCTCGCTGAAGAGGAGGAAAAGCGCAAGCAAGTTAAGCGACGAAAAGAAGGCCTATTAAGCCCTATAGCGACAACAGCGGACAAAAGCCGTTTGACCCATTAACTTCTGCGCCATTGCGAAAAACATTATGATTATATGAAGCGGTGTTCTTATTTGAGGGATGACCCATGAAGCAGCTTCAGCTTTTCATTTTTGCCGCAGCGACTTTAACGTTTCTATACGTGGGAGCGCCTTTTCTCCCTGAAAGAGCAAGCGCCCAAATATTTGATTTCGGTCAGATTGATGCATTTGAATCAATGGGCACAGGGACGCAACGTGGTGGATCGCCACCGAAGATAATTGTCGAAGATGGCGATTGGCACACGATATTTTTCACGATTATAGAATCCAATTCCGACGCCAAAATTTATTGGAAGTCGAAAGACGGGGACCAAACAACAATCATTCATGGCTCAGGTGTGAAGGCATTTCAAACTGCCGGAAAATTCAAGATCGAAGCTGTCGGCAATGAAGATCACAGTTTCAAGTATGGATACGTAATGTTTCGTTTAAAAAATAATAAAGGCGAGAAGACATAAATTATCGATTGGCGGAGGAAGCGGAAGGCTGCGGCACTCGCAGCCTAATCAAAAGACCTGATCGGATTTCGGAGAGACCGCCGCAGTTGGCGGTCTTTCTGTTTGCGATGCGTTGTCGCTTATTGGCACTTAGCAGACAAACGGACCGCGCCAGAATTTGTCCGCTTTCGGAGGTGGTCTCAATCGGTCGACGCAACACTTTATCTTTGAGCGAAAAGATGAGGTGTAGCGATGGATCAGAGGTTTCGTCGTGGGTTCACTGCGGCAGAGAAGACGCAGTTGTGGGATCGCTGGCAGCGGGGTGAATCGCTCAAAGCGATTGGACGGGCGTTTGGCAAGCCATCATCGTCTATTTATTACCAACTGGCTCCGCACGGTGGGATTCGCCCTCCACTCCGGCGCCGCTCACGATTGGCACTGACGCTCGCCGAACGCGAGGAGATATCCAGAGGCATTGCGGCGCATCAATCAGCACGATCGATGGCACGATTGCTGGGCCGCTCGGCCTCGACGGTGAGCCGTGAACTTAAGCGCAATGGCGGCTATGATGGCTACCGGGCTGCATTGGCTGATGAGACAGCCTGGGCCCGAGCTCGTCGCCCGAAGCGGTGTAAGCTGGCGAACAGTGCGCGGCTACGACAGGCAGTGGCGAGCAAGCTCAGATTGAACTGGTCGCCCGAGCAGGTCGCCGACTTGAGCATTTCTGGATTCGGCCCCGCTCTCTCGTTGAACCCAAGTAATTCACAGATATCAATCATTGGGTTCGGCTTAAACGCCATCGCCGACGAGTTAGTATTCAATTTCGGTGACCCCGAGGCGGGATTTTTCAAAATATATTCGGACAGCTGTTACCCCTGTGGCGTTGCCTATTTTGCAACTGCTGGCTTAAATTATCCAAATCCAAATGGTGATTTTTACTTGACTGTTTCGCAATCCGACTCTTCTTCGAGAGGTGGTAACCCGATATATGAATCGGACGAAGAAATCATCGGAATTGCTACACCTCTCCCCGCAGCCCTTCCTCTCTTCGCCACCGGCCTTGGCGCGTTGGGTCTGCTGTTACTGCGCGGGAAACGGAAGGCCGCTGCTATCGCAGCCTGATCAAAACACCTGATCGGATTTCGGAGAAGACCGCCGCAGTTGGCGGTCTTTCTTTTTGCGTCGCGCCAAGGTCGCTTTCGGGGAATAGCGGACATTGGTGGATTTTGGCGCGAGATGGCTCGGTCGCTAATGACCCGGAGCGGACAATCCAGTTATTCAGCCGCCATTCGTGCCGATTCATTTGTGTGGGATGCGATCTTCCGCCGAACGATGTCGATGTGACTGCGCAGGTTATACACCTGGTCCGTTAAGGTTAGTGGAACACGGACGCGGCTGACGGCAACCTCAATGCGCTCGATCTCGGTTTGCTTCTCCGCCAAATGTTTGTCGCTCGGACTGGCGTCGAACGAGGCTTCCAAAGCCTTGAGTTGGCTGTACCAATAGAGCAGACGCCGACGCATGTTCCATTTGTAAAGCAGTGGCAGATAGCGGAACAGCGGAAGGCCGATCGCTATGCCTGCCACCAGTACCGCGATCGCTCTTAGTACATAGACGGATAGCCATAAAGGCAAATGCCTCCGCAGATATGAAGGACCGTTTTTGTAATAATCGATAGCTGTAGCGGCAACGGGATACTCGGCATCCATACCGTTGGGGAATTCACCACTGCGCTGAAAAATCTCTGGCCCACTATGCGTTTCTGTCATTGTCTGCAACAGGAGTTCGACAATTTCCGGATGAAGATCGCTGCGAACCAACACCTTGCTCGTGGTCCCAATGAGCTGCACGTCATCGGCCGGAATAGTCCGGTCAATATCGACGACACCTTTCGGCAATACAAGCCGAACCAGCTCGGGGAAAATACGGGTGAAGGCCTCCGCCATCGGAAATCCCAATAGCCGAACGTCAAGATTTCCCAAGAAGGATTTGACAGCCGTCGCATCCGGCGAGCCAATAATCCACACAGCATCTACTTTCTTGTCGCTCAGAGCCTTGACCGCGGCCAATCCAGTGAACGGCAACAGCGTAGCCGTTTCGGAATTGACGCCCCCCCTTGCCAAGAATTTTCTCGGCCGATAGTCGAGTACCGCTTCCGTCCGGCCCCACGGCGATACGTTTACCTTTGAGCTGCGACAGGCGGTCAAGCGGCTCGGTCGAGGAATAAAATAACCAATAAGGTTGATTGTAGACGGTTCCTAACGACAGAATCCCCGGCGCATGTTTCCCATCCGAGACGCCTCCGGTTACAAAGGCAATCTGAACGCCGGAATTTGGATCCTGCAGAAGCGCGACATTTTCGACTCCCCCGGCAGTCTCGCGCAGTTCGAGTTTGACGTTAGAACGCGCGAATATGTCGCGATATTGCTTGCCGTAATATTCGAAAGAAGCACCTTTAAATGCCGTAGCCATGACAACCTTCGACGGCGGCGCAGGAATGAAATAGATCAAGGCGAACGAAACAATGCCGATGATGCAAACAATCGCCGCCAAACCTTTGAATAGTTGCCAACGACTGAATCCCAGCATAGGCATCTCACGCGCCGACGCAGAGGCTTTTAATACTTCGAGCAAGCGGAGACATCGGCGCATCGCCGTTCTTGAACATATGTTACCCCTGCGGACATATCTGCGAACACCGCATTGATGTAAGTCAATTAAATCACTCAAATAAAAAAGATACGGCATTGGTTTATACTGCGGCGAGACCGTCGGACGATTGAAATTCGTCGCGGATTGGTAGGTCCGCTATTGACGCTGTGGACGGCTCCTCCGCCAGCACGTGAGTGCAATCGGGTACCGTGCAGACAACGCTGAAATAGCCCGCCGCATTTCTGCACCGCAGCGAATGACGCGAATGGCACGTCGCGTCATTCGCCGCGTTGCATCATTTCCGGTCGCTATCGGACTAAGAGCGGACATGGGGCTTCTACTTTCTCGGCCCCTCAACCCTGTTGTCGACGATCATTCGCGCTTCCGCGAAGGCTTCTGCTGGGGTTGAGCACGGCATCGTCGCGGCCAGCCTCAGCCCGTCCTCGTCATATATCGTCACGATAAAACCGGCTTGCCGCGAGAGATCGAGACGATGGAAATGGTAAGTCTCGGACTTGAGGATCACGGCTCGCGCTCCACGCGCTCCCAGATACCTTTTTTTAACCAGGGCAGTTGCACTGTATCTAATCAATGAAACGGTAGGCAGCGCACTATGTACACCATTGCAATGGCCGCTGCGGCAGTCGGCCGGAACAAGACCGCGATCCTGCGCGCGATCAAAGCTGGAAAAATTTCAGTATCTAAGGACGAGAACGGCGAGTGGCAGATCGACCCCGCCGAACTGCACTGCGTCTATCCGCCATTGCGGAACGCATCAATGCAGGGCAGTGATATGCGACCACAACTGTATCAGTCGCCGCTGCTAACGCCAGTTTGAGGATCGCGGCTCGCGCTCCCACGCTGCTCTTGATCAGGCCAGTGCTGCCGGTAGCTGCATGGCACAGGTTAAGAATTAAGGACCCAAAAAGCGATAATCGCCAAAGCAGCCAACGCCGAAAAATTCAGTATTGTCTGCGGCCAATATCCGATTGCTTCTTGATTTCGGTGGGCCGTGTGCATGTGGTGCCTCCATGGGCAGCAGCACTGGTCCAACGCTAGTCTAACACATAAGTTCCATCCTTAGCTTCTCGGCGGAAACGAAATTAGTTCTGTGAAAACCGGCGCTCGTGACTTAAGCGCATGTCACGCTCCCGCGCTGCCTTGAAATCCGCCATCGCTTCCTAGCGGCTAGCACCGTAGCCGGATCGCTGTCATCACATTGACTCAATCTCATGCTTTGTACGGCAAGTCAGTTCGGCATATCACCAATCAAAAATTTGGGAGGCGTTCATGGGCGTAGAGAAGCCCGTATATTTTGATCTTGAAACCGTTTCCCTCATGAGAGAAACGCTTGATGATGCGTGGGCCTGCCTTCGGCCACAGGAACGCGCGACTATGAGCCGCACCCAACTGGCTGAAGGCATCCTCGCGTTGGCGGCAAAAGGCGAGCGCAATCCAGACCGCTTACTTGACGCCGCGCTAATGGCGGTCGGGGATCCGCGTAACGCGGATGCCGCCGGCGCGTCTCCCTAAGAAGGCGCAGCGACGCCTTTCGGCACTACCGGCCGCAATTCCACATCGGCCCGATCGGCGTCTGCGTATAGCAAGGGCCGAAGCCGCCGCCTTCCAGCGCCCACGATAGAACCGCGGCCAGGCGGGACCGTAATACTGCGGGCCGTACAGCTCGTAGTAATGCTGCGCCCGCTCACGCTCGATCACTTCGGGCGGCCGATAGCCGGGCAAGAAACCGTAGCCATGCCAGTGATGCACCACATGGCGGTGCTTGGTCACATGGCGCACAGGCGCGGACAGCCCCGGCTGAGCCAGCGAGAGGGCGACAGCGATGATGACTAAGCGACGACGCAGCATTCAAACCCACCCATATAAGGCAGACGTGCTGCTCTTAGCACAGCGAATTATTGGCCGCCTCAAGCTCGGCGAAGGTGATCGCGCCGTTGAGGGACATGGAACCTGTTCTTCCTAGCCGCTCAGCGAAAAGCCCCAAATTGACAGCAGCGCAGCAACGATAAGGCCGACCCACGAAACAGTCATTGACAAGGAATGGGGTCCAATCTGCACAGTCCACCCTTTAAAAATCCTCCAGCCGTGCAAGATCGCTACTAACGTAAAGATGAGTGCCGTAATTAATGCGTAAGGCATCTGATCCTCTCCTCATAACCGAGTAGCCCTATGCGACCCTAACTCAGCTCCTTTTAGTTATCAGTAACCAATGAGCGTCATAATGTTGCCGTCCTGGATTATGTCAAACGCCTCACGCGCGACAGGGAAGCCCCGGTACGACCACCGGGGCTTCTCCGCCATCGGACGATGAAAAAACCGTATGTCGGATGCATCCGGCACTAATTCGCAAGCTGTTAGGTGCCGGCAGTTGGCCGAGAAAGCGGCTGACGAAGCAATGCGCAGCTATTGTAATGGAGCAATTTTGGTTGCGCCGATGCGCTGAAGAATCGAACCAAAAACCGCTTGTCAAAATTTAGGCCGCTCCAGTTAGCGGCCAGACCTAGCCCTGACGCTTTTGACCGATGGTGTTGATAAAATCGGCGACGAGGCGGGCGGCGCTCTTAAGTTGGGCTTTTACCGGTCGTTTGCTCGGCACCCCCGTTGGGGAGCGGCAAGATCGCTCACACTACTGACACTTTGTGCCACCCACGCTCACACGACGCATGCTGCCTGCACGTTTGGCGGCGGACGCCAGGCATGGCCCGCCAGCGTTTTTAGGTTCTGCACGATGGCGGCGAGGTGGAACTCATCGCGTGCACCGGCGAGGCCCCGCAGGCGCATGCGCTCGAAGCGGTGATGGGTCTTCAGGTGCGCAAAGCGCATCTCAACCTTCTTGCGCTCGTCACGGGATTTGGCAAACTCGGGCGTCCCCATCAGCGCACGGGCACAATCACGGGCGGCCTCATTGAGATCGCGTGTGACCTTGCGTGAAGGCGTCTTCGGACAACACTGCGGCTTGAGGGGGCAGACCTCGCAGTCGCGCTTGAGCGCGAGGTAGCGCAGGACATGGTCGGCGCCGACGCTGCCTGTGGTCGTGAGCAGCTTGCCCGCAGGACAGACGTAGACGTTGCGCTCATTGTCGAATGTGAAGTCGGCGCGTGAGAAGGTGCCGTCCTCGCGGATGCTTTTGTCCCAGACGGGGATGTGCGGCGTGATGCCGGTGCCGATCAACCAACTGAGGAACTTGCCCGTGCCGTAGGCCGTGTCGGCGACGAGGCGCTTGGCCTTGAGCCCCAACCGTCCCTCGGTCCGCGTGATCATGGTCTTGGTGGCAGCGACCTCGTCATAGGTTCTGGCCGGGGTGGCCTCCACATCGACGATCACCGCATTCTCGATATCGATCAGGTAATTGAGCCCGTAGCCGAACTGCACCCGCTTATTGGCCTTTGCGGTCCAGGCCGAGCAGGGATCCACCGGCGAGATCATCTTCGGCAGCTTGCGATCGGCATCGGGATCTTCGTCATCGAGTGAGGTCAGGAACTCGGCAACCGCGCGGGTCTGCCGTTCCGGCACTGACCAGTCGATCTCATCGGGTGCCTTGCCATGATAGCGGCTGGCATCAGCCTCCATGACGCTGGCATCGACGGCGAAGCCCTCGCCCTTGACCAGGCCTGCGTCCATGCAGGCCCGCACCACCGCCTCGAACACATGACGCCAGATGTCGCTGTCGCGGAAGCGGCCATGGCGATTGACCGAGAACGTCGAGTGGTCGGGTACCTTGTCGTCGAGATCGAGCCGGCAGAACCATCGATAGGCCAGATGCAGATCGACTTCCTCGCACAGCCGCCGCTCGAAGCGGATGCCGTAGCAGTAACCGATGATCAGCATCCGGATCATGAGCTCGGGATCGATCGAAGGCCGGCCGATGTCGCTGTAGAAAGGCGCAAGCGTATCGCGCAGTTCCGTCAGCACCCCCGTCACGACCGGGTTGATCCGGCGCAGAAGATGATTCGCCGGAATGCGCCGCTCAAGGTTGAACAGATAGAACAGCTGGCTTTGACCACCCGTCTGCCGACCCATCATGGCACACCTCCGCCGCTGAGTGCCTCCAGCAGACGGAATCACTGTTCGCCAAAAATAACGAGCCCTTTTTCAACAGTATCGACCCAAACCGGACTCACTCGGTCATTGCTCCGGCTGCACCAAACCATTGTGTCGATTGAAATCGAGCTTCTGCACCAGCGCGTTGCCCTGCTTGGTGACGATTTCGGCGACGATGGTGTCCGCATCCTTTTCTTTGACGTCGCCGAACGTCAGGTTCGGATTGCGGATCATGTGGCCGAGATATTGTTTGACCTGATCCGTCGTTAAATTGAGGTCGCCTTGGTTGCCCGCGCCATAACCGTACATCATGCCGGGACCGTAACCGCCACCCATCATGCCAGGTCCGTAGCCGGGGCCCATCATCCAGCCGGGACCGTAGCCGCCACCCATCATGCCATAGCCTGGGCCGTAACCGCCCCCATAGCCGCCCATCATGCCGGGACCGTAGGGCTGCGCCAATGCGAAACCCGACACGGCAGCCGCGATGATGACAGCGACCGCCAATCCAATTCGTTTGTGCATTGCAAGCTCCTTTTACCCACCTCTGTGATCATGAGGCTTTTATAAAAGTCGTGGTCGGAGCCGCATTGATCGAGGTCAACGCCAAATGGTTCGGTCGTTAATGGCTGCCGCCTCAACCGATCGACGCAACACAGGCGTCAAATCTTTCTGCTGGGGTCTCAAATTGCAAGGTCTCCCGCGGTCGCTCATTGAGCTGACGCGCCACTTTGTTGAGATGAGCTTGCGAGTGGACGGATAAGTCGGTGCCCTTCGGAAAGTACTGTCTTAGCAGACCGTTGGTGTTCTCGTTCGACCCGCGCTGCCACGGACTCTGCGGATCGCAGAAGTAGACGGCGATGTTGGTCGCCAGCGTAAATCGTCGATGATCGGTCAGCTCCTTGCCCCGGTCCCAGGTCAGCGACTTATAGAGCTCACGCGGCAGCTTTTTTGCCTGCTTGATGAGCGCGGAGATGACCGTCTGGGTGTCCTTGTTCGCCACCTTTGCCAACATCACGTAACGCGTATGACGTTCGACCAGGGTCGCGATGTAGCTGTTCTTCGATCCGGACAAGAGATCGCCTTCCCAATGACCGGGGACTGCCCGATCTTCGACCGCTGCCGGTCGCTGACGGATTGAAACGATGTCCTTGATCTGCCCCCGTCCATCGCCATTGAGGCCCGCCTGTTTCGATCGGCGGATGGTCCGCCTCGATCGAAGATAGCCGAGCAGCTCCTTCTTAAGCACCCCGCGGGCTTGAACAAAGAGACTGCGATAGATCGTCTCGTGGGACACGTGATAACTCTCATCGCCAGGGTGGGCTCTCTTCAGCCAGCCGGCGACCTGCTCGGGCGACCAGTTCAATCTGAGCTTGCTCGCCACTGCCTGTCGTAGCCGCGCACTGTTCGCCAGCTTACACCGCTTCGGGCGACGAGCTCGGGCCCAGGCTGTCTCATCAGCCAATGCAGCCCGGTAGCCATCATAGCCGCCATTGCGCTTAAGTTCACGGCTCACCGTCGAGGCCGAGCGGCCCAGCAATCGTGCCATCGACCGTGCTGATTGATGCGCCGCAATGCCTCTGGATATCTCCTCGCGTTCGGCGAGCGTCAGTGCCAATCGTGAGCGGCGCCGGGGTGGAGGGCGAATCCCACCGTGCGGAGCCACTTGGTAATAAATAGACGATGATGGCTTGCCAAACGCTCGTCCAATCGCTTTGAGCGATTTACCCCGCTGCCAGCGATCCCACAACTGCGTCTTCTCTGCCGCAGTGAACCCACGACGAAACCTCTGATCCATCGCTACACCTCATCTTTTCGCTCAAAGATAAAGTGTTGCGTCGACCGGTTGAGACCACCGCACTTAACGGACAAACCAACCGTGCCCGCGTTTGTCGCCTATTGGACTGATTGTGTTGCAAAACTCGATTGCTTTCGACGACGGGGCTCGGCCGTGAGTTTTGGCCCCTCGCTTTTCCCGCTCCGTGATTGGGGGAGCTGCGGCATCACCGGTTCGGCACCAATGCCTAACTCGCGCTAGGCTGGGCACCCGGCTGCGAATGGCGGTGGGGCACGGCCGCGTAACTTGACGAGCCGCCTCAAATTCTGCGCGGTTGCGGTGAGCAAGACCTCGTCCCTGACACCGTTGAGGCCGCGCAATCTAAACCGGTCGAGCTTGAGGATGCGCTTCATGTGCGCAAACCGCATCTCGACCTTCTTGCGCTCGCGGTGTGATTGTTCGAAGGCTTGTGTATTGGCCAGCGCGCGGACCTGATCGCGAACATCCTCATTGAGATCGCGGGTGACTTTGCGCACGACCGCCGTCGTACACTTGGGCTTCAGAGAGCAGATTGAGCAGTCGTTCTTGCTGGCCCTGTAGTGCACGATGTGGCCCTGATCGATGTTGCCGGTGCTGGTCAGCTCCGCGCCGCCAGGACATGTATAGATGTTGTGCTCCGGGTCAAAGACGAAGTCGGCTCGGCTGAAGGTGCCATCGAGGCGCGCCGACTTGTCCCATACCGGAATGTGCGGTGTGATGTTGCGATCCACCAGCCACTTGAGCAGCCTTACCGCGCCATAAGCAGTGTCGCCTGCCAACCTCTGTGGCCGGAGACCGAAGCGGCGTCCGACCCGGTCCAACATGGTCTGGGTGACGGTGACTTCCACTGTGCGGTTAGCACGGGTGCCCTCGGCATCGATAATGATCCCCGCCTTGTTGTCGATCAGATAGTTCGCATCGTAGGCAAAGAAGGGATTCATGCCCGGCCTGGTCACCCAGGATGCCTGCGGATCGGTCAGCGAGACTTCCTTGGGGGGCTTGCTTCGACTACTGCCGCCGCTGCTTGAGCCGCCGCCGTCTCCACCGCCATCCTTCTCCTCGTTGCGGGCAGCATCAAGGGCCGCAAGGTACTCTCGAACCGCATGGGATATCGTCGGCCATGCAATCGGCTGGTCGCCGGGGAGGCGCTTCTTCTTGTCCACATCCGCCCTAATCAGGCTGGCATCGACCGAAAATGCTTCGCCGCCAACGAGCCCGGCCGCGATGCACATCGCCACTACGCCTTCGAACACCCGCCGCAGGGCATCGCTCTCACGAAAGCGCTCGTGCCGGGCGCGGCTGAACACCGAATGATCGGGGATCTGATCTTCAACACTGAGCTTGCAGAACCAACGATAGGCCAGATTAACCTGCACCTCGGAGCACAGCCGCCGCTCCGACCGAAGCGCAAACACGTAGCCCACGAGCAGCATCCGGATCATCAGCACAGGGTCGATCGAGGGCCGGCCGGTGTGCGAGTAGTAAGGCGCGAGCTCCCTGTGCACCCAACTCAGATCGAGAACGCCATCGATCTGGCGGACAAGATGGTCAGGTGGCACCACCTTGTCGAGATCAAACGCATACAGGAACTGGACCTGACTATCATCCCCCCGACCCATCATGCGAAGCTCCCGACGATGTCCGTCTCAAACCAACGGAATCACGCTTCGCGAAGTCGTCTCAACGGGAGTTTTGCAACACGATCGGACTAAGAGCCGACAAACGTCGGCGATAGGGCTAAATTGCTATGTCGCGAATGACCCAGAGCGGACATCACAAATGCGCTGCGCGAATTATGAGCGTTGTCCGCCAACTCCAGCACAAGTTTAAAGCAGTGGAACATGACACTCGTTACAGTTCATGCATTTTGTTGTCATTCACGCATGGCACGAAAATTGCCACAGCCAGTTATAAGAACTTTCGGCGCTCAAGGAGAGTACTCGATAAGTCGAATAAAAACCGCGCTGCCAGATTGGCGGCGCGCAGTCTGGTTCGGACCAAGGAACTTCGCTGCGAGTCCCTAAAGGGGTAAACCGTCATGCCCACCGATATTGCAATGGTTCTTATGCGTAAAGCGGAGGCGGAGGCCCAGGCCTCGAACGATGCTCTAACGGTTTGCCTCTGGGCGGCTCTTGGTTTGGTGCTCACGGCGCTCTTGTCCCATCAAGGTTTTGACACCGCACTCCCTGCGGTCTTTGTCGCAGCTGGATAGGCGCAATCGGCACGATCTAGTGATCGTGCTTTGATGTTGAGTTTAGTCGCCCATACCAATTCGGCAATTGCATTTTTTTCTGCGGCGCTTGTTCGGTTCTGGAGGGCTTGAGCATTTAAGAAAAGACCCCGCCGAAGCGGGGCAAAGTCTGGGAGGAGCTCCTAAGTGGGAGCCTCGAAAACGTATGTAAGTCGTGATTGTGTCCAGCGTAAATTGCCTATTAATTCCGGTCCATAAGCGCACGGAAGAAAAACCCGCTTTCGCAGGACTGCATCCTGTGCAACTAATTTTCGTCACGCCATGAAAGGTCGTTTTCGGAGAGCCGAATGTCACAATCTGACAATTTTGAGCCGCCTGAGCTTACTGAACGCCCGATCTGCTCCAATTGTGGATGGACCATGTGGGTTGCTCTCATTGAACAGCACGAAGATCCCCAATTATGCAAAACACACGTTCAAGTGTCATCGCTGCGATTATGAAGAGATCAAAATCGTAAAAATGTGACTCTATTCAAGCCGATAAGGCCTGTTTCGATTTCTGAGAGACCGCCGCGCTGGCGGTCATTCTGTTTGCGCTGCCGGTAGGCCCTATGGCGCCGGTGAAAGCTGAAATCCCTGCCGTCCACGCAAACGCAATTCACGCGCCTAATTGACCCAGATCAATGCACCGCCGTTTAAAGAAAACATGGATTGAGGATAGCGTGTAGCGTTCTCCTCATTCCGCGTAGGTAACAATGTTTGCGTACTCAACACGCGTTGAGTTGCGCCACACCTTGGCGCGTGATGGGATTTCGGAGAGACCGCCGCGTTGTTGTGGCGGTCTTTCTGTTTTCGGTGCATCGGTCGCGATTGGCACATAGCGTCTTTCGCTGCATTGCACCGCCAATGACGCTATTGGAGTAACAACGAACAACGGTCGGTTTTGACGCGGGATGGCTCGGCAGCGATTGACCCATATGCGACATCGTAGCAGCGTATCGGTGCGAAGCGCGGCCCTCCGTTCCGTACACATGCCGGAACCGCTAGCTAGCGCTAGTCAATGGCCCAGATTTAGCGTGGCCGAAGCCAATGTTCGTTAGAAGGCAGACTGCAAGATTGGAAACTAATGCGGTTTGCGCGCTATGATGGGCGCCGGATGGCCGGTGATGGTGGCGGCAGTTAATTTCCAAGAATCGCGATCTGACACTTGATCCATGTAAGCGCGGACAGAGATTTCAATCGGAGCAGGGGATGGTCATTCGATTGGCGACGGCGCAATCCACCGTGGAGATGTGGCATTGGCGGTCTGCTGCCATCGTAACGCTCGCGACGGTGGCCGCGTTGACAGCCCTGACCGCTGATGCCCTAGCGACACAGGCACGTCCCGCGCCACCCGCAGAGGCGACTGCGCCGCGCGCTGCAGGTGAGCCGATCATGGCGATCGTATCTATAAAAACCCAGCAGGTCACTTTGTATGACGCCGACGGTTGGATTCTGCGTGCGCCGGTATCGACCGGCGTCACGGAGCGCGAGACGCCCGCTGGCGTCTTCGCCGTCCTGGAGAAGGAAAAGGACCACCACTCCACAATGTATGACGATGCCTGGATGCCGAACATGCAGCGCATTACCTGGAACGGCATCGCGCTGCACGGCGGGCCGCTGCCTGGGTATGCGGCCTCGCATGGCTGCGTGCGGATGCCCTACCGTTTTGCCGAGAAGCTGTTCGACAAGACGTGGATCGGGATGCGAGTGATCATCGCGCCGAACGACGCGGCCCCGGTGGAGATTTCCCACCCGGCGCTATTCACGCCGAATGCGGACGCCATCGCCGCGGCTGCGGCGCGTGCCGGGCCGCTCGCCCGCGAGGCCGCGGAGGCCGAAACGGCGGCCGACGAGGCAAAGAAAGCTGCCGCGCGAGCGGGGCGCGAGACGGCATCGCTCACGGCACCGCTGCGCAAGCTGAAATTTCTCAAGACCCGCGCCGACGCCGAGCTCGCGTTGGCCGACAAGGCGCTCGCCGCAGCAAAGACGGACGAAGCCAAGGCGCGGGCCGAAAAGCGGAGGCAGAAGGCCACCTCCAGGGTCGCGGAAGCGGGGATGCAGCTCGGCATCGCCACGGCCGATGCAAAATCGAAAGTCGATACGGACGCAGCCGCAAAGGACGCCGCGAAGGCGGCCGAGACCAAGAAGGTTGCCACCGCCAAGGCGGCGAACGAAGCGAAGCTCGCGCTCGAACCGGTCTCGATTTTCATCAGCCGCGCGACGCAGAAGCTTTACGTTCGACGCAACACGCATAAACGCTGGCCGGACGGGGGTGAGGTATTCGACGCGACCATCGAGGTTCCAGTCACGATCCGTAATCCCGACAAACCGATCGGCACGCATGTGTTCACCGCGATGGCGCGCAACGACGCGGGCCTACGCTGGACAGTAGTCACGATCGACAACGGGGATGATGCCAAGAACGCGCTCGACCGCATCACCATCCCGCAGGACATGCTCGATCGAATCGCGCAGACCGCCTTGCCGCGCTCCTCGATCGTCGTTTCGGACGAGCCGCTAAGTAGCGAGACCAACTATCGCACCGAATTTGTCGCGGTGCTGAGCAACCAGCCTCAGGGCGGGTTTATAACGCGCCAGCCTACGACCGATGACAATTTTGCCAGTGACGACTTCCGGAGCGACACCGGCTTCTTTTTTTCTCGGGGCAATTGGGACGTCGCATCGGCGCGGCGACTATCGGCGGGTCTATGATACTAGGTCGGCGCGGCCGAATCCGTTTTTCCTGTTTGGGCGCTAAGGTGCTTGAATAAGGGCGGTCATGTCCGTTATTGGCACATCGCGTCATTTGCCGCGCCGCAATAGTTTGGTCGCAATTGGTGTACAGCGAACAAAGGCTGGCCTGGAGGCTGAATCACACCGTAGCGCGCAACGTCTGGTACCACTCACAGCATCTAAGCTCAAAGGACGGCGATGGACAAAAGACCGACCATCAAATGGCAAGACGTACCGCAGGAGCATGATTATCCGGCAGCCGAATCATATTTGAGCCTGGTCATTGGACGGCAGGCGGCAAAGAACGCGGTTGGGAAGTTGAAACGTGCGGCGATATCAATGTTTGCCGCGAAGGACCTATTTAGAGCTTCTAGATTGTCGCTGCTTGGCGCTGGCAACGGGCACGTGGACAGAGATCGCGCAAAAATCATTCAGCAAGAAAAGATATCGCCGCTCTTACTTTACGTCGACAAACGTAGCGGCACT
Source organism: uncultured Alphaproteobacteria bacterium (assembly GCA_963753925.1). Lineage (GTDB taxonomy): Bacteria > Pseudomonadota > Alphaproteobacteria > Rhizobiales > Xanthobacteraceae > Pseudolabrys. The sequence continues at coordinate 111,830 of CAVWEF010000006.1, forward strand.
CTGGTGATAGCCGATGGTTATCATCGTCTTTGCGCAGTCTACACGTTTGACGAGGACGCCATGATTCCTTGCAAGATCGTAGAGTAGATCAACGCCCATCGACCTTTCGGTAATGGCCACCTCGTTTGACCGCTAAAAGTCGACGAATGATAGGGCGGGATTCGCCGTCACTCTGGGGTGTGGCATCTTGATGTCGCCTTATGGCACTTAGCGGCCATTCGCTGCATCGCAGCGGTTTGTCCGCTTTTGGAAGAGCGGACATGCCAGCGCAATTTTGGGTTTTCGGTGCACGCAATCGATGGAACTATTAGAAGACGAACGCATTGAACATGTATCGCCCGGCTCCTCCAAGAGCTGGGCGAGTTTGCTGAATTTAATCGATAGCGGAATTTGAATGAGGCATATGTCTTATCGAATTCATACAAAGGAGAACGTTATGTTGCGACGATTTATTGTTGCGGTTGCTGCCGTTGCCGCGCTCGGCATTGGTGCAACTGACGCCTCCGCCGCGTGGCACGGCCATGGAGGCGGGTATCATGGCGGCTATGGAGGCTATGGCTGGGGTGGTGTTGGCGCGGGGTTGGTGGCCGGTGCGCTCGTAGGCTCGGCGCTCGCAGCTCCCTACTATTATGGTCCCGGCCCCTACGGCTACGCTTACGCGCCGGGAGCGGCCTATTACGGGCCGAGGTACCGCTATTATTACCCCGGCGGCAGCGAGTCGCAGTGCGGCGCGGTCTCGCCGGCGTCCGGTGATTACCTTCCCTGCGCCAATCATTGATGAAAGCAGGGATCAGTTTTGACTCGCGAGAGCAGGCGATCATGTCTGTCCTTTTGCCCGCGATGATGGCGGAGGCCCATCGCGCCGTTAGTCGGTCCGCACACGCGATGTCGGCTAAGGCACAACGCTGACGCGACTGGCACATCGCTGCGTTGGCCGCGACGCACCATTTTGTCGTCTATTGGGGCGATTGTGTTGCAAAACTCGATTGCTTTTGGCTACGGGGCTCGGCCTTGAGTTTTGGCCGCCGGCCTGTGCCGCTCTCCCATTGGGGGAGTTGCGGTACACCGCATCGGCACCACGCTTGATGCGACGCTACGCTGGGCAAACGGCTGCGAATGGCGGTGGGGCACGGCAGAGTAACTTAACGAGCCGCCTCAGATTCTGCGCGGTTGCGGTGAGCAGCACTTCGTCCCTGGCGCCGTTCAAGCCGCGCAGTCGAAGCCGGTCGAGCTTGAGGATGCGCTTCATGTGCGCAAACCGCATCTCGACCTTCTTGCGCTCGCGGCGTGATTGCTGGAAGGCTTCCGTATTGGCCAGCGCGCGGACGCGGTCACGTACATCCTCATCGAGATCGCGGGTGACCTTGCGCACGACCGCCGTCGTGCACTTCGGCTTCAGCGAGCAGATCGAGCAGTCGTTCTTGCTGGCCCTGTAGTAGACGATGTGGCCCTGATCGATGTTGCCGGTGCTGGTCAGCTCCGCGCCGCCTGGGCAAGTATAGATGTTGCGCTCCTGGTCAAAGACGAAGTCGGCTCGGCTGAAGGTGCCATCGGGGCGCGCTGACTTGTCCCATACCGGAACGTGCGGTGTGATGTTGCGATCCACCAGCCACTTGAGCAGCCTTACCGCACCATAAGCAGTGTCGCCTGCGAGCCTCTGGGGCCGAAGATCGAAGCGGCGTTCGACCCGGTCCAACATGGTCTGGGTGACGGTGATCTCCACTGTGCGGTTGGCGCGCGTGCCCTCGGCATCGATGATGATCCCCGCCTTGTTGTCGATCAGATAGTTCGCATCGTAGGCAAAGAATGGATTCATGCCCGGCCTGGTAACCCAGGATGCCTGCGGATCGGTCAGCGAGACTTCCTTGGGGGGCTTGCTTCGACTACTGCCGCCGCTGCTCGAACCGCCGCCGTCTCCACCGCCATCCTTCTCCTCATTGCGGGCAGCATCGAGGGCCGCGAGGTACTCTCGAACCGCATGGGATATCGCCTTCGGCCAGGCAATCGGCTGGTCGCCGGGAAGGCGCTTCATCTTGTCCACATCCGCCTTGATCAGGCTCGCATCGACCGAAAATGCTTCGCCGCCAACAAGCCCGGCCGCGATGCACATCGCCACCACGCCCTCGAACACCCGCCGCAAGGCATCGCTCTCACGGAAGCGCTCGTGCCGGGCGCGGCAGAACACCGAATGATCGGGGATATTGTCCTCGATACCGAGCTTGCAAAACCACCGATAGGCCAGATTGACCTGCACCTCAGCGCACAGCCGCCGCTCCGAGCGGATCGCAAACACGTAGCCCACGATCAGCATCCGGATCATCAGCACCGGATCGATCGAGGGCCGGCCGGTGTGCGAGTAGTAAGGCGCAAGCTCCTTGTGCACCCAACTCAGATCGAGAACGCCATCGATCTGGCGCACCAGATGGTCAGGTGGCACCACCTTGTCGAGATCAAACGCATACAGGAACTGGACCTGACTATCTTCCCGCCGACCCATCATGCGAAGCTCCCGATGATGTCCGTCTCAAACCAACGGAATCACGGTTCGCGAGTCGTCTCAACGGGAGTTTTGCAACACGATCGGGGCAACAACGGACATCGGGCAGCCTTAGGGCCTAGATGCGTCGGTCGAAAATGACCCAGAACGGACCTACCCCATTAACGAACAGCAATTAGCTGCGCAAAGGCGCTTCGAACTCAGTCATGACCGCCGCAATCTGCGCCAAGTTCGGCAGGCCCGCCTCATTGCCGAGATGCTGGACTTTGTAGGCGGCGGCTGCTCGCGCGAAGCGGAAGTGCTCTGCCCAACTCATCGCTGGGTCGGTGAGATAGGAATGAATGTAGGCGCCGTGGAACACGTCTCCAGCGCCGCTGGTATCGATAACGCGATTCGCCGGAACGGCAAGAGCAGGGAACTCCCGAACGACACCCGCATCATCGTACCAGATCAAGCCTCGTTTACCGAGCGTCACCCCGCCTATCCGGCAGCCTCGGCTCTTGAGATAATCCAGCATCGCTGCCGGCGCATGGCCCATCTGTTCGCAAAGACGTTCGGCCACAATCGCCACGTCGATGAAGCCAAGAAGCTCGTGCGTGTTCGACCGTAGTCCGCCGCCGTCGAGCGATGTGAGAATCCCCGTTTGGCGGCACAGCTTTGCGTAATGAATCGCGGCGTCCGGTTGGTGCCCGTCGAGGTGAAGTGCGCGGCAGCCTGCGAGGTGAAGGACCGGAAACGGGTGAAGGTAATCGTCATCGCGGCAACGAACGATCGCTCGTTTTCCATCATTCGGCATGATGAACGACAGCGATGACATGTGGACCTTTCTGGCGTGGATCGAGATGCCGTACTTGGCGGCCATGTCCAGAAACATTCGACCGAGCCAATCTTCGGCCACGGTCGTGAGCACATCGGGCACGTGTCCTAACTTCGCGCAGCAAAAGGCAGCGGTGACAGCATTGCCGCCAAACGAGACTGCATAGGCTGACGCCACATGTTTCTCGTCGCCGGTCGGCATGTGATCGGTCAGGAAGGTGACGTCGATATAGGTTTGTCCAATGAAGAGGGTCTGCATGATCTCACATCATTCGCTCAAGGCGCCTGGTGGAGTGCAGCGAGCTGGCGTCTCAGCTCTTCGAGCACGGCATAGACACCCGGTGGAAATACTTCGTCATACCGTGCTTCAAGCTGCGCGATCTCCGAGCGTGGCCGTTCGATACGAACCTCAGAGGATGTCAATGTGCTCATCTAATCGTTCCAATTCGAGGAGGCGACCGTCGCGCCGCGGCGGCGACTAGCTGGCAACCGCCTGCATCAACGCCGCTATCTTTATCGTCGCGAAATTAGAGAAGGTGTCGGACACGGCATAAGGCAGAATGATCTGGTCGCGATGACGCATGGCGCCGCAGGTGTAGACGACGTTGGGCACGTAACCCTCGCGTTCCGTCGGCTCGGGGCGAACCAGAGGCTCGTGCGATCGCGCGAGAACCTTGGAGGGGTCCTTCTTGTCCAGGAGGACCGCGCCGATTGAATATTTCCTGACCGGACCAACCCCATGGATCAGCAAAAGCCAACAGTCGTTCAATTCGATGGGTGAGCCACAATTGCCGATCTGAACGAACTCCCAAGGATATTTGGGTTGAATGATGGATCGACCATCTCCCCACGAGTACAGGTTGTCGGAAAAGACCAGATAAAGATTCTCATTGTCCTGCCGGCCAATCATCGCGTAGCGGCCGTCGATTTTTCGTGGGAACAGGGCCATGCCCTTGTTGTGCGTCCCCGATCCGCTAAGCGGAGTCATCCTGAACAACTCAAAGTCCGTCGTTGCAAGCAACTCGGAGCGAATCCCCCTGCCGCTATAGGCCGTATAGGTGGCATAGAACGTTTTCTGTCCGTTATCATTGAATTCAACGAAACGCGCGTCCTCGATGCCGTTTGATTGGGCCTCGGTGACCGGAAAGATGACCCGCTCGCTCAATTCTTCGTCTGGCCCGAAGGTCACTTCGACGTCATCTCCGTTGGCCACGGATTTCCGGCTTCGAACTCTAGGAACTGACGCGAGACGGGCGGTCGGATCGACGGATACGCTGCCATCCGCAGCGATGGTGCCGGACCGAAACGTGAGCGAGGAAACGTGTCCTTCGCCGACGGCGCGAAGGCTCAAGATAAATCGGCAGCCATGCTCCGGCGCGCCCGTCTGGTCGGGATGGCGGACGATGCTGGGATTGAACAAGGCTGAGGCTTCGAACGAATACTCGCTGAGAAAATAGGCTCCGATAAGTCCGCGCTGCGTCTTAGTCAATTGAGCATGTGGTTCGAGCGCGTCCTCCATATCGGCGGCGCGCGATTCAAAAATGTCGAGCAGATTCCTATGGCGGCCTGCGAAATTTTCAAGAACCTCGCTCAATTGTTGAGCGGAAGCCTCCGCATCGAGCCGAAGCACCCGGTCAACGATATGATTAGCGCGAACCTTGTCGGTCGGATTGAGGTCGCGAGGCTCAGTCGCCGGTTTGAAGGGCCTGACGACGACCCGGGCCGGGTCTGGGCGCAGATAGAGGCTCTGCCGATTCACGAATTTGGATTGGGACAAAGATGCTCCCTATGGGCGGTCGAACTGGATCTGTGCCGATGCCGTTGGATGATAATTTTGACGCGGGGTTCGCCTGGCGCACTACAACCATGGCCATGAACTGCCGCATCTCCACGAGGCCAAGGAGATACGATAACACCGATTCTGCACCTTTGTTCTCATTGGGCCGGTCCGGATGGAGGCCGTCCGAACAGCTCCCCGTAGCTGGATCGATCAGACCTGTCTGCAAGTCGTTTTCGCCCAGAAACCAGCCGAACGCGCGCGTTGCTCCGGCCAGCCATTCGGCACCCTTATCCGCCCGCCACGCGGCGAGGCACGCGGAAATCGTTGCGCAGGCCTCGACCGGCTGCTGATCGAACGCATCCGGTTTTTGGCGAATCTTGCCAAAGCTTTTGGAGCCAACGGGTCTGAAATATCCAGTTGCCGTGGTCTGAAGCGACATGAGCCAACGCAGCGATCGCAGACCGACCTCCACGTACTGCGGCGTATGGGTCGCGAGGCCCGTTTGAATCAGAGCCTGCGAAAGGCGCGCATTGTCGTAAGCGAGCACGTCTTCAAACCAGGACCAATCTTTGCGTTGGCTTGCAAGAAACCGCGCCATCAACCGATTGGCCAATAGCTTGCGCATGCTGCTGGCAGACACGTCTCCGGCCTCCAGCGCGCAATAAGCGTCCAAGCCCAGAAGCGTGAAGGCCCAAGCGCGCGGAGACGAGAATCCCTCGACAACTGGGAACGCGGTCTTGAAAAGCGCCGCCGCCCATCCACGGCGGGACGGATCGGTGTCATTGCGGGCGCATTCGGCGAGGGCCCAAAGCGCGCGGCCATGGCTGTCTTCCGAGCCCGATTCTTCCAGCCATCGGCGCTCGTAACTCATGAAATTTCTGAACCGGCGGGTGTCCGGGTTCCATGCGTGCTGAACAAATGCCGCAAAGCGCGCTGTGATCTCGCTCGGTAAATGCGTTTCCGTGGAGTTCGGAAGCGCGCTCGCTAAGAGCAGGGCGCGAGCATTGTCGTCGACACAATAGCCATGCGCCCGGTCGGGTACGGAATGGACCGCGTGTTGAAGAATGCCGGTACTGTCGCAAAGCGACAGGAAATGCCCTATTCGCATCTCCGGAATGGCATGGCCCTTGCGCACAGAGGCGACCCGGGCTGGAAGCAACTTTTCGGACCGGCTGCGTTCGTGCGCATTTTCGAAGGCTGTGAGATATCGCTTGGCCGTCTCCGGCCAGGTCATCGATCGGCTTGCTGCATAGGCCCGCTTGCGCATGGCATGACGGCGAACGTCATTTGCCAGCAGGGCCGAAATCTCGGCGCCGATGGCTTTGGCATCCGCAAAAGGAACCAGAATGCCGTGCCCATCGCTCAATAATTCCTTGGCGTGCCAATAAGGCGTCGATACGACCGCCTTTCCCAATCCGAAGCTGTAGGCGAGCGTACCCGACGTCATCTGCGCTTCGTTGAGATAGGGCGTCACGTAGACGTCGCACATCGAAATGAAATCCAGAAGCGTGGCCTGCTCGACAAATTGGTTGAAGAAGACGACATGATCCTCGATGCTGAGGTCGCGCACGCGTGCCGTTAAGCCATCGCGATAGGCTTCGCCCTGTTGACGCACAAGGTTCGGGTGGGTCGCGCCGAGAATGACATAGACGGCGCCGGGGCACGACTTGATGATTCCCGGCATGGCATCGAGCATGGTCTCGATGCCTTTGTTCGGCGACAGAAGCCCGAAGGTCAGAATGACTGTCTTTCCCGTGAAGCCGAGTTTCGCCTTGGCGTCATGCGTCTCACGATACGGCATGTCGGGGATTCCATGCGGTATGGTTTCGACTTTGTCGGCGGACACGTCATGCACCGAATGGAGCAATTGCTGGCCCTTCTCCGACATGATGATGATTTTTGACGAAATATCGATGATGCTTTGCATCACGTCGCGTTGGGCCGGCGTTGGTTTGGCGAGTATCGTGTGAAGTGTCGTGACGACTGGCATTTTGAGCCGCGACAAAAGTTTGGTGATATTGCCGCCGGCCTCGCCACCAAAAATCCCATATTCGTGTTGAACGCAAACAACATCGTAACCGCCGTCGTTCAAGAACTCAGCTGCCTCAACATAGTTGTCGACATTTTCGGCCGGAACTTCAAAGCGCACAGCCTGCGGATAGTCATAGACGCCACCTCGATCTGTCATCGCTACGACGCCGGTCTCAAGATCGGGACGCGCCATCGAAACCGCCCGATGAAGGTCATGGGTAAAGGTCGCGATACCGCAGAGGCGCGGAAGATGGTTGCCGATGAATGCTATTCGTTGAATCGGTTTCATTGAGTTGTTTCCATCTCGACGCACTTCAGCAACTGCGGAATCATGCGGCCCGTGTACGCTATGAGACCGGCAAAGCCGTCGCCGCCGGCGAGAATGTTGACGCGATCGGACTGCGCGAAAATGGCGTCGCCTGTTGTCACATCGAACGAGCCGGCGCGCGCGCTGCCTCTGACAACCAGAAGCCAGGTCTCGCGTTCCGCTTGCAGGCGCCACGCGGAGTTTGGCGCAAGATCGATCCGCTCGAACGTGAAGTGAGAATTGGAGACGAGCAGCGTTCGCGTGTCGGAAAGCCGTGTCGGCGTGACGTGAAAATCGGCGGGGCCGGCAGTCGCCACCGCAAGTGCGTTGTCGATATCAAGTTCACGGCCGCGGCCAAAATCGAAAAGGCGAAAGGTCGCGTCACTGCGTTGCTGGATTTCCGCGATCACCAGGCCTGCACCGATCGCGTGGATCGTTCCGGCGGCGACTAACGTCGCGTCGCCCGGATGCACCGCCTGCCACACGACAAGATCCGAAATCGAGCCGTCATCGATGGCGTGACGCAACTGGGCCGGGCTAATTCGCCGTTTTAGGCCCAATGCGACCTTGGCCTCGGGCGCGGCACTCAAAATGTACCAAGCTTCGGTTTTTCCGTTCGGTAGTCCGATCGACCGCGCGTACGCGTCGTCCGGATGAACCTGGATGGACAGGGGCTGGTTCGTGAACAGCAGCTTCAAAAGAAGCGAGGGAGAGGCGGCCGTCGAATCGGGACGCTCGTACCAGATTTCGCCGATCGCATTGGTTGCGTCTCTTGCGCTACTCCACGGGCGTGTATCTACGACACCCCAAGGCTTCGATAAGCAGTGCGCGAGCGCATGTTCAATCGTCATAACCCTACTTTATATTTGGACGAGGGAGCACATTCGGATGCCCCGATGGAATCAGGCGAAAGCGCTGGCCGAAAGTGTGAGCTCGCTTTCAGCGGCGACTCGCTCATGTTTTTCAGCGGTGCTCTTGATGCGGTAAATTGGATCGTTGGGATCCCGATCTGAAGAAGGAATGAGATGACGAATTTCATAGGGCCCCATGGCCGATGATCGAAGCACGCTCGGCTCGAGCTGGACGAGCTGACTGATTTTGAACTTATGCGCCATCGAATATTCCAGTTATTACGTTGGATTTCGAAAAGGAGACGGCGGAGTTCGCAATGTCAGTGCGTCTGAGTAATTCACCACTCTCCGCTGCTTTGGCGCGATATTGGTCTGCCGTGGACATGCGGGCTCCCTCAGTGACGCAAGTCGAATGGTTGCCAGGTCGATTGCGCCGTTTGGTCTGTCTGTTGAATATTGAAGACCGTATATGGGGATGATTTGGACTATTGCGATGAATATTACGCAGTTCGAGGAATTATCTAGCCGTTGCCTATGGTGGCCCCTGTAACCGCGTCCGGTACATTCAGTCGGTATTTCGAACAAACGGCAGCCAATCCTGTGTTTATCCGCCGCTTAGCGTTAGGCACCAAAGTCCGCTTTTGGCACTTTTCGGAAAAGCCGACCGCGCCGAAGTTTGTCGCCTTCTGGACCAACAACGGACAAACGTCAGCTCCGAAGCTCAATAACTACGTCGCGATTGACCCATAGGCGACATCGCGCTGCCGCAGTTCCGGCGTCCGTGTGTTTCGCATGAGTGGCAATTACTACCGTCTGGCATGAAGACCCCAAGTCAGCTTTAATTAAGCACATGAAAAGAGAACAACCAGATCCCAGAGTGCCAGAAGATCTTCGCAAAGTGTTTGCGGCTACGCCGAAGGCGAAGGCCCAGTGGAGCGATCTCACGCCGCTCGCACGCAATGACTTCATTATGTGGATAGACTCAGCAAAGCAATCAGAAACGCGGAAACGCCGGATCGAAAGCATTCCTAGTAGACTTGCCTCGGGAAAACGACGCCCCTGCTGCTTCGCGATCGTGCCGATGACTCTTCACAAAGCTCTTGGGGGCACCCCAAAGGCGAAGACTCAGTGGAGCGTGCTTACATCACTTGAGCGCAGGGACTTTGCTAGCTGGGTAGATTCAGCGAAAGACTACGAGACACGCCAAAGGCGCGCCGAGAAGGCGTGTTCGATGCTCGCGGCCGGAAAACGCCACAGATAGCTCGTTTCAGTCGTGCCTTATTTGGATGTCCGTTCCTGGCGCGTCGCGTCCTTCGCTGCATTGCACCGCCAATGACGCGATTGGAGTAACAACGGACAACGGACGGCGCAGCGGGCTCGATGGGTCGGTAGCGATTGACCCAACTGCGACATTGGCTGTGCATCGCAGCACTTGCCTGAGGAAGGCCGTGAACGCAAAACGGCCTCGCCGGTCGATTTTTCGCCACGCAGAATGGCAAGACTATCGGGACTGACCGACCGGATCCGGGGCTTGGGTGCTGTTCTTTGATTGGGGCGTTGCGCCGGATTCGGATGCGACGGCAGGCGCGCTCGATGTCGTCGCCTGATGGTGCTGCGTCATGAACGACATCACCAGCGCCATGGCCACCCACAGCCACCAGTAATTTTTCTGTAGATTGAGGACTTTTGCTATTCCTGGCGCGGCATTTGCGGTCGCCGTTGCGGCCATGGTCGCAGCCTCGCCAGACTGCGGCAGAAGCCGAACCAGCCGCGCGGCAATGGCCGCCGCTTCCGGCGACGACTTCCAGCTCCGGCCCGAGACCAGATCGAGGATCGAGAGCAGCGTCTTCTCCGCGATCGCCTTGGGCATGGCCGCCAACCGGGTAGCCTCCTCCCACGGATCGACATTAGTCCGCGCCAAAGCAGAAATGACGCTGAGGTGCATCCCGTTTGCGTCCTCGCAGACCGGCGCAAACAGAAAATCTTCGTAGCTAGCATTCAGCGTTGAAAATCTTGCACGATGATCCACGGTAGAACGGCCTTTGGTTACAGCTCCCGGAGCGCCACTCAAGCTTCGATTTGGTATCAATTCGACGCGGTCGGACTGCAAACCGGGGCGGAAGGGAGGGTGGTGGCGCAGGGATAACTGCCATCGCGGCTAATCGTTCGGGCTTGCGAGAAAGATATTATACTGTAGCGACAAGCGTGTGCGGGGCGAACTCAGCCGCACCCCCGAATGTCGGCTAGTGGGGGGATTGTGTTGCAAAACTCGATTGCTTTCGACGACGGGGCTCGGCCGTGAGTTTTGGCCCCTCGCTTTTCCCGCTCCGTGATTGGGGGAGCTGCGGCATCACCGGTTCGGCACCAATGCCTAACTCGCGCTAGGCTGGGCACCCGGCTGCGAATGGCGGTGGGGCACGGCCGCGTAACTTGACGAGCCGCCTCAGATTCTGCGCGGTTGCGGTGAGCAAGACCTCGTCCCTGACACCGTTGAGGCCGCGCAATCTAAACCGGTCGAGCTTGAGGATGCGCTTCATGTGCGCAAACCGCATCTCGACCTTCTTGCGCTCGCGGTGTGATTGTTCGAAGGCTTGTGTATTGGCCAGCGCGCGGACCTGATCGCGAACATCCTCATTGAGATCGCGGGTGACTTTGCGCACGACCGCCGTCGTACACTTGGGCTTCAGAGAGCAGATTGAGCAGTCGTTCTTGCTGGCCCTGTAGTGCACGATGTGGCCCTGATCGATGTTGCCGGTGCTGGTCAGCTCCGCGCCGCCAGGACATGTATAGATGTTGTGCTCCGGGTCAAAGACGAAGTCGGCTCGGCTGAAGGTGCCATCGAGGCGCGCCGACTTGTCCCATACCGGAATGTGCGGTGTGATGTTGCGATCCACCAGCCACTTGAGCAGCCTTACCGCGCCATAAGCAGTGTCGCCTGCCAACCTCTGTGGCCGGAGACCGAAGCGGCGTCCGACCCGGTCCAACATGGTCTGGGTGACGGTGACTTCCACTGTGCGGTTAGCACGGGTGCCCTCGGCATCGATAATGATCCCCGCCTTGTTGTCGATCAGATAGTTCGCATCGTAGGCAAAGAAGGGATTCATGCCCGGCCTGGTCACCCAGGATGCCTGCGGATCGGTCAGCGAGACTTCCTTGGGGGGCTTGCTTCGACTACTGCCGCCGCTGCTTGAGCCGCCGCCGTCTCCACCGCCATCCTTCTCCTCGTTGCGGGCAGCATCAAGGGCCGCAAGGTACTCTCGAACCGCATGGGATATCGTCGGCCATGCAATCGGCTGGTCGCCGGGGAGGCGCTTCTTCTTGTCCACATCCGCCCTAATCAGGCTGGCATCGACCGAAAATGCTTCGCCGCCAACGAGCCCGGCCGCGATGCACATCGCCACTACGCCTTCGAACACCCGCCGCAGGGCATCGCTCTCACGAAAGCGCTCGTGCCGGGCGCGGCTGAACACCGAATGATCGGGGATCTGATCTTCAACACTGAGCTTGCAGAACCAACGATAGGCCAGATTAACCTGCACCTCGGAGCACAGCCGCCGCTCCGACCGAAGCGCAAACACGTAGCCCACGAGCAGCATCCGGATCATCAGCACAGGGTCGATCGAGGGCCGGCCGGTGTGCGAGTAGTAAGGCGCGAGCTCCCTGTGCACCCAACTCAGATCGAGAACGCCATCGATCTGGCGGACAAGATGTTCAGGTGGCACCACCTTGTCGAGATCAAACGCATACAGGAACTGGACCTGACTATCATCCCCCCGACCCATCATGCGAAGCTCCCGACGATGTCCGTCTCAAACCAACGGAATCACGCTTCGCGAGTCGTCTCAACGGGAGTTTTGCAACACGATCGGGGGTAAAGCGGACATCGGTTGGGTTTGGCTGGGGAACTGTTTGTCCGCTAATGATGCTGTGGACGGCGCCCACTCTTGCGGCATCAGAGTGCCATAGGGTGGCTGCGTTGTAGCAAACCACATCGAGGGGAGCCGTCCATGGGCGAGGTTAGCACGATTGGTCTGGATATTGCGAAGTCGGTCTTCCAAGTACACGGGGTTGATGGTTCAGGCGCGGTGGTGATCCGCAAGCGCGTCAGTCGTTTGAAGCTACTGGAGTTCTTCGCCGCTCTGCAGCCGTGCCTTGTCGGGATCGAAGCCTGTCCATCAGCCCATCACTGGGGCCGCGAGCTTCAAGCGCTTGGCCACACGGTGCGGCTGATGCCGCCGAGCTATGTGAAGGCCTATCTCAAGCGCAGCAAGAACGACGCGAATGATGCTGCTGCAATCTGCGAGGCAGTGACGCGGCCATCGATGCGGTTTGTGCCGATCAAGACCAAGGAGCAGCAGACTGCCTTGATGTTGCACCGAGCTCGGCAATTGTTGGTGCGTCAGCGCACGATGTTGAGCAACGCCCTACGCGGGCACCTGGCGGAACTTGGCATCGTGTCGGCCAAGGGCCGTAATGGGATAGGCGAGTTGCTCAAGCTCATCGCGGATGGCGCGGATAACCGGATCGCTCCGGCCACCCGCGCTATTCTTGATGTGATGGCGCGGCAATACAGCGCCATCGGTGCCGAGATCAAATCCATCGACAAGCATATCCTGGCTTGGCATCGCTCGTGCGAGCCGAGCCGACGGCTGGAGGAGATTCCGGGCATCGGCCCGATTGGTGCCACTGCTCTGGTCGCCGAGATCGGCGACTGGAAGACATTCTCATCGGGACGCAGTCTTGCCGCCTGGATTGGGTTGGTGCCGAAGCAGCATACGACCGGCGGCAAGGACAGGCTCGGCAGCATCACCAAGCAGGGCAATCGCTACTTACGATGGTTGCTCGTCGCCGGCGCAATGGCGGTCATCCGCTACGCGCAAAAGCACGGCACCGAGAGACGGCCGTGGCTCGCCCGGTTGATGGAGCGCCGACCAACAATGGTTGCTGCGGTGGCGCTGGCTAACAAGATTGCACGGATGGCATGGGCCATTATGGTCCGCGGTGAGAGATACAAGGAGCCGACGCCGCTGATGGCGGCATAACAAACGCCAGCAGGCAGATCGGTACCACCAATTGGCGAGGGCATGACGACGTAATGCAGACACGGTCGTTCCGGGGATAGGGAGAACCCGTTTGGGTCATCGCACCGCTCTATAAGTGCGTGCTAACGATTGGGACCCGATCCGCGCAGAGCATTAGGGCCAGCGGCCATACCAGCCGCATCAACAGGCCGGACACGTGACCGCACCCGACCAATGCTGCAGAAACGTCAGAAAGTTCTTGCCAAGGCGCCGTCCACACGTGACCCAAGGCGGGTATACTGATGCTGTTCGGTCGCCGGTTTCTATGATGACTTGAGGAAGGTCGCATGGTTCAGTATCCTCCGTTCAACTGAAAATGAGGAAGCCCGACCCCATGCGAGCCCTCGCTGCAGTATTTATTTTCTTGGCAACAGGTTCCTTCGCGGTCGCCGATCCTGGCGATGCCGAAAAGGCGAAGGAGATGCTTGCGCGTGTTGTCGTCGCCGCTCAACGGGACCAGAACGCAGCGATGCAAAAGTTTAGCGCGGGCACGGATGGATTTAGGGATGGAAATATATACCCGTTCTGTTTCCGTCTTTCCGACGGGGTCGTTATTACTGGGCAGACTGCCGGTTCAGATATCCGAACATTTCCAGGCAGTGGGCAACAAATTTTCGAAGCTGCCCAAAAACCCGAAGGCGAAATTACCGAGATCACCTATTTGGCCAAGAAGCCACCGCCTGCCGAGCCTACTCCAGTAAAAAAAGTCAGTTTGGTACGCAGGATCGGACAGATCGGGTGCGGGGTTGGATACTATCCGTGATGGACCCTCACTCCTTAGGTGCGGTTTGAAGACCTAGTCCGCATACGATGCTATGGACGGCTCCTTCACCGCCACGTGAGTGCAATGAATGTGGTTGCTATTTTGCCGCAAGTGCGATGTCGCTGATTGGCACTTAACGGACAAACCAACCGTGCCCGCGTTTGTCGCCTATTGGACTAAGAGCCGACAAACGTCGGCGATAGGGCTAAATTGCTATGTCGCGAATGACCCATAAGCTACATTGGGCCTGATCGCCTGGTCGCAAAATGCTACAATTTCTGGCATTGCAGTAGGTTCAAACTGTCCCTCAAAGGAGTTGTCGTGAGTCCACTAACAATTTCGTTGATCACGTTTGCGTTCGTTTTCGGTGGGGCATTCCTCGGCATGTGTGCGTTCGCGCACGGCAAAATCTCGATCGCTTTTGGGAGCATAGCAGACCCCCGACTAGCGCTTAGTAGGAAAAGTTTTCGGACTGTAAGGTCCGCGTACCAAATTTCGCCAACGCCTCGGCCTAGCTGTATCGTAGACTAGCGCCAATTCGCTTTCCGACGACGCTAAGCGTTTTCGCCAAGTTTATTTATCGCCAAATATGATGCGGACGCTGTAAACTGCGGACCACCTTGTGTCCGGAAAGTGCGCAGAGATTTTTCGGCCTGGTGCTTTGTGATCGTTGTGATGTAATTGCATTTAGGATCTTATGCGACGGCAATTGAGCAAAAGTTCCCAAGCGGCAAACTTGATGGCCGACGAAAAACTCAATTGGGAAATTAGCAACGTGCGGGAGTCGATTAGCCGGCTCTGGGCAGATTTGGCCTCGACAAATATGACTGCCGATCAGCGCAAGGCGGCCACTGAAAACCTTTCGATCTGCATTATGACTTTACGGGACTTGCTTGATCGCCAAGAGCAACTTTCAAACAAAATGCAATAGACGCGATCTCGCAAACGAATTTGGGCGGCGTAATGGGCGACGGTCGCCATCAATCAATTGCCGGTCGCCTGCCGCTTCAGTCCACCGCCAGTCATCGTGACCATCGCAATCATTAGTGTGCAACGAATACGGGTGCACATTTGCTATCTTCACCAGCGTCGATACATTTGCAGCCGTCAGATTCTAATTGACGTCGGAAACTGGCGCCAGATCGCAAATGAGCGCCGGCGGCAGCTCATACGCAAATCGCTGAATCCTTAGTGGCTTATTGGGTCGAGGCTAGCCTCTGCCAACCTTAGAGCGGCAGTTGCAACCAACACTCTGCGCCAGTTGCAAAAAGCGCAAAGGCCAAAAGCGCCAAGATCTCTGGAACCTCGATAGCCTCGAGAATGGTACGCATAACGACCTCACAATTGGAAATATCAATACAATACTAACCCTAATGATATATTAAAGTTGAAACGCCCGATTGTTGGCGGATTTCTCGTCGACCTGGCTCTGGGATTCTGACGACGTCGTGGGAACAATCCTGCTGGCCCAGCAAATCACGACAGCGATGCGCAAGACGAATATGGCATTCATGCGCGAGCGATGAGTGTGCCGCGAAGTTTTTTTGAATCGCTTGCCCAACGTCAATGTGCTAGAAGAAACCATGCCGCAAGATTCGACGACGGATGTTCAGACTCAGATTGCATCTTTGCGAGCGGAGATCGCACGTCAAAAGGCTGTTGTTAAAAGCAGCTTGGGTAATTCCTCAACGATGACGGCTGCTATACAAACGCTGCGCGAATTGAGCGTCCGATTGGTTGCGCTCGAGCGCAAACATGGCGCTGAGAACCCGAAGAATTAAGCGCGCGTTCGCTGAATTGACGGGCCTTCGGTTATTCTGACCCCTCACGTATTCGAGCCCAAGACGTCCGCCCCTGCGAAATTCTTTTGTCTCATAACTGCGTGGACAATCCGACCACGTTGGGACGCGAAGGCTATGGCCGCCTCATGCAAAAAACGACTGCAGATATTCCGCCTGGGTTTGAAACGCCGCCGGGTGTTACGCAGTGCGCCCCCCGCTCCCCGGTTGGCTGTATCTGAACAGAATTTCCTGCAGTGTT
The DNA here is from genome assembly GCA_963753925.1 of uncultured Alphaproteobacteria bacterium. GTDB lineage: Bacteria > Pseudomonadota > Alphaproteobacteria > Rhizobiales > Xanthobacteraceae > Pseudolabrys. The sequence continues at coordinate 127,996 of CAVWEF010000006.1, forward strand.
GATGCAATAAGCACTGACCATGATTTCGCCTTCGGCGCACTCATTTTCAGCAACTCTTAGAGTTGTGCCCGGCGCACCGGGATCGCCTTTGTCACCTTTGGGCCCTTGAGCTCCTGCTAAGCCCGGATCGCCCTTGTCACCTTTTTGACCTTGGGGGCCCTGTGGCCCCTCAAAACATCCGGTGAGGGTGAATGAAAGCACGCACACAATCATCGCCAATGCCAAGCGCATGAGCGGCTCCCTTTTCAACGTCGGTCAATGTATAATTTTCCCAGCCGCATCGCATCGACTAAGAAATTCCCAAGCTACGCGTTCAGTTTCGAAACGCCTTACCCGACCATTCTCAAACACCACCCCCCCTCCAGAACGCGAGAAATGTACCGTTAGATGAGGCATCCACCCTGTTGCCTGGATTTTTGATTTCTTCACTCATGGTCGCGTTCTAAACTCCGGCTTCGGCTGAAGCATTGTTTTTGGTTTGAACGTTAGGCGTTCCTCGTTGAATTAGAGCTCCATGGTGGGACTTGTGTGGTCTCGGCAACACACTTTAGATATTAGCTGAACTCGAGCGAAATTTCTGTGAGAACTTGGCGCGCCGACATAAATCTGCTGCAACGCACCATCATAATTGTTTGCGTAAAACCTGCCGGGAAGCGCCACAGCCCGACAGGTTATCTACAGTAACCCCGCCCTTAAGCCGGGCGGGGTTCGCTGTGGGTACGTTTTGCTCGCGAAGGTGGGCGAGCGTACTCATCGCATTGTTCGACGTTATCTGTGCCGAGCGTGATGCGCCGGCTTTTTCTCCGTTGGACGCTCAAACCAAAACAGCAGCCCGCAAGTCCACGCTTCAGGCGCCGCCAGTTCGCGATTGTCCCGCGAATTGGCAACAACTGCGGCAAGGATGATGCCGGCAGCGCAGCCCCCGACAATCCATGGGACGGTTAGGTTCAAGCTGCCGCCACCACCAGCCGGTGGCACCACGGGCGCGACAGCAGCATTTGCACCAGATGACGAAAGCGAAATAGCCGCCATCATGGCGGCGCCGATAATAATTGCCTTTTTCATATTTATCCCCACGCCAATCGCCACGCCAAAATCCTAGGGCGCCTGGTCATTGGCTACAAAGCGTGTTTCGGCGAATGGTTAATGACCGACGCCAACTACAGGTCACACCGTTTGGGGCCTATTCGGTTTCAAATCAAAAGCGCAATGTCCCAGATTGAGACCGAGCGCCATTTTGCGCCATAGCGAGCGGCAGGGCCGCCAATGGGGCATCACGAGCATTGAAATCGTGAAACGATGTATTTGGTTTCGGCTAGGATCATTGGAGGCCATCGACGGCCCCATATAATGTACGACTTACCAGCCAGATGGTCGGAGCCTTGTTGGATTCTCTGTTAGCGAAGCGCCAACTTGATATTGCTGAACGAAGAAATTAATGCGCGAATATTTTTGCCAGTCGGCTCCAACACGTACACAATTTCCTGCTTAATGAATCGCAGCAACAGTTGAATACGTTCTCACGCCTCGATAATCCATGACAAATAACGGGTGATACTGTGCTGCTTCTTCGGCGTTGATCGTCGCCAATGTCCGGTTATCCAAGATTATCCATTTTTGCTCGTAACGTATAGCGACGATCGCATGCTCTGTCTGGCGACTCTCGTCTCTCACGATCACGAGCCGCCGATCATCAGCATCAACGCCTAGTTCCCGCAGCACGATGTATTTTAAAATTGCATAGTCTTCACAATCGCCCGCAAGGCTGCGGAGCGTCTCAAGCGGCGAAGCCCAGTAATCGGCATAGCCATATTGGGACCAATCGCTCATAGGTCGGATGCTCATATTCACGGCGCGATTAACCCAAGCTAAGCGTGCACGCCCATGGTGTTCGCGACCAAGTTCAACAATGGACAAAAAACGACGCGCAGCCGGAGAACATTTGTTGTCGTCGGAACGGCAAGCCGCAAGCATTCTATCGTCGGCAGCAATACGACTCTGAAGCTCCGACCATTTTGCTGAGGTGTCGCCTGATGAACTCACAGCTGCCGCTATGTTGAATGGCTCCGCAGCTCTCGGAACGCCCTCGTCACGCTCCGTATTGTTTAGCGTGAATGAAGCGAATTGAGAATGTGCAAGGGGCTTCGATTTGCTTTCATTCTTCAGCTGAACATCTGGCACCATGCTATGAAGTAACTTTGGTGCCAAGGAAAGCTCACCCGGCGTATCTGCGAGCGCGACATCGCAGAAAAGCGCGAGCAAAAATAAGAGCCGTACCTTTTTGACAAAGGCAAACATGCTTGAGCGCCCCGGTGTCGTTCGAAATTTTGGTCGGGCTTACCGATCCAATTTCCGAAACTTTGCCGGACGTTTTGCGCTCAATAATTTGCGATGGGGTTTATGATCTAAGACAGGCGCAAGGATGATCGATATTGCAGTGAACGGATTCTAAGATGTTGCGGTGAACGGATTCTAAATTGAGACTTATCGATCGCCGGCCCGGGTAAAAAGCGGCCTGGAATGCAGTTGAAATCGACTGTGGCTCAGTCGTGCATCCTAAACAGTTCATGACTGGACAGTTACCACAACCTTAAATCTGTTTCCGACCGCCGCTTGGCTGACACGTTTGGTCTGCCGCAAGCATCGCCCGTGTCTGTCGATGTGCTCGTTCATCGAATGCGAGATATTGTAGTCCGATGCGCGCGGGCATATCGATCCCGGCCGCTGTTGCTAAGGCTAAGAGTTCAATCGAAATTTATTTTTACTGCACGCCGTAGCGTGAGAAATCATCAGCAATTTTCGGATCCAGACCTTTTGCTTTTGCGAGATCGCCATCGCCGCCGGATATATCGCCTTTCTTAAGCCTGGCAAGTCCGCGTCCATAAAGCGCGCTCGCCAGTTTCGGATCGAAGCGTAACGCCGCATTGTAGCTCGCAATGGCCGAATCGATTTGACCCATCTTCAAGTAGGTCAACGCCTGTGAGTCATGGGCGTTGGCGTCGTTAGGCCGCATGCGAAGTGCTACACCACAGTCAGCCAACGCCGGCTGCAACTGTCCGAGAATAGCACGAACCCAACAGCGCTCATTCCACAGCGCTTCCTCATCTGATTTAATCCGTATTGCATTGTCGTAATCCTGCGCGGCGCGCGCGTATTCTCGCATTTTCTTATAAGCTTCAGCGCGATTAGCAAATGCGTTAGCGTAAGTGGGATTAAACTTGATCGCCTGGTCAAATTCCTCGATCGCACGCGCATACTCACCCTTCTTAAGATAAGCAACACCTCGATTGTTAAATGGCTTGACGTAAGTGGGATCCAGCTTGATTGCCGCGTCATAGTCCGCAATTGCGCTGTCGTAGTCCCCTTTTGCAATGAGCGCGTCGCCACGATTGTTGTGGGCGATCGCTAAGACTCGAGTGGTATCGTTGCCTGCGTCAATCAATGCCGTACAACCGGTGATCTGCGGCTCAGGCGAACTGCGATCAATGCCGTTACACAATTCGATATTCTTAAACTTGCTCCCGGATTTTGAATCTTGTGCCGCCGACCAAGATCCTAGAAACAGCAAACTCAGCATCATTCCGACTGCGCCGATTGCGCCGCGCCATGGACGATACATCATGCTAATTTTCCGGCCATTAAATCGAACATAGCTCGCTCGCTACTGATGCGCTGCGCGAACGTTCCTTTGTGGAGGGCTGGTTTTGAGAACAACTTATACCAGCTCATTGCAAATGAAATAAATTAGCAGTCTTTACAAATGTCAAAATGGAACTTCTGGATCGGCTTCGACACACCTCCATCCGGCGCCGACCCGCTCTGCGCTTGATGTGGAGTGACTGTCGTTGCAGCGCCGTACTTCTGCAATACTTTGTCCTTGCCCTCTTCAATAAGCGTCGAAAATTTCACGGTTCCGTCACTCGATACCTCGACGTGCGGAGTTGTCCCTCGGATTCCCATGGTCGCAGCAGGCGTATCGATTTTCATATCACCGGTCTTGGCAATCTTGCCGGCGACGAAAGTGAATTCACCCTTGGTCAGGCTCAATAACGTCGAATTCGACTTGCTATTCGGGTCATACACGAATTCGGTCATTTCCATGCGGGCATTGCTCGACAAATCAAAAGCCGTGCCGTCGGTGAAGCTAATCCCAATACGACCATCTGCACCGGTCTGCACGATATCGCCGAGATAGATCGGATCACCAATTTTGGCCTTGGCACTTGGACTGGATAGCGCCGCCTGAACGACGACCGCGCCGGTGTGTTCGACGCTAAACTCGCCCTTTGCAGATATGATCTTTCCGATCGGTTTTATCGACGGGTCTTGCGACCAGGCCGGAAACGCAACCAGCCCGCCGAACATCAAAATGCTGGCAGTGAGTAAGGCAGTGAACGGATGCATGCGCATCATCGGCCCCTTTAGGGCTGCTCTACCCTTATGGTTAATCTACCCTGTTAATTCCCGCGTCGCAACAATACCAGCGGCCAACAGCGCCAAATGACATCCGCCCCGTGATCGAAATCACATTCAAAACCGGAGCGATATGCTTAATCGTTGCTTACCGGACCCATGGATGTTATCTTTAAATTAATTGATTGTGAGCGCCCGGCGGCGAAAACACAAGAAAATATAACGGGATACGGCGCGTGCGAATGAGTGGGCAGGCCGATGTACGAGCATACCCGCGTTACGCTGGGCAGCGAAGGCAGTGCGGATACCTCAATGTGGGGGTCTGATACTGCGGGGGGTGAATTTGTCGGTAAAATCGAAACGGTAACGGGTTCCGCAACGGTCACGCGAGCCGGCGCGATCGCCCCGGTCAAAGTCGGCGACCTGATTAGCCAGGGCGACGTCATCGAGACTAAGGCCGACGGCCAAATCCGCATTTCTTTCTTCGACGGTACGGTGCTCAATCTCGCGAATGACACCTGCACCGTCGTAAGAGAATTCGCTTGGAATGAAGCCTCTCCGTCAGCGATGTTCGACGTTACCCAAGGGGGCTTCTCCTTCACCGCGGGCAAGGTCGCGAAGGGGGGACGTCTTGGTTTTGACACGCCTGTCGCCAGCATTCGCGGTCGAACACTAACGGGCGGGATTGGGATTTTATCCCTCGCCGCATTGTACTTCGCTGTTGTCAATGAAGTTCAGGCGGATAGTTCAAATGCCCTATTTGTTGATGATGGCATTATTACCTACAAAGACTTTGAACATGGCGTTTTCGAGCTCACAACTAAGGAAGCGGCCCCACGCCACATCGTCGTTGACGATCCGGGCGAAACAGTCGTGCTGCGTCGGCTTGGATCGTCAATCAGCGTAGACCACGTCACGAATAGCGTCGCTGATATGACGCGCCTGCTCGACGACCAGCAAGCGGCACTACAAACGTTTTCGTTGGGGTTGCAGCAAGGCCCGACCACTACAGGGCCAAACGGATCGAGTACGCCTCCCACATTCCTCGTTCCGACGATACCGATCAATTATTCACCCCTTCCGTCTATTGGTACACCGCCGCCAACGCTGAATAACAATATTAGCAGTGGTCCGGTGGGCGGCGTTCCGGCGCCATCGAACATATTTTACATCCCACCGCCACCACCCCCTATGAACATCAATGCGGATTATTTTATCAACACTGCTGGGGGAGATTGGAACGATCCGATGAACTGGAGTACGGGCGCGGTGCCGAGCCCGACCCAGGACATCATCATTAATTTGCCCAACATCATAGTCGTCAGCCCAATGGTTGAGACGTTGCTCAAGGACACCGTAACCAATTCTGGAACGTTGGAGGTTGACAACGGTAGTGCGCTGTTGCTTTCGAGCACCACTATCAACGGCGGGACGATCACGCTCAACGGCACTACCGCGGCGACCGAACTAATAATCGCGGGTGACGTGACGCTCGCCGGTGGCAAGCTGACGCTAAGCAACAGCAACGACAATCTTATCGTTGTCAATGGCATTGCAGCGACGCTGAACAATCACGATACCATCAGCGGCGCCGGCAGCATCGGCGATGCCAATTTGACGCTGAACAATTATGGAGTCGTCGCCGCGCTATATAGCACCGAACTTGTTCTCAGTACTGGAACGAACGTCATCAGCAACGAAGCCGGCGCCACGTTAGAGGCCGCCGGCAACAGCCTGCTGATGATTAACGGCAGCATCGCTAACAACGGCATTATCGAAGCGCTTGCCGCGAACGGCTCACAGACCTTAGAAGTAGATGTTACGGGGAATATTACCGGAACGGGGTCGATCAACATCTTCAGCGGCGCCAAGCTCGAGATTTCCGGTGCTGTTTCCTCTGGCCAAACCGTAAATTTCGAAGCCGCGAACGGCCAAGGCGAATTAATCCTCGATGATTCGCACGACTTTCAGGGACTGATCGACGGTCTCGTGGAAGGTTCTCCGCAGAGCGCGGGGAATCAGATCGATCTAAAGGATTTCAAGTTCATACTGGGGCAAATGTCCGCAGCCGCCGTGTACAATTCGAGTAGCAACACCACTACAGTTACCTTTGGCGATGGAGGGAGCTCAACTCCCGTCACAATTTCCTTTTTTGGGCAATACGTTTCTGGAAATTTTGAATATGCGAATGATGGAGCCGGCGGGACGTTATTCTCAGATCCGGCGGCAAATTCCGGCACGGTAACGATCGACAGCGGCACAACGCTGGACATCGCAGCCGCAAGCACGGCGACGGTGAGCTTTACGAATAACGATGGCAACACTGGCGAGCTCGTACTCGAAGATTCCAAGGATCTCAGCGGCCAAATCGTCGGTTTTGCGGGGGACGGGACGACCTCGAATTCGGACCTAATCAACCTCGCCGACGTCAACTTTGCCGACGTAGCGATGGATAAGACCACCTATACCGACAACGGGAACGGTAGCGGGACGCTGACCTTGGACAACGCTCAGGGCCATGCGCTTGACAGCATCACCTTCGTCGGAAGTTACGAGCTGGCGAATTTTACGATTGAGAACGACGGTAGCGGGCATGCGCTGATCGTCTATCAGCCCGTTCTCGACAATAACGACACCATTACGGTGAGCGACGGCGCGACACTGCCGCTACAAGGTGCGATCGATAATACCGGTGTAATTGCGCTGAACTCCGCCGGTGACGTAACTAATCTTCAAATCACCGGCGGTGGCGTCACGCTTGAAGGCGGTGGTGAACTCACTCTATCGGATAGCCACGCGAACGTTATCTTTGGCACGACTGCGGCTACTACACTGACGAACGTCGATAACACCATCTCCGGCGCTGGTCAGATCGGCGTTGGCGACGGCAATCTGACGCTGGTCAATGAGACGCATGGCACGATTGACGCCAATATCTCCGGCGGCACGCTCACGCTCGACACGGGCAACACCATCACCAATGACGGAATACTTGAAGCAACGAATGGTGGCACGCTGCAGATCCACAATTCCGTCAGCGGCGGTAGCGCGATCATCGCAGGCGGCACACTAATATTTGACGCGCAGTCGAACGTGAACGTCACGTTTGATAATGGCGCCGGGGCGCCGGCATACGGTGAGCTTGTGCTCGGGGACGCGACGAGTTTCTCTGGCCAAATTTCTGGATTTACTGGAACCTCACCCGACACAGCTCATTCGGATGCGATCGACCTTAAAGACATTTCCTTTGATTCGAATGTCACCCTCGCCTACGACGCCAATGCCAGCACCGACACCGGTGGCACGCTCACCATCTTTGAGTCGGGCCACACCGTCGATAGCGTCACTTTCGCGAATGGTGAATATTCGTTGGCAAGTTTCGCAATTTTGTCGGATGGGTCTGGAGGCACGCTTATCACCGATCCGCCAGTGTCCACCATGCCGACCGCGCAAACAATATCCGTCTCCATTGGTGGCCCGGGCGGCGAGAATTTTGTCTTTAGTGCCAACGAGCACTTTGGCCCCGATACGATCACAAATTTCCATCCCGAATCCGACACCATCGAACTCGACGGCTATAACGCGATCGACGTTGCCCATCTGACGGCAGCAATTACCTCGAACGGCATAGATGCCTCGCATGGGGATGCGGTCATCAACTTGGGCCACGGCGACAGCATAACTGTGGCGAATATGACCGAATCATATTTACAGCAACACTTGAATCTTATTCATTTAAATTCCGGCGTCGCATAACAGGCGACGTAATTGCCGCCTTATCGACCGGGTTGAAATCGCGGGCACCACGAACCCCGATTATGCTTCTACGATTATTTGAACTCGAACGCGCCGCTCTCAGCACAAAGCACCGTCGATTGGAAACTTGCGCGAGCTGCAACGTCGATGCGAGGCACTTGCGGCATTGCAGTCCCCGGCGCGATTGGAGCCTGCGCAGTCTTGCTGTAGGAAATGGTTTTCGAATAAGGAGATAAGACGACAGACATTCCTGAAGCCGCGGGTTTATCCGCCGGACTGGCAGCACTCGCAGATGGGGCAACTGTCTTGATTAAATTAGGACGCGATGCCCTTCTGAAGAAGTCTAGCGTTTCCTTAATATTGTTTAGTGCCGACAGTAGGATATTCGTGTCCGCATAACGATTGCGTCGCGCAAATTCCGACAAAAACCATCTACCGCGCGACGTTTCCATAATTGCCGACAAAATAGTATCATAGTCACTGTCGGTGACTTCGCAATTCGGATCACGCAATTGAGCGCTGCTGAGAGCCATGTGAGCGTCTCCCGAAATCTAAATTTGTAATAGATAAAGTTGCAATATATGTGTGAAAGGGACCTTAAGGTTCGCCAATGCGACCGATCGCATCTCTTTCACCCAACTGCATCGTCGAACTTAGCGTTAACAAGTCGTTCAAATGACGCCGCGTCCGTTCTCCACCAACGCTCCCCATGCAACGCCGTAGTCGGGGATAACAGTCCGCTGGCTCCAGACTAGGCGTCGCTTCGTTACCCTCACTAAAAAGGTGCTTTAGATTGATTGCCAAGAGTTCCCACCCAGCTCTCGTGCGCGCCAATTGGTACCGGTGTTTGCCACGGCTTGGCCCAGGGGACAGAGGACATAGGTCATCCGCGCCGCCACAGTCATTTTTTCAACGGGTTAAATGCCACCGCGTGGTGCGCTCAGCAGCGAATATGGTATGAATCGATTGATCTTCTGACGGTGGCAAGCGTTTTGCGCAATCGCCTCAAGCGACCGTCGGCGGCCGTGCCAATTTGGAGATGTCATGAGTTCGATTATTGATCTCAAGGTGAAACTATTCGCCGACGGTGCCGATTATGAGGGCATGGTCAAGCTCGCGCAGAAGCCCGTCGTCAAGGGCTTCACCACCAATCCATCGCTGATGCGCAAGGCCGGTATCACCGACTACGAGGCCTTCGCGCGCAAGGTCCTGGCGGCGATATCGGATCGGCCAATCTCGTTCGAAGTCTTTGCCGATGATTTTGCCGGCATGGCCGACCAGGCGCGCGCAATCGCAGCTTGGGGCCCTAATGTAAATGTGAAAATTCCCATCACCAATACCAAGGCTCAGCCAGCGACCGAACTGATCCGCAGGCTTTCCGCCGAGGGGATCGAGCTCAACGTCACGGCCATCTTCACGCTCGATCAGGTTCGTGCCGTCGCCGGCGCGCTTGACCCGGCGACACCGGCCATTGTTTCGGTGTTCGCCGGCCGCATCGCGGATTCCGGGATTGACCCCATCCCGCACATGATTGCATGCAAGAAAATTCTGAAGTCGCGTCCCAGGGCCGAGTTGCTGTGGGCCAGCACGCGCGAATTGCTCAATATCTTCCAGGCCGAACAATGCGGCTGCGACATCATTACGGTGCCGAACGAGTTCCTCAATAAACTCGATCTGATCGGCAAGGACCTCGATGCCTACTCGCGCGAGACGGTCCAGATTTTTCATAACGACGCTACCGCGGCAGGCTTCAAGATTAAAACGAAGCGCGAAGCAGCCGAATAGCCTCAGCGCGGCCGCAGAAAAGAAAAGTCGCAGCCTTCGTCGGCGCCGAGGATTTCATCGGCGTAAAGCCGGGCGTAGCCGCGGTTCGGCTTGGCGGCCGCCGGCCGCCTCACGGCGGCGCGGCGCGCAATTTCGGCGTCATCGACCAGCAAATCGATGCGACGCGATTTGACTGACAAACGGATGCGATCGCCGGTGCGGGCCAGGCCGAGCAGCCCGCCGCTCGCCGCGTCCGGTGTTACATGCAGCACGATGGTGCCGAACGCGGTGCCACTCATGCGCGCATCGGAGACACGCACCATGTCTTTTAAGCCCTTGCTCGCGAGCTTTTTGGGGATCGGCAAGTAGCCTGCTTCCGGCATTGCTGCTTGCGAATGCGGCCCGGCATTCTGCAGAACCAGAATGTCGTCTGCCTTGACGTCGAGTTTCGGGTCATCGACTCGCGCAGCGAGGTCCTCCAGCGACGAAAACACCACCGCCCTGCCCTCATGCTCGAACAGCTTGGTATCGGCTGCCGAGCGTTTAAGGATCGCGCCCTTGGGCGCAAGATTGCCGAACAGGGCGATTAACCCACCTTGTGGCTCCAGCGGCGTCTTGCGGTCAGCAATGATCGTCCGATCGGCCCAATCGTCCGCACCGTCTTTAAGCCGCTCACCCAACGTTTCTCCGGTCACCGTGAGGCAATCCAGGTGCAGCAGGTCGCGCAATTCGCGCATCAGCGCGCCGACGCCGCCGCCAGCAAAAAAATCTTCCATATAGCCGTTGCCGACCGGCTTGAGATTCACCAGCACCGGCGTGGTATCTGACAATTCGTTGAGCCGTTGCAGCGACACCGGCACTCCGGCGCGGCCGGCGATGGCCGTGAGATGGATGACTGCATTGGTGGAGCCGCCAAGAGCGAGCAGTACACGCAGCGCATTCTCCACCGAACGCTCATTGACGATGCGCTCCGGCGTAAGACGCGAGCCGATCAGCTTCACCGCGGCGGCGCCGGTTGCTTCCGCCGCGCGCAACCGGTCGGCATGCACGGCAGGGATGGCAGCGGTGCCGGGCAAGATCATGCCGAGCGCTTCCATGAGGCAGGCCATGGTCGAGGCGGTGCCCATCACCGCGCAGGTGCCGGCGGTAGTCGCAAGTCGGCCCTCGACGTCGGCAATCTCCTTATCGCTGACCTTGCCGGCGCGGTATTGCGCCCAGAAGCGGCGGCAGTCGGTGCAGGCGCCCAGCCGTTCGCCGCGGTAGCGGCCGGTCATCATTGGCCCCGCCACCAGCATGATCGCCGGCCGGCCAGCCGACACCGCGCCCATGAGCTGCGCCGGCACGGTCTTGTCGCAACCGCCCATCAGCACGACCGCGTCCATCGGCTGCGCTCGCACCATTTCCTCGGTGTCCATCGACATCAGGTTGCGGAATTTCATGCTGGTCGGCGAGAGGAACACTTCGCCGAGCGAAATGGTGGGGAAGGCAATCGGCAGCGCGCCTGCGGCAGTGACGCCGCGCTTCACCGCCTCCAGCAGTTCGGGGAAATGCCGGTGGCAATTGTTGAAGCCGGACGGCGTATAGGCGATGCCGACGACGGGCTTTTCCAGCGTATCGCGGGAGTAGCCCATCGACATGGCGAAGGAGCGCCGCATGTACCGAGAAAAATCGCGGTCGCCGTAATTGGTAAGGCCGTGCTCGATGCCGACGGGTTTTTTACGCATGCCGCACTCTTTTGCCGGTGCGCGACGCCTGATGCAAGCCACAAAAACTGTCACACAAAGCGCTTTGCAAATGATCGCCGCGCAGCCTGACGTGGCAATTCCGCATTGTTTGTCGTATTTTATCTCGTTTTTGCTCGGCTTGATCGGCTCGGCTATACCAAGGCTACAGCCACTCCGGCGACCATGGCGATGCTCTCAAAATGCAAAAGCGATCGGACGCGCGCACTAAGGCAACGATGACGACGACGTCGCTGGAACAGCCTTACATTGACAAGACGGCGGTGATCGGCGTCATCGGCTTGGGCTATGTCGGCTTGCCGTTGGTGCTCGCCGCGGCGGCGGCCGGATTTCGCATTGTCGGCTTCGACACCGATCCGGATAAGGTCGCAAGCATCAATGGCGGCAAGAGCTATATCAAGCACATTGCCAGCAAGGATATCGGCGCCGCGGTGAAGGCTGGTCGGCTGAGCGCGTCGGACCAACTTGCGAATATCCGCCACGTCGACGCAATCGTCATCTGCGTGCCTACACCGCTGACCGCGCATCGCGAGCCAGACCTGAGTTTCGTTGAGAAGACAACGGAAGCGATCGCACCGCACCTGCGCAAGAATCATCTCGTCGTGCTTGAATCGACGACTTGGCCGGGCACGACGGCGGAAGTGATGAAACCTATCCTGGAGCGCAGCGGACTAAAAAGTGGGCGGGACTTTTACCTGGCTTATTCGCCCGAACGCGAGGACCCCGGCAATCCAAATTTTTCCGCCCGCACAATTCCCAAGGTCGTGGGCGGCGATGATCCGACCGCGCTGGCGATGGCGCGGGCATTTTACAACGGCTTTGTGCCGAAGACGATCGCGGTTTCCTCGACGCGGACCGCCGAAGCCGTGAAGCTCACCGAAAACATATTCCGTGCCGTCAACATTGCGCTCGTGAACGAGCTCAAGGTCGTCTACGAGGCCATGGGAATCGATATCTGGGAAGTCATCGAAGCGGCGAAAACCAAGCCGTTCGGCTATATGCCGTTCTATCCAGGTCCCGGCCTCGGCGGCCACTGCATCCCGATCGATCCGTTCTATCTCACGTGGAAGGCGCGCGAGTATGAGATCTCGACGCGGTTCATCGAGCTCGCCGGCGAGATCAACACCTCGATGCCTCATTACGTCGTCGACCGGCTGGCGCAGGAACTCGACCGCCGCGCCGGACGCGGCCTGCGCGGCGCCAAAATTCTGATCGTCGGCGTGGCCTACAAGAAAAACGTCGAAGATGTGCGGGAAAGCCCGGCCTTCAAATTGATGGAGCTCATCGAACGCCGCGGCGCGACGACCGCCTTCCATGACCCTTACGTCGCGCGCCTTCCGAAGATGCGCGAGCACCCCCAATTTTCCGGACGGACGGGCGTTTTATTGAACCGCGAGGTTGTCAGCACGTTCGACGCGGCCCTGGTTGTGACCGATCACGATAATGTCGATTATGCGGGGTTGTGCTCCGCCGCGCGTCTCGTCATCGATACGCGCAACGCCTGCGCGCGCGTCGGCATCGTCTCCGACAAGGTCGTCAAGGCCTGAGCGTCAGGGAGACGCTACCGCTCTCCCAAGGGCAACGTCGAGCGTGCGCCGGGCCTTTTGCCAGCCGCGCTTGGCCAGCCAGTCCGGCAGCCGGTGCTCGACGAGTGCGGTAACAACCAGCGCGGTCAGCAGCCACATCTCGAAGAAATAGCGCGGCGTCGCGGCGTAGATCAGATCGACCACGTATTCGGCGATTACCGCGGCGCCGATCAACCGCAGCCACGGATCGAAATCGCGGCCACGCGCCGTGACATAGACGACGATGACAACGGCAATCGCGTTGAACGGCACGGAAATCCAGCTCTCGCTCGGTTCCCGCAGCCAAGCCGCGATCTGCGCCAGCGCTGCATGCAGATGCGCACCGGTAAGGTCGAGCCGCGCCAACTCGGCAAGCGCCGCCAGATAGCCGGACGGCGACACGATATAAATTTGCGGCAGTTGCGCGCTGCTGGTGAGCGGGACGAAAACATGGCCAAAGTACCAGTTGTGCAGCGGCATGAGCAGCACCGGCGAAAAGCCGATGCACAAACCGGCGACGCGCGGCCATTGCCGCTGCGCCAGCGCCGCGATGCCGGCGCCACCAAGCATTACGGCAATGAGCGGCGCAACCAGCGGCTTCACAAACACCGCAAGCGCCAAAAGCAGCGCCGCGCCGAACGCACCGGCAAAGCGGCGCGGCATGTTCGCGCGTGCGCCGACGAGCGCAAGCACACCCCAGATCGTCAGGATCTGCATCGCCGGATCGGCGAAGCCACGCGCCGCCCACTTGACGTAATGGAAATAGGTCGTGCCGACGATCGCACCGACCGGCACCGCGACGAAAACCAGCGCCAGGCGCCACGCGAACGGGTCGTTGAGAAAGCGCCTGAAAAGGCCGAGGACGATCACCGGCATTGCTAAAACCAGCGACAGATAACCGAGATTCGTGTCGCCAAACACGATCATCTCGAGCGCGCGCAGGTAGCGCAGGCCCGGACCGCCATAGTAATAGACGTCCTCGCCGCCGGCGAGCGCGGCGGCGAAGTGCCCGTCGAGAAGCTGCTGAAGGATCAGCCGCCCGGTGCTGGTGTAGAACAGGCCATCGTCGCCGCCATCCATCGGCCGCCAGCCGCCGATGAAACTTGCGTCGTCAACGGCGATCACCGCGAGCGCCAGCACCATCAGCGTGAACGGCTGCGCTACATCGCGCCACCTCACACGCACAAGGAGCGCAAGCACCACGATCACCGCGACGAGCCGCGCAAGGTCGATGGCCATGAGCCGTGCTTTGATGAGCAGCGGCGGATGCAGAGTCATATTGAGGCTATCCGGCTTCACCGCAATGCCGAAGATCTTGCGACCGATATCCTCGGCCACAAGGCGGCGGCACGTCATGTCGGGATGATTAAGCGTTGCGAAACTGCCGCTGTCGTTCTGCCAGAGCATATCGCCGCGCCAACACAGTTCGGCACCAGTATAGGCCGCCGGAAATTCGTACATCACAAACCACGGCATCGTCAGATGCCAGCGGCGCAGGCCCATCCAGAACCTCCTGTCGCGGTCGGCGCGATGCACGTCAGGAGCGGCCGTCGACCAGTTGTAGCGAAGGTCGTTGATGAAGCCGAGGCGCAGCCAGACCGGGTCGGAAAAGTCGATCGACGTCACCAAGCGCGAATAGACGGGCTTGCCGAAAATGCTATCCGCAGAAAAGCCGTAGGCACGGTCGGGAAGCGTATCGGTCCAACACAACGGATTGTTCGACGTACAGCGGACGGGCCGCGGATAGAGAGCGTCGAACTCGCGTTGCATGAACGCATAGACGTCGCCGGGCAATGCCTGCTGCAGCACGTTTCCCTTCGGGCCCGGCAGGAAGACGTTGTCGCCCTCGGCAATCGGCTGCGGCCGCAACAACGGCGCGATCAGCATCGCAACGATCACCGTTGCGGCCGCCAAAAGCCACGACCTCGGCCGAGCCACGACCCGCCCGTACAGTACCATCACCGCCGCGATGACGAGCAGCGCGTAAGGGAACAGATGGATGACCGGAAGACCGAGCGCCGCGACAATGAGCACAAGCGCGAGGGGCTTCAGGGCGGCAGGCGTTCGCCGCGGATGAGCATCTATCTCGGCCATTCGCGCCTCATATCACTCCGCTTTACAAGCAGGCAATCTTGCGACAAGAGCGAGGCGGAAGCAGCGCAAGGGCGCGGCGCTGCGGGGTACTTGGCGCGCCATGCTATCATGGCACCCAAATGTCACCGACCCTGCCCCAGAACAAAGCAAGCGAAATCGCGTTTTTTGACAGTCACGGCGCGGCCGATGCCTATGACGTCTTTGCGCCGACCTCGAATGAACGGCTGATCGATGCCGTGGTCCGCCTGAGCGGCCTGCCGAAGGGCGCGCGCGTCGTTGACCTCGGCTGCGGCTCCGGCGTGTTCACCGACGTGCTGCAGCGCCGCGGCTATCGCTGCGCTGGTGTCGACCTCAGCCCGAAGCTGATCGAGATCGCGCGCGGCAAGTATAAAGACATCGAGTTCTCCGTCGGTGACATCGAGCGCCTGTCCTTTCCTGGCGGCAGCTTTGATGGCGTGCTGCTCAGCGGCGTGCTGCACCATCTGCCGGATCCGTCGCGCTGCGCGGCGGAAGTGTTCCGCATCCTGCGCCCTGGCGGAAAGTTCGTCGCTTTCGATCCGAATCGCCGCAATCCCTTCATGTATCTCTACCGGGACCGCTCCTCGCCGGTCTTCAGTTCGGTCGGCGTGACCGAGAACGAGCGCCCGGTGCTCGCCGAGGAGATCGCCGCGACCTTTCGCAAGGCCGGCTTCCGCGCCGGCAGCGAATTCCTTTCCGGCCTGCGGTATCGCTACATCGCCTCCGGCATGGCGCGCCCGCTGCTGCCGATTTATAATACCGTCGACAGCATTCTCTTTGCGCCGCATTTCATGCGCCAGTTCCGGGCCTTCGTTCTCAGTTTCGGAGAGAAGCCATGACCCTGATCCGGCCCCGAACTTTGGCCGGCTGATGCCCGCCGATCTCGATATCGTCATCCCCGTCTACAATGAGGGGCGCAACATTCTCGCCACGCTTGCGGCACTGACGCGCGACGTAAAGACGCCGTCGCGGGTGCTGATCTGCTATGATCGGCCGGACGACGACACCTTGTCCGCGATTCGCGCGCATCCCGAGACGCATGCCGGCCTCGCGGTCGAGTTCGTGCCCAATCCCGGCCGCGGCGCGCATTCGGCCGTGCTCGCCGGCTTTGCCGCCAGTACTGCTCCGTTCGTCGTGGTCTTTCCCGCCGACGATGACTTCAACAGCGGAATTCTCGACTCCGTGGTGTCGCTGGCGCGGCAGGGCAACGACATCGTCTGCGCCAGCCGCTTTATGCCCGGCGGCAGGATGGAGGGCTGCCCGTGGCTCAAGGCCGCACTGGTCCGCTCCGCCGCCTTCCTGCTTCACCGGGTCGCGCGGCTGCCGACGCACGATCCGACAAGCGGCTTCCGGCTGTTTTCGCGCCGTGTCATCGAGAGCATCACGGTCGAATCGAGCGAAGGCTTCTGCTACAGCATCGAACTCCTGGTGAAGGCGCACCGGCTGCGCTGGCGCGTGGCGGAAACTCCGGCCGTTTGGTACGAGCGCAAGCATGGTAGCAGCCGGTTTAAGGTGTTGCGCTGGCTGCCGGCCTACCTGCGCTGGTTCCGCTACGCTTTTGCGACCACCTTCCTGCATCAGCCGCCGGACACCGTGACACTGAAACGTCCGCACAATCACGCAACGGGGCTGCCGTGATCCGATTCGGCATCATCGGCGTCAATTACGGGCGCACCGTACTGCTCCCGGCGTTCCGCTCCAACCCGCGCTGCGAGGTGGTGGCGCTCGCCGGCAGCGACGCTGCGCGCGCGGCGAAGTTGGCGCAAGAAGCCGGCGTACCGAAATGCTACGGCACGTGGCGCGATCTTGTCGAGGATAGCGGCGTCGACGCCGTTGCCATCGCCACGCTACCAAGCCTGCAGCCACACATCGCGATCCGCGCGCTCGAACTCGGCAAGCCGGTGTTCGCCGAAAAACCGATGGCGCAGGACGCGGCCGTCGCCGGCGCCATGCTGCGTCAGGCGACGCTGAGCCGGAGGCCGACTGGCATCGATTTCAATTTCCACCAGATCCTGAGCTGGCAGCGCGCCAGGCAGATGCTCGACGCCGGCGCGATTGGGCGCTTGCGCCACATCGTCATTAACTGGCAGGTGGAAAGCCGTGCGATCCAGCAGCGCATGCGCAACTGGAAGACCATCGGCGGCAACGACGGCGGCGGCGTGCTCGGGAATTTCGTCAGCCATAGCTTCCATTATCTCGAATGGTTCGCCGGGCCGGTCGCCGGGCTGTCGGCGCGCATTTCAGGATTGGCCGACGATTCGCACACTGAGACGACGGTGACAATGGCGCTGCAATTGGAGAGCGGCCCCCTCATCAGCCTGTCGATGAGTTGCGCCTCGTTCCTCGGTATCGGCCATCGCATCGAGTTCTTCGGCGAGGACGGCACGCTGGTGCTGCACAATCCGGGCGCCGACTATATGCGCGGCTTCGAATTGCTTTACGCCAAGCGGCCAGCGGAAAGCTTCGAGCGCATTGCGATCGATGACCCGGCCGACGCGCAATATCCCGACGGCCGGATCGCACCGGTCACGCGCCTCGTCAAGCTTTTCATCGACGCCATCGAGACCAACACCGTCATGCAGCCGGGTTTTTCCGAAGGCTATCGCGTACAGCAACTGATTGATGCCGCGCGCCGCTCGCACCAGACCGGCGTATGGGTTGCGATCGCCCCCGCTGGCAAGGAGCTGCGAGCGTGAGCAAGGGGCGCATCCTCGTCACCGGAGGCTCAGGCTTCATTGGCTCAGGCATGGTCAAGGCGCTGCTGCGCGCCGGATGCAGCGTGCGCGTGCTCGATGACAATTCGCGCGGGAACCCGCGCCACCTCACCGACGTCAAAAACGACATCGACTTTGTCGGCGGTGATATCCGCGACGCCGGCACCGTCGAGCGCGCGGCCAAGGGCATGGACGAGGTGCATCACCTCGCCTTCGTCAACGGCACGGAATTCTTCTATACCCAGCCCGACCTGGTACTCGACGTCGGCGTGCGCGGCATGATCAATGTCATTGACGCCTGTCGCAAACACGGCATCGGCAAGCTCATCCTCGCCTCGAGCTCGGAGGTCTATCAGACTCCGCCGCACATCCCCACTGACGAGACCGCGCCGCTCGTGGTGCCCGACGTGATGAACCCGCGGTATTCCTACGGCGCCGGCAAGCTTATCAGCGAGGTCATGGCGGTCAATTTCGGCCGCAAGTATTTCCAGCGCGTGCTCATCTTCCGCCCGCACAATGTCTATGGCCCCGACATGGGATGGGAGCACGTCATTCCGCAACTGGCGATGCGCCTGCACGCGCTTAGCAAAAAACAACCGTCCGGCACGCTGCGTTTCGAGATTCAGGGCAGCGGACAGGAGACACGCAGCTTCTGCTTCATCGACGATCTGGTCGCCGGCGTCATGGCCATGCGCGAGAAGGGCGAGCATCTCGGCATCTATCACGTCGGCACGATGGAAGAGGTCACCATCGCGGACCTCGCGTGTCGCATCGCTGCGCGTGCCAAGCGCGAGATCGAGATTGTGCCCGGCGCGCCACGGCCGGGCGGCACCATACGGCGGTGTCCGGACATTTTGAAACTTGGGCGGTTAGGCTATAAGCCTCGCGTGCTGCTCGATCAGGGTTTGCCGCTGACGCTCGATTGGTATTGGCAGCACGCCGACATTGCGCCAAAAGGCCAATAATCAAATGGATCAATCTTTGCGTCCGACGAAAATAGCCCGCGCTGCCGGCACCGGGTCCAGCGTCCCGGTCGAATGCTGCCAGGTCTGCGGCCACGCGCCGCTTTTCGATGTGCTGTCGCTCGGTTACATGCCGCCGGTGAACCAGATGGTACCGATCGGCCAGATCCCGCGCCAGCAGCCGTGGTTTCCCACCAACCTGCTGCATTGTCCGAACTGCGACCTGGTGCAGCTCGGCCTCGCCGTCGATCCGGTGATCATCTTCCCGCCGGAATACCCCTACACCAGCGGCACCACCCGTTTGCTACGCGACAATTTCGCCGAGCTGCACCGCGAATCGGCCGCCATGCTGGGCCTCGCCAAGGATGATCTCGTCGTCGATATCGGCTCCAATGACGGCACGCTGCTGGCGAACTTTAAAAGCGCGGGCATCCGCGTCCTCGGCATCGAGCCGACCGATGTCGGCGACATCGCCAACAGCCGCGGCATCCCCACCATCAAGCGCTATTTCGGCGTCGAGACGGCGCGCGAGGTCAAGCGCGATAACGGAGCGGCGCGGGTGGTGACGGCAGCGAACTGCTTTGCCCACATGGAGGACGTGCACACAATCGTCGACGGCATCGTCGAGATGCTCTCGCCGGACGGCGTGTTCATTTCCGAGTCGCATTATCTCATCGGTTTGCTCGACACGCTGCAATACGACACCATCTACCACGAGCACCTGCGCTATTATTCGGTGGCGAGCCTCAAACATTTGCTTGAAATGCACGACCTCGAAGTGTTCCACGCACGGCCGATCCCCAGCCACGGCGGCTCGATCCGCGTCTACGCCGCGCGCCACGGCGCACACACTGTCCAGGACAGCGTACGGCGCATGCTCGCCGCCGAGCCGCGCGGCGAGGCGCTGGAGAAACGGCTCGCCGAGTTCAAGCGCGACGTGATGCTGTCTAAGCTGCGGCTGCTGTCGATGCTGCGCGAGTTGAAGGAAAAAGGCGCTCGCGTCGCCGGCATTAGCGCGCCGTCGCGGGCGAGCACGCTGGTCAATTACGTCGGCCTCGACGAAGCCATTATCGACTACGTCTGTGAAATCCCGGGCTCCTTAAAGATCGGCAAATACATGCCGGGCACGCAGATCCCGGTGGTGGACGAGACGCGACTGTTCACCGATCAGCCCGACGCCGCGCTGATCTTTTCCTGGCACATCGCCGACGAGCTGGGGCCCAAGCTCAAGGCCAAGGGCTTCCGCGGCAAATTGCTGACGCCACTGCCGGTACCGCGCTTCCTGTAACAGCCGAACCAAATGGATCCGCTGGTGCGACCCTATCGCGAAAAGGCTTCGCTATTTTTTGATCTGGCCGGCGCATTCGGAACGAGAGGCCAGTCTTTGCCCAGCGGGTTGGACAAGTATCTGGCAATGCAGGGTTTCGCGTGGCGGTCTGGCTGGGCTTGCCTGTCGTTGTCTCGCCTCGCCGCAGGCGGGCCGGCTTTCGCCGATTTACAATTTCATCGACAACGGCCTATCCAGTCGTGCGAATATGAGGCCGTTCGCTCCCTTGCTTTGAGGCATGGAGTAAAATCGTGATGACAGTGCGGCCTGACATCGCCGGGCAAGGAACGCCGACCACGGTCGCGAACGCCGATATCACCGTCGTCGGCGGCGGCGGCCACGTCGGCATTCCGCTGGTGCTGGCCTTCGCCGAGGCGGGCCTGCGCGTCAACGTCAACGATCGCAATGCAGCGGTGCTCGACACGCTGCAAACCGGCCAGCTGCCGTTCATCGAGATCGGCGCCGATGGCTTGTTGACCAAGGCGCTGGCTGCCAAGCGGCTCGTCTTCAGTACGTCGCCCGATCGCATCTCGACCGGCGGGCCGGTCATCATCACCATCGGCACGCCGATCGACGAGTTCCTCAATCCGGTGCGCAAGGTGGTGCAGGATTGCATCGACACGCTGTTGCCCTCGCTTGCCGACGGGCAACTGGTGGTGCTGCGCTCGACCGTGTTCCCCGGCACCACCGAATGGCTGGCGAGCTATCTGAAAGACAAGGGCCGCAAGCTAAACGTGGCGTTTTGTCCGGAACGCGTCGTGCAGGGCAACGGGCTTGTCGAACTGCGCGACATGCCGCAGATCATCTCCGGCTGCACCCCGCAGGCCGAGCACGAGGCTGCCGCCTTGTTCGGGCGCATCGCGCCAGAGGTCGTGACGGTAACGCCGACGGAAGCGGAATTCGCCAAGCTATTCAGCAACGCCTTCCGCTACATCGAATTTGCCGCCACCAACGAGTTCTACTTGGTCGCCAAATCGGCCGGTGTCGACTATCAGCGCGTGCTCGCCGCCATGAAGCACAATTATCCGCGCGCGAAAGGCATCCCGCGCCCGGGCTTTGCAGCCGGCCCCTGCCTGGTCAAGGACACGATGCAACTCAGCGCCTTTGCCCGCAACCAGTTCGGACTCGGTCACGCCGCGCTGCTGATCAACGAGGGACTGGTGCTGCACGTGGCCGAAGACCTCAAGCGGCAATACGACCTCGGCACTATGACGGTCGGCCTGCTCGGCATGGCATTCAAGGCGGAAAGCGACGACATCCGCGCCTCGCTCAGCTACAAATTCAAGAAAGTGCTGAATGGCTACGCGCGCGCGGTCCTCACTACCGACCCGTTCGTGACCACCGACCCGGAGCTGCGCCCGCTGGCCGACGTCGTCGACGAATGCGACCTGCTGATTCTGTGCGCGCCGCACGCGGCTTATAAAAATGCCGACTTCAAGGGCAAGCCGGTGTTTGACGTCTGGGGTCATCTCGAAGGCAAAAACGTGATCCGATGACGGGGCCCGCGCCTTCTCCCGTGCTAGGCGCTGTGTCATGACCGACTGGCCGAAGATCGTTTCCCGCCGCCGCAGCCGCATCTCGCCCTGGATCGAGATCATTGAGCGTGAGGTCGAGTTTGCTTCCGGCGCAAAGCCCGAGCTTTATCATGCGCTCGGCCAGCAGGATTACCTCGCCATTGTCGCGCTGACGCCGGATGGAACCCTTCCAATCGTGCAGCAATACCGGCCGGCGCTGGAGGCCTTCACCTGGGAATTGCCTGCCGGTCTGGCCGAGCCTGCCGAGGATGCCGCCGTCGCCGCCGCCCGCGAGCTTGAGGAAGAGACTGGCCTGAAAGCGCGGCGCGTGCACACGCTCGGCGCCTATGCGCCGTGCACGGCGCGGCTGTCGAACCGGGTGCATTCGTTCTTTATCGAAGCGTCGCCCGGCGGCGCCAAAGCCGAGGCCGGTATCGAGGTAAAGCTGGTAAGCCCTGCGGAACTCGCGCGACTTATCCGCTCCGGCGAATTCGTGCTGCAGCTTCACATCGGCGCGCTGCTGCTTGCCGGCATGGCCGGGTATGTCGATCTCGCCGCCTTCGGTCCGGCGGGCAAGCGGTAGCCATTTGATCCGCATCAAAGCGGGGCCGGATATTTCAATGATTCTTGCCTCGACAAACCCCCTGGAACCCTTCTAAAAAACAGGGGTAGATCGCGGGGCAGGAAAGAGAACCATATGAATTACAAGGCCTTTTTTACCTCCGCCCTGGCCCGATTGCGGGACGAGCGCCGCTACCGCGTGTTTGCCGATCTGGAGCGGATCGCCGGGCGTTTTCCGCATGCCCGCTGGCATTCGCCGGATGGGGCGCGCGAGGTCGTGATCTGGTGTTCCAACGATTATCTCGGCATGGCGCAGCATCCCAAGGTGATCGGCGCCATGGTCGATGTCGCCGCGCGCATGGGCACCGGCGCCGGCGGCACCCGCAACATCGCCGGCACCAACCACCCGCTGGTCGAGCTTGAGCGCGAGCTTGCCGATCTGCACGGCAAGCCGGCTTCGCTGGTGTTCACGTCGGGCTATGTGTCGAACGAAACCGGCATTTCGACGATTGCGCGGCTATTGCCCAACTGCCTGATCCTGTCCGACGCGCTCAACCACAATTCCATGATCGAGGGCGTGCGCCAGGCCGGATGCGAGAAGCAGATCTGGCGGCACAACGATCTTGGCCATCTCGAGGAACTGCTCAAGGCCGCCGACCCTGAACGGCCGAAGCTGATCGTGTTCGAGAGCCTTTATTCCATGGACGGCGATGTCGCGCCGGTGCACGGCATTTGCGATCTTGCCGACACATACGGCGCCATGACCTATGTGGACGAGGTGCATGCGGTCGGCATGTATGGCGCGCGCGGCGGCGGCATCGCCGAGCGCGAGGACGCCATGGCTCGCATCGACGTGATCGAGGGCACGCTGGCGAAAGCGTTTGGCTGCCTCGGCGGCTATATCGCCGGCTCAGCTGACCTCATCGACGCGGTGCGCTCTTATGCGCCGGGCTTCATCTTCACCACCGCTTTGCCGCCCGCCATTTGCGCCGCGGCGACCGCCGCCATCAGGCACCTGAAGGCCTCGAGCTGGGAGCGCGAGCGGCACCAGGACCGCGCCGCGCGGGTAAAGGCCGTGCTCAACGCCGCGGGCCTGCCGGTGATGCCGTCGACCACGCATATCGTGCCGGTGCTGATCGGCGACGCCGAGAAGTGCAAAGCCGCGAGCGACCTGCTGCTGTCCGAGCACGCCATCTATATCCAGCCGATCAATTACCCGACGGTGCCGCGCGGCATGGAGCGGCTGCGCATCACGCCCTCGCCCTACCACGACGACGCGCTGATCGACCGGCTTGCCGAGGCGCTTACCGACGTCTGGGACCGGCTCGACCTGCCGGCGCGCAAACAGGCGCTGGCGGCGGAATAATCAATCCTGAAACGTCGGCCGCTCATGCGGCTGTTCGAGCGCCTCGGGTGGCGCGTGCGCGATGCGGCCGCGCAACCAGCGGCAATGCCAGCGACACGAACAACACGCGGGCGACGTGATGGGCGCCGACATAGACCGGGTCGATATGCAGCGCCAGCGCCAGCAGCATCATGGCGTCGACCGAGCCGGGCGCGAAGGCGATCATCACATCAGCGCCGTGCAGCGACAGCGCCTCGACCACACCAACGACGAACACGCTGGCAACCGCCACCGCCACCGCGAACGAACCGAACGACGCGGCAAGATAGTTCGCTAGCAGCCGTGGTGGCATGTTGGCAAAGCGCGCGCCGACCACGCCACCGAGCGCGAGCATGGCGACGTTGGCCACCCAGGGCGGCACCACCGCATGCACTAGGCCCGAGCCGTGCAGGAAGGCCGAGGCGAACATGGCACCGAACAGCAGTCCGCCGGGAAAGCGCACGCGGTAAGCGATGAACGCCGCCGCCGTCGAAACCGCCAATAGGATCACCAGATCGCCAGCCACTGCGAAGGTCAGTGGCCCGTTGCCGCGGCGGATTACGCTGCCGGCAAGCCCGAACAGCGCCATTCCCGCCGGCAAGCCAACCGCGATAATCACCACCCGCATGGTCTGCACGATGGCGATAGCGCGCAGGTCGGCGCCGAGCTCGGCGGCGATCACCAGCACCTGCGACATGCCGCCCGGCGAGGACGCTAGATAGGCCGACAAGAGCTTCCAGCCGTGCACGACGTGGAGATAGGCGGTGCCGGCGATGCTGACGCCGATCATCGCCACGAGCAGCGCCGCGATGCTGGCCGGATAGGCCGCCACCCCGTGCAACGTCTGCGGGGTCACCACGGCGCCGAGCGAGATGCCGATGGCCACGAATATGCAGCGCGTCAGCAGCGCCGGCATGAGCAACGGCCGGCCGGCAAAGGCGGCGGCGGCAACGGCCAGGATCGCGCCCGACAGCCAGCCGGCGGGCACGCCCATGAGGCCGAACGCGGCGCCGCCGGCCGTGGCAATGGCCAGCGTTTCGGCCACGCGGCGGAGAGCAACGATGCGATCTGCGGATGATGAGGCGGACAAAGGACTAAAGCTTTCGCGGGGTTGGACGGCGCGACCCACGCGACCTCAACCCCCGCGCGATCATTGCCGCGCGCGTTCGCTCACGTCAAATACCGACGGAACATCCCTGCCCCGAGAAAAGCTCAGGCCACCATACCCGATGCCAATTCCAAGGCGCCACCATTGTTGCTGCCGCGGCTTAGACGATGCGCACCAGATCGGCGGCGTTGCGGGCACCGAGTTTTTCCATGATGCGGGCGCGGTGCACCTCGATGGTGCGCGGGCTGATGCCGAGATGGCGGCCGGCTTCCTTGTTGGAGGCGCCGGCGGCAATTTGCGCCAGCACCTCGCGCTCGCGTGGCGTGAGCAGCCCCTGGCCGACAAAATCGTACGTCGTCGCGCCATTGCCGCCGCAGCTGCGCTTGGCATAGATACCGATGGCGTTGCCGACGCGAGTGATGATCGCGTTGGTATCGAATGGCTTGAGCATATAGTCGAAGGCGCCGTTTTTTACCGCTTCCACCGCGTGGGCGGCATCACCGTCGCCCGAGATGATGAAAATCGGCGCCGGAAAGTGTTGCGCGTCGATCTCGGCGAGCACGTCCAGTCCGGACTTATCCGGCAAATGCAGATCGAGCAGCACGGCGGCCGGCGCGCGGTCGTGCACGCCGGCGATGAAGCTCTCGCCGTCGGCAAATGCCGTGACGCGGTAGCCGGCGAGCGTAAAGACAACCGACAGTGCCTCGCGCATCGCGGCGTCGTCGTCGACAACCTAAAGTTCGTTTGCTGGCACATCTGTCGAGACATTGTCGTCCATCCTCGGTTCGCGAAAAGCCGATATCACCGTATGTCGATCCGTAGTTTGCACTATAAAATACTGGAATAAAGTTAAAAAATGGAGGTATTTCAATAGCTTATGGTAT
This sequence comes from uncultured Alphaproteobacteria bacterium, assembly GCA_963753925.1. Lineage (GTDB taxonomy): Bacteria > Pseudomonadota > Alphaproteobacteria > Rhizobiales > Xanthobacteraceae > Pseudolabrys. The sequence goes on from CAVWEF010000006.1 coordinate 153,802, forward strand.
CAGAGGGTGGCGGATCACTACTCCGGTGCGGTACCCGGTGCCGCCGCAAAAAATTTTCACCGTGCACCGGCAGGCGCAAATTGCCGAGCGGGCGCGCGCTGTGTTTTGCCGCAAAGCGAGGTAAAATCCGCCGCGAGCCCGTCCTTACGCAAATCCTCGCGCGGAGAAACGGAACCTGCATGCTGCAAGGCTGGGTCATCATCGCGGTCGCGCTTGGTTACATCGGTCTGCTGTTTCTCGTGGCGAGCTACGGCGACCGCATCCGCGGCTTTCGCCGCGCACGGCGCGCGCGCCTGCTGATCTATCCGCTGTCGCTGGCCATCTACTGCACGTCGTGGACGTTTTTCGGATCGGTCGGCTTTGCCTCGCGCACCGGATACGAATTCCTCACCATCTATATCGGGCCGGTGCTGATGATCGGCCTTTGCTCCCCGCTGATCGCGCGCATCGTGCGACTGGCCAAGGAGCAGAACATCACGTCGATTGCCGACTTCATCGCCGCTCGCTACGGCAAGGGCCAGGCAGTCGCCGCCACCGTCGCGCTCATCGCCATCATCGGCAGCATTCCCTACATCGCGTTGCAGCTCAAAGCGGTGTCATCGTCGCTGGAGACGATCCTCTCGCGCATTTCCCCGATCGACGTCGTTACCGGACCGCTGCTCGGCGATCTGGCGCTATTCGTCGCGCTGTCGATGGCGACCTTCGCGGTTCTGTTCGGCACCCGCCACGTCGACGCCACCGAGCATCAGGACGGATTAATGCTGGCGATCGCCACCGAATCGATCGTCAAGCTGATCGCATTTCTGGCGGTCGGCATCTTCATTACCTTCGTGATGTTCCACGGGCCGATCGCGCTGTTTAGTGAAGCGCTGCATCACCCGCAGGCGGCCGGCATCTTCACCCGTGAGCCACGCCTCGATACGCTGGTAGCGACGACTTTGCTGTCGTTCGTGGCCATCATCCTGGTGCCGCGCCAATTCCACGTCGCGGTGGTCGAGAACAACGACGAAGACGAGATCAAGCGCGCGGCTTGGCTGTTTCCGGTGTATCTGGTGCTGATCAATCTGTTCGTGGTGCCGATCGCGGTCGCCGGCCTTATCACCTTCCGTGCCGGAACGGTCGACAGCGACATGTTCGTGCTGGCCTTGCCGTTACAGAACGGATCGAACCTGATGACGATTGCCGCCTTCATCGGCGGACTGTCGGCCGCGACCGCCATGGTGATCGTCGAATCGGTGGCGCTGTCGATCATGGTATCGAACGACATCGTGATGCCGCTTCTGCTGCAGCGGCGCGAGGGACTGTTTAGCGAAGCCAAGAATTTCGGCTCGATGCTGCTCGCGGTACGCCGCTTGGCAATCTTTGGCATCGTCTTGCTCGCCTACCTCTACTACCGCTCGGCCGGCGACGCCCAGCTTGCCTCAATCGGACTGCTCTCCTTCGCGGCCATCGCCCAACTGGCGCCGGCGTTTTTCGGCGGCCTGATCTGGCGCCGCGGTACCGCGGGCGGCGCCATCGCCGGCATGACTGGCGGCATCGCGATCTGGGCCTATACGCTGCTGCTGCCAAGTTTCGCCGACGTCGGCATCGTCAGCCAGCACATCCTCACCGCCGGGCCGTGGCACCTCGCCGCGCTGCGGCCGCAAAATTTGCTCGGCCTCGATCTGCCGCCGTTGGTCCATGGCGTGCTCTGGAGCCTGACCATCAACGTCCTCGCGTATATCGGCATCTCGCTGCGTCGCGCGCCATCGCCTATCGAGCGGCTGCAGGCCGACATCTTTGTACCGTCCGATCTGGTGCCCATCGCGCCGAGCTTCCGGCTCTGGCGTTCCTCGGTGACGGTGGAAGAATTGACCACGACGATCGCCCGCTATCTCGGCGAGGAGCGTACTCGCTCGGCCTTCGAGAGCTTCGCCACCACCCACCGCATTAGCCTCGACCCAAAGGACGAGGCCGATTTCCGCCTGGTGCGCAACGCCGAGCACGTGCTCGCCTCGGCGATCGGGGCCGCGTCCTCGCGGCTGGTACTCTCGCTCTTGCTGCGCAAGCGCACGGTGTCGACCAAGGCGGCGTTGAAACTGCTCGACGACGCCAATACCGCGATCCAATACAACCGGGCCATCCTGCAAACCGCGCTTGACCACGTGCGCCAGGGCATCGCCGTGTTCGACAAGGAGTTGCAGCTGATCTGCTGGAACCGGCAGTTCGGCGAAATTCTCGACCTGCCGCCCGGCCTTACCCGCGTCGGCATCGGGCTCGCCGATATCCTGCGCTTGAACGCCAGGCGCGGCGACATCGGTCCCGAGCGCATAGAGGCGTTCGTCGGCGAACAGATCGAGCTCTACGTCTCCGGCGCCAAGCCATTCCTGGAGCGTTTCGCCGAGCCAGAATTGGTGATCGAGGTGCGCGCCAACCGCATGCCGGACGGCGGCATCGTCACCACCTTCACCGACATCACCGCCAGCGTGGAGGCGGCTGAGGCGCTGGAGCGATCGAACGAGACGCTGGAGCGGCGCGTGCAGGAACGCACCGAGGAGCTCACGCGTCTCAACGCGGCGCTGGCGCGCGCCAAGGGCGAGGCCGACGCCGCCAATATTTCCAAAACCCAATTCCTAGCCGCGGCAAGCCACGATATTCTTCAGCCGCTCAACGCGGCGCGGCTCTACGTCACCAGCCTGATCGAACGGCAGGGCGGCCGCGAGGACGCGCCGCTAGTCGGCAATATCGACGCCTCGCTGGAAGCCGTCGAGGAAATCTTCGGCGCGCTGCTCGACATGTCGCGCCTCGATACCGGAACGATGCGGCCGGAATTCGCTAGTTTCCGCATCGACGAATTGATGCGTCAGATCGAACTTGAATTCGCGCCGCTGGCGACGGCGCGCGGGCTCGAACTGAAATTTGTGCCGTGCTCGCTGGTGGTGCGCTCCGACCGCCGCTTGCTGCGGCGTCTCATCCAGAACCTCGTCTCCAACGCCATCAAGTACACGCCATCGGGGCGCGTATTGGTCGGCTGCCGGAGGCGCGGCGAGAATTTACGCGTCGATGTCTACGACACCGGCATTGGCGTTCCTGAAACCAAACTGCGTGACATTTTTGTCGAGTTCCACCGGCTCGATCAGGGCGCCAAGATCGCGCGCGGGCTCGGCCTCGGGCTGTCGATCGTCGAACGCGTGGCGCGGGCGCTCGGAGGCGCGGTCGATGTGGTCTCCATGGTCGGGCGTGGCTCGCGCTTTTCCGTGCTAGTGCCGCGTTCGAGCGCCGTGCCGATCGCACTTCCGCAGCGCGACGCGCCCGGTCTCGATCCCGGCAAACTCGCCGGCACCACGGCGCTGTGCATCGACAACGAGCCGGCCGTGCTCGACGGCATGGAAACGCTGCTGCGCGGCTGGGGTTGCGAAGTGATCAAGGCGCCAGACTTAAATCTTGCCCTGGCGGCGATCGCCGAAAGCCCGACCATGCCGAACGGGCTGCTGGTCGACTATCATCTCGATGAGGGCAACGGCATTGACGCGATCGTGCTGTTGCGCCGCCAGTATGGCGCCGATCTGCCGGCGATCCTGATTACCGCCGACCGCTCGCCGGCAGTGCGCGAGGCGGCGCGCGCGCAGGCGATCCAGGTGCTGAACAAGCCGCTCAAGCCGGCGGCGCTGCGCGCCATGCTGGCACAATGGCGCGTGATGCGGGTGGCCGCGGCGGAATAATCTTTCTTATCCCTCCCCGCTTGCGGGGGAGGGTGGCGAACGAAGCGAGCCGGGTGGGGTTTTGCCATTTCAGACCGCACCCGATCGCGCTTCGCGCGATCGACCCTCCCCTCAAAGGGAGGGATTAAAACGCTCACCCTTCCGCCGCCGCGCCTTGCGGCCAATGGCCGGCTTCGATTTTGGCGGCGGCGATCACGGCTTGCGTGCGGCTTTCGACGCCGAGCTTTTGCAGGATCGCGGAGACGTGCGCCTTGATCGTCGCCTCCGATACGCCAAGCTGATAGGCGATCTGCTTGTTGAGCAGGCCCTCCGACAGCATCATCAGCACGCGCACCTGCTGCGGCGTCAGCGTCGCCATGCGGCCCATCAACTCGCTGGTTTCCGTGTCGGCGCCGACGCGCAGATCGATGTCCGGCGGCGTCCATACGCCGCCACCAAGGATGCGCGAGACGGCGTTGCGCATGGCCTCGACCCCGAGTGTCTTGGGAATGAAACCGGAGGCGCCGAACTCCATGCAGCGGCGAATAACGGCGGGATCGTCATTCGCCGACACCACGACCACCGGCACGCTCGGATATTGCGCGCGCAGATACATCAAACCGGAAAAACCGCGCATGCCTGGCATGGCCAGATCGAGGAAAATGAGATCGATGTCGCTGCTCCGATCGAGCAACTCGGCCACTTCGTCGAAAGTGCCGGCTTCCGCGATATCGACCTTGTCCACCAAGCTCGACACCGCCTCGCGTAGCGCGCCGCGGAACAGCGGATGGTCGTCGGCGATCAACAACCGGTAATGCGTGTCGTCACTCAATCGGATCAACCTCTCAGGCACCGCGGGAAGCGAACCGCGAAGCAGCCCAACGGATTCTCACTATTTCACACCGCGGCGAAGCCGGCCATCCCGGCGCCGCCGATAATGCGCCGCAGCGTCGACAGGCAGCAATAGGCAGCGGATGTGGCGGCGAAAAAGGCTTTACTTTCAGAACGTTCGCCAGCTGCCACCGTGGAAAACGCTAACGGCGGCTGCCGATGAACTGAAAAATCAACTCGCGGCTGTGCGGCTTGCGCCGATGCTCGACCAGATAAATTCCCTGCCAGGTGCCGAGCGCGAGCTTTCCAGCGCTGACCGGAATCTGCAGCGAGACACCGGTGAGCATGGCTTTGACGTGCGCCGGCATATCGTCGGGCCCCTCTACATCGTGAATCCACGGCGCGCTTTCCGGCGCCAGACGGTCGAGCGCGGCGGTCAGGTCCGTCTGCACGTCCGGATCGGCATTCTCCTGGATAGTAAGCGAAGCGGAGGTGTGGCGCAGGTAGATCAGCAGAGTCCCCTCGCCGGCTTCGATCTGTGCGATGAACGCTGCAGCATCGGCGCCGATGTCGCTGAAGCCGGTGCCGCGTGTTTCCACGCGCAGCGTCGCGCTGGCGATCAGTTGCGGAGTGGCGCGGGTAATTTCGGATAAGCGGTTTGGCAATGGCGGCGCATGCTGCGAGGGGCTCAACCTTTTCGCATCACGTCCTTCTGAAAATTTACCAGCATGTCGACCAGGCGCCGCCAGGCATTTTCGAAAGCGACGCGGGCACGCTCGAGACCTTCGCGCAGCTGCGCCGCGTCGTCGCGTTTATCCGGCGGCGGAAGAGGTGGCGGCGAAAGATCAGCCGGCCGCCGCGGCGGCGGCGGTTCACGCAATGCCGCGAGGTCCTGCTTCAGGCCGGCAACTTCGTCCTGCAGGCGCCCGATTTCCGTCTCTAGCGCCGCGCGGTCCTCGGCCGCCGTCTCACAGGTCCAGCCGGCGGTGCGGGCGCTGCAAAACGCGACCTGCCCGGTCTGCACATCGAGGCGCAGGAAACCACCATCGACGGGATTGAAGCTGAAGCGGCCGGCTGGCGCCTGCGGAGGGGTTTCGGCCTGCTGCGCCGGCGGCGCAGGCTCGGGAGCGGGTGCCGGCATGGCCGGCGCTGGGACTGCGGCGGCCGGCGACGCCGGCTTCCGGCGCCTGCGCCGGTGGCGGGGGATTACTGTCGGGCGCCTGCGCCAATGCCGGCAAAGCGGCGCAAGCCAGCACGGCGATCACGGCAATCGGCACGGCGCGCATGTCGCTGTCCTTTGCAATGGGAGCGCAAGCGTAGCACCGGCCAATGCCGTGCTGAACACATGACCAACGTGGCTGTTGATGAACATGTCGCAGTGCACACGGCGGTCATAAAACGGAGCGAGAATTTCGGCTTTTAGCAAAACAATTCAGCGTCTTAGTCGGTGGACGCCGTTTCTTGACTTAGAGAAACCCGATCAGTAAGGTCCGCGCGGCTTTTAGGGCGGCGGGCACACGGAGGCCTTTATTTTCCAAGCGGGTCGAAAGCATGGCTGACGACACGCGCGGCAAAGGCAAACGCAAAGACCCACCGGACGACGAGGCTGCTCTCTCCGCGAGGCTCCAGCGTCTCGGCAAACGGCTTGAAACTGCGAGCCGACCACCCGAAAACGATAACGGTCCTCGTCAAAGCGCCACCGCTTCGGCGTATGCCGTCGGTTTCCGGATGTCGACCGAGCTGGTCGCCGGCGTGTTGGTCGGCGCTTTGATCGGGTGGCTGCTGGATCGCTGGTTGGGAATTTCGCCTTGGGGGCTGATCGTGTTTCTGCTTTTGGGCTTCGCCGCCGGGGTCCTTAACGTCATGCGCGCGGCCGGCGTGGTCCGCGAGAGAAATTTGAACGACTGACGCGTAAGTCTCATGGATCCCATTCACCAGTTCCAGATCGTTAATCTGTTTCCGCTCGGCAAGCTCGGCCATGCCGAGATCGCCTTCACCAATTCGGCGTTGTTCATGCTGATCGCGGTGGTCGGGCTGACGCTGTTCCTGGTGATCGCCACCGCCGGAGGGCGGGCCGTGCCCACGCGGCTGCAATCGGCCGCGGAACTGTCCTACGAATTCGTCGCCTCCATGGTGCGCTCGACCGCGGGACAGGAAGGCATGCGCTTCTTCCCCTTCGTGTTCACGATCTTCATGTTCGTGCTGACGCTGAACATGCTCGGACTGATCCCATACGGCTTCACCGTCACCAGCCACGTCATCATCACCGCGGCGCTGGCGCTGATGGTGTTCTTCACCGTGCTCACCTACGGCCTGATCCGGCATGGATTGCACTTCTTCAATCTGTTCGTGCCCAAGGGCGTGCCGATCTACATTTTGCCGATGATCATCGCCATCGAGATACTGTCATTCATTTCGCGGCCGATCTCGCACAGCGTGCGCCTGTTCGCCAACATGCTGGCGGGCCACATCGCGCTCAAGGTCTTCGCCGGCTTCATCATCCTGCTCGGCGGCGCGCTCGGCGCCATCGGATGGGTCGGCGGCGTGCTGCCTTTCGCCATGATCGTCGCGCTCACCGCGCTGGAAATGCTGGTGGCGTTCCTGCAGGCCTACGTGTTTGCCGTCCTCACCTGCATCTATCTCAACGATGCGATTCACCCGGGCCACTAGCGGCCCCGACCGAACAAGAAGAAGGAGTTGGTTATGGATCCAGTGGCAGCGAAATACATCGGCGCGGGCATCGCCTGCATCGGCATGGGCGGCGCCGGCGTCGGCGTCGGCATCATCTTCGGCAATTACCTCGCCGCGGCGATCCGCAATCCGTCCGCCGCGCAAGGCCAGTTCGGCAACCTGATCTTCGGCTTCGCCATCACCGAGGCGCTCGGCATCTTCTCGCTGCTGATCGCGCTGCTGCTGCTGTTCGCACTGTAAGATCGAGAGCCTGAGCTGACGATGGCCGAGCCGACACACACGACGAGCACCGAGGCGCCCGGCGGCGAGCACGGCGGCTTTCCGCCGTTCAACTCGCAATCCTTCCCCTCGCAGCTCATCTGGCTGGCGATCTTCTTCGTCCTGCTCTTCGTGTTGATGTCCAAATGGGCGCTGCCGCAGGTCGCCCGCGTCATCGACAACCGTCAGAAGCGCATCGCCGGCGATATCGCCGAAGCGCAGCGGCTCAAGGAACAGTCGGACGCCGCGGTCGCGGCTTACGAAAAGGCGCTGGCCGACGCACGCGGCCGCGCGCAGACAATCGCCAACGAGACACGCGAACGCGCTGCCGCCGACGCGGCAGCCGCGCGCAAGAAAATCGAGGACGCGCTCAACGTCAAGCTGGCGGAGGCCGAGAAGGCAATCGCCGCCACCAAGCAGGCAGCCATGAGCAATGTGCGCGGCGTAGCCGTCGAAGCAGCCGGCGCCATCGTCGAACGGCTGACCGGTGCGGCGCCGAGCGACAAGGCGGTCGCCGATGCAGTTGCCGCAGTGCTCAAGGGTTAAAGGATCGCGCCATGCTGATGGAAGCCGAATTCTGGGTGGCGCTGGGCTTCCTCGTGTTCCTCGGCCTGCTCGGCTATCTCGGCGTGCACCGCAAGCTCACCCAATCGCTCGATGACCGCGCGGCGCGCATCAAAGCCGAACTCGATGATGCGCGCCGGCTCAAGGATGAAGCCGCGCAACTGCTCGCCGACTATCAACGCAAGCGCGGCGAGGCCGAGGGCGAGGCGCAGGAGATCGTCACCAGCGCCAAGGCCGAGGCCGAGCGGCTCGCCGTCGAGGCCAAAGGCAAGGTCGAGGAGTTCGTTGCCCGCCGCACCAAAATGGCCGAGACAAAGATCGCTCAGGCCGAGGCGCAGGCGTTGGCCGACGTGCGTGGCGCCGCTGCCGAGGCTGCCGTCGCTGCGGCCGAGAAGATCCTCAGCGAAGAGACCAAAGGAAAGCTCGCGGCCCAGCTGATCGCTAAGGGCATCGACGACGTCCGCAAAAAGCTGAACTAACAGAATCGCTTAGGTAGAATGCCGGCGCCGCGGGCGCGCGGCTGTCCCCACTGTTAGCCCTCGCGGCGTGTGCACAAGTTCCGCACCATCATTGCCTCGCCTTGCGCCTGCGGCCTCCGGCCCTATGCTTTGCGGGACCTGATTCGTTCGCATTTATAAGCATTTGGCCGGGGGGCCGAAAAAGGCATCGGAGGGCCTTGTGGTCATCTTCGATTGCAATGGGGTCTTGGTCGACGGCGAACAGTTGGCCACCGCCATCGTCTCGCAGGAATTCATGCGCGCTGGCTTCCCGCTGACGGCGTATATTGTTGCGCACTATTTCACCGGCCGCCGGCCCGCCGACATGTTCGCCGAGGTGGAACTCGCCGCCCGCCGCAAGCTGCCCAACCATTTTGCCGCGACCGTCGCCGCCACCATCCTGCGCCGCTTCCGCGCCGAGTTGCGCGCCACAAAACACATCACCTATGCGCTCTCCTGGCTGCGCGGACCAAAATGCGTGGCCTCCTCGTCCAGCCTCGATCGCATCCGCGTCAGCCTGGAGAGCACCGACCTAATCCGCTTCTTCGAGCCTTATTTGTTCTCGGGCAACGACGTGGCGAACGGCAAGCCGGCGCCCGACCTGTTCCTGCACGCGGCTGGCAAGATGCACGTGCCTCCCGCCGACTGCATCGTGGTGGAGGATTCGCCGGTCGGCGTCGCCGCAGGCGTAGGCGCCGGCATGACGGTGATCGGTTTCGTCGGCGGCAGCCACGCCGGACCTCAGCTCGGTCATCATCTGCACGCAGCCGGCGCCCACGCCGTGATCTCGGACATGCGAGCGCTCAAGAGCACGATCATCGACCTGCGCGGGTGGTAAGCCAATAAAGTCATTCCGGGACGGCCCGAAGGGCTGGATCCGGAATCCAGAGACAAATTCTGTGATGGCGTCTGGATTCCGGATCGCGCTCGAATGCCCGCGCCCGAAAGGACGAAGATGTATTCCGCCTCACCCAGCCGGCTTCGCGACCGGTTTCTTTTTTGCGACCGGCTTCCGCGTCGCCGCTGGCTTTTTCTTTTCCGGCTGCGCGCTGACTGCGTCGAAGCCGACATAAACGACATAGGCATCGATCGCGCTGCGCGGCGCCGGCAGAGGGAACGAAATTTCCGGATCGATATGCGTGAAGGTGACGCGGTCAACCGCCGCGGTCACCGTCACCGGGATGTGCGCCAATTTGGCGACGATGACTTTCGGGCTTGGGCCTTCCTGCACCACGGCAAGCCGCAATGGCACATCCACGTCGCCGGGGCCGCCCGCCGGGCCGGTGACGATGCGTCCTTCGACGCCGACCTTCATGGTCATGACACCGGCGTTGATGTGGCATTCGCGCGCGGTGCGCACGATCGATCCCTGGTAGCGCAGATCCAAGGCCGAGGGTTCGCCCTCGCCCGTTTTGCCGCCGATCATCAGCGTCGCAGCGCCGGTGCGCACTGTAACGGTCGGACAATCGATGTCGGTGGGTTCGTTGGCGGCGGCGGCATCGGTTACAACATCACCCGTGCCGGTGGTCGCTTTGGACGAGGTGCTGAAAATGTCGAGCGGCGACGATTTGAACAGGCCGCTGTTGGCGCCGCAACCGGCGAGCCCCAGCGCGACAGCCAATAGCACCACACGCAAGCCAATTCGGCTGCCGCGCCTGATCGTTTCCTCACACATTTTTTTCGCTCGCGTTTCTGACCGGAACCTGAGTTTTCTTTGGCAGGCCAAGCTAGCAGACAAAGCGTGGCGGCCCCAAGGCGAGGTCAAGGCGGCCTTTAAGCATTCTTGAGCCGCCCGTAGAGCAGGTGATCCTGCCAGACTCCGTTGATGCAAAGATAATCGCGGGCATAGCCCTCGCGCGTGAAGCCGGCTTTCTCCAGTAGGCGGATCGACGCGGCGTTGCTGGGAATGCAGGCCGCCTCCAGGCGATGCAGCCGCAGCGTGTCAAAACAGAACGGGATCAGCGCCCGCACCGCGGCGGTCATGACGCCTTGCCGCACGAACGGCGCGCCGACCCAATAGCCGATGGAGCCTGCCTGCGCCACGCCACGGCGGATATTGGCCAGCGTCAGTCCGCCGAGCATCGCATGATCCGCGGTGCGAAAGATCAGGAACGCGTAAGCGAGATCGCTGCGCTGATCCTCGCTATAACGCTTGACGCGCCGGCGGAAAGCGCTGCGGGTGAGATCGTCCGAAGGCCAGGTCGGCTCCCAGGGCGTGAGGAAACCGCGGCTCGCTTCACGCAAGCCCGCCCACTCGGCGTGGTCGGCACTCTGCGGGGCGCGCAGATAGACGCCCTCGCCGACAACGGCCGGCATCGGTTCGCTGAAACTGACGGTACGGAATAACGCCATCGCTTTACTACTCAGTCGGCCCGGCGGGCAAGACTTTCAGCGATTGCCGCCGTGCTTTCAAGCGTGTTGCCGGGACCGAGCGCGGCGACCGCGGGCTTGCCGCGGCCGATCAGCGCACGCCCGGCGGCGCGCGCGCTGTCCACCGTGACCGCGTCGACTTTGGCGACGATCTCGTCAAGCGGGATCGGCCGCCCATAAGCTAGCATCTGCCGCGCCAGTTGGCCGACGCGGGCCTCCGAGCTTTCCAGCGCCATCAGCAGGCCGGCCTTCATCTGAGCCTTGGCGCGGTTGACCTCCGTCTGGTCGAGTTGCTCGGTGGCGCCAGTGATCTCGTCGATCACCACGCGCATCAATTCCGGCGCGTCGGCCTCGTCGGTGCCGGCATAGAGGCCGAACAGCCCGGTGTCCGAATAGGGCATGTGGAAGGCCTGTATTGTGTAGCACAGCCCGCGCTTCTCGCGCACTTCCTGGAACAGGCGCGACGACATGCCGCCACCCAGAACGCTGGTGAACACCTGCAGACTGTAAAGCGTGTCGTCGTTGACCGGCAGGCCTTCGAGCGCCAGTGCGATGTGCACCTGCTCGAGATCGCGCGTCTCCACCTTGACGCCGCCGCCGAAATGCGCCGGTTGCGGTACCGGCGCCGCCGGGCCGTTGAAGCTGGCGAAACGCTTTTCCGCCTCGGCAACGATTTGCTTGTGCTCGACCGCGCCGGCGGCGGCGACCAGCAAATCGGGCCCGCGGTAATTGCGCTTCAGATAGGTGCGCAGCCGCGCCGGATTAAACGAGCGCACCGTTTCCGGCGTGCCAAGGATAGAGCGGCCGACCGGCTGATTGGGGAAGGCGATCGATTGCAGTCGGTCGAACACAAGGTCGTCGGGCGCGTCTTCAGTGGCGCCGATTTCCTGCACGATCACATTCTGCTCGCGCTGCAATTCCGCCGGATCGAAGGCCGGCTCAGAAAGGATGTCGGACAAGACGTCGAGTGCCAGCGGCACGTCGGCCTTGAGCACGCGACAGAAGTAGGCGGTCGATTCGACGCTAGTTGCGGCGTTGAGATCGCCGCCGACCGCTTCGATCGCCTCGGCGATCTGTTTGGCGCTACGCCGGTTGGTGCCTTTGAAGGCCATATGTTCGAGCAGGTGCGAAATGCCGTGCTCGTCTGGTTTTTCGTCGCGGCTGCCGGAACCGACCCAGACCCCGAGGGACGCCGATTCCAGATGCGGCATGCGGTCGGTCAACACCGACAGGCCGGAGGAAAGTCGGGTAACTTCTACGGTCATGCCGCGGCTCCTTCACGTGCCGCGCGCGATGCCGACGCCACAAAACGTTCCACCGCCGCCTGATCGGCCGGCAGCACGCGCAGCCGCTCCGGCCGCTGAGCAAGATCGGACAGCCATTCGGGCAGTTTAGGACGCATGCCGCAGGCGGCCTCGACTGCGTCGGGAAATTTTGCCGGATGCGCGGTCGACAGCGCGATCATCGGCACGCCCGACGCGCGCGTCTCTTTCTCCACCACTGCCAAGCCCACCGCGGTATGCGGATCGACGCAATAGCCCGCCTCGCGCATGGTCGCGCGCATGGTGGCGGCGCATTCTTCCTCGCTGGCGCGGTCGGCACTGAACAAGGCGCGCATGCTTTTCAGCGCCGGCGAAGCGACCTGGAAGCGGCGCGACTGCGCCAGCGAGTTCATCAGGGCCGCGATTTGCTTGCCGTCGCGGTCATAGGCGTCGAACAAAAGTCGCTCGAAATTGGACGAAATCTGGATATCCATCGACGGCGATGTGGTCGCCACTACGTCCTTGATCTCATAGGCGCCGGTGGCAAAAGCGCGGGCCAGGATGTCGTTGACGTTGGTTGCCACCACCAGCCGGTCCACGGCCAAGCCCATGCGAGACGCGACATAGCCGGCATAGACGTCGCCGAAATTTCCCGTCGGCACGGTGAAGGCGACCTGGCGATGCGGGCTGCCTAACACCACCGCGGCGGTGAAGTAATAGACCACCTGCGCCACCACGCGCGCCCAGTTGATGGAGTTGACGCCCGAGAGCCGCACGCGGTCGCGGAAGGCGTGATGATTGAACATGCCTTTGACGATCGCCTGGCAGTCGTCGAAGGTGCCTTCGATCGCCAGCGCGTGCACGTTGGCGTCGGTCGCGGTCGTCATCATCCGCCGCTGCACTTCGGAAATGCGGCCGTGCGGGAACAGCACCACCACGTCCACCTGCGCCCGGCCGCGGAACGCCTCGACCGCGGCGCCACCGGTGTCGCCCGATGTCGCGACGACGATTGTTGTGCGTTCGGACTTTTTCTGCAGCACATGGTCCATCAGCCGCGCCACCAACTGCATCGCCAGGTCCTTGAAGGCGAGCGTCGGCCCGTGAAACAGCTCGAGTACGAACAGGCTGGGCCCGAGCTGGACGAGCGGCGCGGTGGCCGGGTGGCGAAACGTGCCGTAGGCCTCCTGCGCCATGCGCGCGAGATCGGCTTCGGCAATGCTGTGCCCGACGAACGGCCGGATCACCTCGACGGCGACCTCGGCGTAAGGCCGGCCGGCAAAGCCGGCGATGGTCTTGGCATCGAGCGACGGCCACGCCTCGGGCACGTAAAGGCCGCCGTCGCGCGCCAAGCCCGCCAGCATCACCTCGACAAAATCGAGCGCCGGGGCTTCGCCCCGCGTTGAGACATAACGCATTGATCCAACGATATATTCCGGTTCAGGCAGGGCCGTTCAGGGCACAGTAGCCGCGACGGCCCGGTTGCACAAGAAAGGCGGCGCGCGCCGTCAAATCATCAAGCCGCCGCCGTCGATATAGACAACCGAACCGGTGGCAAAGCCGATGGTCATGAAGGCGAGAATTTGCCGCGCGATATCCTCGCCCTCGCCGACGCGGCCGACGGGGAGCGCGGCCGCCGTTTTCGCCAGCATCTCGCGCCGCGCGGCTTCCGGCATGGCGGCGCGGATCGGCGTATCGATCAGCCCGGGCGATACGCAGTTCACCCGCACCGGCGAGAGATCGACGGCCAGCGCGCGCGTCAGCGACTCGATCGCGCCGTTGACGGCGGCCGTGATCGCCGCGTTGGGGCGCGGGCGGATGCTGAGGAATCCCGACACCAGTGTCAGCGAGCCGCCCTTGCGGATGTCGGCGGAACGCGCAACGCGCCAGGCGCCCCAGAACTTGCCCTCCATAGTCGCGCGAGAGTCGTCCATGGATACGGTCTTGAATGGGCCCGGGCGCAGCTGTGCGGCGGTGACGATCACGTGATCCACTGTGCCGCAAGCCTGGAAAAGTTTTGTCACGCTATCGTCGCTGGTGACGTCGGCCGCAATTGCCTTGACGCCTAATTTGCCGGCAGCGGTCTTTAATCGTTCGGCGTTATGCGACGCGATGACGACATCGGCACCTTCGGCCTTGGCCAGCTCGGCGGTCGAATAGCCGATCCCGGACGAGCCGCCGACGACAACGACCTTTTGGCCTGAAAGCTGCATGATCCCTCCAACGCGCCAAATGAGCGCGCAATAAATCACGCCGCGGCGCCCGCGACAAATTCGGCACATTTCACAGGGAGAAACGCGTCAGCCGCGCCCGGCGATACGCCCCGCGATGAAGGTGACGTAAACGCCGGCGAGCGCCAGCGCCAGTCCGAACCAGGTGAGCGCGTATTGCAGATGATTGTCAGGCAGCGCGACGGTGAGCTTACCGGGCTTGGGCAGGCCGCCCTCCGGCACGGGTGACTCCTGCTCGACGTAGAACGGCGCGGCGGAAGCCCAATGATGCGCCGCGGCCATGGCGGCGGGATCGCGCAGATACCAGACATTGCCTTTTGCGTCGTCGGCCGGCGTGAACACGCCGCGCGTTTCCGGCCAGCGCACGACGCCGACGATATCGATCGTGCCCTTCGGCGCAGGCGCGCGGCCCGCCGGGTCCTTGCGTTCGAGCGGAACATAGCCGCGGTCAACGATGACGATGCTGCCGTCGGCAAGGCGCGCCGGCGCGAACACCCAGTAGCCGGTCCCCTGCACGTCGGGGCGGAATGCGGAGCCGGCGGAATAAACCAGCGCCTCCTGACCGTCGAGAAATTCGGCGGGAAAGGTGACGCGGCGATATTCGTTACCTGCTTGCGCGAGATGCGGCCAGTCCGCGCGCGCCGGCAGATCCTGCGGCGTCTGCGACAGCCGCGCCGTCACCGTCGCGATGAGATTTTCCTTCCAGGCCTTGCGGTCGAGCTGCCAGATGCCGAGGCCGACCAAGATGGCGATGCCGGCCAGCGCAAACAGCGTCGGCTCTATGACGCCGCGCCGCGCGCGCAGGTGCGCTTCGCTCACGCGTCGCCTCGATGCTCGAGCCGGCCCTCCGCCGCCTTGTGATGGTATTGCAGCGCGATCAGCAGGCCCTTGATCGGCCGCAGCGGCCCCAACGTCATGAGCAGAATCAGCGGCAGCCACAACGCCGCGTGCACCCAATAAGGCGGCTGATAGGCGACCTCGGTAATCAGCGCGGCAAATACGACCACGGCGCCGCCGAGCAAGATCACGAACACCGCCGGCCCGTCGCCCGCGTCGGCAAAAGAAAAATCGAGCCCGCAATTTTCGCAAGCCGGGCGCAATCCGAGAAAACCCTTGAAAAGCCTTCCCTTGCCGCAGCGCGGACAGCGCCCGGTGAGACCCCTGGCGATCGGCAGCGGTTGCTCGGCCATTTTTCAATCCTTCGCAAACAAAAGGGCGGCGCCATGACGCCGCCCTTTGCAAGCGGTCGGCGCGCGCGCTTTATTCCGGATGCACCATCCCGGCGCCCCACACATATATGCAGGCGAACAGGAACAGCCACACCACGTCGACGAAATGCCAGTACCAGGCGGCAAACTCGAAGCCGAGATGCTGCGTCGGGCTGAACTGGCCGTTGACGGCGCGGAGCAAGCAGACGATCAGGAAGATCGATCCGATGATGACGTGCGCGCCATGGAAGCCGGTCGCCATGAAGAACGTGGCGCCGTAGATGTTGCCGCTATAGTGGAAGGCGGCGTGCGCGTATTCATAGGCCTGCACGCAGGTAAACGTCATGCCGAGCAGGATGGTGAGCGCGAGGCCCCATTTCAGGCCCTGCCGGTCGTTCTCCAGCAGCGCGTGATGCGCCCAGGTTACCGTGGTACCGGAGGTCAACAGGATCAGCGTGTTCAAGAGCGGCAGGTGCCAGGGATTGAAGGTCTCGATGCTCGGCGGCGGCCAAACGCCATGGGTGATGGCCATGCGCCCGTAATCGTGCACTTCGTTGGGAAACAGCGCGGTGTTGAAGTAGGCCCAGAACCAGGCGACGAAGAACATCACCTCGGAGGCAATGAACAGGATCATGCCGTAGCGGTGCGAGATCTGCACCACGCGGGTGTGGAAGCCGTCATACTCGGCTTCGCGGATCACGTCGCGCCACCAACCGATAAAGGTGTAGAGCACGAGGACGACGCCGACACCGAACACCCCTGGCGCCGCGACAAACATGTGATGCAGCCAGCCGATGAGCCCGAGCGCGATCAGGAAGGCGCCGATCGCGCCGACGATAGGCCACGGGCTCGGATCGACCAGGTGATAGTCGTGATGCGGTTTGGCATGAGCCTCGGCCATCTCAGGTCTCCGTTTACAGCTTGCCCGTGGGCTTGGTTGTCGCTTCGGCCATCGGCTGTTCGGCGTCGGGCAGCCGGTAGAAGGTATAGGACAGCGTGATGGTGTTGAGCGGGTCCTGGTCGCTGTCGTTCATGATGCTGGGATCGACGTAGAACACCACCGTCATCTCGCGCGTCTCACCCGGCTTCATGGTCTGCTGGGTGAAGCAGAAGCAGTTGATCTTGTCGAAATAGGCACCGACCGTCGTCGGCGTGACATTATACGAAGCCTGCGCGGTGATGCTACGCGCGGCCTCGTTGATGACCTTGTAGTGGACGGTCGCCACCTCGCCGATATGCAGCTTGATGGAATTCTGCTCGGGCAGGAATATCCACGGCAGGCCGGGCGTGACGTTGGAATCGAAGCGGACGGTCAGCTCGCGGGCGAGCTCGTGCCTGGGCGCGATGCGCGAGACTTGCGTGGTGCCGGCAAACCCGGTGAGGCGGCAAAACATGCTGTAGAGCGGGACCGCTGCAAAGGACAGGCCCACCATTCCGGCGACGATGGCGCCGCAGCCGGCGGCGATCACCATGTCGCGCCGCAGATGCTTCTTTCCGTGGGAGGGCGTATTCGTCATATCGGCCGCACCAGCACGATTGGGCCTTTTACCAGCGTCATCACATAGAACAGGATCACGAGCGCGGCCAGCGCCAGCGCGATGGCGATCGAACGCGAGCGCCGCGCGCGCTTCTGCGCCTCGGTGAGCACGATGCCGTCGTCCTTGCCGTGCTTGTCCATCGCCAAATCCGGAGTCACGCCAGTAACCGGCCGATGAGGCCGCCCCAGCCCCGCTCGACCAGCAACACGGCGTAGAGCAGGAACAGATAGAGGATCGAAAAGGCGAAAAGATGCCGGCTGGCGCGCTCGGCCGGGCGGCGCTCGCAGAACACCTGCCATGCCAGCGCCAGCATCAAGCCGCCGGTCACCATCGCGGTCAGCCCATAGAGCACACCGGCATAGCCGAGCGGCCACGGCGCGACGCCGAGCGGCACCAGGATGAGCGTGTAGCGCAGGATGCTCCGGCGCGTGGCCGCGTCGCCCTTCACCACCGGCAGCATCGGAATGCCGGCGCGGGCATAGTCTTCGGTGCGGTAGAGCGACAGCGACCAAAAATGCGGCGGCGTCCAGAAGAAGATGATCATGAACAGCAGCACCGGCTCGAGCGACAGCGAGCCCGTGGCCGCCGCCCAGCCGATCATCGGCGGGAAGGCGCCGGCGGCGCCGCCGATGACGATGTTCTGCGGCGTCGAGCGCTTCAGCCACATGGAATAGACGACGACGTAGAAGAAGATGGTGAAGGCGAGCAGCGCGGCGGCGAGAAGGTTGACCAGCAGGCCGAGCACCACGACGGCAAAGCCCGCCAGCGTCAGCCCGAAGGCCAGCGCCTCGCCCGGCCGCACGCGGCCCATCGGAATCGGGCGGCGCTGCGTGCGCAGCATGCGGGCGTCGATATCGGCGTCGTACCACATGTTGAGGCTACCTGCGGCGCCGGCGCCGACGGCGATGCACAGAAGTGCGGTGAAGCCGATCATCGGATGCAGAGTGCCCGGCGCCACCGCGAGGCCGACCAATGCCGTGAACACGACGAGCGACATCACCCGCGGCTTCATCAGCGCCAGATAATCGCTGACCGTCGCAAGGCTTGGCTCAATTAGACTCGGCCCGGCAAGGCGCAGGTCTCCCGCTGCGGGCAAACCGCCGCGGAATTCTGCCCCTTCGCTGACGAGCGACATTATTTAATCCGCGGCAGCGTCTCGAACTGATGGAATGGCGGCGGCGACGACAGCGTCCATTCCAGCGTGGTCGCGCCCGCGCCCCACGGATTGTTGCCAGCGGGTCGCTTTTTGAGGAACGCCTCGGCGACGCCGATGAAGAACACGATCATGCCGAAGCCGGCGATATAGGAGCCGTAGGATGAAACCTCGTTCCAGCCGTGGAACGCGTCCGGATAATCGACCGTGCGGCGCGGCATCCCGGCGAGGCCGAGGAAATGCTGCGGGAAGAAGATGATGTTGACGCCGATGAAGGTGATCCAGAAGTGCAGCTTGCCGATCGTCTCGTTGTACATGTAGCCGCTTATCTTCGGGAACCAGTAATACCAGCCGGCGAAGATGGCGAACACGGCGCCGAGCGAGAGCACATAGTGGAAGTGCGCGATCACGTAATAGGTATCATGCAGCGCGCGGTCGACGCCGGCATTGGCCAGTACTACGCCGGTGACGCCGCCGACGGTAAACAGGAAGATGAAGCCGATCGCCCACAACATCGGCGTCTTGAACTCGATCGAGCCGCCCCACATTGTGGCGATCCAGGAGAAGATCTTCACGCCGGTCGGCACCGCGATCACCATGGTGGCGGCGATGAAATAGGCCTGCGCGCCGGTCGACAGGCCGACCGTGTACATGTGGTGCGCCCAGACGATAAAGCCGATGCCGCCGATGGACACCATCGCGTAGGCCATGCCGAGATAGCCGAACACCGGCTTCTTCGAAAACGTCGAGACGATCTGGCTGATCATTCCGAAGCCCGGCAGAATCAGAATGTAGACTTCCGGGTGGCCGAAGAACCAGAACAGATGCTGGAACAGCAGCGGATCGCCGCCACCCTGCGGATCGAAGAAGGTGGTGCCGAAATTGCGGTCGGTGAGCAGCATGGTGATGGCGCCGGCGAGCACCGGCAGCGCCAGCAGCAGCAGGAACACGGTGACCAGCTGCGACCAAACGAACAGCGGCATCTTGTGCAGCGTCATGCCCGGCGCGCGCATGTTAAAGATGGTGGTGATGAAGTTGATGGCGCCAAGGATCGAGGATGCGCCGGCCAGATGGATCGACAGGATGACGAAATCCATCGCCGGGCCGGGATGGCCGCTGGTCGACAGCGGCGCGTAGATCGTCCAGCCGGTGCCGGCGCCGAGCGCGCCCGGCTCGCCTTCGACGAACATCGAGGAGAGCAGCAGCGCGAACGAGGCGGGCAGCAGCCAGAACGAAATGTTGTTCATGCGCGGGAACGCCATGTCCGGCGCGCCGATCATAATCGGCACGAACCAGTTGCCGAAGCCGCCGATCATCGCCGGCATCACCATGAAGAAGATCATGATCAGGCCGTGCGCCGTGGCGAACACGTTGTATTCGTGTGGCGTCGGGAAGATCTGCAGGCCTGGATTTTGCAGCTCGGCGCGGATGGCGATCGATAGACACGCGCCGATGACGCCGGCCACCAGCGCGAAGGTCAGGTACATCGTGCCGATGTCCTTGTGGTTCGTCGAATAGACGAACCGCCGCCATCCGGTCGGGTGCGCGTGCTCCTCGTGGGCTCCGTGTCCGCCGTGCGCTGCTGCCGCTTTAGCCATTGCCATTATCCTTCGATCAATTCTCTGTCTTGTCGTCGTCCGTATTATATTCGTTTTTTTATATATGTCACTTGGCGTTGCCAGCCACGGCCATCGCGGTTGGGGGAGCGCTTTCATCCTTGACTGCGACCACCGGCTGAGGAGCGCCGTCGTCGATTGCGAATTTCTTTTTCGCGGTATCCAGCCAAGCCGAATATTCCTTCTCGCTCACCACGTGCACCGCGATCGGCATGAAGGCGTGGTCGCGGCCGCAGAGCTGCGAGCATTGTCCGTAGTACATGCCTTCACGATCGGCCTTGAACCAGGTTTCATTCAGGCGACCGGGAATGGCGTCGATCTTGATGCCGAAGGACGGCACCGAGAACGAATGGATGACATCGGCGCCGGTGACCAGAACATGCACGACCTTGTTGACCGGGACCACCATCTCGTTATCGACCGAGAGCAGCCGCACCTGGTCCTTCTTGAGATCCTTGTCCTGCACCATCAGCGAATCGAATTCGATCTTTGCGTCCGGATAGCTGTAGCTCCAGAACCACTGCTTGCCGGTGGCCTTCACCGTCAGGTCGGCTTTCGGAACTTTCAATTCGTAGAACAGCAGCCGGAATGACGGTACCGCGATCGCCACCAGAATGATCACCGGTACGACTGTCCAGACGACCTCGATGAAGGTGTTGTGCGTCGTGCGCGAGGGCACCGGATTGGCGCGCGCGTTGAAGCGCACCATGACGATCACCAGGAGCACCAGCACGAACAGCACGATGGCGGCGATCAGCCAGAGCAGGAAATCATGAAACCAGACGATATCGTCCATGACCGGCGAGGCGGACTGTTGCAGCCCCAATTCCCAGGGGCTGGGCTGGCCGAGGCCGGCAAAGGCAACGCCGCCGCCGGCAAATAGGGTCACGCTCGTGACCATGAAAGCGATCAACCGCTTAAGCACTAGCATCGTCCTATTGCGCTCCTTCGACGAGAATAGCCGCTACGGCGGGCCCGTCTTTGCCGCCCGCCGCAGGATTGATATCCGGCACGGCCCCGCTCGGCACGGCTGATTGCCACGGGCGTGGCAGCTTTGCGCTGTCGTGCGGCAGGACGGGGGAATCCCAGTTTTTCAAACCATAATTCCGGCCCTGCTGCAATGCACCTTGTCGCCTGTCGCTGGCCACAATCGGCTTACCCCCAAGGGAACGCTGGCGCCGCATTAAAGCCATCCGCACAGGGTCCAAAACCGTTTCCAGGGCGCCGTCGCCATGATGCCTTGGACTATGACCATTGCTTGACAGGATCGTGCGAGCATGACCCAAGGTGAGCGAATAAAATCCGGCGGGGGCAGCGATTCGCCGCCTCGAGGAGCGCCGCGGCCTGCGGCCAAGGGATTGAACCATGGGCTTTTTCGAGCATAGCGGGCATGTGCGCGCGCTTTGCGCCGGGCTTGCCTTCGCGGTGCTCGCGGCAGCATTCGGCCACGCCGACCGTGCCGTAGCCCAAGGCGCGGTGCGCTCGGTGCACAAGGATTGGCAGATCCGCTGCGACACCCTGCCCGGCGCCAAATCCGAGCAATGCGTGCTGATCCAGAGCGTCGCCGCCGAGGACCGCGCCAATGTCGGGCTGACAGTGATCGTGCTCAAGACCGCCGACGCCAAGAGCCGGTTGATGCGGGTGGTGGCGCCCCTTGGCGTGCTGCTGCCTTCGGGGCTAGGCCTCAAGATCGACAATGCCGACATCGGCCGCGCCGGCTTTGTGCGCTGCCTGCCCAACGGCTGCATCGCCGAGGTGGTCATGGACGACGCCCTGATCCAGAAATTGCGCACCGGCAAGACCGCGACCTTCATCATTTTCCAGACGCCGGAAGAAGGCATCGGCTTCCCGATGAGTCTGGCCGGCTTCGGCGAGGGCTACGACAAGCTGCCCTAGAATAACCTCGCTTCGCTAGTCCCGGCCGTCTACGATTCCCTATCGTCACCAAGCCAGGCGTAAAGGAGCAGCGCGCACCCATGCCGATGTTCGGCAAAGACGAGATCGAGGACGCGGCCCGTCTCGTCCACCAGTCCATGCCGCCGACGCCGCAATATGTCTGGCCGCTGCTGAGCCGGCGCGCCGGCGCCACCATTTGGGTCAAGCACGAAAACCATACGCCGACGGGCGCGTTCAAGATTCGCGGCGGCATTACCTTCATCGACTGGCTGAAACGGACCCACACAGAAGTCGGCGGCATCGTCACCGCGACGCGCGGCAATCATGGGCAAAGCCAGGCGCGCGCCGCGACGGCGGCGGGCCTCAAGGCAAAGATTCTCGTTCCGCGCGGCAATTCCGTCGAGAAGAACGCGGCCATGCGGGCCTTTGGCGCCGAACTCATCGAGTTCGGCCGCGACTTCGATGAAGCGCGCGTCGAAGCCAGCCGGCTCGCCGAAGCTGAAAATCTCTTTCTGGTGCCGCCCTTCCACCGCGAGCTGGTGCGCGGCGTTGCCACCTACGCGCTTGAACTGTTCACCGCGGCGGCCGACCTAGACACCGTCTACGTGCCGATCGGCTGCGGTTCGGGGATCTGCGGCGTCATCACGGCGCGCGACGCGCTCGGGCTCAAGACGAAGGTCGTCGGCGTCGTCGCAACCCAAGCCCAGTGCGCCAAGCTTTCGTTCGAGAGCGGGCGCCCGATCGAAACGAACTCCGCCGACACCATCGCCGACGGCATGGCGGTGCGCGTTCCCGTCGCCGAGGCCTTCGCGGTTTACGCCAAAGGCGCCGACCGCATCGTCGCCGTCGACGAGGACGAAATCGCCGAGGCGATGCGCATTTACTACCGCGACACGCACAATCTGGCGGAAGGCGCGGGCGCGGCGCCGCTCGCGGCGTTGCTCAAGGAAAGAGATCGGATGCAGGGCAAAAACGTCGGCTTGATTCTGTCCGGCGGCAATGTGGACTTGCCGGTCTATGCCGGCGTACTTGCGGGCAAAGCGGCTTGAACGGCCCGTACTTGGAGAAGCCATGAACCCCTGGGACGCACCGCTGATTAGAAAGGGCATGACGGCGCAGCTCGCCAAGCGCCGCGCGCGCATCGCCGCCGGCGAGAGACCGCTCGGCTGGAAGGTCGGGTTGGGCGCGCCCGCCACAATGCAAAAAATCGGACTGGACGCACCGCTGGTCGGCTTCCTCATGCAGCGCGCACTGTTGTTGTCAGGCAGCACAGTGTCGCTCGCCGATTGGAGAAAGCCGGTAGCCGAGCCAGAGATCGCGGTGCGCATGTTGCGCGATCTCGCCGGCCACACGACGCCGGACGATGCGCAGGCGGCGATCAAGGACATCTTCCCGGCCATCGAACTCGCCGATTTCGACCCCGCCCCGACGCCGGACAATCTCGACGTCGTCCTTGAAGGCGACCTCTATCAGCGCCACGTCGTACTGTGCGGCAATACCCGCGCCGGCGGCGCGGCCTCGGGCCTCACCTCGCGCCTGTTCCGCCGCGGCAAGGAAGCATCGAGCACAACCGATCTCGAGGCGTTAACCGGCAAGCTCCGAGCAATCGTCGCGCATGTCGCCAATACGCTTGCCGCTTTCGGTGAGAAATTGTCCGCCGGCGACGTCGTCATCACCGGCTCGATTACGCCGCCCGTCGTGATCGACGCGGATGAAATCGAACTCGCCCACGCCATCGACCCGATCGGCGAGGTTTCCGTCAATTTCTCTCGCGATTGAGGGGCCTCGCGAAACCGCCACAAACAACCTATCTGTAGAATTGGCGGATGGTCCCGCCCGAGTAATGGAATGACCGACTCCCTCACCTCCCTGATCGACCGTGCCGGCCTCGACAAAGCCAAGGTCGAGAAGCTGATCGCGCGCGGGCTCGAAGGCGCCGACGACGGCGAACTGTTCCTGGAATACCGGCAGGCTGAGGGGCTGGTGTTCGACAATGGCCGGCTCAAGCAGGCGAGCTATGACACCTCGCAAGGCTTCGGCCTGCGCGCCGTAAAGGACGAGGCGGTCGGCTTTGCCCATGCCTCCGACCTGTCGGAAACGGCGATTGCGCGGGCGGCAGACGCCGTGCGCGCGGTCAAGGGCGGCCACAGCGGCCGCTATGCCGAGCCGCCCGGCCGCACCAACGTCAAGCTTTACGGCGATGACAACCCGCTCGGCGAGCCTGCCTTCGAGGCAAAGGTTAAATTGCTGGAAGCCATCGACGCCTATGCCCGCGCCAAGGACCCGCGCGTACGCCAGGTGACGGCCAGCGTCGCCGCAAGCTGGCAGGTGGTGGAGATTCTGCGCGCGGGCGGCGAGATCTACCGCGACATCCGCCCGCTGGTGCGCCTGAACGTGTCCGCGGTCGTCGGCGAAGGCGACCGCCAGGAAAGCGGCAGCTACGGATTGGGCGGACGCGAAGGCTATCGGCGATTCATCGAAACCGGCGCCTGGCAAGGCGCGGTGGACGAGGCCGTGCGTCAGGCGCTGGTCAACCTGAATGCAGTGCCGGCGCCGGCCGGCGAGATGGACGTGGTGCTCGGC
Source organism: uncultured Alphaproteobacteria bacterium (assembly GCA_963753925.1). GTDB lineage: Bacteria > Pseudomonadota > Alphaproteobacteria > Rhizobiales > Xanthobacteraceae > Pseudolabrys. The sequence goes on from CAVWEF010000006.1 coordinate 178,177, forward strand.
AATGGCTGGCCCGGCGTGATGCTGCATGAGGCCGTCGGCCATGGCCTCGAAGGCGATTTCAACCGCAAGAAGACGTCGGCTTTCGCAGGGCTGATGGGCCGGCGCGTCGCCGCCAAGGGCGTCACCGTGGTGGACGACGGCACGCTGCAGCAGCGGCGCGGCTCATTGTCGATCGACGACGAGGGCACGCCGACCAGCCGCACCGTGCTGATCGAGGACGGCATTCTCACCGGCTACATGCAGGACCGGCAGAATGCGCGGCTGATGAACATGCGGCCTACCGGCAACGGACGACGCGAAAGCCACGCGCATGTTCCGATGCCGCGGATGACTAATACTTATATGCTCGCCGGCCAGCACGACCCGGGCGAGATCATCGCTTCGGTGAAGAACGGCCTTTACGCCGTGTCGTTCGGCGGCGGACAGGTGGACATCACTTCGGGCAAATACGTGTTTCAATGCACCGAAGCCTACAAACTCGAAAACGGCAAAGTCGGCGCGCCGGTCAAGGGCGCCATGCTGATCGGCAACGGGCCGACCGACCTGCACCGCGTTAGCATGATCGGCAACGACTTCGCATTGGATCCCGGCATCGGCACATGCGGCAAGAACGGTCAGGGAGTCCCTGTCGGCGTCGGCCAGCCATCCTTGCGCATGGACAAGATCACCGTCGGTGGCACCGCTTAACAAGAGGCACAACAGGGCATGGTAATTTCGGCGCAGCAACCCGCACGCAAGGGCATCATCCGCTCCGTCCTCGAACTTGCGGCAATCGTGCTCGCGGTGTTCGTGGCCAAGGCGGCGATCGCCGAGCCGTTTTACGTGCCGTCCGGCTCGATGGAGCCGACGTTGCTGATCGGCGACGAATTGCTGGCGACGAAATTCCCTTACGGCTACGGCTCGGCTTCGCTGCCGGCCTTTATCGTGCTGCCCAATACGCCGCACATCATGCCGGCGCTGCCCAAGCGCGGCGACGTGGTGGTGTTCCGCTGGCCGGGCGACCGCGGCCAGGTCTGGGTCAAGCGCGTGATCGGCCTGCCCGGCGACCACATTTCACTCAGCGAGGGCCGCGTGTCGATCAATGGCGAGCCGGTCGGCATCCGTCCTGACGGCACCGGACAGGCGGAGACCGAGGACGGCTCCAGCGTACCGGCGGCCCGCTTCATCGAGACGCTGCCCGGCGGGCGCCAGCATCTCATCTTTAAGTTGTCGGCGCTCGATCCGCTCGACAACATGCCGGAGACGGTCGTGCCGCCGGGTCACGTCTTCGTCATGGGCGACAACCGCGACAACTCGGCCGACAGCCGCGTGCCGGTGCGCGCCGGCGGCGTCGGCATGCTGCCGGTGGACAATCTGGTCGGCCGCGTCGACGCGCTAGTCGGCTCTTGGGATCTCGGCGTCGCCAGCAAGCCGATCTGGACCTGGCCCTCGGGCCTGCGGCTGTCGCGGTTTTTCACCGCGGTTCAATAAAAATTATCGGATGACGCCGGAAACGCAGCACGGCTTGTGCCGCGGCGGCTTGATCTTGTCTTTCAGGTAACAGCGCGGCGTGACGCTGATGTAGCCGGGCCGGGCGTAAGTCCAGGCGCGGCAGCGGTTGTCGGCCTTGCAAGCGGTCTCGCACAACGCGCGGCCAGTTTCCAGCGGCACGTCGAAATATTTGTAATCGCCGCCGAGCCGGTCGATGCCATATTCGAGTGGCACGTCGCGCGGCTCGATCACGCCGGCGCCGCGCACGCCGGAAACGAAACGCCGATCCTCGACGCGCGGCGGCACCTGATTTTTCAGCGAGCAGATCGCCGAGACGTTCACGGTGCGTGGATAAGAAAAAGCCCAGGCGCGGCAGCGCGCATCGCGCTCGCAGCGCGCGGCGCAAGCCGTCGGATCGCCATTCGGCACCTTGAAGGTCAGATAGTCGCCGCCGCGGCGGTCGAAGCCGGACTGCGCCTGCGCCCCGGCAGCGACCGCCGCGAGCAGCGCGCCGATGAAAACGAAGGAAGCTCGCATGCGCGCCCGGTCCAAGGCATTGCCGTCACTCGCCCACGGCCATGCTAGCGTACATCACGTCAACCCCAAAAAAGGATTACCGGAAAAAGAATGCGCCCGCCGGAGGGGCCAGCGGGCGCTTTGATCCGGCCGCAGAGGGGATGAGTGCGGCGTTTCGGATCACGCGGCCGATGGGAGGATCGGCCGTTTTCTGTTCGCGAAATCAGACGGCTTGACGCGCCGGGCGATTGGTCGGCGGCCGATGGAAGCCGGGCTCGACAACCTTCCCATTCATCGCATGCGCCACCACAGGCCGATTGAGCCGACGATCACTCACCCGTTCGCGCAATAGCTCTGTCGGGTCTTCCCAGAGCGACGTCGAGAAGGCGTCGCTCACGTCGGACCGGGTGAGCCCAATATCGGCCAGCATGTGGTGGTCGAGGCCTGCCAGAATGCGCGCGTCACGGCGGTTGCGGAGGGCCCGCGCTACGGCGCCGGCAAAGCGCGTGGCTTGCCTCGAGAGGGCGATGAAACCCTGTGCCAGGGTCGCCCCGGCAAGGGGCAGAACGGGGATATTTGCAGTCATTGTCAGTCTCCTTACGTCGTCCGGTTATCGCGGCAAGTTGGCCCCCAACCGGGCTTCGGAACACCCGATTTCCCCACCCGCTTCCTCGGAAGTTCCCATCAGCCACAGTGATATAGGCCGGGCTTATTGATTAGTGAAACGAATGTTTATAATATAATCCATCTGAAACGGTGATGTGACCCCCAAGGGCCACAAAGCGAGGATTTCCCGCCATGCCCGCCATGATCGACGTCGACCAGTTGCGCACCTTCATCGCCATTGCCGAGACCGGCAGCTTCACCAAGGCGGCGGAGGTGGTTAACAAAACGCAATCGGCGGTCTCGATGCAGATGAAGCGGCTGGAGGAGCGCATCGAGCGGCCGATCTTTGCCCGCGACGGCCGCGCCTCCAAGCTCACCGAGGACGGCCAGCGCCTGCTCGACTACGCGCGGCGCATCGTCAAGCTCAACATCGAAACGCTTGCCGCTTTCTCCGACGCCGAACTGTCCGGCCGCGTGCGGCTCGGCGTGCCCGACGATTACGCCGACCGTTACCTGCCGGAGATCATGGCGCGCGTTCTCACGCGCCTATCCGAGCGTCGAGTTGACCGTCGTCTGTGAACCTTCGATCGACCTGCTCGACCGCATCGACGCCAACGAGCTCGATCTCGCCATCGTCACCAATTGCGAATCGAAGCGCGCCTCGGAAACTTTCCGCAGCGAGCGGCTGTTATGGGTGACCTCCAACCGGCATCCGACGCATCTGGAGGAACGGCTGCCGCTGGCGCTCGGCCGCCCGACCTGTTCCTGGCGGCGCACCGCGATCGAGCGGCTGGAAGCGGTCGGCCGACCGCACCGCATTCTGTTTTCCAGTTCCAGCGCCGGCGCGGTCGCTGCCGCAGTGCTCTCAGGTCTGGCGGTGTCGGTGCTCGCCGAATCCGGACTGCGGCCGGGCATGCGCGTATTGACCGCGGCGGACGGCTTCCCCGAACTGCCCGCCTGCCGCATCGGCGTGGTGCGTAGCGCGCATGAATCGTCGGCGCTCGCCGACGCGCTGGCCGGGCATATCGTCTCCTCGCTCGATAACCTGTCGGAACAGCAGCAGGCGGCGGAGTAGTTGCTTTCCGGCCTCATGGTGAGGAGCGGCCGAAGGCCGCGTCTCGAACCATGAGGGTGCCCCATCCTTCGAGACGCATCGCTTCGCGATGCTCCTCAGGATGAGGCGAATCAATACGCATACTCCTCGAAGATCGGCTCGACCGAGCCGCCCCACTCGCCGTGGAATTTTTCCAGCAACTCCTCCGCCGGCGTCAGCTCACGTGCGATGGATTCCTCGAGCGGGCGCAGATAGCGCGTCTCGTCGCGGCCGTTGCGGTCGAGCTTTTTGCGCCGCGCCAGACCCTTGGCGCTCAGCCGCAGCGTTTCCTGCGCCAGCGTGAGCACGTTGCGATTGCCGATTTCCGCCTTGAACCCGAGCCGCGGCACGTCGTCGCGCAGCTTCTGCCGCTCGGCGGCGCTCCAATTCTTGACCATCTCCCAGCAGGCATCGAGCGCCTCGTCGTCGTAGAGCAAGCCCACCCAATAGGCGGTGAGCGACGGCAGACGCCGCCACGGGCCACCGTCGGCGCCGCGCATTTCCAGATAGCGCTTGAGCCGCACCTCGGGAAAAATCGTGCTCAGATGGTTGGCCCAGTCCGACAGGGTCGCCCGCTCGCCGGCGAGGTTGTCGAGCCGGCCCGCCATCAGCGAACGGAACGACATTCCGGAGACGTCGATATATTTGTCGCCGCGCTTGACGAAATACATCGGCACGTCGAGGGCGTAATCGACATAACGCTCGAAGCCCATGCCAGGCTCGAAAGCCCAAGGCAGCATGCCGGCGCGCGCGTTGTCGACGTCGCGCCAGATTTCCGCGCGGAACGAGAGGAAGCCGTTCGGCTTGCCTTCGGTGAACGGCGAATTGGCAAACAGCGCGATCGCCACCGGCTGCAGCGCCAGCGACACGCGCAACTTCTTCACCATGTCGGCTTCCGATGAAAAGTCGAGGTTCGCCTGCACGGTGCAGGTGCGATACATCATGTCGAGGCCGTATTTGCCGACCTTCGGCATGTAGGCGGTCATGATCTTGTAGCGGCCCTTCGGCATCATCGGCATGTCGGACCGCTTCCAGTTCGGCGTCATGCCGAGGCCGAGGAAGCCGATGCCCAGGGGCTTTGCCACCTCGCGCAGTTGCGCGAGATGCGCCATCAGTTCGGACGCCGTCTGGTGCACCGTCTCGACCGGCGCGCCGGAGAGTTCGAACTGGCCGCCCGGCTCGAGCGAAATGGCGCCGCCGCCGGTGACGTCGAACATGCCGATGATGTTGTCGCCTTCCATGATCGGCTCCCAGCCGAGCAGGTCGTGCATGCCGTCGAGCAGCTTGCGGATCGAGCGCTGCCCGGCATAGGGCACCGGGCGGTGCTCCTGCACGGTGAAGCAGAATTTCTCATGCTCGGTGCCGGCGCGAAATTGCGCCTTCGGCTTGCAGCCCGCTTCGAGCCAGGCGACGAGTTCGTCGCGCGTCTCGATCGGGGTCATGTCGATCTGGTCACGTGCCATAGGGTGTCCGGCCAAAAAGGGCCGCGACCTTAAACATGGTCACTCGCAAAGGGCAAATGCGGGAAACGCGGAGCTTTAATGCGGTGCGGACGTAGTGGCGCCCGATTTGGCGCCTCGCTCGTACCAATCGCGGCTGCGGTTGACGATGGCCACGACCGACAGCATGACCGGGACCTCGATCAGAACCCCGACAACCGTTGCTAACGCGGCGCCGGAATTGAACCCGAAAAGGCTGATCGCTGCGGCAACGGCAAGCTCGAAAAAATTGCTGGCGCCGATCAGCGCGGACGGTCCGGCGACGCAATGTTGTTCGCCCGCCATCCGGTTCAGCACATAAGCTAGACCGGCGTTGAAATAGACTTGGATCAGGATCGGCACGGCGAGCAAGCCGATAATCAGCGGCTGCGCCAGAATCTGCTCTCCCTGGAAACCGAACAGCAGGACCAACGTCGCCAACAGTGCGACCAGCGACAGCGGCTGTAATTTACTCAGGAGGCTCGCGAGCGCGGTCGGACCGCCGCCGGCCAGCACGCTCCGGCGCACCACCTGCGCAACGAAAACGGGCACCACAATGTAAAGCACGACCGAGAGCACCAGCGTGTCCCAGGGCACGGTGATCGCCGACAACCCAAGCAACAGCCCGACAATCGGCGCAAACGCGAACACCATGATGGTGTCGTTGAGCGCCACTTGCGACAGCGTGAAGTGTGGTTCGCCCTTGGTCAGGTTGCTCCAGACGAACACCATCGCGGTGCAAGGCGCCGCCGCCAGCAAGATCAGTCCGGCGATGTAGGAATTGATCTGGTCGGGCGGGAGATAAGGCCGGAACAGATAGCCGATGAACAGCCAGCCCAGCGCCGCCATGGAAAACGGTTTGACGGCCCAGTTGATGAACAGCGTGACGCCAATGCCGCGCCAATGCTCGCGCACCTGTTTGAGTGCGGCGAAATCGATCTTCACCAGCATCGGCACGATCATCAGCCAGATCAACACGGCGACGGGCAGGTTGACTCTGGCGATTTCGGCGCTGCCGATGGTATGGAAGACGCCCGGCATCACGTGGCCGAGCGCGATGCCGGCGACGATGCAGAGCGCAACCCAGATGGTCAGATAGCGTTCAAACGTCGACATGATGGATCCAGCTTGCCTCGCGTCTATTCGGCGGTGGTGACCGGCGCCGCTTTATCCTTGGTTTTGCCGATTTCCTCGATCCGCTTTTGCAGGCTGAGGCGGTCGAGCTTGTCGAGCGGCAGGCTGACGAAAATATTGATGCGATTGGTCGAGCATGCGCAGCGTGTCGGCGAAGGCGAAACGGATCTCCGCCTCGGTGCCGGTCGCCGCCGCCGGATCGGGCACGCCCCAATGCGCCGTCATCGGCTGGCCCGGCCACACCGGGCAGGTTTCGCCGGCGGCATCATCGCAGACCGTGAACACGAAATCGAGTTTGGGCGCGTCGCCTTGCGCGAACTCCAGCCAGGATCTTCGAGCGCAGCGCCGTCACGTCGAAATGCAGCTTGCGCAAGCAGATCGAGCGTATAGCGGGTGCACCTTGCCCTTGGGCTGGCTGCCGGCGGAGAAGGCGCGGAAATGCCCCTGCCCTGCGCGATTCAGAATTACTTCGGCCATGATCGAGCGCGCCGAATTGCCGGTGCAGAGGAAGAGCACATTGTAAACGCGGTCGGACATTTTGACGCCTCCCTAGCAACACGCAGACTTGGCCGCCGGCGCAGCCGACGGCACGCAGCAGGCTTTCTCGCCGGCGATGCGCGCTTCATTTTCACCGGTGCCGTCGCCATAGGTGATGCTTTCACCGGTGGTGTGGAACGTCTCCCAGGAAATTCCCGCCGGATCGTCGATCCATGATTTCTCCGACTTGGCGTAGCAGCATGCGGTTTCGCCCTGTTCGATGACGGTACCGCCGGCCTTGCGCAGGCGGGCAAAGACTTCGTGCAGCTCGGTCTTGTCCTCGACCTGGATGCCAAGATGGTCGAGCCCGGGCGTGCGCCCGCGCGTCGAAATGGCGAAGTTCACGCGCGGGTCTTCAAGCATCCATTTGGCGTAGTCGGATTTGGTGACTGCGGGCGCGGCGTCGAACAGCGCGGAATAGAAGCCGATCGAGCGATTAAGGTCATCGACGGCAACGTGGACATGCAATCGTTTCATGGTCTGCCCCTTTCAGGCGGTCAATTCGCTGCACCGGCTGTCTCGATTTTTGTCGGCGCGCAGCACGACGCTGCGAAGTCGTCGACCACCGGCGCGCAGATGTCCGGACGGCCGCCGCAGCAATCGCGCAGCATGAAGCCGATGAGCCCGCGGAAACCGTCGAGGTTGGCGCGGTAGTTCATCGAGCGGCCGTCGCGCGCGACCGCGATCAGCCCGGCTCGCGTTAGCGCGGCGAGATGCGTGGACATGGTGTTGTGCGGCACCTTGCAGAATTGAGCGATTTCGCCCGCCGGCAAACCGTCGGGGTGCGCCGCGATGAGCTTGCGGAAAGCCTTGAGCCGCGTCGGCTGCGCCAGCGCAGCGAAGGCGGCTTGCGATTTCTTTGCGTCCATGCGTCGAGACATATCGACATTATACGACAGTGGTATGATGTTTGGCAAGAGGCGCAATATCTCCGTTCGTGCCCGCGGACGCGGGCATCCAGTCTTTGCAAGGAAGCACTGGGTCCCCGCTTTCGCGGGGACGAACGGAAGAAGCAAAGCTTCGCCGCCCCTATTTTTTGCGGCGCGGGGACGCCGGCGTTCCCCTTTTCCTTTTCCCCACAGGGGAATGGAGCGCCGGGAGGGCGCCAGGGGTTTGCGAGACCCCTTTGGCGAGGCCCTTGCGATCGGGCCCACCGCGCGCCTTGCGAGGGCGCGCGCCGGTTTGCGAAACCGGCTGCGCCCCCCTGGCGCTCCATCCAGCAAGCTGCGCAAACTGCGCAGGCTTGTTTGCGGTGCGCCTGTCGGTGCACCGCGCTGGTCCTGTGGCCGAGCGCGTCATGACGGCGCCAGGCCCGCTTCACAGTAGCCGTAGGAATTTAATCCATGAAACGCCGCGCCATCAAGAGTTCATATTTTGTTCTTTTGCCTTTAACCCGCATGCGCTATGGGTTTTCCCCATGCCCGAGTTCACCCCGCACCAGGACGACGCGCTCAAAGCCGTCGGCGATTGGCTCAAGGCCAAGCCCGGCGCCAACGGCACGCCGCAGGTGTTCCGCCTGTTCGGCTATGCCGGCACCGGCAAGACCACGTTCGCCAAGCACCTCGCCGACCACGCCGACGGCGAGGTGAAATTCGCCGCCTTCACCGGCAAGGCGGCCTCAGTGATGCGCGGCAAGGGCTGCAAGGACGCCTCCACCATCCACAGCCTGATTTATCGCGCGCGCGAGAGCGGCGAGGAGATCCCCTCTTCGACCTGTGGGAAGAAGCGCCGGCCTCCAAGGCCGAACTCATCATCATCGACGAATGCTCGATGGTCGACGCCGAGCTCGGCCGCGATCTTTTGTCATTCGGCGTGCCGCTGTTGGTGCTCGGCGATCCGGCTCAACTGCCGCCGATCCAGGGCGGCGGATTTTTCACCGAGGCCGAGCCGGACAGGATGCTCACCGAGGTGCACCGGCAGGCCGCGGACAACCCGATCATCCGCCTGTCGATGGACATTCGCGCCGGCGATTATCTGGAGCCGGGCCGCTATGGCGAAAGCGAAGTCGTTGCAAAATCCGATCTCGATCCGCAGCGCGTGCTCGAGGCCGACCAGGTGCTGGTGGGCAGGAACGCCACGCGGCGCGCCTACAATTTGCGCATGCGCGAGCGGCGCGGCTTCGAGGGCGCGCTACCGTCGGCCGGCGACAAGCTCGTCTGCCTGCGCAATAACCGCAAGAAGGGCCTGTTCAACGGCGGCTTGTGGACGGTGAAGGAGCGCGGCGGCCGCAAGACCGGGATCATGACCATGCGCCTGCTGCCCGACGACGAGACGGCGACACGCGGCGTCAAGGTCTCGGTGCGCCCGGAATGTTTTTCCGGCGGCATCGAGCAGATCGACTGGGCGCGGCGCAAGCCCTACGACGAATTCGACTACGGCTACGTGCTCACCGTGCACAAGGCGCAGGGGTCGCAGTGGGACGACGTGGTGCTGTTCGACGAAAGCTTTGCATTCCCGGACAGCCGCGAGCGCTGGCTCTATACTGGTGTTACGCGCGCGGCGAAAAAGCTGACCGTAGTCATGTGAGACGACGATGATCTGGACCACCGCGGCGACTGCCGTTTCCGCTGCATTCCTGAGTTCGCTGGTGGAGGCGGTCGAAGCTCTTACCATCGTCCTTGCCGTCGCCACCGTACGCGGCTGGCGCCCGGCCGGGCTTGGATCGGCGGCGGGCCTGGTGCTGCTCATTCTCATCGTGGTGCTGTTCGGCCCCCTGCTCGACCGCGTTCCGCTGTTCCTGCTGCAGGTCGTCATCGGCGTGCTGCTCTTGCTGTTCGGCATGCGCTGGTTGCGCAAGGCCATCTTGCGCGCCGCCGGCATCATTCCGCTGCACGACGAGTTGCTCGCCTTCGCGCATGAAACGGAGGAACTGCGCGATCAGGCGCAGCGTCACGAACGCCGGCTCGACTGGCTCGCCGGCATCGCCGCTTTCAAGGCGGTGGTGCTGGAGGGGCTCGAAGTCGTGTTCATCGTCATCGCCGTCGGCGCCGGGCGCGGGTTGATTGTGCTGGCAAGCTTGGGCGCGCTTGCTGCCTGTATCCTTGCCTGCGCAGCCGCGCTGGCCGTGCACAGACCGCTCGCCCGTGTGCCGGAAAACACGCTTAAATTCGCCGTCGGCGTGATGCTGTCGGCCTTCGGCGTGTTCTGGCTGGGCGAGGGGCTCGGCGTGCCCTGGCCGGGCGGTGATTTGACCATCCTCGCCCTGGTCGCTTTGTTTCTGATCGTAGCGCTTGCCGGGGTCGCTGCCACGCGGCAAACGCCGGCGCAGGCCGCGCGATGAACGCGCTCAAGCAAGCTTTGCGGGAACTGGCGGGTCTCTTTGTCGACGACGGCGCCTTGGCCTTGGCGCTTGTTGCCATCATCGCCGCGGCCATCGCCGCCGCGGCTTTCATGCCGGGCACGCTCGCCGCCGGCGCCGTGCTGGTCGTCGGCTGCCTCGGCGTGCTTATCGGCAATGTGGTGATGACGGCGCGGCGCTAGGCCGCGTCACGCCGCCCGCTTGCGTTTGCCCGGCGCGAAGCGCCCGTAAAAGGTTTCGTTCTTGTCGGCGAGTTCGATGAGCAGCTTCGACGGCGCAAAACGCGCCCCGAATTTCTTTTCCAGCCCGCGACAGGCTTCGACGAATTTTTTCGTGCCCATCATGTCGATCCATGACAGCGTGCCGCCGGAAAACGGCGCGAAGCCGAAGCCAAGAATCGAGCCGACATCGGCCTCACGCACGTCGGTCAAGACATGCTCCTCGAAGCAGCGCGCGGTCTCCAGCGCCTGCATGCCGAGCAGGCGGAGCTTCAATTCCGCGATGTCGATTGTGTCGGGGTCGAGCTTTTTCGGCTGCAAATCGGCTAGTCCCGGCCACAGCTTCTTCGCGCCGGTGGCCGGATAATCGTAAAAGCCTTTGCCGTTCTTGCGGCCGAAGCGGCCGCGTTTTTCCACCATCTGCTCGAGCAGTTCCTTCTGCCGCGGATCGATGGCCTTCTCGCCGAGATCGGCTTCGGTGGCTTTCAGAATCTTCCAGGCGAGATCGACCGCCACCTCGTCGTTGAGCGAGAGCGGGCCGACCGGCATGCCGGCCATGCGGCCGACGTTCTCGATCATCGCCGCCGGCACGCCTTCCATCAGCATCAGATGGCCTTCGCGAATGTACGTACCGACCACGCGCGAGGTGTAGAAGCCCCTCGAAGTCGTTGACCACGATCGGCGTCTTGCGGATGGCGCGCACGTAATCGAGCGCGGCGGCGAGCGCCTTGTCGCCGGTCTTTTTGCCGAGGATAATCTCCACCAGCATCATGCGATCGACCGGCGAGAAGAAGTGAATGCCGATGAAGCGCGTCAGGTCCTTGAATTCGGTGGCGAGTGAGGTGATCGGCAGCGTCGAGGTGTTGGAGGCGAAGATGACGTTGTCGCCGATCACCGCCTGGATTTTCGCAATGACATCGGCTTTCACCTTGCGGTCCTCGAACACCGCCTCGATGACGAGGTCGCAGTCCTTGAGCGCTGCGTAGTCGGCCGTCGGCGTGATCTGCGCCAAAAGCTGGTCGCGGTCGGCGCCTTTCATGCGCCCTTTCATGACGCGGTCGGACAGCGCCTTGTGCAAGGCCGCTTTGCCCTTGTCGGCGGTCTCCTGGTCGCGGTCGATGAGCACGACCTGCAACCCCACCGCTGCGCTCACCTGCGCGATGCCGGCGCCCATGAAACCGGCGCCGACCACGCCGATCTTCTTCAGCGTCGTCGCCGGCACGTCGGCGGGGCGCCGCGCGCCTTTATTCAACTCCTGCATGGAGACGAACAGCGAGCGGATCATGGCGGCCGCTTGCGGCGAGCGCACGATCTTGGCGAACCAGCGCAACTCGACGCGCAGCGCCGTGTCCATGTCGAGTTGCAGGCCTTCGTAGACCACCTGCAGGATAGCCCGCGCCGCCGGGTAATTGTCGTAAGTCTCGCGGCGATAGATCGCGTTCGCCGCGGGGAAGGTCATCATCCCCGCCTTGGAATAGACCGGCCCGCCCGGCAGGCGGAAACCCTTCACGTCCCACGGCGCTTCCGCTTTGCCGCCGCTCTTGATCCAGTCCTTCGCCGTCTTGATGAGATCGGCCTGCGGCACGACACTGTCGACGAGCTTCATCGCCTTGGCGCGGTCGACCCGCAACTGGTCGCCCTTGAGCAAAAATTGCAGCGCGTCGGCGGGCGGCAACATGCGCGCGACACGCTGCGTGCCGCCGGCGCCGGGGAACAGGCCGACCTTTACCTCGGGCAGGCCGAGCCGCGACTTCGGATTGTCGGCGGCGACGCGGTGATGACAGGCGAGGCACAATTCGAAGCCGCCGCCCATGGCGGTGCCGTTGATGGCGGCAACCCAGGGCTTGCCTGAGGTTTCCAGTCGGCGATAGAGCTGCGACAGCTTGCGGCTCTCGTCGAACACCATCTGGTTGGCGGCTTCCTCGCCTTTCGTCTTGAGCAGGCCGGCATAGGTGGCGGCCATTTTCTCCAGCACCGTGAGGTCGGCGCCGGCGCAAAAGGCGTCCTTGCCCGAGGTGACGACGGCGCCCTTGATGCCGACGTCGGTTGCGACCTTCTCGACGATCTGGCTGAGTTCCTCCGTGACGCCGCCGTCGATCACATTCATCGAGCGGCCGGGCATGTCCCAGGTGACAAGCGCGATGCCATCGGCGTCAACGTCGAATTTGAAATTGGCCATCTTGGTTTCCTCAGTAAGGCACGCCGCTTCTGTTGGTGTAACGCGAGCCCTTGGCGTCGCGTTCGAAGACGAGATCGACGCCGGGATAAAGCACGCGCTCTTTTGGCGCGCGCGATCCGATTTCGAGGAACACGGCGTCGCGGCTTGAACGGTTGACCAGATTGTGGCCGTCCGGCACGCCGGCCTTCCAGGCGGCCGCGTCACCGGCTTTGAGCACGGTCTCGTTGCCGTCCTCGCACAGCACCGCCTCGCCTTCGAGCATGTAGACAAATTCGTCTTCGTGATCGTGCCAGTGGTTCTGCGACGATGCGGCGCCCGGCTTGAGCGTGCAGAGATTGACGCCGAACTGCGTGAGCCCGGCGGCGACGCCGAGCCGCTTGCGCGAACGGCCCTCGACCGCTCTTTTAAACGGCTCCGGATAGCCGGTCGTCGCCTCGACCGGAAGTCTGTCGATGTCGATCTTGGGCATGGGCGAAAGTGCTCACACGCGTTCGATGATGGTCGCGGTGCCCATGCCCATGCCGATGCAGAGCGTGATCAGCGCCGTGGACTTGCCGGTGCGCTCCAATTCGTCGAGCACCGTGCCGAGGATCATGGCACCGGTGGCGCCGAGCGGATGGCCCATGGCGATGGCGCCGCCGTTGACGTTGATCTTGTCGTGCGGAATGTCCATCGCCTGCATGTAGCGCAGCACCACCGAAGCGAAGGCCTCGTTGAGCTCCCACAGATCGATGTCGCTCGACTTCATGCCGGCCTTTTTCAACACCTTCTCGCTGACCGGAATGGGGCCGGTGAGCATGATCGCCGGCTCGGAGCCGATATTGGCGAAGGCTTTTATGCGCGCACGCGGTTTGAGTCCCGCTGCCTTTCCTGCCGCCTTGCTGCCGATGAGCACGGCGGCGGCACCGTCGACGATGCCGGAGGAATTGCCCGGCGTGTGCACATGGTTGATCGCTTCGACCTCGGGATGTTTCTGCACGGCCACCGCGTCGAAGCCTGCCATCTCGCCCATCTGCACGAAGGACGGCTGCAGCGCGGCCAAAGTCTGCATCGTCGTCGTGGGCCGCATGTGCTCGTCCTTGGCGAGAATTGGCAAGCCGTTGCAGTCCCGCACCGTGATCACTGAATTCTTGAAGCGCCCCTCCTCCCAGGATTTCGCCGCGCGCTTCTGACTCTCGACGGCGTAGGCGTCGACGTCGTCGCGCGAGAAGCCATATTTTGTGGCGATCAGATCAGCGGAAATGCCTTGCGGCAAAAAGTAGGTGGCGACCGCGATCGAGGGATCGACCGGCCAGGCGCCGCCGGAGGCGCCGATGCCGACGCGGCTCATCAATTCGGCGCCGCCGCCGATGGTCATGTCGTGCTGGCCCGACATCACTTCCGCTGCGGCGAAATTCACCGCGTCGAGCCCGGAGGCGCAGAACCGGTTGATCTGCACGCCGGGCACCTGGTCGCCGAAGCCGGCAACCAGCGCCGAAGCACGGGCGATGTCGCCGCCGGCTTCTCCTACCGGATCGACGCAGCCGAGCACCACGTCGTCGAGCAGCTTGGGATCGAGTTTGTTGCGGGTCTTGATCGCGCCCAGCGCCTGCGCCGCCAGATTGAGCGCGGTCACTTCGTGCAGTGCGCCGTCGGCCTTGCCGCGGCCACGCGGGGTGCGCACGTGGTCATAAATGAATGCGTCGGTCATTGGCGTTCTCCGGCGCGGTCCTAGAGGCTCCGCGCGATCAGCAGCTTCATGATCTCGTTGGTGCCGCCATAGATGCGCAGCACCCTCGCGTCACGGTACAGGCGCGAGATCGGGTATTCATCCATATAGCCATAGCCGCCGAACAATTGAAGGCAGCGGTCGATCACGTCGGCTTGCGTGTCGGCAAGCCGGTATTTGGCCATCGAGGCGGTCACAGTGTCGAGTTGGCCTGCCACAAGTTGGCCAATGCAATGGTCGAGAAACACCTTGGCGATGGTCGCGTCGGTCTTGCAGGCGGCGAGCTCGAATTGCGTGTTCTGGAACTCGATGATGGCCTTGCCGAAAGCCTTGCGCTGCTTGACGTAATCGATGGTGAGCGCCAGCGCCCGCTCCATCATGGCGACGGCGTGCACGGCGATGATCAACCGCTCCTGCGGCAATTCCTTCATTAACTGGTAGAAGCCCTGCCCCTCCTCGGTGCCGAGCAGGCTTTCCGGCGGCAGCTTCACGTCCTCGAAGAACAATTCCGAGGTGTCGGCGGAATCCATGCCAAGCTTTTTCAGTTTGCGGCCTCGGCGGAAGCCGGCGGCGTCTTCGGTCTCCACGACCAAAAGCGAAGTGCCCTTGGCGCCGGCTTTGGGATCGGTCTTGGCGACGACGATGACGAGGTTGGCGTGCTGGCCATTGGTGATGAAGGTCTTGGAGCCGTTGAGCACGTAACCGTTGCCGGATTTCTCCGCCTTGGTGCGCACGCCTTGCAGATCGCTTCCGGTGCCCGGCTCGGTCATGGCGATGGCGCCGACCATCTTGCCGGTGGCGAGCTTTGGCAGCCAGCGCTTTTTCTGCTCCTCGGTGCCGTAGTGGAGGATGTAGGGCGCGACGATGCCGGAATGCAAAGGAGAGCCAAAGGTGTCGAAACCGGCGAGCGAGAGTTCGCGGTTGATCACCGCCTCATGCGCGAAGCTGCCGCCCGAGCCGCCATATTCCTCCGGCATCGAGGCGCAAAGCAACCCGGCCTCGCCGGCCTTGGTCCAGACCTCGCGCGGATACATGCCCTTTTCGTGCCAGGCGTCGAGGTGCGGCACGAATTCTTGCGTGATGAAGCGCCGCGCCTGCGCTTCGAGCAGGACGAGGTCCTCAGTCATCCACTCCGGCCGCGGCAGATTGAGGGCGTTCATGTCGGGGTAGTCTGTAGCGAATCCTTGGTCAGCACCATAGGGCCGGGGGGCGACACGCGCGGGCGCTTCCGTTCCCTCCCCCTGAAAGGGGGAGGGTCAGGGAGGGGGTCATCGGGAGGCCCAAAGTGACCCCCACCCGGTTCGCTTCCGCGAACCGACCTCCCCCTTTTAGGGGGAGGTAGAAGAAGGAAGGGTAGTTCAAGAGCATCAGCTTTTTTGATTGCTGCCATTCCCGCACCGGGTTGGATTGCCCTGCTGAGCGGTGCTACGACCGGCGCCTTGCAAATGCCGGACTTGCCGAAGTGACCCCCACACAAACACCCGCCTCTGGCGTGGCGATGGATTCCACCGCCTCCTGGCTGCGGCTGGTGGTGGCCGTGACGCTATCCACCATCGGCGGCGTCGGCATGTGGTCGGTGGTCGTGGTGCTGCCGGCGATGCAGGCCGAATTCGGAGTCGACCGTGCCGCCGCCTCCATGCCCTATACGCTGACCATGCTCGGCTTCGCCGCCGGCGGCGTGGTGACCGGCAAGCTCGCTGACCGATTCGGCATCACCGTCTCAGTCATCGTCAGCACGCTGTTGCTCGGCTTGGGCTATGTCGCCGTCGGCAATGCCGGCAGCCTGTGGCAGGCGGCGATCGCGCATGGTGTGCTGATCGGCGCCGGCACGTCATCGACCTTCGCGCCGCTGATGGCCGACATCTCGCACTGGTTCCGCCGCCGCCGCGGCATCGCCGTCACCATCGCGGCGGCCGGCAATTACCTCGCCGGCACGATTTGGCCGCCGGTGGTGCAGCATTTCACCGCCGTCGACGGCTGGCGCTTAACCTATATCGGCATCGGTATCTTCTGCGTCGTCACCATGATCCCGCTGTCGCTGTCGCTGCGGCGGCAAATCGACGCGCACCATGCGGCCGCCGCCACCGCTGAAGCAGCCAAGCGTCAGGCCGCGCTGCCGCTGTCGCCGAACGCGCTGCTGGTCCTGCTGTTCTGCGCCGGCGTCTGCTGCTGCGTCGCCATGTCGATGCCGCAGGTGCACATCGTCGCCTATTGCGGCGACCTCGGCTACGGCGTGGCGCGCGGCGCCGACATGCTGTCGCTGATGCTCGGTCTCGGCATCATCAGCCGCATCGGTTCCGGCTTCATCGCCGACCGCATCGGCGGCGTAGCGACCCTGATCATCGGCTCGGTGATGCAGGGCGTGGCGCTGTTTCTCTATTTGTGGTTCGACAGCATGTTCTCGCTCTACGTCATATCCGGGCTGTTCGGCCTGTTCCAGGGCGGCATCGTGCCGATGTATGCGATCATCGTGCGCGAATATTTCCCGGCCAATGTCGCCAGCTCGCGCGTCGGCTTCGTTATCATGGGCACGGTGTTCGGCATGGCGCTGGGGGGCTGGATGTCGGGCGAGATTTTCGATTTGACCGGCTCATATCAAGCGGCCTTTCTCAACGGGCTCGGCTGGAACCTGCTCAACGTCTCGATCGCCGCGTTCCTGCTGGTGCGCTCACGCCGCGGCGGCGCGCGCTTCGCGCCGGCTTGATTTTTTCCGTTCGTCCCCGCGAAAGCGCGGACCCAGAGCCAAGAACTGGATTCCCGCTTGCGCGGGAATGAGCGGAGAAAACCGCTACCCCACATCCGCCGGCAACCCCAACGCGCCGGTTTCCGCAGCGGCAAAGGCATCGTGCTGGTAGACCCAGAGGCTGGCGCCGATGACCCAAGACGCGGTGCCGGCAGCCATGCTGGCGTCGCGCGCCCGTTGCTCCGGACCGTCGGGAAGATGGTTGCGGATTTTGTTGCCGGCGGCGGTTGACTGGATCGCCGCGGTGCGCGGCAGGCGCAAGGCTTCGTAGCGGCGCAAGCCCTCGACAATGTCGTCCGATATGGCGAGCACCGCGGCGAGCGTCGCCGCGTCCTCGATCGCCTGCGCCGCGCCCTGCGCCATGAACGGCAGCATCGGATGGCAGGCATCTCCGAGCAGCGTCACGCGATTGACCGACCAGCGCGGCAGCGGCGCGCGGTCGAACAGGCCCCAGACGAAGGTTTCATCCAGCGCCGAAAGAATTGCGCGCACCTGCGGGTGCCATCCGGCAAAAAACGCGCGCACATCGGCGGGATCGCCAGGCTCAGTCCAGGATTCCTTGGTCCACGCCTCGCGATCGACGAGGCAGGCGAAATTCAGCAACTTCCCCGCATGCACCGGGTAATGCACGAAATGCGCGCCCGGCCCGAGCCAAAGTTGCGACTCGATGGGCAGGTCGAGAGCGCTAAGCCGCTCGGTCTGCACCAGCCCGCGATAGGCAACGCAGCCGGTGTAGCGCGGCTTCTCCGGCCCGAGCAAAATGCCGCGCACGGTCGAATGGATGCCGTCGGCGCCGATGACGACGTCGGCTTGCGCGCGCTCGCCGTTCGCGAATTCGAGCTCGACCGTGTCGCCACGATCGGCGAGGCCGGTAAGCTGGCCGCCGGCATGCACGCGCTCCGCCGGCAGCGCTTCGGCGATCATCGACAAAAGGTCGGCGCGATGCACGGTGAAGAACGTCGGCGCGCCGCCGCTCGCCCTGACCGGCGTGAACATCAAGGTCTTGCCGTCCTGCCAGCGGCGCTGCCGCCACGCGACCGGCGCAACGGCAAGCGCGAGCAGCCGCTCGGCTAGTCCGAGGTGATAGAGCAGCCGCGTCGCATTCGGCGTCAGCACCAGGCCGGCGCCGACCTCGCGTTTGACCGGCACCTGTTCGTAGACGTGAACGTCGAAGCCCTCGCGCAACAGCGACAGCGCGGCGGCAAGCCCGCCGATGCCGCCGCCGATAACGGCGATTGAAATAGTCTTGGTCGACATGCTGCAAACCCGGCCGCAATGGCGGGTCCGGTTTTAGAACGCCGCGCCGGGCAAATCCAACCGTCGAGCCAGCGACGACGCTCCAGCCAAAAGAGCCTAGTGGCCGTGCTTTGTCTCTGGCGCCAATGCAGCCTCAATACTCCGGGGACGCCGGCCCCTGATCACCTGGGCAACGCATTTCTTGTCGGTCTCGCAGAAGACGGTGCAAGCGGTGCCGGGTTTGCCTTTGCAGTCGGTTCCGCAGCCGTAGCCATGCGCATCTTGCGAAAACTCGCCGCCGGCCTTGTCGCAAACGCTTTTGAGCTGTTCGGCAGTCTGTTTGGGCAGATTGGTGTCAATGGCGAAAACCGGGCCGCTAAAGGCAAGGCTGGCAAAGAGAACGCAGAAGGCGGTGAAATATCGCACGACAAACTCCAACGAAACGCGTCGCCCCCGACGGATGATGCCGAGCGTACAGACTTTCGCCGAGGAATGCAGCCCGCTTCCCGTTTTGCAGCGCAGCGACGACGGGGATCAGAATGCGTCGTCCGCCAATTCCATGGTCGAAGCCGCGCCCGACTGGATGCGCGCGAGATGGCTCGCCGTTTCCGGCAGCATGCGCTCCATGAAGAAGCGCGCTGTGGTGAGCTTGGCGTTCATGCGCGCGGCCTGCCCGTTCGCCTTGGGCAGATTGGCGAGCGCGGCCTCGGCAATTCTGCACCACATGTAGCCGAGCGCGACGAGACCGAAGAGATGCATATAGTCGTAGGAGCCGGCTCCGGCATTATCCGGCTTGGCCAGCGCGTTCTGCGCAAACCACATTGAGGCCTGCTGCAGATGGCCAAGCGCAACGCCCATCGGCGCAACGAACGGCTTCATCTTGTCGTCGGCGCCCTTGTCCTTGATGTAGCCCTGCACCTCGTTGAAGAAGGCCATCAGCGCGCGGCCGCCGTCGCGGCCGAGCTTGCGGCCGACGAGATCGAGCGCCTGGATGCCGTTGGCGCCCTCATAGATCTGGGCGATGCGCGCGTCGCGCACGAACTGCTCCATGCCGTGCTCGGCGATGTAGCCGTGGCCGCCAAACACCTGCTGCGCCATCACCGTGTTGGCAAAGCCGGTATCGGTGAGCACGCCTTTGATCACCGGCGTAAGCAGGCCCATGTGGTCGTCGGCGCTCTGGCGTTCCTTGGCATCCTCGGAGCGATGCGCGACGTCGCCCTTAAGCGCCGTCCACATCACCAGCGCGCGCGCCGCCTCGTTGAAGGCGCGCATGCTCATGAGCATGCGGCGCACGTCCGGATGCACGACGATCGGATCGGCCGGCTTGTCGGGGTATTTGGCGCCGGAAATGGCGCGGCCCTGCAGGCGCTCCTTGGCGTAGATCGCGGCGTTCTGGTAGGCGACCTCGGATTGCGCCAGGCCCTGCACCCCGACGCCCAAGCGCGCCTCGTTCATCATCACGAACATGGCATTGAGCCCGCGGTTTTCCTCGCCGATGAGCCAGCCGGTGGCGCCATCGTAATTCATGACGCACGTGGAGTTGCCGTGGATGCCCATCTTCTCTTCGATCGAGCCGCAGGAAACGCCGTTTCTCGGCCCGAGCTTGCCGCCTTCTAAGACCATGAACTTCGGCACCACGAACAGCGAGATTCCTTTGGTACCGGCGGGAGCCCCTTCAATGCGGGCCAAAACGAGATGGATGATATTCTCCGCCATATCGTGCTCGCCGGCGGAAATGAAAATCTTGGTGCCGGAGATTTTGTAGGAGCCATCGGCCTGCTTCACCGCCTTGCTGCGCAAAAGGCCGAGGTCGGTGCCGCAATGCGACTCGGTCAGGTTCATCGTCCCGGTCCAATCGCCGGTCGTCATCTTCGGCAGGTATTTGGCCTTGAGTTCCGGCGAGGCATGCGTGAGCAGCGCGGCGATCGCGCCTTGCGTGAGCCCGGGATACATTGCGAAGGCCATGTTGGCCGAGCAGAGAAATTCGTTGACCGCGACAGTGAGCGTCGCCGGCAAGCCCTGGCCGCCGAATTCCGCCGGCACTGAAATGCCGATCCAGCCGCCTTCGACCACTTGTTTGAAGGCGGCGCCAAAGCCGGCCGGGGTGGTGACGCTGCCATCGGCATGGCGGCTGCAGCCTTGCTTGTCGCCGACGCGATTGAGCGGCGTGAGCGCTTCCTCGGAGAACTTCGCCGCCTCGCGCAAAACCGCCTCGACAATATCCGGCGAGGCGTCGGCAAAGCCGGGCAGATTACCATAACGGTCGAAGTGGAAGACGTCGTTGAGCAGGAACAGGGTGTCGTCCACGGGCGCTTTGTAGGTCGGCATCGTCGATCTCCCCAGCGCTTCCGCCGCGCGGCGTTAACAGGCTATGAAGCGATTAGCTTGACCAAATTCAAGCCCGGCACCCATCCCAAAGCGCGGGCCGCCGGCGGCAAAGCGCCGCCATCCGGCCGGATTATGGCCGAGCCGGTTTACGCCTGTATTAAAGCAGGGGGAAAGGCCGCCTTGTCCGGCTCAGAACGCGCCGGCGGTGCCGCCCGCGGCAGGGAAAACGGCTTTGAACATGCCGGTATAGATCGCCCGTAATTCCGACAGCGCCAGCTCAATGTCGCGGCGTTCCCGCTCCAGGAGCTTGATCTGCTCGACGCATTTCTTGCGGCTGATCGGCAGCGCCTTGTCGCAGCCGCGAGCGCGGGCAGCGAGCATCTCGCGAATTTCGTAAAGCGTGAAGCCGAGGCGTTTGCCCTGCAAGATGATCGCTAGCCGGTGGCGGTCGGCCCGGCTATAGACACGGGCATGGCCGTCACGCGCCGGCGCCAGCAGGCCCTTGCTCTGGTAAAACCGCAGCGCCCTGAGGGTGACGTCGGCTTGGCGCGCGAATTCTCCGATGGTCACCCGGTCGGCACCGGCGTCCGGTGCGGACAATTCCCGCTGGTCCCGGTCAAGTCCCCGGTCCTCCATGAGAATTTCGCCATTTTCGGTCATCAGGGCGCCTTTCCCGAACGTCGGGCCCTCTGGCGAGAGCGGTAGTGAACGATTCTACTCGCCAGCGTGAGTATTGGTATCAGCGGAATCACACATGCTGAAAATGTTACTGTTATATGGCCTGTGGAATTCGGTGGTTACTTTTGGAACTAGTGCCCACTGACTCGGCGCCCTTGTGCACTGCAAAGAAGAGTGCAGCGGCCCGGCCACCCGAGCAGAAATTCCCCGGCCAACTCCGGTACTTCGCCGAAAACTTAACGTCTTGTTTACCGCGAACGGCAAAAAGTCGGTCCGTGGACTGAGGACCGAGCCGTTTCCGCCAGCCGTCAACGCGCGCCGGTTCCACGAGAGCTATCCCAAGCTCTTCGCCTCCACCTCGAAGGCGGGTGCGAGCATGAAATTTGGTGTCCCGTGGAGTGTCAAAGGCATCCGACCGGAAGCCCGCGAGACGGCCATGGAAGCCGCGCGCCGCTCCGGCATGTCGCTCGGCGAATGGCTCAACTCGGTCATCATCCATCAGGCGGAGCAGCAGGGCATCGACCCGGAGGCGCTCGCCGATGAGGACGAGAGCTATGGCGACGACGTGCGCTCGGTGCACGAGCGTCTTGACGAGATCGCCCACCGCATCGACAAGGTGGCGCGCACAGGCCCCGCGGCCTACGCGCCGAGCCGCAGCCGCAACGATCCCGATCAGCTTGCGGCATTGATCGGCCGGCTCGATCGCCGCCTCGATCAGTTCGCCAGCGTCACGCGCCCGCCGCCGCCGCCAATGGCTCCGCCGGCGGCGCCGGCGGTGCACTTGCCCCCTGCCCTCGATCTGGCGGTCGCGGAAATCGCCGCGCGGCAACGCGCGCTCAACGGCCAACCCGCACTGGCGCGGCAAGCGGCTGCGCCGATGCCGGCCGTGGCTGCGCCTGTGCGCGCGCCGCTGCCGACGCAGGACCTGTCGGGACTGGAAGATCAGCTCCGCAGCATCACCACGCAGATCGAGACGCTGCGCACACCGGGTGTTGAGGACGCAATCAACGCCCTGCGCGAGGAGCTCGGCGTGATCGCCCACATGATGACCGAGGCGATGCCGCGGCGTGCGATCGATACTATCGAGAAACAGATCAGCGGCCTGACCCAGCGCATCGCCGAGGGACGCCAGGCCGGCGTTGACGGCAACGCGCTCGCCGGCATCGAGCATGGCCTCGCCGAAGTGCGCGATGCGCTTGCCCACCTGACGCCGGCGGAAAGCCTGGTCGGATTCAACGACGCGGTGGCCCATCTCGCGCACAAGATCGATCTGATCGTCGCCGAGAAAGACCCGGCGACGATGCAGCAACTAGAAAGAGCCATCACCACGCTGCGCGAGATCAGCCAGCATGTCGCCTCCAATGACGCCGTCACCCAGCTGTCCGCCGAAGTGCAGCAGCTCGCGGAAAACGTCGAGCACATCGCCAACGCAGCCGCTGCCGCCACCGGCGGCGACGCGCTCGCCCATCTCGAGCAACGCATTGCCGCGCTGTCGGAGGCGCTGGCCGAGCGCGCGCAAAGCGGCGCCGCGGCGCCGCCGCGGCTGGAAGAGCTGGTGAACTCGCTGACCGACAAGATCGAGCAGGTGCAGCTCTCGCGCGGCGACAATGTCGCGGTCAGTCATCTCGAGGACCGCATCGCCACGTTGGTGGAAAAGCTCGATGCTTCAGACAGCAGGCTCACGCACCTGGAAGCGATCGAGCGCGGCCTCGCCGATCTGCTGGTGCATATCGAGGACATCAAGACGAGCAAGGACGGCGGCGCCGTGCCCGCGCACGGCTTGCCCGCGGTCAACGAACTCAAGCACGACATCGCCCGCACGCAAGATGCGCTCGACGCCGTGCATGGCACGCTCGGCCACGTGGTCGACCGCCTCGCCTTGATCGAGCAAAGCACTCATGGCGAGACGCGTCTTCAACCCGCCATGCCGGCGGATGAGGCCGAGCCGCTGGAACTCGACCGGCCGGTCGGCCCGCTGGGAGTGCGAATGATTGAGAACGCCGCGCCCGCCGCGGTGGAGTCTCTACCGCCTGCAGGCGTGCCGCCCGTCGACCCGATGACGGCCTTTGCCCCGCCACCCCCGCCGGCGCCACCGCCGACGCAGGCAGCGCCGCAGCCCGCGCCGGTGGCGGTTGCGCCGCCTCCGCCGCCTCCACCGCCGCCGAAGCGCTTGCCGGCCGCACATCAACTGCCGATTGATCCCGATCTGCCGCCCGATCAGCCGCTCGAGCCCGGCTCCGGCCCGCCGCCTTTGCGCGCCAATCCGGCGGCGCGGATCGCCGCGTCCGAAGCTGCCCTCGGCGGCGCCCGGCCGGCGGCTGCGTCGGTTCCCAGCAACAAATCCAATTTTATCGCCGCCGCCCGCCGCGCCGCCCAAGCCGCGGTGGCGGAAACGGTGGCGCGCGCGCCGCGCACCGCCGCCGATTTCGTCGACCCGGAAGCCGAAGCCGAGACGCCCTTGGCCAAGTTGGGCCTAATGAATCGCGTCAAAAAGCTGTTCGTCGCCGCCAGCATCATCGCCATTACCATCGGCGGCGTGCAGATCGCCGGAAGCTTCATCGATTTCGGCGGCCCGCACGACAAAGTGGCGCAATCCACCGACACCGGTTCCCCCGAGAGCACCGCCGCCGCGCCACCGGCCAAGACCGACGACATCAAGATTGCCGCGGCTACGGATGCGCCGGAAACGCCTGCGCGTCCGGCGCCGCCGGCGATCACCATGATCCCCGGCAATGTGGCGGCCATGCCGCGCAGCGTGCTGGTTCCGCCGCAAACGACCGGCGGATTGCCGCCAATCCTGAGCGCCCCCGGCGCGCAATTACCGGCGACCGTCACCGGATCCATTTCACGCCCGGCAACACGTGTCCCGACGGCGCCGCCGCCATTAGTCCTGCCAGATGTACGCGCCAGCATTGACCGGCTGCCCGCCGCCATCGGCGGCATCCGTCTGCGCAGCGCCGCCACGGCCGGCGATGCGGCCGCGGCCTACGAGGTTGGGCTGCGCTTTGCCGAAGGGCGCGGTGTGCCGGTCGACCTGCCGGAAGCGGCGCGCTGGTTCGAACGCGCGGCCGCCAAGGGCCTGGCGCCGGCGCAGTTCCGCTATGGCAGCCTGCTGGAAAAGGGCCGTGGCGTGAAGAAAGACCTCGCCCAGGCCCGGCGGCTCTATCTCGCCGCCGCCGCCGCCGGCAATGCCAAGGCCATGCACAATCTCGCCGTGCTCTATGCCGAGGGCGTCGACAGCAAGCCGGATTACACCGCCGCCGCGCAATGGTTCCGCAAGGCGGCCGAGCGCGGGATTCCCGACAGCCAGTTCAATCTCGGCGTGCTTTACGCACGCGGGCTGGGCGCCGGCACGAACCTGTCCGAGTCCTACAAATGGTTCGCGCTTGCCGCCAACAAAGGCGACAAGGAAGCAGCCAAGAAGCGCGACGAGATCGCCGTCAGGCTCGATCCGCACGCGCTCGCCGCCGCCGAGGCCGCGGTGAAGAATTTCGTCGCCGAGTCGCAACCGGATGCCGCCGTCAACGTCGCCGTCCCGCCCGGCGGCTGGGACAATGCCGCCACCGCCGCGCCGATCCGGCACGCCAAGCCGCGCGCGGCCGGCCCCCTAGTGATTGGAAAGCGCTAAGCAGCGTGGTGTTTTTGCGTTAGGAAGGAGCGGCGCGCGTTAGTCGCTCTCTGTGAGAACGCATTTTCCGCGCGGACCGGCTCGCCCTTCGCCGGGACATGCTCTGGACACACCGGACGAGCCGTCTTGCAAATCTACCTGCCCATCGCCGACCTGCCGGTAAACATCTTCCTGCTACTGGGGATGGGGCTCGCGGTCGGCTTCATCTCCGGAATGTTCGGCATCGGCGGCGGCTTCCTGATGACGCCGCTGCTGATTTTCGTCGGCGTGTCGCCGGCCGTCGCCGTGGCGACCGTCGCGAGCCACATCGCCGCCTCCTCTTGTTCCGGCGCGCTCAATTATTGGCGCAGGGGCGCCATCGACGTGGCGCTCGCCTTGATGCTGCTCGCCGCCGGCATCGTCGGCACCGCGGCCGGCGTCTGGCTGTTCACCATGCTGCGCGCCATCGACCAGCTCGACCTGGTGATCGGGCTTTCCTACGTGGCGCTGTTGTGCGTCGTCGGCGTCATCATGATCGACGAAGGCTTTCGCGCCATCATGCGCGCGCGCCACGGCGGGCCGGCGATCATCCGGCGGCCGGGCAGTCACACCTGGATGCACGGGCTGCCGTTCAAGCTGCGTTTCAAACGCTCGAAAATCTATGTATCGGCGATTCCCGTGTGGGGGATCGGTTTCTTCATGGGCTTCATCGGCACCATCATGGGCATTGGCGGCGGCTTCCTGCTGGTGCCGATGTTGATCTATTTCCTGCGCGTGCCGACGGCGACGGTGATCGGAACCTCGATGGTGCTGACGCTGGCGACCATGGCCTCGGCGACGGTCATGCATGCCGCGACCAACCACCTGGTCGATGTCGTGCTGGCGCTGATTCTGATGATCGGCGGCGTGATCGGCGCGCAATTCGGCGCGCGCACCGGACAGCAAATGCGCGGCGAAAAGCTGCGGCTGCTGCTCGGCATTCTCGTTTTTGCGGTCGGCCTGCGTTTTGCCTATGAGCTGGTGGCAACGCCGGACGACCTTTACTCGATCCGCAACGTGATGGCCCAATGATGCGAAATATCGCAATCGCGCTGTCGCTCTGTCTCGTCGTCTGCGGCGCGACACGGCCCGCGGCGGCCGAGCAGCTCGTGGTGTCGCTGTCGAACCACCGCGTGGCGATCAACTCGAACTTCGTTGGCGAGAACCTGGTGCTGTTCGGCGCCATCGAGCCGGACACCGGCAAGACGCTGCGGGGCGGCAGCTACGATCTGGTGGTCACGGTGACGGGACCGCGCGTAACGCTGCGCACGCGGCGCAAGGCGCGCGTGCTGGGCATCTGGGTCAACGTCGATTTGCAGGAATTCGTGCGCGTTCCATCCTATCTCGCGATTCTCAGCAACCGGCCGGTCAATGCCATCGCCAATCAGGATATCCGGCGGCGGTTGCAGATCGGGCTCGACAACTTCCTGCTGCCGCAGCGCATCGGTCCCGACCTCGGCGACACCGCGCCCAACGATCCGTTCCGCGAGGCCTTCGTGCGCCAACAAAACGAGCACGGCTTTTATCTCGAGCAGCCGACCGCGGTGACTTACCTCACGCCGACAGTGTTCCGCGCCGCCATCGCCCTGCCGGCCGACGTGGCGACCGGCAATTACGCCATCGACGTCAAGCTGTTCGCCGATGGCGCCGTGATCGCGCGCACCACCTCGGCGCTGGAAGTGATCAAGGCCGGTTTCGAGCAATACGTCGCCGATGCCGCACACGATTACGGACTGCTGTACGGGCTCGCGACCGCGTTGATGGCGCTGCTCACCGGCTGGATCGCCAGCGCGGTGTTCCGCCGCGATTAGGCTGTCGCCGGAAATCGAAAGACCGCCTCGCGGCGGTCACTCGGAAATCTGGTTTCACATTTTGTGGTGGCGCGGTTTCTTCGGCGGCGGAGCCAGCCAATAGAGAATACCGCACGTCCACGCTTCGGGCGCGGTCAATTCTCGATGGTGCTTCCAGTTGGCGTCCGCCCCGGCGAGGATAATTGCCGCTACGCAACCACCGAAAATCCAGGGCAAGCCGGGATTCAAAGAGCTGCCACCGGGAGGCGGAGGCGGCGGCGGCGGTGCTTGGGCAAAGGCACCTGAAACAGGCAATAAAAAAGCCGCGGCAGAAATGGCGACAACTGCGAGTGCTTTTTTCATGTTCAGCCCCATTCCCAGCACCAACGCTGTAATTGAAGGCATAAGGCGATTTCATCGGCCCAGGCAATGCCATACCCAGGTACCCCGTCAATATATCTAATCCGGCAGGCAACGCTTGGCGGCGAAGGAATAGAGCCGTCCCTCGCCCAGCAGATGCGCGGTGAATTTGAACGTGCCGAACACGGCGGCAAAGGCTTCGTCGCGCACGTTGAGCCCGCCGGTAAAGGCGCCGAGTGCCGGCATCACCATGCGTTTTCCGTCGGCGGCAAAGCAGCGGCGGGCGACGGTGCGGCCGCGATGGGAAACGCGCGCGGCGGGATGCAGATGGCCGGCGATTTCGCCCTCGGCGCCGCTCGGCAGGTGGCGGAAGGTGAGCGCGCCGACGGCGAACGCGGCCTCGAATGTGCCGCCGATACCGGGCGCCGGCTCGGGATCGTGATTGCCGGTGATCCAGATCCAGTCGCGGCCGCGCTGCAGGCCGCTTAAGGATTCGCGGTCGCTGTCGGCAAGGCGCGCCGGGCCGCCGCCGTCGTGGAAACTGTCGCCCAGCGCCACGACGCAGCGCGGCGCGTAGCGTGCGATGAGGCGGGCAAGGCGCGCAAGCGTCGCGGCGGTGTCGTAAGGCGGCAGCAACTGGCCGCGGGCAGCAAAGCTCGAGCCTTTTTCCAGATGCAGATCGGCGATCGCGAGCAGGCTTTGTTCCGGCCAATATAGTGCGCCATCGGAATCAAGGTTGAGGTCAATACCTGCGATTGCCACGGATTTATCCGTTCGTCCCCGCGAAAGCGGGGACCCAGTGCCTTCTTGCTCTGGATTCCCGCTTGCGCGGGAATGAACGGGGAAACTCAATGCATCGCCTCCTTCACCAGTTCGTCCACCGCTTCGGCGAGCAGTGAGTCGGCCGCCTCGCCATAGACCGTCTCGCGCCCGATCTCCAGCATCACCGGCACCGCCAGCGGCGAGACATGGTCGAGCGCCTTATGGACGATTCGGCCCCGGATGCGCGAGAGCATATCGGCAAGCCGCCTGATGTCGAGCAGCCCAGTCGCGGCGTCGGCGCGCGCCGCGCGCAACAGCAAATGGTCGCCCTGATGCTTGCGCAGCACGTCATAGACGAGGTCGGTGGAAATCGTGAGCTGGCGGCGGGATTTCTCCTCGCCGGGAAACCGCTTTTCGATCAGCCCGGCGATGATGGCGCAGCTGCGGAAGGTGCGTTTCATCAGCGAGGATTCGGCGAGCCATGCTTCCAGGTCGTCGCCGAGCATGTCCTGGTCGAACAGCTGCTCAAGCGAGAGATCACCGTTTTTCAAATGCTGCGCAACGTCGCCGAGGCCCCACACCGCCAGTGCATATTCATTGGCGACAAAACCGAGCGGGCGCATGCGCGCGCGCTCAAGCCGGCGCGTGAGCAGCATGCCCAGCGTCTGGTGCGCGAGCCGTCCCTCGAAGGGATAGCAGACCAGATAATATTTATCGGCGCGCGGAAATGTCTCGACCAGCAGATCGCCCGGCTTTGGCAGCAGCGAGCGCCATTGCTGGATTTCCAGCCATTCGCGCACTTGTTGCGGCAGCGCGCGCCAGGCCTCCGGCTTTGCCAGCAGCGCGCGCACGCGGGCGGCGAGATAGGTCGAGAGCGGAAATTTGCCGCCTTCGTAGGATGGCACCTTCGGGTCGGTTGCCGTGGAGCGCGAGACATAGACCTCGTCCTCGACGATTGCCTCGTATTTCAAGATTTCACCGGCAAAGACGAAGGTGTCGCCGGGCGACAGCATCTCGATGAAGTATTCCTCGACCTCGCCGAGCAGCCGTCCGCCGCGCGGAACAATCGCGCCGCTCGCGCGCGAGCGCACCAGCCGCACGCGCAGCATGTCGGCCTCCACGATAGTGCCGACATTCATACGGTAGCGTTGGGCCACGCGCGGATGGGTGATGCGCCAGCGACCGTCTTTGCCCTGTCTGATCTTGGCGAAGCGCTCATAGGCCTTCAGCGCGTAGCCGCCGGTGGCGACGAAATCGACCGCAGCATCGAAATCGGCACGAGCAAGTTTCGCGTAAGGCGCGGCGGCACAAACTTCCGCATAAAGTTCGTCGGCGATAAACGGCTCGCCGCAGGCGCGGCCGAGAATATGTTGCGCCAGCACGTCAAGCGCGCCGCTGCGCAATGGCGGCGTGTCCTGCGCATTCTCGGCCACGGCGTCGATTGCCGCGCGGCATTCCAGCACCTCGAAGCGATTGGCCGGCACCAGCACAGCTTCCGAGGGTTCGTCGAGGCGATGATTGGAGCGGCCGATACGCTGCATCAGTCGTGAGGCGCCCTTGGGCGCACCGACATTGATGACCAGATCGACGTCGCCCCAGTCGACGCCAAGATCAAGCGAAGACGTGCACACCACCGCACGCAACTGGCCGCGCGTCATCGCGTCCTCGACCTTGCGCCGCTGCGCCACATCGAGCGAGCCGTGATGCAGGGCGATGGCGAGGTTATCGTCGTTGATCCCCCACAGCTCCTGGAAAATCCATTCGGCCTGGCTGCGGGTGTTGACGAAAATGAGCGTCGTCTTGTGCCTCTTCACCAGTGCGTAGACTTCGCCGAGCGCGTGCAATGCCGAATGTCCGGCCCACGGCAAATGCTCTTTGGTATCGAGCATGGCGACGCATGGCTGCGCGCCAGCTTGCGCGACGACCAGATCGGCGCGCGCCTCGCCCCCCAATGGCTGCGGCACCAGATAGCGGCACAAGTCGGCCGGCTCGGCAACCGTCGCCGACAGGCCGACGGTGGTGAGGTTCGGCGCGATCTTGAATAGGCGCGCGAGGCCGAGCGACAAGAGATCGCCGCGTTTTGAGGTGGTGAGCGAATGCAGTTCGTCGAGCACCACGCGCCTGAGCGTGCCGAAGAGGTAAGGCGCGTCCGCAGTCGCCAGCAACAACGCCAATTGCTCCGGCGTGGTGAGCAGGATGTCGGGCGGATCGCGGCGCTGGCGCTGGCGTTTCGAGGCCGGCGTATCGCCGGTGCGCGTTTCCAGCCGCACCGGCAGTCCCATCTCGCGCACGGGGATTTCCAGGTTACGGGCGATATCGACGGCGAGCGCCTTCAGCGGCGAGATATAGAGCGTGTGCAGGCCCTGGCTGCGAGCGAGCGAACGCCCGATCGATTTAAGGTTGCGCGGGCGCACGGCGCGTTCGTAAAGCTCGACCAGCGTCGGCAGGAAGCCGGCCAGCGTCTTGCCGCCGCCGGTCGGCGCGATCAGCAATACCGAGCGGCCGGCATGTGCTTTATTCAGCAATTCGAGCTGATGCGCACGCGGCGTCCAGCCGCGCGCCGCTGAACCAGCGCGTGAATGGCTCGGGCAGCGGGGGGACTTCGAACAGATCAAGCGTGGTTGCAGGTTCCATCGCTAAATTCCCGCCACCACGATCAGCCCGGGCACGGCCACGCCCTTCTCATTGCGCGTTGAAGCATTTTCGAGACTAACAAGCCTGAGCCCGCCGGCAGCGAGCGCGTCACGCACGTGCGTAGCGCTATGCGCATAGCGCAAGGTGTCGCGAAAGATGACTCCGTCGCCGTCATGCGTCTCCACGCTGAAGGCGATGAGACCACCCGCCGCCAGCACGCGGGCGACCGGTCCGGGCATCTGCATCAGTTCATGAAAATAGACGAAGACGTCAGCGGCGAGGATCAGATGATAACGCGTCGCAATCGCCGCTTCGCCGGCGAGGAAGCGCATCACGTCGTCTTCGACCAGTCGGTCGTAGAGGCCTTTCCCACGCGCCTTGGCGAGCATCGCCGGCGCTAGGTCCACGCCGACTAGCCAATCGGCAAACGGGCGAAACGCCGCCCCGGCGAGCCCGGTGCCGCAGCCGAGATCGAGCACGGAACCGAATTTCATGCGCGGGCTTGCCGCCCGTGCCGCGCACAGCAGCAATTCCGGCGCGCGGTAATGCAATCCTTCGGTCAACGCGCGGTCGAAGCCGGGCGCATAGTTATCGAACAGCGTGCGCACATAGTCTTCCGGCATCGCCTTCACCGGCTGCGCGCAGAGCCGGATGAGATGCAGGGCAGCGCCGTGGCGGTCCTGGGGATCGGCTTCGCGCGCCTTTGCGAACGCCGCGACGGCAGCGTCGCGTTGCCCGAGCCTGTCGTGCACCTCGCCAAGCGCGAACCAGGCTGAGGCATAGTTCGGCGCCAGCTCCAGCACCTGCGCCAGCAGGTCGGCGGCGGCGGCCAGATCGCCCTTCGCCAGCGCATCGCGCGCCCATTCGTAGCGGCGGTCGGCAGTCAGATCGCCTGAGGAAATAGGGATCGGCAACGGGCGCAATTGGAAACCTCACGGGATGACAGCGGTGATTTTAGGGCATATTTGAGTCCCGCAGACATGCTAGATTCGCCGTGCGGCAGGAGGATTTGCGATGGCCATGAGCAACGACACCGTAACCAGGATATTCGGCGGCACGCCGCTCGGCGTCCTGGGACGCCTTGTCCTGGTGTCGATCCTGGTCGGCGTCATCCTGTCGGCGCTTGGGCTCGACCCATTCGACATCGTGCGCAGCGTCGAGCGGCTGATCCGCAATATCTGGAACATGGGCTTCGACGCGGTGCGCTGGTTGTGGCGCTATTTCCTGCTCGGCGCGGTGATCGTCATCCCGATCTGGATCGTCGTGCGGCTCATCAACGCGCCGCGCGGTCGCTAGCTCGGCCAGCTCTCCGCGGTAATATCGGCGGCGTCCGCGCCGACCATCGAGGAAAGCGAGTCGCGGTGGCCGCGCTTGAGCGCCGCCAAAAGATCGGCCTTGATCTCCGCCACCAGGCCGATGCCGTGAAACACCAATCCGGTGTAGAGTTGCAGCAGCGTGGCGCCGGCCTTGATCTTGGCGATGGCCGTCGCGCCCGAATCGATGCCGCCGACGCCGATCAGCGGGAACGCGCTTTCAGCCCGCACGAAGGTTTCCGCTAGCATGCGCGTTGACAGCTTGAACAGCGGCCGGCCGGACAGGCCGCCCTGCTGGCTCGCCTTCTCGCGCTGGCGCAGCGACGCCGGACGCGCGATGGTGGTATTGCCGACGATCATGCCGTCGACCTTTCGCTTGCGCGCGACACCGACCACGTCGTCGAGATCGCCAAGCGTCAAGTCGGGCGCAATCTTGAGCAGCACCGGCGTCGGCCCTGCGCGCGGCAACACCCGGTCGCGCGCTTCCACCACCCGCGCGAGCAGATCGTCGAGCGCCTCGGCCTGTTGCAGGTCGCGCAGGTCCGGCGTGTTCGGCGACGAAACGTTGACGGTGAAATAGCTGGCCACCGCCGCGAAAGCCT
Organism: uncultured Alphaproteobacteria bacterium; assembly: GCA_963753925.1. Taxonomy (GTDB): domain Bacteria; phylum Pseudomonadota; class Alphaproteobacteria; order Rhizobiales; family Xanthobacteraceae; genus Pseudolabrys. The sequence continues at coordinate 210,506 of CAVWEF010000006.1, forward strand.
CGATCAGCCGCACATAGTCGGCGGCACGGTCGGCCGTGTCGCGGTTGGCGCCGATATTGACCCCGACGATGCCGGGAAGCCGCGCGCGGGCGGCAAGCCGCGCCAACACCGTCGACTGGCCTTCATTGTTGAAGCCGAGGCGGTTGATCACGCCCTCGTCGGTCTCCAGCCGGAACAGGCGCGGGCGCGGATTCCCCGCCTGCGGGCGTGGTGTCACGGTACCGATTTCGACAAAGCCGAAACCGAGCCGGAGTAGCGCGTCCGGCACCTGCGCATTCTTGTCGAAACCGGCGGCAATGCCGAGCGGGTTGAGGAAATTGAGGCCGAAGGCGCGCACGGAAAGCTCGCGCGGCTCCCGCCCCGGCCGTGCCAGCGGCATGTAACGCAGGGCCCGGACCGCCAAGGCATGCGCGTCCTCGGCGTCGAGGACCCGCAGCAGCGGGCGGGACAGCCGGTCGAAAAAGCCGATCACCAGCGGCGTCTCCAGGTCAGGGTTTGCCACCCTATGGGGCTCGGCGCGCCTTGTTCAAGCCAATCGCGCGAAACCCTCTTGCCTGCAGGGGGCGACTCAAGGTTATAATTCCTAACCACTGACCGAAAGGCCGGACGCCGCCCCCCGTGGCGGCAGTTGCTTGTCATGCTGACACATAACCAGATCTGGACTGCCATCGACCGGCTGGCCGCCCGCGCCAAACTGTCGCCCTCCGGCCTCGCCAAGAAGTCCGGGCTCGATCCGACAACGTTCAACAAATCCAAGCGCATCACCCCCGAGGGGCGCCCACGCTGGCCGTCCACCGAGTCGGTGTCGAAGGCGCTGGCCGCGACCGGCACCAAGGTGGACACCTTCATCAGCCTGATCACCGACAGCAAGGTGGCCGCGCACGCGGTGCCGCTGATCGGTTTCGCCGAAGCGGGCGCCGGCGGCTATTTCGACGACGGCGGCTTTCCCGTCGGCAAAGCCTGGGAGGAGATCGCCTTCCCGCAGGTCAATGACGAGCACGCCTACGCGCTGGAAATATCCGGCGACTCGATGAAGCCGGCCTATCGCAAGGGCGATGTCATTGTCGTCTCGCCGGGCGCGCCGGTGCGCAAGGGCGACCGCGTCGTGGTCAAGACCAAGGACGGCGAGGTGATGGTCAAGGAGCTCAAGCGCAAGACCACGAAGCAGGTCGAACTCAAATCCCTCAACGCCGAACACCGCGACCGCACGCTGTCGATGGCCGACGTGATCTGGGTCGCGCGCATCGTCTGGGCGAGTCAGTAATAATACGCAGCCGCTATCCACCCTGTTTGATTCCGTTTAGGATCGCCGCGGGGCCGGATTGCTCGCGACGTTTCCATCGCTGGCATTCGCGGCCAAGGGAAATTACGAGGCGATGCTGCTGACCTGCATCGACCCGCGCTTTCCCGAGCCGACGATCACGTACATGGAGCACCGGCACATGGTCGGCAAATACAGCCAGTTCTCGATCGCCGGCGCGTCGATCGGCGTGGTCGCGCCCGCGTTCAAGACCTGGGCGCCGGCGTTCTGGGACAATCTCGCCGCCTCGATGGACCTGCACAACATCGCGAAGGTGATCGCGATGAACCATCGTGACTGCGGCGCGGCCAAGATCGCTTATGGCGAGGCCGCAGTCGCCAATCCGAAGATCGAGACCGAGACGCACAAGGCGGCGCTGATGGAATTCAAGAAGCAGATCGGCGAGAAACAGCCCAAGCTCAAAGTCGAACTCGGCCTGATGGCGCTCGCGGCGGCAAGGTGGAGTTGTTTTCGTAGTTCTTCATCCCTTCCCCTGAAAAGGGAGGGTGTCGTCGAACAAAGCGAGACGACGGGTGGGGTCTGAACCTGCTGCGAGAGGCGTCCCACCTGGCTCCCTCCGCGCGCCACCCTCCCCGCAAGCGGGGAGGGATTAAGCACTCCTCGCCAACGCCCCATCGATCATGTCGACGGTGTTCTGCACGCCATAGACGGCGACGAAGGAGCCGAAGCGCGGGCCTTTTTCCTGTCCGAGCAGCACCTGGTAGAGCATGTTGAACCAGTCGAGCGAGACGCCCGGTTTGCCGTCCTTGGCCTTCTTCTTCTGGTCGAGAAACGGCTCGCGGCGGCCCACTTCATAGACGACGTCCTGGATTTCCTCCGCGCTCGCGTTCGGCGGCAATTGCGACAGCGCGTCGCGCAGATCGGTGAGCGCCTTGCGCTCGACCTCGTTGGGCTGGCGGAATTTCTTTCCCGGCTGCACGAAATCGCGGAAATAGTGAATGGCGTAATCCACTTGCGCTTTTAATTTCGGATGCGTCAGCGGCGTGACGCCCGGCCGGTAGCGGCCGATGAACCCCCACAGCGTGTCGGCATTCTCGGCATTGGACGACGACACCAGCGTCAGCAGCATCGTAAACGTCATCGGCATCTCGGCCTGCGGCGGATGCCCGGAATGAATGTGCCAGACCGGATTGGACAGCCGCTGCTTCCAGTCCTGGCGCGGATAGGCATCGAGGAACTGCTGGTATTCATCGACGGTGCGCGGGATGACGTCGAAGTAGAGGCGCTTGGCCGCCTTCGGCTCGCGGTACATGAAGCAGGACAGGCTTTCCGGCGAGGCGTAACGCAGCCATTCGTCGATGGTGAGCCCGTTGCCCCTGGACTTGGAAATCTTCTGCCCGTTCTCATCAAGGAAGAGCTCGTAATTAAATCCTTCCGGCGGCGCGCCGCCGAGCGCGCGGCAAATCTCTCCGGAGAGCTTGACCGAATCGATCAAGTCCTTGCCGGCCATTTCGTAATCCACGCCGAGCGCCACCCAGCGCATCGCCCAGTCCGGCTTCCACTGCAGCTTGCAGCGCCCGCCGGTCACCGGCGTGGTGACAGGCTGCCTGGTGTCGGCGTTTTCGTAGGTGATGGTGCCGGCCTTGGCGTCATGCGCGATGATCGGGACTTGCAGCACGATACCCGTCTTCGGGTCGATCGGCAGGAACGGCGAATAGGTTGCAGCGCGCTCCTCGCGCAAGGACGGTAACATGATCGCCATCACCTTGTCGAAGCGCTCCAGCATCGTGAGCAGCGCCTTGTCGAAGCGGCCCGAGCTGTAGCACTGCGTCGACGACAGGAATTCGTAGTCGAAGCCAAAATGGTCGAGAAAGGCGCGCAGCCGCGCATTGTTGTGCTCGCCGAAGCTTGCATGCGTGCCGAACGGATCGGGAATTTTGGTCAGCGGCTTGCCGAGATTTTCCTCCAGCACCTCCTTGTTCGGAACGTTGTCCGGAACCTTGCGTAAACCGTCCATGTCGTCAGAGAAGGCGATGAGCCGAGTCTTCACCTTGTCATCCGTCAACACGCGGAAGGCATGCCGCACCATGGTGGTGCGCGCCACTTCGGCGAAGGTGCCGATATGCGGCAGCCCGGACGGGCCGTAGCCGGTCTCGAAGATGACCTCGTCCTTCGGGCGCCTCTTGAGCCGCGCGACGATCTTGCGCGCCTCCTCGAACGGCCAGGCGCCCGAGTGCTCGGCCGCCTCGGCCAAGGATGCAGCAGTTTCAGCCACGGACATCATGCTCTCCGGGCGCGGACAGTAGGAATCCAGCGCGCCAAGGTCAAATTAGTCGGCTCAGAACGGACTGATCGGGAAATACTTCAGCCACAGGTCGGTGAAGCGGCCTTTTTCCCACAACTGAAACAGCGCCCAGTTAAACGCCTGCCGCAGCAGGTCGTTGCCGCGCCTCACCGCAATGCCGACGCCCTCGCCGAAGAAGCGGCTCTCCAGATAAGGCCCGCCACGAAACACGCAGCAGCCGGCGGAGTCGGTGCCGTTGAGCCAGAAGGCAAGCGAGATGCCGTCGCCGAACAAAAGATCGACCTCGCCGCGGCGAAGCGCGGCGCGCGCCTCGTCGGCATTCGGATACGGATGCAAGTCGGCCTCGGTGAACAGGGTGCGCAGATAGGCTTCGTGCGCCGTGCCGGCGACCACGGCGACTTTCTTTCCCTCCAGCGCCCGCGGCGTCACGTCGTCGATGTCGCTGTCCTTGCGCGACACGAAACGCGCCGGCGTCCGGTAATAGGGATCGCTGAAGGCGACGCGTGTCCGCATCTCCGGCGTCTCGGCGATCGAAGCAATCACCGCGTCGCCCTGGTTGCCGTTGAGTGCGTCGATCAAGGTATCGTAGCGGCGCATCTGCACGGTGCACTGGACCTTGATCTCCTCGCAGATCAGCCGCGCCAGATCGACATTGAAGCCGGCGGGCGCGCCGTCGGGTCCTGCATAATCGAACGGCGGGTAATCGGTTTCGGTGAGGAAGCGGATGATGCTGATGCGCGACAAGTCCGGCCGCTCCGGCCGGTGCCGCGGATCCCAGAATCCGGGCACCGCCATGGCATCGGCCGGCGGCGTGACCGCCGGCGAATGCGGCGCGCTTTGCGGCGGGTTGACGGCTTGCGCCCTTGCAGCGGCGGGCATCGCTGCCAACAAGGCGGCCACCGCAATACCGCGCGCCGTTCGATTGCCGATGAGGTTCATCCGTTGCCACCAATAACGGGAATCGGCGGCGACCATAGCATCGCAATTGCGGCGGTCGAGCCACAATTGCCGAGGAAGGAAAACGGAAGGCAAATCGAAGATTAGGCGGTCAGGTGCTTTTCGATCTCATGCACCGGCAGCTTGACGAAGTCCTTGTCCACCTCGCTGCGCACGGCGGCACGCAAAGTGTGCGAATAAGCGGGCCGGATCATTCCGAGCGCGCGCGGCGGCGCCACCATGATCAGCGACTTCACCTTGCCGGTGGCAACCGCGACATCGAGCCGATGCGCCAGATCGGTGAGGAAGGCCTGCTCCGCCAGATCGTGCCAGTCGGTTTGCGTGACCGAACTACGGCCATTGCCGACGGCGCTATGCGTGCGGCCGGGCCTGTCGCTGCCGAGTTCATGCGTGGCCAGATCCTTCTGTTCGTAAACTTCGCGCATCTTGAGATTTGGAAACTTGGCGTCGCCGGTATTTTCCAGCACCAAGGCCTTGGCGCCGTCGCAGACCACCACCCATTCGCCGTGATGAATCAATAATGCCGACATGATCGAGCCTCCTTGACAGGCAGCCACACTAGCGCCGCCGGCGCTACCGCGTCTTGTTCTGGATCAAACGCCGGGCAGGCCGAATTAGTTGCTGCCGTCGAGCAGCCGGCGGGCGATGACCTGCGCCTGGATTTCGGCCGCGCCCTCGAAAATACTGAGGATGCGCGCGTCGCAGAGGATGCGCGACACCGGAAATTCCAGCGCGAAGCCGTTGCCGCCGTGGATCTGCACGGCGTTGTCGGCGGCGGCCCAGGCGACGCGCGCAGCCAAGAGCTTGGCCATGCCGGCCTCGAGATCGCAGCGGCGGCCGGAGTCCTTTTCGCGCGCGGCATAATAAGTGAGCTGTCGCGCGATCATGATTTCCACCGCCATCATCACGATCTTGTCGGAAACGCGCGGGAAGCCGGCGATGGGTCCGCCGAACTGAACGCGGTTCTGCGCGTAATCGATCGCCCGCTCCATCGCCGCCTGCGCCACGCCGATCGCCCGCGCCGCGGTCTGAATACGCGCCGATTCAAATGTCTGCATCAACTGCTTGAAGCCAAGGCCCTCGACGCCGCCAAGCAAGTTTTCCGCCTTCACCTCGAAGCCGTCGAAGGCAATCTCGTATTCCTTCATGCCGCGATAGCCGAGCACTTCGATCTCGGTGCCGGTCATTCCCTCCACCGGGAACGGATTTTTGTCGTCGCCGCGCGGCTTTTCCGCGAGCAGCATGGAGAGTCCGCGGTGGCCTTTTTCATTCGGGTTGGTGCGCACCAACAGCGTCATCAGGTCGGCGCGCACCGGATGCGTGATCCAGGTCTTGTTGCCGTAGACCTTGTAGACGTCGCCCTCGCGCATCGCGCGCGTCTTCAACGAAGCAAGATCGGAACCGGTGTTGGGCTCGGTGAACACCGCCGTCGGCAGCACTTCGCCAGAGGCAAGTTTGGGCAGCCACTTCTCCTTTTGCGCCGGCGTGCCGCCGCCGAGGATGAGCTCCGCAGCGATCTCGTTGCGGGTGCCGAGGGAGCCGACGCCGATATAGCCGCGCGAGAGTTCCTCGGAGACGACGCACATCGACTCCTTGCCCAGCGCCATGCCGCCAAACTCTTCCGGAATGGTCAGCCCGAACACGCCGAGGTCCGACATCTGCGCGATGACTTCCATCGGGATATAGCTATTGGTGCGATGCCAATCTTGTGCGTGGCCTATCACCTCGCTGTCGGCGAACTTGCGCATTTCCTCGCGGATCGATTCCAGCGTGTCGTCGAGGCCAGCAGCGCCTACGGTCGCGCCATGATGCGACTTCATCAGCTCGATCACACGGGCCCGCCGCTCGGCGGTGTTGCCGGTGGCGACCAAGGTCTCGACGGTCGGATTAAAGCGCGCGGCGACCTGCGCGGCCGTCAGGCCGAAGTCGCTCGGGCGCACGATCTCGCCCTGGCTGATCGGAATGCCGCCGGCGATCTGGGCGATGAATTCGCCGAGGCCGATGCGCACCAGATGCTCCTCGAGCTCGCCGAGCGCGCTCTTAGCCGTCATCCGCTCGACATAGGCCGCGAGTTGACGCACCGCCTCGACATAGGTGGCGAGCCAGGCAAGGCCGTGCGTCGCCCGCTGCTCGCGATCAAAAATGCGGCCGACGACACGACCTTCGACCACCACCTTATCGCGCACCTTGCGCACGGCGTCGGCCAGCAGCGCGTCGAGAGCCGTGGTCGCCGTTTGCGCTTGATCGACCAGTTCGTGCTCGGCGACGGGACGGGAAGCTGCGATCGGCATTGGCACCCTCGGAAACGGCGAAAGTCCGGCTGTCGGCCAGATTACGTGTGCAGCGCACAAAAGCAAAGCTGCCCGAATACCGGGCCTTCCTGGCGTGACGGATGCCTGTTTGATGGGCAGATTTCAGCGAAATTCCAACAATATTAACCATTTCACGCTTTCCTGACGGGGATGGCGCGATGCCTCCTTTTATCGGCGAGACACGATCCGGTTCCATGCAGGTCGCCCAATATTTTTCGCGGCCATTCGCCGGGCTGACGCGACTGATCGGCTCGCTGTCGGTGCGCACCCGCATCATCGTGCTGACCGTCATTCCGGTGGTCGGCTTTCTCGCCAACGGCCTGACCTACGTGTCCGGCGAAAGCGACGTCGGCAGCGCCTTCCAGACGGTCAGGAAATCCGTCGACCTTGCCGACGCCAGCCGCGACTTCAAAAGCGCGTTGGCGCAGATCCGGCTGGTGGTGAAGGACTTCACCGTCGCGCCCAGCACCGACCTGGTGACCAAATTCGCGCTGGCGCATGCGACGGCGATGCGAAGCCTCGATACCATCGAATTGGCGACCGGGCGCGACGCCGAAAGCGTCGCGGGGCTGCGCAAAGTGGTGTTGGAATTGCGCGACAATTTCAACGAACTGGTCAAACAGCAGAACATCCTCGGTCTCGATGAAGGATCGGGCCTGCGCGGAAAGCTGGCCATTGCCGGCAATGCGGTCGAACGTGTCATCAACGAAAACATGTCTTGGATCGCCGCGGGCGACGCGACGAAATTGATGATGGTGCTGCTGCGCATGCGGCAATACGAAGCCGATTACCGGCTCAAACAAAGAGAGCTGGCGAGACAGGAATTCTTCATCGCCCACAAGCAATTCACCGGCATCTTCGGCAAAATCGACGGCACGACCGAGATGAAGTCGGCGCTTGAAAATCAGGTCAAGACGTACGCCGACACGTTCGCGCAATGGGGCGACGCCTATGACCACGCTTCGCCGCTGCGCAAGCTGATCGATATCGACAGCCAGGACATGCTGCCGCGGGCGGACAAAATCATCGAGCAGGCGCGCAAGACGTCGGCAGCGGCGACGTCGTCGCTGGTCATCGCGCTGTCGCGCACCCGCGAGGGGATCATCGCCGTCGGCGTCACCATGGTCCTGCTTGGTATCGGCTTTAGTTGGCTGATCGGCCGCAGCATCACCCGCCCGCTGCACGGCCTCGCTGCCGTGATGAAGCGGCTCGCCGCCGGCGACACCACGGCTCGCATTCCGGCAACGCATGCGCGAGACGAGATCGGCGAAATGGCGCGCACGGTCATCGTGTTCCGCGACACCATGATCGAGCGGGAGAACCTGGCGCAAACGCAGGCCGAAACAAGTCGCGCGCGCGAGCAGCGCAGCGATACGATCGCGATGACGATTTCCCATTTCAACCAGTCGGTGGGCAACACGCTGAGCAAATTGCGCGCCGCGTCGCTGAAGCTGGAGATGAGTTCGGGCGATCTCAACAAATCCGCGGATGCGATGTCGACGCAGGCCGAAACCGCCGAGCGGCGGGTCACCGCCGCCTCCGACAACGTCACCAATGCCGCTGGCTCGGTCGAGGAGCTCGCCGCTTCGATCGGCGAGATCGCCACGCAGGCAGCCAAGTCCACCGATGTCGCCGACCGCGCGGTGTCGGAATCCCAGCGCACCGTCGCCACCATGACGCAACTCGGCAACGCCGCCACCCGCATCGGCGAGGTGGTGGGGCTGATTCAGGCGATCGCCGGGCAGACCAATCTGTTGGCGCTCAACGCGACAATCGAAGCCGCGCGCGCCGGCGAATCCGGGCGCGGCTTTGCGGTGGTCGCCGCGGAGGTCAAATCGCTCGCCGGTCAGACCGCAAGGGCCACCGAAGAGATTGCCGAGCAGATCGGTTCGATCCAGTCGGCCGCCGCGGACGCCGCGCAGGCGATCGAGCAGGTTAACCTCATCATCCGCGACATGTCGTCGATTGCCACCACGGTGGCGGCGACGGTCGATCAGCAGAACTCCGCGGTGTCCATGATCGCCGAGGGCGTCAACCGGGCGTCCATCGAGGCGCGCAACGGCGCCGAGGCGATGAGCCATGTCGCCGGCGTCACCGCCGATGCCCGCTCGACCGCCGCCGACGTGAAGAACCTCGCCGATGCCGTCGCCCTCGAGGCCGAGAGCCTGGAAGCGGAGGTGCGGCAGTTCCTCACCAACGTGCAAGCGGCGTAATTCTCGTATCCACTCATTCCCGCGAAAGCGGGAATCCAGCTATTAGTAGTCCCAACTGGGTCCCCGCTTTCGCGGGGACGAGCGGGATAATCAGTTGCTACCCGGGGCATTGCCGCCTTGCGCATTCTCAACCTCTCATTGCGGATCGCCAGCGATGCCTTCCGCCATTTTCTTGCCGACGACGGCTGGGCCATCGCCAGCCATATTGCGCTATCGACGTTGATGTCGATGTTCCCGTTTCTCATTGTGGTCACGGCGCTGGCCGGCTTTTTCTTCGGCTCGAAGGAGCTCGCGGACGAGGCCGCGCGGCTTTTGCTGCAAGCCTGGCCGGAGCAAGTCGCGACCCCAATTTCGCAAAGTATTTCCGGCGTGCTGATCGGGGCGCGCGGCGACGTGCTCACGTTCGGCGCGCTGTTTGCGCTCTACTTCGCCTCCAGCGGCGTCGAGAGCCTGCGCGTCGGCCTCAACCGCGCATACGACCTGACCGAGCCGCGCCCCTGGTGGCTGCTGCGGCTGGAGTCGATCGGCTTTGTACTGGTCGGCGCGGTGGCCATCCTCGCGTTTTCATTCCTGGTGGTGCTGGCCCCGTTCATCTGGGCGAAGCTTACGCAATACGTGCCAAGGCTGGAGCCATTCAGCCAGATCGTTACATTCGCCCGTTACGTGATCGCCGCGGCGGTGCTGGTGATGGCGCTGACGATCCTGCACCGTTGGCTTCCGGCGGGCCGGCGGCGCCGCTTCACCGACGTCGCGCCGGGTATCATTTGCACGCTGATGTTGTGGCTGATCACCGGCGCCGCCTTCGGACGCTATCTTGCCGAACACGCGTTCGCCTATGTGTCGATGTATGGGGGGCTAACCTCGGCGATGATCGCGTTGATTTTTCTCTATGCCTGCGCGGCTGTTTTCATCTACGGCGGCGAGCTGAATTCGGCCATCGCGCAGGCGCGCCGGAAATAGACGCGCCCGCAGAAGCTATTGGAGCACCTTGTCGGCATCGCGCAGCACGACGTAGATCGCCGGGATGACCAGCACGGTCAGCAGCGTCGATGAGGCAAGCCCGAACAGCAGCGAAATCGCCAGCCCCTGAAAAATCGGATCGAGCAGAATGGTCGAAGCTCCAATCATGGCCGCGAGCGCGGTCAGCAGGATCGGCTTGAAGCGGACGGAGCCCGCCTCCAGCAGCACTTCGCGCAAGGTCTTGCCGTGGCCGGCGCCGTGGCGGATGAAATCGACCAGCAAAATCGAGTTGCGCACGATGATGCCGGCGAGCGCAATGAAGCCGATCATCGAGGTGGCGGTGAACGGCGCGCCGAATAGCCAGTGGCCGAGCACGATGCCGATCAGCGTGAGCGGGATCGGCGTCAGGATCACCAGCGGCAGTTTAAAGCTGCCGAACTGCGCCACCACCAGGATGTAAATGCCGACGATGGCCACCATGAAGGCGGCGCCCATGTCGCGGAATGTCACGTAAGTGATCTCCCACTCGCCGTCCCACAAGATCGCCGGCCTGCTCTCGTCCTCCGGCTGGCCGTGGAAGCGGATCGCCGGCGTGCCGAGCTTGCCCCAGTCATGGGTTTCCACGAGTTTATCGACCGCGAGAATGCCGTAGATCGGCGCCTCATAGGTGCCCGCCAGTTCTGCCATCACCATGTCGGCAAAGCGTCCGTCGCGGCGAAAGATCGCCGGCGAGCCTTGTTCCTTGGTCACGCGCACCACGTCGCCCAGTTCGACCACGGTCTTGTTGCCGGGCACGCTGTTGGCGGGCACAGGCGTCGAGGCCAAAAGTTCGCTCCAGGACAGGTCGCGTTTCGGCAATCTGACAACGATTTCAATGGGGTTGCGGCCCTCGCCACGATGCGAATAGCCGACGGCGGTGCCGCCAAACAGGGCCTGGATAGTGTCGTAGACGTCACGTTGCTCGACGCCAAAGAACTCCAGACGATCCTGATCGATCGAGATCCTCAGGCGCGGCCGCGGCGCCCCGATCGAATCGTCGATGTCGACGATATAGGGGACCGCGGCAAAGATTTTCTTCATTTCGGCGACCGTGGCGCGGCGATTTGTCGAACTCGGTCCATAGACCTCGGCGAGCAGCGTCGCCAGCACCGGCGGCCCCGGCGGCACTTCGACCACGCGGGCGACGGTGCCGGCCGGCAGCGTCACTTTTTCCAACCGCGCCCGCAGATCGAGCGCGATGGCATGACTGGCGCGGCTGCGCTCGTCCTTGGGCGCGAGATTAAGATGCAGCTCCCCCAGTTCCGGCAATTCGCGGATGTAATAGTGGCGCACCAGCCCGTTGAAATTGAACGGCGCCGGCGTGCCGGCATAGGTCTCGATCGAGCGGATTTCCGGCAATTGCCGCGCCACCGCAGCGATCGAGAACAGCGTGCGCTCGGTGTCCTCGAGCGTCGCGCCTTTGGGCAGATCGACGACGACCGACAGTTCCGACTTGTTGTCGAACGGCAGCAGCTTCACCGTGACGTTCTTGGTGGCAAACAGGATGCAGACCAGCAGCGTCGCCGTGCCGACCGCGATGAGGAAGCGCCAGGCGTTCTTGCGCGAGCGCACGATCGGTGAGGCAAAGCGGAGATAGAGCCGGCCGAGGAACCCCTCGCCGTGCGCCGCCTCATGTTCACGGATCGCGTGTCCCTCCGGATGCAGGCGCAGCATCAGCCAGGGCGCGATCACCATGGCGACGAAAAATGAGAACAGCATCGCCGCCGAGGCATTGGCCGGTATCGGCGCCATATAGGGGCCCATCAGCCCCGAGACGAACAGCATCGGCAACAGCGCAGCGATGACGGTCAGTGTGGCGACGATGGTCGGATTGCCGACCTCCGCCACGGCCTCGATCGCGCCCTGCATGCGCGACTGCTCGCTCTTCATCGCCCAGTGCCGGGCGATGTTCTCCACCACCACGATGGCGTCGTCCACCAGAATGCCGATGGAAAAGATGAGCGCGAACAGGCTGACGCGGTTGATGGTGTAGCCCATCAGCTTGGCGGCGGCCAAAGTGAGTAGGATGGTGGTGGGGATGACGACCAGGGTCACCAGCCCTTCGCGCCAGCCGATGGCGAAGGAAATCAGCACCACAATCGACAGGGTAGCAAGACCGAGGTGGAACAGGAGCTCGTTGGCCTTGTCGTTGGCGGTCTCGCCGTAGTCGCGCGTCATCGTGACCTTGACGTCGGGCGGAATAAGTCGGCCCTCGACGCTTTGCAGCCGCGCCAGCAACTGCTCGGCGACGACCACGGCGTTGGCGCCGGCCCGCTTGGCAAAGGCGACGCTGACCGCCGGCACGCGGTCCCATTGACCGCTTTTTTCCGGTGTATCCATCCACACCCGGTGCTCCAGCGGGCTCGGTCCGACGACCACCGAGGCCACGTCGCGCACATAGACGGGACGGTTGTCGCGCGTCGCGACCAGCAGCAGCCCGATATCGGGAATGCCGGCGAGCGTCTGCCCGGCGGCAACGTCTCGCATGCTGTCGTTATCGCGCACGCTGCCTGCCTGGAACGAGCGGTTGGCGTCGCGCACCTTGGCGACCAGTTGCTGCAGCGTGACGCCGAACAGCGCCAGCTTTTCCGGATTGGGCTCGACGCGAATTTCCTGCGCATTACCTCCGGAAATATAGCTCAAGCCGACATTGTCGGTTTTTACCAGTTCGGAGCGCAGTTGATCGGCGAGCTCATAGAGATCCTTGTCGTTCCAGCGCGCCGCGGCGTCCGGCTTGGGCGACAGCGTCAGCACCACCACGGCCACGTCGTTGATGCCGCGTCCGACGATCAGCGGTTCGGGAATGCCGACCGGGATGCGGTCGATGTTGGCGCGGATCTTCTCGTGCACGCGCAGGATGGCGTCGTCGGCCTTGGTGCCGACGAGAAAGCGCGCCGTCACCATGACACGGTCATCGACCGTCTGGCTGTAGACGTGCTCGACGCCGTCGATGCTTTTGATGATGGCTTCCAGCGGCTTGGTCACTAGCTCAACTGCGTCGGGCGCCTTCAGTCCGTCGGCATTGACCCGGATATCGACCATCGGCACGCTGATCTGCGGCTCTTCCTCGCGCGGGATGGTGAGCAGCGCGATCAAGCCGATTGCCAGCGCCGCCAAAAGAAACAGCGGCGTCAAAGGCGACCGGATGGTGCCTTGCGTCAGGCGCCCCGACAGCCCGAGTTTCACGGCCGCACCAGCACGTCGCCGTTCTTGAGCCCGGAGAGGATTTCCAGTGCGTCCGGCATGTCCGGGCGCGGTAGCGCGCGCCCGCGCTGCACCGGCACATCGATGACCTCGCTACTCTTGCGCACACGGGCATAATCGATGCCGAAACGCGTGACGATGAACGCGCCGGGCACGATGATGCTCTGGCGCTCGCCGGCCGAGACCCAGACGCGGATGCGCTCGCCGACAAAATAGTCGCCGAGATCGGCGACGGCCGCATCGGCGATCACACGGCCGTCCTCGATCTGCGGATAGACCAGGCGGATGGTGCCGAATTGCGCGCCGCTTTTTCCGAGTTCTTCGCCGTCGATCCTGACCGGATCGCCGACCTTGAGGAAACGCACATGCCGCTCCGGTAGGCGCAGGCGCAGAATAAAATTATGCTCGGCGACTGTCGCGACGGTCTCGCCCATCAAGATCACGGTGCCGGTCGTCACCGGCACCTTGAGGATGCGGCCGGAGGCCGGCGCCAGCACATTGCCTTCGGTCACCTGCTGCTGGATCACCGAGCGTTCGGCGGTGCGCGCCTTCAGCGCGTTGGTCGCGACGTTGAAGGCGGTGCGCGCCTGGTCGAGCGTCGTCTTCGGAATGGTGCCTTTGGGGAACAGGTCTTCGTCGCGGGCAAGGTCGGTCTGCGCCTGCGCGACCTGCGCTTCGAGGCCGGCCATCTGCGCGTCAAGCGACTTCATCTGCAGCGCCAGCTTTTCGTCGCCGACAGTGGCGACGATTTGCCCCTGCTTGACCTCGTCGCCTTCCTTGACGGTCAACTCGACCACCGTGCCGCCGATGCGCGCCCGCGCCGGCACGACGTTGGCGCTTTCAACCGTGGCAAAGACCGCCTTCTCGTCGCCAGCCATTTTATGCGCGACGATGAAAGTCTCTTGCGCCAGCGCACGTTGCGAAAAAAGCGCCAGAGCAGCCATCACCACAATTCCGGTACGCATCCGTTTCGTCCTCTCCCTCGACGCTGCGCTTTTCGTGTCGCGCGAGCGGCGCGTTTACTCATTGATTTGGCGCAAGCTGCTGGCCGCGCGCCGGTTTGCGCCGCGCAGTCGGGGCGCACACGTTGGCGGGCGCGCAGTAGACGCGATAGAGCGTGCGCACCAGTTCGCGCGCCGGCGCGCTGCCGATCGAATACCAGATGGTCTGCCCGTCGCGCTCGGCCTTGACCAACCCGTCACGGCGCAGCAGCGCGAGGTGCTGCGATACCGTCGAATCGCGGATTTTCAGCAGCGCGGCGAGCTCTCCCACCGACCGCTTTTGCTCGATCAGCTGGCAGACGATCATCAGCCGGTGCCGGTTGGCGAGCGCCTTGAGCAGATCGCTCGCCTCATCGGCGGCGGCCTGCATGTCATTGCCCAGTATTTTCATACTTGCGTATATACGAATAATCGCATATATTGTCAATGCCGCGGGGCGAGCCTAGCCTGGCCGGCCAAACAAGGAGGTTCGTCATGAACGTCGATCGCGCGGTGCTGACCATGGCCGGGAGCCTGGTCCTTATCAGTGTCGTGCTGGGCTGGCTGGTCAGCCCCAATTGGCTGCTGCTCGCCGCCTTTGCCGGGGCCAATATGGTGCAGGCGTCCTTCACCGGCTTCTGTCCGGCGGCCATCGTTTTCCGCAAGCTGGGCATGAAAACCGGCTGCGCTTTCGAGGCGCCGGCCAAGGGCTGACGATCGATCCGGCTGCAACCGATGGAACGCGGGCTCAGCCGCCCGCCGCCTCGACCGTGTCTTCGAAATTGCGCAGGCCGGTGCGCGGGGCGTTGACAAGCACCGACATGTTGCCGGGCGGGTGCTGGTTCTTCCACATTTTCATGTGCGCGAGCGGGATCTTCTCCCAGGGAAACACCTCGCTCATGCACGGATCGATGCGGCGCTCGATGACGAAGCGGTTGGCCTGGCTTGCCTGCTTCAAATGCGCGAAGTGCGAGCCCTGGATGCGCTTCTGCCGCATCCACACGTAGCGCGCGTCGAAGGTGATGTTAAAGCCCGTGGTGCCGGCGCAGAACACCACCATGCCGCCGCGCTTGACCACCATCGACGACACCGGAAAGGTCGCTTCTCCCGGATGCTCGAAGACGATGTCGACGTCGCGCTTTCCGGTGATGTCCCAGATCGCCTTGCCGAAGCGGCGCGCTTCCTTGCTCCAGTCGTTGTATTCGGCGGAGTTGACCGGCGGCAGCTGCCCCCAGCACTTGAACTCCTTGCGGTTGATGGCGCCCTTGGCGCCGAGATTGAAGACATATTCCATCTTCGATTCGTCGGAGACGACGGCGATGGCGTTGGCGCCCGACGCGGCGACGAGTTGCACGCCGAACACACCGAGCCCGCCGGAGGCGCCCCACACCAGCACATTGTCGCCGGGTTTCAGCGTATGCGGCGGATGGCCGAACAGCATGCGGTAGGCGGTGGCGAGCGTGAGCGTGTAGCAGGCGGCCTCTTCCCAGGTCAGATGCGCCGGCTTCAACATGAGCTGGCGCGACTGCACGCGGCAGAATTGCGCGAAGGAGCCGTCCGGCGTCTCGTAGCCCCAGATGCGCTGCGACGGCGACAGCAACGGATCGCCGCCGTTGCAGTCCTCGTCGTCGCCGTCGTCCTGATTGCAGTGGACGATGACTTCGTCGCCGACTTTCCAGCGCTTGACCTTGCTGCCGACCGCCCAGACCACGCCGGAGGCATCGGACCCCGCGATGTGGTAACGGCTGCTTGTGCACGTTGAACGGCGTGATCGGCTGGCCGAGCCCAGCCCAGATGCCGTTGTAATTGACGCCGCCGGCCATCACCATCAGCAACACGTCTTCTTCGCCGATCGGCCAGGTGGGGACGACCTCGAGCTGGAAGGATTTGTCCGGCGGGCCGTGCCGATCCTGGCGGATGACCCAGGCGTGCATCTTCTCCGGCACGTGGCCGAGCGGCGGAATCTCGCCGATGCCATAGAGGCTTTTCGGCTTAGCGACGCTCTTCATCTGTGCGACGGCCGGCATTGCACTTCTCCCCCGGAGGCGGCATTTGCGCCAGTGTGACGCAATTCATGTTGCGGTGCAATAATAACCCGCATCGGCCGCCCGAAAACCCCGCCGTTTAAGGGTTCCTCAAGGGCCGCTGCCTAGCGTGCTGCATGGCCGTTTACGACATCGCTCCGAGCCCTGGCGCCAGCGCACCACTCACGCGCCCGGTGGAGCTCATCTGCTTTGCGCTCGTCGTCGCGCACGCGGTCTATCTCACCGCGTCCTGGTGGACCGGCTCGTGGCTCGCAGGTCCTGCCGGCGGCGTGCAGTCGGATTTCGTCAACGTCTGGGCGGCCGGCAAGCTGGCCCTGCAAGGCCACGCGGCGGCGGCCTATGACTGGCCGCTGCACAAGGCGATGGAAGTGGTGGCGGTCGGCCATCCCTTCGCCGGCTATTTCGGCTGGCATTATCCGCCGGTGTTCCTGTTCGTCGCGGCGCTGCTCGCGCTGCTCCCCTATGTTCCGGCTTATGTTCTGTGGCTGGTCGCGACGTTTCCGCTCTATCTCGGCGCGATGCGCGGCATTATCGGCGACCGCAGCGGCTATTTGCTCGCCGCCGCCTTCCCCGCCGTGCTTTGCAATTTCATCGTCGGGCAAAACGGCTTTCTCTCCGCCGCGCTGCTCGGCGGCACGCTGCTGTTCCTCGAGCGGCGCCCGCTGCTCGCCGGAATTCTGCTCGGCCTCTTGAGCTACAAGCCGCATCTCGGCTTGCTGTTTCCCATCGTGCTCGCGGCCAGCGGCCACTGGCGCGTGTTCATCGTTGCCGGCATCACCGCGGCGCTGATGGCGCTCGTCTCGTGGCTCGCCTTCGGCACCGAAACCTGGATCGCCTTCTACGGCAATATCGGCCACACATCGCAGGCGTTCCTCTCCGACGGCTGGGCCGACTTCGGCAAACTGCAAACCGTGTTCGGTCTGACGCGCATGCTCGGCGGGGCTGAGGCGCTCGCCTGGGCGCTGCAAGGCGGTGTCGCGCTTGTCTGCGCCGTGGCGGTCGCGCTGCTGTGGCGCGCCAACGTTCCTTACGAAATCAAGGCGGCGGCGCTCGGCTGCGGCGCCATGCTGGCGACGCCCTATCTTTATCTCTACGACATGGTGGTGCTGGCGGTGCCGCTCGCATTTTTGTTCCGGCTCGGCACGCGCGCGCGGATTCCTGCCCTACGAGCTTGCCGGCATCGGCCTCGCCTGTCTGCTGGTGTTCATCTTTCCCTTCGTCAAGGCGCCGACGGGTTTCGCCGCGGTGCTTGTCGTAGCGGCGCTGGTCGCGCGCCACGCGCTCACGCCGCGAGCGGCTGTGCTCGCCGCCGCATGAGCGTCGAGAACTCACCGGCACGACACCGGCTCCGGCCATGCCGGCAGCACGGCTTGTATCGCTGATCGGTCTGATGCTCGCCTTCACCTACGCCGCCGTGCTCGCCGTCGCCTTGATCCGCGGCGGCTGGCTTATCGACTCGCAGGGCCAGCCGATCGCCAACGATTTCGTCAATGTCTGGGCGGCAGGCCATCTGGCGCTGCAGGGCCATGCCGCCGATGCCTATGACTGGACGCTGCACAAGGCGGCGGAGGTGGCGGCGGTCGGCCATGGTTTCGACAATTACTACGGTTGGCACTATCCGCCGACATTCCTGTTCGCGGCGGCGGCGCTGGCATTGCTGCCCTATACGGCGGCGGCGCTGTTCTGGCTGTGGCTGACACTGCCAGCCTATGTTGTCGCGGTGCGCCACATCGTCGGCGACCGCACCGGGATTTTCGTGGCGCTCGGCTCACCCGCGGTGCTGTGGAACGTGAGCGCCGGGCAAAACGGTTTCCTCACCGCGGCGCTAATCGGCGGTACGCTCTCACTCATGCAAAAACAGCCGCTTCTCGCCGGCGTCTGTCTCGGGCTGCTCAGTTACAAGCCGCAATTCGGCCTGCTGTTTCCCATCGCGTTGATTGCCGCCGCGCAGTGGCGCGTGATCGCGAGCGCGGCGCTTGTCACCGCCGGCATGGCGGCGCTGTCTCTGCTCGTCTTTGGTACGGCGAGCTGGCAGGCATTCTTCGACTGGATGCCGGTGACCAGCCGCGTCGTCCTCGGCGAAGGCGCCGCCGACTGGAGCCGGCTGCAAAGCCTGTTCGGGCTTGTGCGCGCGCAGGGCGGCGGCGAGGCGCTCGCCTGGAGCGCGCAAGGCATGCTCGCACTCACGCTCGCCGTGGCCATCGCCTGCTTGTGGCGCAGCCGCGTCGCGTTTGAATTGAAGGCCGCCGCGCTTTCCTGCGCCGCGCTGCTGGCGACGCCTTATCTTTACATGTACGACCTCGTCGCGCTGACGATTCCCGCAGCGTTCCTCATCCGGCTGGCACTGCAACGCGGCTTTCTCGCCGGCGACGTCTTCGGCCTTGCGGCGGCGGTGGCACTGCTGTTCAGCTTTCCCTACACGAAGACGCATGTCGGCCTGGCCGCCGCCGCGATCGTCGCCGCACTGATCGTCCAGCGCGCGGCAATGGCGCTGCGTGGAACCCTCACACCGGCCTGAGCGTCGCCGCCGCCACCATCTCCTGATAGGCGAGCGGCAACAGTCGCGCCAGGCGTTCGGCCCATGCGCGCTGGCCGCCGACATTGCCGATCAGATCCTGCCTGATCTCGATGGCGACATGATGCAGGCCACGCCGCTCGCCATGGACCGGGATGGTGTAATCGGTAAGATCGGTGAGGCTGTAGGGTTCGTTGTCGCCGACGATGAGCTCCTTCTCGCCGCCCAGCAGGCGCATCAGGATATGCGCGAAGCGCGGATCGCGGTTGTACATGATGCCGATATCCCAGTGCCGCGCCGCGCCCTTGAACACCGGGGTGAAGCTGTGCAGGGCAATGAGCGCGGTCTCGCGCCCGGCATTGTGCCGCGCATCGAGCGCGGCGGCGATTGCCTCATGATAGGGCTGGAATATCGCGCGCTCGCGCGCCATTTTTGCGGCGGCGCTCAAGCCGACATTTCCGGGGATCGGCGTGAGCTCGCTGATTTCGGGGATTGAGGTTTCCGAGCCGGGCGTGCGGTTGCAGTCGATGACCAGCCGCGAATAGGTCTGCGCGATGAGAGCGGCGTCGAGCGCGTCGGCGACGAGGCCGGCGACCGCGGCAATTCCGATGTCCCATGCGATATGGCGGCCGCGCTCCGCTTCGGAAACGCCGAGATCGCCGAGCGCGCGCGGGATCAATTTGCCGGCATGGTCGACGACGAAAAGGAACGGCGAGGCGCCGTTTTCGTTGCCTAACGTGGCCGGCGGCGGCTCCTCGGCGGCGAGGAGGCGGTCGGGCGCGGCCATTATGGGAGGCTGCGTTGAAAATAGTGGTGCTGCAAGGACATAGACAGGCTCTGGCGCGGAAAATGCATATCGTTGCGGGCTTGTATTATCATGGAGCGCCCGGCCGATCCGCAACCAAATATATCCGGGTTGGCGGCCGGCCGGCACAGGACCCGCGATGAAGATTCGTGCCGGTTACGAAATTTCCTACGACTGCCCGCAGCCGACGCCGATGATTCTGCAATTGAGCGTGCACCCCTCGCGCGTCGCCGACCTGCTCAGTCTCGACCGCGTCGAATTCAATCCGCCGCTGCCCGCCAACACTTATACCGACAGCTTCGGCAACTATTGCCACGTCATCCGCGCGCCGGCAGGCCGGCTGACCATGGCAACCGATTTCGAGATCCACGACGACGGCAAGCCGGACGCTGTCAATGCGCGTGCCAAGCAGCACCCGCTTGAAGACCTTCCGGTCGACGTGCTGATCTTCCTGCTCGGCAGCCGCTACTGCGAGACCGACCGGCTGATGAATATTGCCTGGTCGCAGTTCGGCAAGACGCCGAAGGGCTGGCCGCTGGTGCAGGCGATCTGCGATTTCGTCCACCAGCACCTCACCTTCGGCTATCCGCATGCCAATCCGATGCGCTCGGCCTGGGATGCCTATAACGACAAGCGCGGCGTCTGCCGCGACTTCGCGCATCTCGCCGTCACGCTCTGCCGCTGCATGAACGTGCCGGCGCGCTACTGCACCGGCTATCTCGGCGACATCGGCGTGCCGCCGGAAGACACGCCGATGGATTTTTCCGCCTGGTTCGAGGTCTATCTCGGCAAGCGCTGGTACACGTTCGACGCCCGCCACAACACACCGCGTATCGGCCGTGTGCTGATGGGGCGCGGCCGCGATGCCACCGACGTCGCGCTGGTCACCTCGTTCGGTCCTTGCGTGATGTCCGGCTTCAAGGTGCACACCGACGAGGTGATCGAAAAGCCGCCGAAACGCTCGATCGGCTGAGCGCCATCCACAGTCCTCTCTGAAGCATATCGACGCCGCCGCCGGAACCATGTTGAATTGCCGGTAAGGCCGCGGCCGGGACGGCAACAACGCCGCGCGCCTCTTGGAGGGCGTCATGATGGCTACCAATAGTCTCATCGTCATACTGATCATCGGCCTGATCGCGGGATGGCTCGCCGGCCAGATCATGAAGGGCGGCGGATTCGGCCTGATCGGCGATCTTGTCGTTGGCGTCATCGGTGCCTACGTCGGCGGCTGGCTGTGGGTGACGTTGGGTTTGCCGAGCATCGGACCGTGGTGGCTTACGGCAATCGTCAGCGCGACCGTAGGCGCGTGCATCCTGCTATTCATCGTCCGCCTGATAAAACGAGCCTGAGGAATTTCGCATTTCGGGCGACTGCGGCGCGGCTTCGCGCCGCTTCAATGTTGCATTGCAACAAAGAGTGAGCCACACTGGCCGCGCAGGCCAACGATGCGAGACAAGACACAACGCGACAAGCCCTGGATCTTCCGCACCTATGCCGGTCACTCGACCGCGGCGGATTCCAACGCGCTCTACCGCAAGAACCTGGCCAAGGGGCAGACCGGCCTGTCGGTCGCCTTCGATCTGCCGACGCAGACGGGCTACGATTCCGATCACGTTCTGGCCAAGGGCGAGGTCGGCAAAGTCGGCGTGCCCGTGTGCCATCTCGGCGACATGCGTTCGCTATTCGACGGCATTCCACTGGCGACCATGAATACGTCGATGACCATCAACGCCACGGCCGCCTGGTTGATGGCGCTCTACATTGCCGTAGCTGACGAACAAGGCGCGCCGCGCGCGAGCCTCACCGGCACGATCCAGAACGACATCATCAAGGAATATCTCTCGCGCGGCACTTATGTGTTTCCGCCGGCGCCGTCGATGCGGCTGATCAAGGACGTGGCGATCTTCACGACGTCCGACCTGCCGAAATGGAACCCGATGAACATCTGCTCCTACCATCTGCAAGAGGCGGGCGCGACACCGGTGCAGGAACTCGCCTTTGCGCTGGCGACGGCGGTGGCCGTGCTCGACACGGTGAAAAACTCCGGCGAGGTCAGCCAGGAGAAATTCAGCGAGGTGGTCGGGCGCATTTCGTTCTTTGTCAACGCCGGGCTGCGATTCATCACCGAAATGTGCAAGATGCGCGCCTTCACCGAATTGTGGGAGGAGATCACGCGCACCCGCTACGGCGTGACCGATCCCAAGCAGCGGCTGTTCCGCTACGGCGTGCAGGTCAATTCGCTGGGCCTCGCCGAGCAGCAAGCCGAAAACAACGTGCCACGCATTCTGCTTGAGATGCTGGCAGTGACGCTGTCGAAGAACGCGCGCGCCCGCGCCGTGCAATTGCCGGCCTGGAACGAGGCGCTCGGCCTGCCGCGGCCGTGGGACCAGCAGTGGTCGCTGCGCATGCAGCAGATCCTCGCCTACGAAACCGACCTGCTCGACTACGGCGATATTTTCGACGGCTCGGAGGAAATCGCCCGCAAGGTGGAGGCGCTCAAACGCGAGGCCAAGGACGAGCTGAAGCGCATCGACGACATGGGCGGCGCGGTCGCGGCGGTTGAGTCGG
This sequence comes from uncultured Alphaproteobacteria bacterium, assembly GCA_963753925.1. Lineage (GTDB taxonomy): Bacteria > Pseudomonadota > Alphaproteobacteria > Rhizobiales > Xanthobacteraceae > Pseudolabrys. Next base: position 232,670 of record CAVWEF010000006.1, read on the forward strand.
GCTACATGAAGCAGCAGCTTGTGGAATCCAACACGGCACGGCTGGAAGCGATCGAGCGTGGCGAGCAGATCGTCGTCGGCGTCAACAAATATCTGGAAACCGAGCCCTCCCCGCTCACCGGCGGCGCCGAGTCGATCATGGTGGTGTCGGAAGACGCCGAGCGCGACCAGCTCGAACGGCTGAAGGCCTGGAAAGCGGCACGCGACAAGAAGGCGGTCGCCGATACGCTCGCCGAATTGAAACGCGCCGCGGTTACCGGCGCCAACATCATGCCTCCGTCGATCGCCTGCGCCAAAGCCGGCGTCACTACCGGCGAATGGGGCTGGACGCTACGCCAGGCCTTCGGCGAATATCGCGCGCCAACCGGGGTGGGCCGCGCCATGCGCAACGACGTCGACGGCCTTGACGACATCCGCGGCGAGGTTGACCGCGTCTCGCGCAAGCTCGGCCGCCGTCTCACGTTCCTCGTCGGCAAGCCCGGCCTCGACGGCCACAGTAACGGCGCCGAGCAGATCGCAGTGCGCGCGCGCGATGCCGGCATGCAGGTGGTTTACGAGGGCATTCGTCTCACGCCGGAAGAAATCGTCGACGCGGCGCGCGCGCAAAAGGCCCATGTTATTGGGCTTTCCGTGCTGTCGGGCAGCCACATGCCGCTGGTCGAGGACGTGGTGGCGCGCATGAAGAAGGAAGGCCTCGACATCCCGGTCGTGGTCGGCGGCATCATCCCGCCCGAGGATGCCGAACAGCTCGGCGCCGCCGGCGTCGCCGCCGTCTACACACCAAAGGATTTCGAGCTCAACAAGATCATGTCCGACGTGGTGCGCATCGTCGAACGCAAGAACGGCGTCAGCAACGTTTGAATAGCGTGCGACGGGTTTCCTCCGGACAGCACTAAATTGATTTGAAATTTATGCGCTTCTGTCATGACTCTTGCATGAGCCGGACATGATCGTTCATTAAAACCCGATGAGGGGGAATATGGTCATGCTCGAAATTGAAATATTTTCCGATCCGCTTACGGCCAGCGTTTATGAGTGGGTTTCGATTGTGATTGTCGCGGTGCAGGTGGAGATTTTTGCTTTTATCGTGCGGCGCACGCCGCCACGGCTGCCTGTTTCGATCGTCCGCCGCGCGCTTTGATCCGACCGCAGACTAGCGGGATAGTGAGGCCAGCGCTTCGGCCAGCCGTCCCGGGCTCACCGGCTTGGCGAAATAGAAATTCATGCCTGCCGCGCGCGCGTCGGCTTCATTGACGGTTTCGCCGCGCCCGGAAATGCCGATCACCGGCACGTGGCCTGCCTTGCCCGCCAGCGCGCGGATGCGGCGGGTCGCCTCGATGCCGCCGAAGCCGGGCAGCATCACGTCCATCAGCACCGCGTCGTAGCTGCCGTGTTCGACCGCGCGCAGCGCCGCCTCGCCGGTCCCGGCGAAATCGACGCGGTGGCCAAGCTCGATGAGGATTGTGTTCATCACCACGCGGCCGTAGGGATTGTCCTCGGCGCAGAGAATCGACAGCGGCTTACCCCGTGCGGCAAGCGCGTGCGGTTCGGCATGCGGGCCGGCATCGGCGCGCTCGACCAGCGCAGTCAGGCGGAAGGTGCTGCCGCGGCCGGGCGTGCTGATCACGGTTAAGTCGCCGCCCATGGACTTGGCGATGCGTTCGACGAAGACGAGGCCCAAGCCGGCGCCGCCGTAGCGGCGGGCGACATCGACGCTCGCCTGCGCAAACGGGCGGAACAGGCGAGAGATGTCCTGCTTGCTCAGCCCGATGCCGCTGTCGGACACCGCGAAGATGAGCCGCACGCGCTTGCGCGCGGCAGGCTCGGCGCTCGCCGCGAAGGCGACGCCGCCTTGCTCGGTAAATTTCACCGCGTTGTCAGCGAGATTTTCCAGCGCGGCGCGCAGTCGCAGCGCGTCGCCGGCGACCATCGCCGGCAGATCACGGGCGATGGCGATGTCGGATTTGATGCCGCGCGTCTCGGCGCGCGCGGCGAGCGCGGCGCCCGCCGCTTCGGCAAGCCGGTGCGGCGAGAACGACTCGTGCCGCAGCGTGAGGCCGGCGGCTTCGGCTTTGGCCGCATCGACGATCAGCGTGGTGAGCGCGGCCAGATGATCGGCGCCGCTCTTGATGGCGTTCGCCCATTCGCGTTCGCGCGGGCGCAGATCGGACGCCGCCAGCAATTCGGCGAGCGCGACAATGCCGGTGAGCGGCGTGCGCACGTCGTGGGCGATGCCGGCAAGCGCCGCTTCGACCGCGCGCGCCGACGGCGCGGCCGCGCGCTTGTGCGCCGTCCGCCGCGGCTTGCGCGACCGCTTTTTCGCCTTGCGTTTCGCCATGGAACCCCGCCGGTTTGCGCACCTTGCCAGACTCAAGCGACCCCGGCCAGACGGCGGATTTCGGCCGGCGTCGCGCCTTGTGCGCGCAGCTCGCGCAAGCCCGTGGCATGCGTCGATTTCGACAACTTGTGCCCGTCGGCGTCGAGGATCAGCCGGTGGTGGCGATAACGCGGCGCGGGCAAACCGAGCAGGCTTTGCAGCAGCCGGTGCACGGAGGTGGCGAGGAAAAGATCATGCCCGCGCACCACATTGGTCACACTCTGCTCGGCATCGTCGACCACGACGGCAAGGTGATAGCTGGTCGGCACATCTTTGCGCGCCAGGATCACGTCACCCCAGACAGCAGGATTGGCGGCGACGGCGCCGGTTTCGCCTGATGGGCCCGCGCCGTTCTCGCTCCAGGAGAGCGGACCGGCGCGATCCATCGCCACGGCCATATCGAGGCGCAGCGCGTAGGGTTCCCCGCTGCTCAAGCGCCGCACGCGTTCGGCGGCCGGGATGGACTTCGCGCCGCCCGGATAAAGCGCGGCGCCGTCGGGATCGCGCGGCCAAGGTTCGCGCTCGGCGACCAGCCGCGCGATCTCGGCGCGGCTTTCGAAGCTCGGATAGATTAGCCCCATGGCGTCGAGGCGGCGCAGCGCGACGCGATAGTCGTCGTAATGCTCCGACTGCCGCCGCACCGGCTGTTCCCAGGTGAGGCCGATCCAGGCGAGGTCCTCATAGATCGCCTCTTCGTATACCGGCCGGCAGCGCGCCTCGTCGATGTCCTCGATGCGCAGCAACAACCGCCCGCCCGCGGCTTTTGCCATGTCGGCGTTGAGCAGCGCCGACAGCGCATGGCCAAGATGCAGATAGCCGTTCGGGGACGGCGCGAAGCGAAAAACGGGTGGCATGGCTTTTCTATCTATCGTCTTGCTTGCTAGACCGATAGCGCATGACCCATTTCCTCCATACCCAGGCCGACCTCGACGCCGGTCTCGCCCGGCTCATCGCCGCCGACCCGAACCTTCAGCCGGTCGCGGAAATGGCCGGCGCCTTCAGCCTGCGCCGACGCGAGGCGGGCTTTGCCGGGCTATGCGCCATCGTCTGCGGGCAGCAATTATCGACGGCGAGCGCCGCCGCGATCCGCGCCCGGCTGTTTGCCGCTTTCGATCCGTTCCATCACGACGCGGTGCGCAAAGCGCGAAGCGACAAGCTTAAGCGGTTGGGCCTCTCGGCGCCCAAGATCAAGTCGATCAAGGAAATCAGCAAGGCCGTCGCCAGCGGCCGCATCGACTTGACCGCCGTCGGCAACATGGACGCCGACGCGGCGCATGCCGCGCTCGTCGCGCTGCACGGCATCGGGCCGTGGAGTGCCGACATTTACCTCTTGTTCTGTCTCGGCCATTCCGACGCCTTTCCCGCCGGCGACCTCGCGGTACAGGAAGCCGCGCGCATCGCCTTCGGCCTGCGCAAGCGCCCGGACGTGAAGCGGCTCACAAAAATGGCGGAGGCCTGGCGGCCGTGGCGCGGCGTAGCGGCGCATCTGCTCTGGGCCTATTATCATGCGGTGAAGAAGCGTGACGTGGTCCCGGTCCAGCCAAGCGTTCCGGGTAAGAAGAAGCCGAGAAAGAAATCAGCGAAAAGGAAAAAGAATGGCTGACCTCGACGGCCCACGCCTCGAGCCGCGTTCGGGTCAAGCAAAGCAACTCGTCGTGTTCCTGCACGGCTATGGCGCCGACGGCAACGACCTGATCGATGTAGGCCGCGCCTGGCAAAGCCTGCTGCCCGACGCAGCGTTCGTGTCGCCGCACGCGCCGCGCCCTTGCGGCCAAGCGCCGACCGGACGCGAATGGTTTCCGCTAACAATGCGCGATCCGAACGAACGCTGGGTCGGCGTGCAATCCGCCGCGCCGATTCTCGAATCGTTTCTCGACGCAGAACTTGCGCGGCGCAAATTGCCGCCGTCTTCGCTGGCGCTGGTCGGCTTTTCGCAAGGCACGATGATGGCGTTGCATGTCGGCCTGCGCCGCACCACGCCGCCGAAAGCCATCGTCGGCTATTCCGGCATGCTGGTGGTGCCGGAGGACGTTGACCCGGACCAATTTGCCGCCGAGATCAAATCGCGGCCGCCGGTGCTGCTGGTGCATGGCGATCAGGACCAGCTCATCCCGGTGCAGGCCCTGATGCACGCCGCGCAAGGCCTGGCTGCGCTGGAGGTGCCGGTCGAATGGCACATTTCGCCCGGCATCGGCCACGGCATCGACCCGGAAGGCTTGCGGCATGGCGGCGAATTCCTGGCCAAGGCATTTCGCCAGCGTTCCTAGCGATTGCGGGTAACTCCCCGCAGCTACTTCACAATCTTGTCACGCTGCCCTATTACTAGGCGGTCAGCTGCGTGGCTGCAGCCTCAATTGAGGTCAAGGAGCGTCGCTTGAACGTGCACGTATCGCCGAGCGGTTTCCCAGCCCTGGTGCTCAACGCGGATTTCCGGCCGCTGAGTTATTACCCCCTGTCGCTGTGGTCCTGGCAGGATGCGATCAAGGCCGTCTTCCTCGACCGCGTGAACATCGTCGCCAATTACGACCGCCTGGTGCACAGCCCCAGCCTGGAGATGAAGCTGCCCAGCGTGGTGTCGCTGAAGACCTACGTGAAGCCGTCGACCCACCCCGCATTCACGCGCTTCAATGTGTTCCTGCGCGACCGCTTCTCCTGCCAGTATTGCGGCGACCGCGACGACTTGACGTTCGACCATCTGCTGCCACGCTCGCGCGGCGGGCACACCACTTGGGACAACGTGGTCGCCGCCTGCTCGCCCTGCAATCTGCGCAAAGGCAATCTCACGCCGGCTGAAGCGAAGATGTGGCCGTCGCAAATGCCGTTCCAACCCTCGGTGCATCATCTGCACCGAAACGGGCGGCTGTTCCCGCCGAACTATCTGCACGAAAGCTGGCTCGATTATCTCTATTGGGACACCGAGCTGGAGCCTTGATCAATTGGCCGGCAAACGGCTGAGATCGCTCGAATTTCCGAAAAATTGACACTTATCAAAGGGCTTGCGGTCGCGCGCGCCTAGATTGTTTTTTAGCTGGGGCAGGTTGGAGCGCGCGATGAACAAGCCGATTGGATTCGGCGGAGCCAAAACTGATGTAACGCCACCGCTGGTGCTGGCGCCGAAATTGCTCGACCCCGCGCCGGGGCCAACGCCCGCCGCAACCCGCTCACGCAAACCCTGGTGGATTGCCGGCGCCGCGCTTGCCATTGCCGCCGGCGTTGGCCTCATCTGGTGGCTGGGCAGTGGCAACGGCGACATTCGTTACAGCACCGCCGCGGTGACCCGCGGCGCCGTGACGCGCACAGTCACGGCGACCGGCACGGTCAATCCAGTGCTGACGATCATCGTCGGCAGCTACATCTCCGGCACCATCCAGGATATTCACTGCGACTACAACACGCAGGTGAAGAAAGGCGAGGTCTGCGCCACGATCGATCCGCGCCCGTACCAATCGGTAGTCGATCAGAATAAAGCCAACCTTGAGGTGGCAAAAGCGCAGCTCGACAAGGACAAGGCCGCCCTCGTTTACGCGCAACTCAACTATGATCGCAATGCGCGGCTGGCGGCGACCAATGCGGTCTCCAAGGACACGCTCGACAACGCCAAAAACGCCCTCGATCAGGCAAAGGCCCAAGTCGGTGTCGACCAGGCGACGATCGAACAACACGAGGCGCAGCTTGCCGCGGCGCAGGTCAATCTTGATTACACCAATATTATTTCGCCGGTCGACGGCACCGTCGTCTCACGCAATGTGACCATGGGGCAGACGGTCGCCGCCAGCTTTCAGACGCCGACGCTTTTTCTCATCGCAACCGACCTCACCAAGATGCAGGTCGACACCAATGTCAGCGAGAGCGACATCGGCGGCATTAAAAATAGCAACAAGGCGGCGTTCACGGTGGATGCATTCCCCAAACGCACGTTCGATGGCAGTGTAAACCAGGTCCGGCAGTCGCCGCAGACGGTGCAAAACGTGGTGACCTATGACGTCGTCGTCGGCATCGATAACTCCGATCTGGCGCTGAAGCCGGGGATGACGGCGGCGACTCGGATCGTCACTGAGCAGCGCACCGATGTCATTCGTGTGCCCAGTCAGGCGCTCCGGTATTTGCCCAGCGGGGCGCCGGCTGCGGCTAACTTGTCGAACGGAAAAAATACCCCTCAGGCTCGGGTTTTTGTTCTGCGCGATGGAAACCCGGTGGCCATTCCGGTCGTTGCCGGTCTCGACGACGATAGTTTCACCGAGATCGTCACCGGCGAATTGAAGCCGGGCGACCAAGTCATAGTCGCGGAGCAGCGTACGACGGGGGGCGCGCAAACCGCCGTTCCGCGTCCACGGTTTTGATACGGCCGTGAGCTGACCATGCCGGAACCGGTTATCAGGATCGAAAATCTCACGCGCACTTATCACGTCGGCGATATCGATGTGCATGCGCTGAATGACGTCAGCCTTATTGTCGAGCGCGGTGAATTCGTCGCTATCATGGGATCGTCGGGATCGGGAAAATCGACGCTGATGTCGATCCTCGGCTGCCTCGACCGGCCGACCAGCGGGCACTACCAATTGGAGGGCGTCGACGTGGCGAAGCTCGACGAACCGGAACTCGCGCGCATCCGCAGCGAGCGCCTCGGCTTCGTGTTCCAGAGCTTCAACCTTCTCGCGCGCACCAGCGCGATCGAGAATGTCGCATTGCCGCTGTTCTATGCCGCTTCGGGACCCGCGAGTATCGCCTCGCGCACCGAACGGGCGCGGGCAGCGCTAAAAGCGGTCGGATTGGCCGACAGGGAGCGTAACACGCCGGGTCAGCTCTCGGGCGGCCAACAGCAGCGGGTGGCGCTCGCCCGCGCGCTGATCAACAATCCAAGCCTGCTGCTCGCCGACGAGCCCACCGGCAACCTCGATTCGAAAACCTCGCACGAGATCATGCAGACGCTGACAACGCTCAACCGCGAACAGGGCGTCACCATGATCGTCGTCACGCACGAGCCGGACATCGCCGCCTATGCGGATCGCACAGTGACCATGCGCGACGGCCGGATCATTTCCGACGAAAGGAAACGCAAGACCGCGGCGGCGCCGGCGCTGGCAATAGCGGCGCATCCGCGCGAAACGGCACCGCCGGCGAACCAATTGGCCGCCACCTGGGCCTTCGCGCTGATGGTCATGACGGCGGCGCTGCAGGCCATCAACCGCAACAAAATGCGCTCATCGCTCACAATGCTGGGCGTGTTCATCGGCGTTGCGGCGCTGATCGCAATGGTCGCGGTCGGACAGGGCGCCAATGAGGCGGTGCTCAAGCAGATTGCCAGCCTCGGCACCAATCTCATCGTGGTGGTGCCCGGCGCAACGACGACCGGCGGCGTGCGGGGCGGACTTGGTAGTGCATCGACGCTTACGGTCAGCGATGCGCAGGCGATCCGGCGTGAAGATTCAGCGGTCCGCGGTGTTGGCTATCTGATCCGCCAGTCCGGACAGGTGCAATATTCCGGCCAGAACTGGACGACAGGCATTCAGGGCGTGAGTCCAAATTATCCGCCGATGACCAACTGGCAAATCGCTAATGGACGCGGCATTTCCGCCGACGATGTAAGCCAGGCAGCGCTGGTGGTCGTGCTCGGCCAAACGGTCGCTCGTCAGCTGTTCGGCGCCGATCAGAATCCAGTCGGGGCACAGGTGCAGGTCAAGAGCGTGCCCATGCGCGTGATTGGCATTCTGGCCGCCAAAGGGCAATCGACATTCGGAACCGATCAGGATGATCTGGTGATGATTCCCTTCAGCACGGCCGAGCGCAAAGTTCTGGGCGTCGCCGCGCCTACCCAGCAACAGACCGATACCTGGATCTATCCGGCGCCGCCCAACCCCTATGGATTGCAACCGCGCCTCGTCGGCTTCGTCAATTCAATGTATGTCCAGGCCATGGATCAGTCACAAGTTCAGCCGGCAATTCAGGAGGTGACGCAGACACTCGCGCGCCGCCATCGCATCAAGCCGGGCGACGTCAATGACTTTACCGTGCGCAACTTGAGTCAGATCGCCGAGACAGCCGAGGGCAGCAGCCGCATTATGGCAATCCTGCTTGCCGCCGTCGCCTCGATCTCGCTGCTGGTCGGCGGCATCGGCATCATGAACATCCTGCTGGTATCGGTGACGGAACGGACCCGCGAGATCGGGCTGCGCATGGCGATCGGCGCGCGCCGTCTGCAGGTGCTACTGCAATTCCTCGCCGAGGCGGTGTTCCTGAGCGTGACCGGCGGCATCGCCGGAATTATCATGGGCGCGATCTTCTCTGTGGCGATCTCGGCTATCTTCGGCTGGTCGGCGCCAATTTCGGTCACGGCAATCGCCGGCGGCTTCCTGTTTTCCGCTGCGGTCGGAATTTTCTTCGGTTACTATCCGGCACGCAAGGCGGCCAATCTCGACCCGATCGAGGCCCTGCGTTATGAGTGAGCGCCCGGTAGCATTCGCTGCAGCACGCGGTCGCCGCGAATGAAATGATGATAGAGCGCGGCCGCGACATGCACGCCGACCAGCGCCAGCAGCACATAGTCCGCCATCAATCCATGGACGTCGCCGGTCCAGCGCCAGCCGGGCGCGCCCTTGGTTATGAGCGTCGGCAATTCCAGGCCGAACATCACGATCGGCATGCCGCGGTATGAGGCGTTGATCCAGCCGAGGATCGGCACGACGAACAGCAACACATAGAGCAGCCAGTGCACGGCGCGGGCGGACTGTTGCTGCCACGGCGGCATGCCGTCTTCCGGCGCCGGCTCGCCATGCGTCAGCCGCCAGCCCAGTCGCACGACGGCGACCGCAAGGATGATCATGCCGAAGGTGAAATGCAGGCTGATCAGGGTCGTGACCGGCGTATCGCGCCGGATTGCCGGCATGGTCCAGGCGAAAATGAATTGCGCGATCATCAGCGCGAGAATGACCCAATGCAGGGTCTTCGCCGTGCCCGTATAGCTGCGCCAGTTTTCCGTTTCAGCCATATTTTCTTGCGTCCCTTGTTGTGGAGCCAGCGCGTCCCTATATGTATGTAAAGATGACGTTGAGATGAACAGGTTTCCGTCATCGGCCGTGAGCGTTAACACCGCGGCGGACGGCCACGAAACAGCGGGCGACGCCGGATGTACGCGCGCCCCTCGTTCGTGGTCGTTATCATTTTTGGCGTCGGCAAATCGAGGAATTAATTTGTCGTGTTCGGGGCATGCGAAGTTGTAGCGCCCCAGCCTGCGACCAGCGCCAGCATCAGCGACACCAAGACGTCATAGCCGGCGAAGGAAATACCGAGAAACCTCCAGGCCGCTTCATCACAGCGCGGGATGTGGATGCTCTGCAGGCTTTTCAGCAGGGCGCCGGCAGAGCCGAAGCCGTTCACCTGGCCGGAGCATTCGGCCGGCCCGGGCCAGAACTTCCATTCAACGCCGGCGTGAAAAGCGGAAAGCCCGGCATTGTAAAACATGGCGAGGGCGACTACGGCAAAACCGGCGACCATCACTTTGCCGGATGCGCCATGGCCGGCGCCAAGCCAGAGTAGGGCCGCCAGAGGCACGCAAACATAGTAAGCGATCCGCTGCTCAAGGCAGAGCGGACACGGCTGGTAGCCGAGGGCGTATTGAAAGAAATAGACCGTGGCGATGGTCAACACGCCGCCGATCACGACGACGGCTGCGGCGGCCTTTTGCGGATTGTCGCGGGCAAGCACGGAGATGGCAGCACTCATGATTTCGCCTGGTGATGAGCCCCGACATAGCGCCCAAATCCGGCACTGTCGATACCACGGGACGAATGCGGAGAAACGTTGACGGAGAGCCGCCCGTCACTATGATCCGCGCCGATAGCGCATGATCCCGAAAAGTGGATACCGGTTTTCGGATAAGATCATGCGCAAGCTGAAGTTGCCCCTGTGGCGGAATTGGTAGACGCGCCTGACTCAAAATCAGGTGGTTAACACCGTGCTGGTTCGAGTCCGGCCAGGGGCACCACGTCCTGCGCTTTGATGGGAGATCGCGATGAACGAAGACGTCCTCAACACATCGTTGCGCAAGTTTCTCAAGACCGTCGGCGTCACCTCGCAGCGCGAAATCGAGAATGCCATTCGCAAGGCGGTGGCCGACCGCAAGATCAAGGGCAACGAGGCGCTGGCGGCGCAAATGACGCTGACGATCGGCGACGTCGGCCTCAATTACAAAATCGACGGCACCATCGAGATCGAATAAGTCCAACCGGTCTGTTCACCTTTTGCGCCCGCGTGGCGTGATGACGCCATCGCTTTGCCGCGATCGCGCCACGGTTCCGTTGCGGCATTAAATCAAGATAAAAATTTTGGAAACCTAAGCCCTGCTCAAAGCTTGTCCTTCTGGTACCACGGACAGGAGGGCAGCATGACTCGTGCGATTCTTTGTGCGGCCATTGCGGCTGCGACGATTTCATTTGCCGCACCGGCGCAGGCCATGATGGCCGATCCAGGCCTCAATGCGACCGCTCCCGCCAGCGTGCAACTGACGCGCTGGCATCATTCCTATCGCCGGCATTATCACCATCACTGGTGGAACAGCTATGCCTATAGCCCGCACCGCGATCGGCACTGCTGGACTGAATTCAGGTGGGGCCACTGGGTTCGCCGCTGCAGCTGGTAACGCACGACAGCCTTAGCTCGACGAAAGGGCAGCGGTTCGCCGCTGCCCTTTTCATTTTATGTTACGCGTTGTCCGGAAACCGTATCCGATCCCCGATCCCGTCGAGGACAAACTTTTCGGGATCACGAGCTATGCAACCGGCTCGCCGACATTGCGGCGGCCGAAGGCCGCTTCCATTTCACGCCGCACCTTCACCGCAGAATCGTTAGCGTCGTAGGCGACGTCCGTCCATTTCAGCGCGCCGCCTTCAGGAATATCGCGCTTGAGCTTGACGTTGTGCGCAAGGCCGAGCGGGAGCAACTCCTGTTTCAGCGAGACGTCGGCCGGGGTCTGCTTGCCCCAGACGCAGAAACCGCCCTCGCCGTCAAGCATTTCGCCGGCTTTCAGATTCCGTTTCGCGGTCGCCACCACGTCGGAACGGAAGCCGGTGGGCGCCCCGGTCGGCTCGTTGCGCAGAGCGCAGGAGGCCACCGAGATGCCGAGCTCGAGCCCGATCATGTGGATCGGGCGGTACAGTGCCGCGTATTTTCCGGTCTTGTCCGGCAACATCGAATATTCCTTGAAGCACCGCCGGGCATAATCGGTCTCGCCCTCGAACACCACGTAAGTGCCGAGCGCGAGATGATACGGCACGTCACGGCCGTCGCGATAGACCGAGGACGTGACTTCGGTGACGCCGGCTTTTTCCAGCGTGCCGCCGTCGCTTTTCGGCTTGCAGATTTCGGCGAGTTCAAAGCGTGTCGCCGGCGGAAAGTGAAGGCCGTCCGACTGCGGCACCAGGCCCGTGGCGTTGCACACAGCCGTCATCTCGATACCGGACTTGGTGCCATCGACGAAGGAATTGAACATCTTCGGATTGATCGACTTGCGGTCGGCGATATTGAGATATTTGTCGAGGATGTCCCAGACATTGTCCGGATTTGACTTATGGTAGTGCGGCTCGTAGCGCGTGCCCTTGCCGGCGCAGATCACCTTGAAGCCGGCGGCGCGCGCCCAATCGACGTGCTCGCAGATCAGCGCCGGCTGGTCGCCCCAGGCGAGCGAATAGACGACGCCCGCCACCTTGGCGCGGCGTGCCAGGAGCGGCCCCGCGACCGCGTCGGCCTCGACATTGACCATGACGATGTGCTTGCCGTTCTTGATTGCGCTGAGCGCGTGATGGATGCCGGCGCCGGGCACGCCGGTTGCTTCGACGATCACCTCGATACGCGGATCGGCGATCAGCGCCATCGAATCGTCGGTCACAAAGGTCGCGCGCGTTTTGTGCGCGTCGGCGAGCGAAGAAGCTGCGTATACGGCATCCGGCCAGTTCGCCGTCTTGATCTGGCTGCGCGCGCGCGCGACGTCGAGATCGGCGACGCCGGCAACGTGCATGCCAGCGGTCAGCCGCGCCTGCGCGAGAAACATGGTGCCGAATTTGCCGGCGCCGATCACGCCGACGGTCACGGGACGGCCGGCGGCTTCCCGTTCGAGCAGTTTGCCATGCAGGTTCATTCCCGGCGCTCCGCCGTTGTTTGAGGCGCGACGGAAACATAGACGCGGTCGCGAAACAAGCGGCCGCCGCCTCGGCTAGATCCGGGTATTTTTTATTGGCAGAGGACACGCGAGACGAAGGTCTCGTCGTGGCAACCCGGCCCGCTGTTGCGGCCCAACAGCAGCACCTTGGGCGGGCAGATCTCGGCGGTGGTCATGTCGACGCTCTTGCCGGATTCAAAGCCCTTCGCCTTGCACGCGGTCATGGCCACGGCCACGCAATCGGGCGCGCCATTGGGCGCCACGGCGCATTTCTCGTGCACCGAGATCGTGCGCGCGTTGGGAATGCGCACCATGGCGTCGGCCGCATCCTTGGCGGCATCGACTGTGGTCTTGGCGGCAATGCCGGCCTCGCGGCCGAATTTCTGCACCTGCGAGCCGGCGTTCTTGAGGTTGGAATTGAAGTTCGCAGCCTGGTCGCCGAACCAATGGAAAAGCCTGTCGAAGAAGTTGCGCTGCTCGATTTGCGCCGGCGGATTAGGCGTGCCGGCGTCCTGCGCCACAACCGCCGTGGCGGCCAGCAGGAGCGCGCCGGCGGAAAAACACGCAAGCAGCAGCGAGGCGCGCTTCGCAGAAAGTGCCGGAATCCGATCGTCACCCATGGTCAATCAAACTGACTTCGGGTCAGTCGCCCACCAGTCAATAACTGCATCACGGCATCTGCGCCGGCCATCCCTGTTTCGGCCACAGCGGTGGCGAAAATGAGGAATGCAGACTTAAGGTCAAATGAAGTATAGCGCCGCCGCGATGCCGATGACGACCAAAACGGCCAGCAAAAAAACCCACAATCCGAGACGTTTTTCGATGAAGTGGCGGGCTTGTTCGCCATAGCGGTGCAGCAGAAGGGCCAAAACGAAAAAGCGGGTGCCGCGGGCAATGATGGAAAAGACGATGAACAGGCCGAAATTATAGCCGGCGAAACCGGACGTAATTGTCACAATCTTGTACGGGATCGGCGTGAGGCCCTTGAGCAGGATGATCCAGGCGCCCCATTGGGCGTAGGCGGCACGGAAGGTCTCGACCTTGTCGCCATAGCCGTAGAGATGAATCAGCCAGGCGCCGACCGAGTCGTAAAGCAGCGCGCCGATGGCATAGCCGGCGATGCCGCCGAGGACCGAGGCCACCGTGCACCAGGCCGCCAGCAAATAGGCGCGGGCGGGCTGCGCCAGCGCCATCGGGATCAGCATCACGTCGGGCGGAACCGGAAAGAAGGAGCTCTCGGCGAAAGCCACCGCGCCCATGGTCCACATGGCATGCGGCGTCGCGGCTTCGGCTAGGCACCAGTCATAGAGGCGGCGCAGCAAAGAACGCGGCTCGGCAGCCTGAGCGGGCATAGAACTACTCATGGGGTCGGAAGGTTCAGTTCAGCGGCGCTTGCGGATGCGCCGGGCTTCCAGCGCCACGACTTTACGCCGCGTCGGACCGCGCACCAGCTCTTTTGGCAATTTTTCGGCGATGCCGAACATTTGCTCACGCCGGCGCATTTCGCCCCAAACATGGTTGGGATGGACTCCGGAATGAACCCAAAGCACCACCAGATTGTACAGCAAATCAGCACTTTCGCGAACGACCGCCTCGGGCTGGCCATGCATGGCGTCGATCACCACCTCGACGGCTTCCTCGGCGAGTTTCTTGGCCATTTTGGCGCGGCCGGCGCGCAGCAGCCGCGCCGTGCGTGACTTCGCCGGGTCGCTGTTGCGGACGGCGATGACGGCGTCGTAAAGCCGGTCAATCGAATCAGTCATGCCGCTGACCATACCCGATCCAGGCGTCAAACCGGTTAACGACACCTGAAACAAGGCGCAAAAGCGGCATTATCGTTGACGCATTACTTTCAGTGATGGTGGTGATGCCAGTGGCCGCCGCCATAGCGATAGCCACGGTAGCCGCCGCCGTAATAGGCATAAGGCTCCGGATAATAGCCTCCGTAATACGGTCCATAGCCGTAATAGTCGTCGCGGTATTGGTCGGCGGCGGCGAGCGCGGCGATGGTGCCGAACAATCCGACGACGGCGGCTACCGCAGCCGCGTTGCCGTAATGCCGGTGGCGAGCCTCGGCCGGGGTCAAACCGATTGTGGTCACGACCAAAATTCCCGCGACCGCGGCGAGAATGGCGCGGCGGATAGTTGTGCGCATGTCTGTCTCCCTGTCTGGGTCCCTGCTCAGCAAACGGCCGGGCGCCGCGCTTCCTGCTGCTGCATTGCAATATTCCTGCGGGAATCCGCCGTTTTGTGTCGCCGATCACATTTAGAAGGCTGAGAAAAGACGCAATCAGCCTTCGTCGTCGGCGAGCAGCGTCGCATTGCCGCCGGACGCGGCCGTATTGACCGTCACAACTTGTTCCAGCGCCAGACGGTGCAGATAGTTCGGGCCGCCCGCTTTCGGCCCGGTCCCCGACAGGCCGCTGCCGCCGAACGGCTGCGAGCCAACGACCGCGCCGATCATGTTGCGGTTGACATAGATATTGCCGTTGGCGAGACGCGCGGCGATGCGCGCGACGGTCGTGTCGATGCGCGAATGGACGCCGAGGGTGAGCGCGGTGCCGTTGCCGGCGATCTCGTCGCATAGTGCGTCGAGCTTGCTCGCGTGCCAACGCACGACGTGCAGCACCGGACCAAACACCTCCTGTTTGAGCTCGCGCACACGGTCGAGCTCGATGATGGCCGGCGCAACGTAAGTGCCCAGCTTCGGCAACGGACGGTCTTCGTCCCAGCGGAAGCGCACGGCGCCGTGCATGTCGGCTATCCAACGGTCGAGCTTGCCCTTGGCCTCGGCGTCGATCACCGGCCCGACCTGGGTCGCCGGGTCGCGCGGATCGCCCAGCGTCAGTTCGCGCGCCGCGCCGGCGATCATGTCGAGCACTTTATCCGCCACGTCGTTTTGCAGGCACAGCAGCCGCAGCGCCGAGCAGCGCTGTCCGGCGGAGCGGAAAGCAGAGGCGATGACGTCGTCGCACACCTGCTCCGGCAGGGCGGTGGCGTCGACGATCATGGCATTGATACCGCCGGTCTCGGCGATCAGCGGCGCGATCGGACCGTCTTTGGCCGCGAGCGCGCGATTAATGATGTTGGCGACGTCCGTGGAACCGGTGAAGACAACGCCGGCGACATTGGCGTGGCCGGTGAGCAAGGCCCCGACCTTGCCGTCGCCCGGCACCAGATGCAGCGCGCTTGCCGGCACGCCGGCAGCGTGCAGCAACATCACTGTCGCGAAGGCGATCAGCGGCGTCTGTTCGGCGGGCTTGGCGACGACGGCATTGCCGGCAGCAAGCGCAGCCGTGATCTGCCCGGTGAAGATGGCGATCGGGAAATTCCACGGACTGATGCAGGCGACGACGCCGCGGCCGCGGTAGCGTAGCTCGTTGCTCTCGCCGGTCGGTCCCGGTAGCGCCCGTGGCGCGAACGCAATCTTGGCCTGCGCCGCGTAATAGCGGCAATAATCGGCGGCCTCGCGCACCTCCGAGATGCAATCGTCGAGCGTCTTGCCGGCTTCGCTCTGCAACAGCGCGATCAAGCGGCCGCGATTTTGTTCGATCAGGTTGCCGGCGCGCGAGAGGATCGCGGCACGATCGGCAATCGGCGTTGCATCCCACGCGGCAAAGCCCGCCCGCGCCGCGGCAATAGCCGCATCGACGATCGCTGCATCACCGTCCTGCACGGTGCCGATGCGCGCACCATTAATTGGCGAAAGCACGTCGCGCTCGCGGCCCTCGACGGCTACGCCGTCGATCAGCGGCGCGGCAGCGGCGCTTTGCGGCGCAGCGCGGACTTCAGCGAGAAGCGCCGCGACCACTTTGCTGTCGCCGAATTCGACGCCGGCCGAATTTGTCCGCTCCGGCGCAAACAGTTCGCTCGGCAGCCGAATGTGTGGGTGCCGCGCGCGGCCTGGATCGCCGATCCAGGTCTGCGGGCGCTTCAGGATATCGGCGATCGGCACCGACGGATCGGCAGCGACCGAGACGAAGGACGAATTGGCGCCGTTTTCCAAGAGCCGCCGCACCAGATAAGCGAGCAGGTCGGCGTAACCGCCGACCGGGGCGTAGACGCGGCAGGTCAGATCCTGCCGGTCGGCGAGCAGCGCGCGGTAGAGCGCGTCGCCCATGCCGTGCAGCCGCTGGAATTCATAGCCGCCTGAGCCGCCGGCATCCTCGATCACGCAGGCCGCGGTTAGCGCATTATGCGTAGCGATCTGCGGATAGAGGCGCGGCCGATGGCCGAGCAATTTCCGCGCGCAGTCGAGATAACAGAGGTCGGTCATCGCTTTGCGGGTGAACACCGGATAATCGGCAAGGCCGCGCTCCTGCGCGCGCTTGATCTCGGTGTCCCAATAGGCGCCCTTGACCAGACGCACCATCAGCCGGCGGTCGAGCGCGATGGCCAGCTCGGCGGTCCAGCCGATCACCGCGGCGGCGCGCTTCTGATAGGTCTGCACTGCGAGGCCGAAACCATCCCAGCCGCGCAGCGACAAGTCGCGCAACACCGCGCCGATAACGTCGAGCGACAATTCCAGCCGGTCGGCTTCCTCGGCGTCGACGGTGAAATTGAGTTCGTGCGACTTGGCGAGCCGCGCCAGATCGAGAAGTTTCGGCACAAGTTCCTTCAGCACACGCTCACGCAGCAGCGGCTCGTAGCGCGGGTGCAGCGCCGAGAGCTTCACCGAAATGCCCGGCCGCGCCGGCAAGGCGCCACTTCCCGCATTCTTGCCGATGGCGGCGATGGCGTTGGCGTAGGAATCGAAATAACGCGTTGCGTCATCCGCGGTGCGGGCGCCCTCGCCCAGCATGTCGAAGGAATAGAGGGGTTCGCCGCCGCGGCCGGCGCGCGCCAGCGCCTCGTCGATTGTTTGTCCCAGCACGAAATGCGAACCGAGCAATTTCATCGCCTGGCGCGTGGCGGCGCGTACCGCCGGAAGCCCCAACCGCTTCACCAGCTGCTCGACGATGCCCTCTGGCGTTTCGCCCGGCTGGATGACGCGTGCCGTGATGCCGAGCGTCCAGGCCGAGGCCGAGACCAGCAAGGCGGTGGATTTCGCCTCATGGCTCGTCCAGTCGCCGGCCTTGAGCTTGTCCTCGATCAGGGCATCGGCGGTGGCGGCATCCGGCACGCGCAACAGCGCCTCGGCCAGCACCATCAGCGCCAGGCCCTCTTTCGTGGAAAGCGCATAGGCATGGAGAAAATCTTCGACCCCACCGAGGCCGCCGGTGCGGGCGCGGATCGCCTCGATCAGCCTGGTGGCGCGGGCGTCGATGCGCGCTTCGGCCTCGGCCGGGCGCGCCGCGGCGGCGAGCAAAGACGCCGCAATCGCCTCGTCCGCCGGCGCGTAGGGCGCGGCGAAAGGTGGAACATCTTCGGAAGCGACAGCGGGCATTGCCGCCGGCATGGATCACACTCCGGGCGCAAGCGGTCAGATCAGGCCGGTAAATTATAAAGCAAGCGCCGCGCCACGTCCGCGTCAAGCCTCGATAACGAAGCCTCGGGGCAACGGCCCGGGGCTTCTCATGATCGCGATGCTTGCAAAAGCCCGTCGCCCGTCACGCCACCAACAGCGACGGAAAGAACTGCTCCACCACCTTCTTGTCAACGTCGGGGTCCAAGTCTTCGGGCAGGCAGGCCGGGACTTCCAACGCGAAACCGCACGCCGGGCAAGACCAAAGATTGAGGACTTCGTGGGGGCTGACGTAGGCCGACCGAAGGGGAGCAATGAGGGGTTCGCCGCATTGGACGCAACTCATACCGACGTCGGAATGACGCGTGGATGCTGATGTCGTCATGCTGACCTCCTTGGTTTTGTTATTGTTTCCCGGTTCCTGCTCGGAGCGGGCATATCGAACTATCGCAGTCGAAGTTGTCGTGCGGCGGCTCGCATTGATGCGGATCAAAAAATGCCGGAATATTTTTCGCTCCGCCAAGCGCCGGCACAACCTGTTATTTTTTCGCGGTGTAATACAGTTCCCGGGTGGCCGGCGACGATTTGCAGCAAAACATCGCCATTACCATCCGCAAGATAAAGGATGGCTGGTTTGTTGCGTTCCCGGATCAGACTCAAGTCGGGCCATATCGGGGTGGCGACGTCGCCCTCGAAGTGGCAATGACGCATGTCCTGCTTGCGCGCAAGCGCGGTTTGAAAGCGCGTCTCTTCGTCCGCGATGAGCATGGCAATACACACAGCTGCACGATCATCGAGGGGATGAATGCCGCTGTTCTGTGCGAAGGGTGCGAAAGTTCGTGGCGCCCATCCGGGCTACCCGCCCGATGTCTGTTGCGCGCGGCCATTAGCGGCAAATGAGATCGCCTGATGCCCCGCCGTTCGAATCGGCGGTTCGCCGCCAGGACGAATATCGCCGATTAGGGCGTCGTGAAGCGGGCTGACGGCGCAGGTTTCGTTCCGCTTTCGTTGATGACAACCGGTTCGGCGGGCAGGAACGCCGGCGCCTCCATGCCGCTCTTCCAATGCCAGTAGCGCTGGCTGCCGTCGCCGTTCACCGCGACGACCTTGTGATTTTCGCGGGCGTCGATGGCGTGGATGGTGACGCGGCTGATAAGCCCGCCCTTGAGCGCGCGCATGTCGTTGACCGCTTCGCCGACCGCCCGCTCAACGTTCATGCCAGCCTTCATGTAGAGCACGACCGAGCGCGCGGTGCCGCAGCGGATCGCCATCTCGCCGGCGCCGGTGCAGGCGCAGGCGCCATAGCGGCTGTCGGCGTAGGAGCCGGCGCCGATGACCGGACTGTCGCCAAGCCGGCCGGGATATTTCCAGCCCCAGCCCGACGTGCTGGTGCCGCTGGCCATGTCGCCGTTGCGGTCGACCGCCAGGAAGACGGTCGTGTCGCGGCCGACCTCCGGATCGATGGCGTGGCGGCAATAGGAGGCCAAGGCGACGTCCGGCCAGCGCGCGCGATCCGCTTCGCTCACTTCGCTGTCGAACCATTTTTTCCAGGCCGTGGCTGCCCGTGGCACCAGCAATTCGCCCTGCTCGGCGCCGATTTCGCCGGCAAAGCGGGCGGCGCCGTCGCCGACCAGGAATTCATGCGGTAGCCGCTCGAGCACCTGCCGCGCGACGCTGACCGGATGCAGATAGCCTTTGAGCGCGCCGACGGCGCCGCTGCGCAAGGTCGTGCCGTCCATCACCGCTGCGTCGAGCTCGACCTCGCCGAGCAAATTCGCCCAGCCGCCGCGGCCGACAGTGCGGATCAATTCGTCGCTCTCGACCAGGCGAATACCCGCCTCGATCGCGTCAAGCGCGGCCGCCCCTTCGCCGAGGCGCCGCGCGGTCACCGGCACGCCGGGGGTGCCTTCGTTATTGGTCACGACAATCATGGCGCCACCTCGCCTGAAACAGAGTGCGAAAGCGGCCGCGACAATAGCCCCAAACCGGCGGCATGAGCCATCGCCTTGGACACCGCCGCCGTTAGCCATCCTGTCATGGGATGTTCGTATATCTGCGCGTAAAACTTGCCCTTTGCCGCAGCATGTTCTTTGCTGCGCCGTGGCCAAAATTATGCCGCGGCCGCGACACGCATCGCCGGATGCGCGGGCCGCCAAAGAAGGATCAGCGTTATGGGCGCTCTTGGCGCCGGCCGACGGACATTGGCAGTATTTTTATTTGGCGCAGGCCTGATCTCCAGCGCCGCGGCGGCGGAAACGCCGATCAAGTTCAGCCTCGACTTCAAGCTGGAAGGCCCTGCCGCGCCGTTCCTGCTGCCGCTCGACAAGGGCTATTACAAATCCGAAGGCGTGAACGTGACCATCGAGGCGGCGGTGGATTCCGCCGAGTCGATCGCCCGGGTCGCCTCGGGCAACTACGACATGGGCTTCGCCGACATCAACGCGCTGATGAAATACCGCGACGCCAATCCGGCGGCGGCGCTGAAGGCGGTGTTCATGGTCTACAACCGGCCACCATACGCGGTAATCGGCCGCAAGAGCCGCGGCATCAGCACGCCGAAGGATCTGGAAGGCAAGACGCTCGGCGCGCCGGCTACCGACATCAGCTTTATGCAATGGCCGATCTTCGTGAAAGCGAACGGCATCGATGCATCCGAGGTGAAGATCGAAAACGTGGGCTTCCCGGTGCGCGAGCCGATGCTCGCCGCCGGCCAGGTCGATGCGGTCACCGGCTTCTCGTTTGCCACCTTCATCGACCTCAAGGACAAGGGCGTTCCGGTTGACGACATCACCGTGCTGTTGATGGCCAATTACGGCGTCGACCTCTACGGCAGCGCCATCTTCGTCAGTCCGAAATTCGCCGCCGAGCATCCCGACGCGGTGAAGGGATTCCTGCGCGCCTATGTGAAGGGCTTGAAGGAGACGGTAAAGCTACCCGCGGCCGCCGTCGACGCCGTGCTCAAGCACAACGATACCGCGAAGAAGCCGGGCGAACTCGAGCGGCTCACGATCGCGATCCGCGACAACATCGTCACCCCCGAGGTCAAGGCGAACGGCTACGGCGGTATCGATCCAGCGCGGTTCGAAAAGGCGATCGATCAGCTCAGCCTTACCACCAAGTGGAAAGCCAAGCCCAAGCTGGCGGATATTTTCGATGCGTCTTTTCTGCCGGGCGAGGCCGAGCGCAAATTCAAATAGCGCGGCGGCTACTTGATGCGCTCGAGGATGCTCACATAGTTGGCGACCGCGGTGCCGCCCATGTTGAAGATACCGCCGAGGCGGGCGTCCTTCACCTGCAGATCGCCCGCGGTGTTGGTGAGCTGCATCGCCGTCATCGCGTGCATCGACACGCCGGTAGCGCCGATCGGATGACCCTTCGCCTTCAGCCCGCCGGACGGATTGACCGGCAACTTGCCGTCCTTCTGCGTCCAGCCTTCCTTGATGGCGCGGGCGCCCTGCCCTTCCGGGACTAGGTCCATCGCCTCGTATTCGATCAACTCGGCGACTGTGAAGCAGTCGTGCGTCTCGATGAATGAGAGATCGCCGAGTGCAAGACCCGATTTCGCCAGCGCCCGCTGCCAGGCCTGCGAGCAGCCTTCGAATTTGAGGATGTCGCGCTTGGCCATCGGCAGGAAATCCTGCACGTGCTCGGCGGCGCGGAAAGCGACCGCCTTGTTGAGCTTGAGCGCGGTGTCGATGTCGGCGAGCACCACCGCGGCGGCGCCATCCGACACCAGCGAGCAGTCGGTGCGCTTCAAGCGGGCCGGCGACGAAGGGATTCTTCTCGCTTTCGGTGCGGCAGAACTCGTAGCCCAGGTCCTTGCGCATCTGCGCGTAAGGATTGCCGACGCCGTTCTTGTGGTTCTTCGCCGCAATCATGGCCAGCGCGTCGGACTGGTCGCCGTATTTCTGGAAATAAAGCGCGGCGATCTTGCCGAAGATACCGGCAAAGCCGCCGTCGATCTCGGCTTCGTCGCGCACATAAGATGCCTTCAACAGGTTGCGGCCGATCTCCGCGCCGGGCGTCGTCGTCATCTGCTCGACGCCGACGACCAGCACAATGCGCGCCGTGCGCGCCTCGATCGCCTTGATGCCCTGATGCACGGCGGCGGAGCCGGTGGCGCAGGCATTCTCGACGCGCGTCGCCCGCTTGAAGCGCAGATCGGGGGAGGCCTGCAGCACCAGCGCGGCGGTGAAATCCTGTGGAGAAAACCCGGCGTTGAAATGGCCGAGCACGATCTCGTCCACGTCCTTGGCGGCGACGCCTGCGTCGGCCATCGCCTCGGTCGCGACGCGCACGATCAGGCTTTCGACGCTCTCGCCATTAAGCTTACCAAACGGGGTGTGGGCCCAGCCAACGATTGCCGCGGTCATTTTCCTCTCCTTTGCCGAACTTTGGTCGCATTAATCGGCGATAAAAAACGTGTCACCGGGATTTACGCTGGGGCAAGAGTGACTTTGCCTCTCATATAAAGCTTCGCTACAAGGCTGCCTAGCGCCGCCGCCGATGGAACCCGGCCGTTTCCGAGGCCCAACGCCAGGACCGAACGAAAAGTGCCCTATTCCCTGCGATCCAGCTCCCTGCTGATCAGCCTTGCCGCCGCTGCGGCGGTGGCGCTCGCCGGCTCTCAACCCGCCAACGCCGAAGCGCAGCTACTGATCGAGGCCTCGACCGGCAAGGTGCTGCACGCGGAAAACGCTACCTATCCCTGGTACCCGGCTTCCGTCACCAAACTGATGACGGCCTACACCACGCTGCGTGCGATCAAGGAAGGCCGCGTCGGCATGAACACGCTGCTCACGGTATCGCGCAACGCCGTCGCGCAACAGCCGACCAAGATGGGCTTCAGGCTCGGCACCACCGTCACCATCGACAACGCGCTGAAGATGCTGATGGTGAAATCGGCGAACGACATGGCTGTGACCGTCGCCGAAGGCGTCGGCGGCTCGATCGCGGGCTTTGCCGACTTGATGAACGCCAATGCGCGCCGCCTCGGCATGACGCAGAGCAATTTCGTCAATCCGAACGGGCTGCCGGCGGAAAATCATGTCACCTCGGCGCGCGATCTCGGCATCCTCGCGCTCGCGCTGATCACCGAATTTCCCGAATACGATTATCTCTGGCACATCCATTCGATCCGCTACGGCAACCGGATCATGCACAATTACAATACGCTGCTCGACCGCTATCCCGGCGCCGACGGCATGAAGACCGGTTTCATCTGCGCCTCGGGATATAACGTCGTGGCGTCGGCCACCCGCAATGGCCGCCGGCTGATCGCGATCGTGCTCGGTGCCTGGTCCGGCGGCGCGCGCGCGCAGAAGGCGGCGCAATTGCTCGAGCGCGGCTTCAACAGCGGCGGCCTGTCATGGCTCACGCCCGCGCTCGGCACCGTCGACGCGCTGGCGCCAATCGACGCGCAGCCGCCCAACCTCCGCGAGGAAATGTGCGGCGGCCACCGGCGCAAGCCGCCGTCGGAGGATAACGCCGAGGAAGAAGAAGGGCCGACGGCCGCTGCATCCGGCAGCGAAACCGGCGACTCCGGTGCCGCCACGGCGCAAGCCTATATGCTCTCCAGTCTCAAGCCGGCGAACGGCAAATTCGTGCTCGGACCCGCGGTCGATACCGAGCCGCCGGTCGTCGTGTTCACCGGCCCGGCCGATCATCCCGACTCGCCGCAGACCGCGAGCGCCCCGGCAAAGAAGCGTCATCACAAGGCGGTCGCCGCCAAGGAAGACAAGCCGGACACGGCAAGCGAAGCCAAGCCCGATAAGAAGCCTGTCAAGAAGACCGCCAAGAAAACGGCAAAACCGAAGGTCTCCGCGGCCGAGCAATGAGCATGGCGGAGAACAGCGCCCCGCGCCGCCGCCCGCCGGACCCGATCCCCTTGACCGTGCTCACCGGCTTCCTCGGCGCCGGCAAGACCACGCTGCTCAATCGTCTGCTCAAAGACCCGGCGCTGGCCGACACGGCCGTCATTGTCAACGAATTCGGCGACGTCGCGCTCGATCATCTGCTGGTCGAATATATCGGCGACAACATGGTGCTGCTACAGTCGGGATGCCTGTGCTGCACCATGCGCGGCGATCTTGTCGATGCGTTGGAAACGCTGCTGCGCGATCTCGACAACCGCCGCTGCACATTCCGCCGCGTGCTGTTGGAAACCACCGGGCTCGCCGATCCGGCGCCGGTGCTGCACACCGCCATGGCGCATCCATATCTGCTGCTGCGCTATCGGCTTGACGGCGTCGTCACCGTGGTCGATGCCGTCAACGGCGCGGCCACGCTCGACGCGCATGCCGAGGCGGTGAAGCAGGCGGCGATGGCCGACCGGCTGGTGCTGACCAAGACCGATCTCGCCGACGCCAAGCAAATCGAAACAATCACCGCGCGGCTGCGCGCGCTCAATCCGGCGGCGCCTACCCTCGATGCCTCCAGGGGCGAGGCCTTGCCCGCGCGCATCCTCAATTGCGGCCTCTACAATCCGGACAAGAAAATCCCCGATGTGAAGAAGTGGCTCGCCGCTGAAGCTTACGCTAACGTGCACGACCACCACCATCATCACGACGTCAACCGCCACGACGAGCATATCGCATCCTTCGTGCTCACCGCCGACAAGCCGATCCCGGCCGGCACGCTGGACATGTTTCTCGAACTCATGCGCGCGACGTACGGCGACAGATTGCTGCGCCTCAAGGGCATCGTGCAGCTCGCCGAAATGCCCGACACGCCGGTGGTCGTGCACGGCGTGCAGCACGTCTTCCACCCGACCGCGCGGCTCGAACGCTGGCCGGACGACGACCGCCGCACGCGCCTCGTCTTCATCACCCGCGATCTGCCGCAGCGCACTGTCGCCGAGCTATTCGAGGCCTTTATCGGCACCGCCCGCATCGACCGGCCCGACAGGGCGGCGCTGACCGACAATCCATTGGCGCCCTTCGGCGGCGTGGACCGCTGAGCGGCCTTGCACACCGCCCCGACTCGACTGACATTAGCGGCGACCGCCGGCTCAGCCGGATCATCCGGCGGCATGTGGGGAAACGCCATGCAACGACCCTGGCTGCGGCATTATCCGCCGGGCGTCGCCGCCGAAATCGACGCGTCGAAATATTCCTCGCTGGTGGCGATGTTCGAGGAAAGTTTCGCCGCCCATCGCGAGCGGCCGGCCTTCGTCTGCATGGACAAGGTGCTGACCTTCGGCCAACTCGACGAAGCCTCTCGCGCCTTCGCCGCCTGGCTGCAGAACAAGGGCCTCAAGCGCGGCGACCGCGTCGCGGTGATGATGCCAAACGTGCTGCAGTGTCCCGTCGCCGTCTGCGCCATCCTGCGCGCCGGCTTCACGGTGGTGAACGTCAATCCGTTGTACAAGCCACGCGAGCTGGAATTCCAGCTCAACGATTCCGGCGCCGAAGCCATCATCGTGCTGGAAAATTTCGCCCACGTCCTGGAAGAAGCGCTGCCGCAGACAAAGGTGAAGCACGCGGTCGTCGCCAGCATGGGCGATCTACTTGGCGCGGTGAAGGGCGTGATCGTCAATCTCATGGTCCGGCACGTGAAGAAAATGGTGCCGGCCTACGAACTGCCCGACATGACGACGTTTCCCGACGCGCTCGCCGCCGGACGCAAGCTCGCCTTTACGCGACCCGACATCGGCCCCGATGACATCGCCTTCCTCCAATATACCGGCGGCACCACGGGCGTCGCCAAGGGCGCGATGCTTCTGCACCGCAATCTGGTCGCCAATCTGCTGCAGGTGGTCGCCTGGCATGAGCCGATGATCGCCGTGCCCCCGCCGGTCGAGCGGCCGATCATCATCACCGCGCTGCCGCTTTATCACATCTTCGCGCTCACCGCGTGTTTCCTGTTCGGCATATACAGCGGCGGACAATGCGTGCTGATTCCCAACCCGCGCGACATCGGCGGTCTGATCAAGGAAATGTCGAAATACCGCGCCACCATGTTTCCGGCGGTCAACACACTCTACAACGCGCTGCTGCATCACCCGGATTTCGGCAAACTCGATTGGAGCATGCTCAAATCGGCAGTCGGCGGCGGCATGGCCGTGCAGAAAGCGGTGGCCGACGCCTGGGTCAAGGCGACGGGAAAGCCGATCATCGAGGGCTACGGCCTGTCGGAGACCTCGCCGGTGCTCACCTGCAACCGCGGCGACATCCCCGCATGGACCGGCACCATCGGCTACCCGGTGCCGTCCACTGACATTTCCATCCGCGACGACGACAACAAGGACGTGGCGCCCGGCGACCGCGGCGAAATCTGCGCGCGCGGACCGCAGGTGATGCCTGGCTATTGGCAACGGGCGGACGAAACGGCGCGCGTAATGACGCCCGACGGCTATTTCCGCACCGGCGACATCGGCACCATGGACGACCAGGGCCGCGTCACCATCGTCGACCGCAAGAAGGACATGATTTCGGTGTCCGGATTCAAGGTGTTCCCCAATGAGGTCGAGGACGTGGCGATGATGCAGGGCGGCGTGCTTGAATGCGCCGCCGTCGGCGTGCCGGACGACAAATCCGGCGAAGCGGTGAAACTATTCGCGGTGAAGAAAAAGCCGGAGCTTAGCGATGACGATCTGCGCCAGTTCATGGCCACCGAACTCGCCAGCTACAAGGTGCCGAAATACATCGAGTTCCGCAAGGAATTGCCCAAGACCAATGTCGGCAAGATCCTGCGCCGCGCCCTGCGGGACGGCGCATGAGCGTTGAGGCTCCTGTTGCCAGCGCCGCCGAGGTGGTCGAGTTCTGGCGCGAGGCCGGCTACGATAAATGGTTCGGCAAGGTCCCCGAATTCGACGAAGAGATCCGCCGGCGCTTTTTGCCGACCTACGAAGCCGCCGCCGCGGGCAAGCTCGCCGCCTGGGAACAAACCGCGCAAGGCGCGCTGGCGTTGCTGATCCTGCTCGACCAGTTTCCGCGCAACATGTTTCGTGGGCAGGCGCGCGCCTTTGCCACCGATCCGCAGGCCATGGCGATCACCGCGCAATCGCTCATTCACGGCTTCGACGCGCAGGTGCCGCCGGAGCTGCGCGCCTTCTTCTATGTGCCGTTCGAGCATTCGGAAAACCCCGCAGACCAGGAGCACGGCATCGCCCTCTACACGGCCGCCGGCGACGCCGATGGCGTCAAATGGGCGAAGCTGCACGCCGATATCATCCGCCGCTTCGGCCGCTTCCCGCACCGCAATCCCGCCCTCGGCCGCGCGACCACGCCGGAGGAGCAGGCTTTTCTCGACGGCGGCGGGTTTAAGGGGTGAGAGCACATTCGTCATGGCCGGGCTTGTCCCGAGCCATCGCACGTCTTTCATGCTGCCGCGCCTACAAGGCGTGGATGCCCGGCACAAGGCCGGCGCATGACGGCAGAGCGGCCGATGACCGATACAACCAACTTCCACGGCGTGTTCCCCTATCTGGTTTCGCCGATCGATGCGCAGGGACGCATCAAGACCGATGTGCTGGGCAAGCTCGCCGACGATCTTGTCAAGGCCGGCGTCCATGGGTTGACCCCGCTCGGCTCGACCGGCGAGTTCGCCTATCTGTCGCGCGAGCAGCGCAGCACCGTGGTGCAGGCGACAATTCAAGCGGCGCAAAAGCGCGTGCCGGTCGTCGCCGGCGTTGCCTCGACGGCGACGGCGGACGCCGTGGCGCAGGCGCAAGCCTACCAGAAGCTCGGCGCCGACGGCATCCTCGCCATCCTCGAAGGCTATTTCCCGGTGCAGGAGGCGCAGGTCGAATCCTATTTCCGCGCCATCGCCGACAGCGTCGATATTCCCGTCGTCATCTATACCAACCCGCAATTCCAGCGCAGCGACCTGTCGCTCGACGTCATCGCGCGCCTCAGCGAGCACCCGCGCATCCGCACCATCAAGGATGCCTCGACCAATACCGGGCGGCTGCTGTCGATCATGAACCGCGCGCCGAAGATGAAAGTGTTTTCCGCCTCGGCGCATATTCCGGCGGTAGTGATGCTCATCGGCGGCGTCGGCTGGATGGCGGGGCCCGCCTGCATCGTGCCGCGGCAGAGCGTCGCGCTTTACGATCTGTGCCGCGCCGGAAAATGGCCGGAGGCGATAGCGCTGCAGCGCGAACTATGGCGCGTCAACGAAGCCTTCGCGCGTTTCAATCTCGCCGCCTGCATCAAGGCGGGCTTGCAGATCCAGGGATACGATGTCGGCGATCCGGTGCCGCCGCAGGCGGCGCTGACGAAGGATGAACGCAAGGTGATCGAGAAAATATTGGCCTCTCTGCCTTAACCTCTCCCCGTACTCATTCCGTCGTCCCGGGCGAGCGAAGCGAGACCCGGGACCCAGTACTCCGTGTCCTTTCGATAAGCTGCGGCGTATTGGGTCCCCGCTTTCGCGGAGACGACAGCAAATCGCCCAACCGAATGTTAACGAATCATTGCTAACCGGGCGCGATGACCAAATCGTCGCTCGCATCCCGGCCGCCGCAGACGGAACCCGTGGCGCTGGTCAGTGCCGATACGACAACGCCCTCGCCGTTTTCGCGCGCGATCGCGCGCGTCAAGGCGATGCTCGCCGAAAAGAGCGACAGCCGGCTGGCGCAACTCGTCGCCGGCAAGGTCTTTCTCGTCCGCGTCGGCAACGCGTTGCTCGCGCTCGCCTCGCAGGTGCTGCTGGCGCGCTGGATGGGGTCGTTCGAATTCGGCATCTATGTCTATGCCTGGACCTGGGTGCTAATGATCGGCGCGCTCTCCGACATGGGCCTGTCGACCGCGGCGCGGCGCTTCATTCCCGAATATGCCGAGCTCAATGAATTCGATTTGCTACGCGGCTTTCTCTCCGGCTCGCGCTGGCTCGCCTTCGCCATCGCCACGGCAATCGGCTTTGCCGGCGTCGCGCGCGGTCACGCTCGCCGCCCCGCACCTCGGTCGGTTCACCGTCATTCCGCTCTATCTCGCCTGCGCCACCATTCCGATCTACGGGCTGGTGCAGGTCCAGGCCGGCATCGCACAGTCCTTTGACTGGCCGAACCTGGCGTTGATGCCGTTCTACATCATCCGCCAGCTCTGCATCACCGTGCTGATCGGCGCCGCCTATTTCATCGGCGCGCCCACGCACGCGGTCACCGCGATGCTGGTCGCGCTCGCTGCCACCTGGGGCGTGACCATCGGACAGATGATCGTGCTCGACCGCCGGCTGAAGAAAAAAGTGCCGCAAGGCGCCAGGCAATACCAAGTCAAAACCTGGCTCGCCACGTCGCTGCCGATCTTCGTGGTCGAAGGCTTTTATCTGCTGCTCACCTACGTCGATATCCTCATGCTCGAATATTTCCGGTCGCCGGACGAGGTGGCGGTCTATTACGCGGCGGCGCGGCTGCTCGCCATCGTCGCCTTCGTCTATTTCGCCATCGCCGGCGCTACCACGCACAAATTCACCGAATATCACGTGGCCGGCGACTGCAAAACGCCTTGCCTCGTTCTTTGCCGAGACGGTGCGCTGGACGTTCTGGCCGTCGCTGCTCGCTTGCGCACTGATCCTTGCGCTAGGCGTGCCGCTGCTCAACCTGTTCGGCGATGGCTTTGCCAGCGGCTATGACGTGATGTTCATTCTCGCCGTCGGCATGCTCGCGCGCGCCGCCGTTGGTCCCGCCGAGCGGCTGCTCAATATGCTGGGCAAGCGCAAGCCATGCGCCGTGATTTATGCCGGCGCCTTTACCGTCAATCTCGCGCTCTGCGTCATCCTCATTCCGCGCATCGGCATCGAGGGTGCGGCCGCGGCGACCTCGATCGCGATTGTCTGTGAATCGATTGCGCTCTATGTCGTCGCCAAGCGTCGGCTCGGCTTCCACGTCTTCATTCTCGGCAATCAGGACGCCTAGGCCTTTTCCCGCAGCAGCCGGCGGATCACCTTGCCGGTCGTGGTCATCGGCATCTGCTCGATGAAGGCGACCTCGCGTGGATATTCGTGCGCGGAGAGCCGCGTCCGCACGAAGCCCTGAATTTCGGCGGCGAGCGCAGCGGACGCCGCGTGGCCGCTTTTCAACACGATGAACGCCTTGACGATCTCGGTGCGGACCGGGTCGGGCTTGCCGACCACGGCGGCAAGCGCCACCGCTGGATGACGGATCAGGCAATCCTCGATCTCGCCGGGGCCGATGCGGAAGCCGGCCGAAGTGATGACGTCGTCGTCGCGGCCGACGAAGGAGAAATAGCCGTCCTCGTCCATCGTCCCCTGATCGCCGGTGGTCATCCAGTCGCCGACGAACTTGTCGCGCGTCGCCTCGGGCTTGCCCCAGTATTGCAGGAACATCACCGGATCGGGCCGCTGCACCGCGATCTGCCCGACCTCGCCGGGTTTCAGCGCCTGCCCGTCGGGGCCGATCACCGCCACGACGTGGCCGGGCACCGGCTTGCCGATGGCGCCTGCGCGCGAGACGCCGAGCGCGGCGCAGGAGGCGAGCACCAGATTGCATTCGGTCTGCCCGTAAAATTCGTTGATGGTCAGGCCGAAGGCCTCCTTGCCCCATTCCAGCGCCTCGACGCCGAGCGACTCGCCGCCCGACGCGAGACTGCGCAGCTTGATGTCATAACGGCCGCGCGGGCTCGGCGCCGCGCGCATGATGCGCAGCGCCGTCGGCGGGATGAAGGCGTTGCGCACGCCCGCCTTCTGCATCAGCGCGTAGGCGTCGTCCGGATTGAACTTCTCGATTTTTTGCGCGACCACCGGCACGCCGTGGTGCAGGCTGGGCAGCAGCACGTCAAGCAGACCGCCGGCCCAGGCCCAGTCGGCCGGCGTCCAATAGCGGTCGCCCGCCTGCGGAAATTCGTAATGCGGCATTTCCACGCCGGGCACGTGCCCGAGCAGCACGCGATGCGCGTGCAGCGCGCCCTTGGGCTGGCCGGTGGTGCCTGAGGTGTAGATCATCAGCGCCGGATCGTCGGCCGCCGATATCGACGGGCGTGAAATCGGATGAGGCGCGCGCCAGCATGTCGCTGAGGCTGGCGGCGCCGTCGGCGCGGTCGTCGAACGAGAGCACGCAGGACAGTTCCGGCACCTCGTCGCGAATCTGATTGAGCTTGGCTACCCCTTGCGTATTGGTGAGCAGCGCCTTGGCGCCGGAATTCTGCAGCCGGTAGGATAGCGCGTCGGGCCCGAACAGCATCGCGATCGGCAGAGCGACCGCGCCGAGCTTGTAGATGGCGAAATGCGCCGCCGCCACTTCCGGCATCTGCGGCAGCATGATGGCGACGCGGTCGCCACGGTTGATATTGTGGGCGCGCAGAACATTGGCGAGGCGGTTCGACATCTCGCGCAGCTGCCAGAAACTGACGGCGTCTTCGCTTCCGTCCGGATGCACGTGCAGGATGGCGAGACGACGGGGCTCGGCGTCGGCCCATTTGTCGCAGCAATCGACGCCGATATTGTAGCGCGCCGGAATGTTCCAGCGGAACTGACGATAGAGCGCGTCGTAATCTTTGGCGTGAGGCAGTGCCGGCATCGGCGGCAAACTAGTCGGCGGGGGCTGCGAGGTCCAGTCAGCTTTTCTCGTCCGGTTCGGCGAGGATCAGCGTCCAGTAAACTTTGTATTTCGAGGCCGGCGTGTAGACCGCCGCGATCCCCAAGCGCGTTGCGCCCTTGAGCAACATGTTGGCGCGATGCGGTGGAGAATCGCGCCAGCCGGAGAAGGCTTCCGCCAAGGTGTGATAGCCGGCGCCGATATTTTCCGCAGCGTTTCTGGCGTCATAGCCCGAGGCTTTGAGCCGCGCCGTAAACGGCCTGCCGGCGTCGTGATCGAGCTTGTCGCGTTTCGCCATCACCGCCGCTTGCGCTTGCGCGAGCTGCATCAGTGCCGGATCGAGCGTCACCTGCGGCAGACCGTTGTTGGCGCGATAGCCGGAAATCATCGAGGCGGCGGCCGCGGAGTCGAGTTCGGCGCCGGGTTGCGCCAGGTTGCGATAGAAGCTCGGCTCATCCTTCGGCACATAACTGCCAGCGCAGCCGGCGAGCGTGATGAGCGCCAGCATCAGCGAGAGACGGCGAAAGGGCATATGCGGGCGGCTCCGAATCGACGGCGAACCTTGGCGGCCGACCGTGGCCGAAAGGTGATGCCTCGCGGGCGGTTAAGTGCGCCTTTGACCTGCTGCATGGGCGTTTCGGGTCGGCTAACATACTCTCAGGACAGTGCGGAGGATATTGATGCGTTTGGGCTATTTCACCATGCCGGTGCATCCGATGGGCCGGGATTGGTCGCAGACGCTGCGCGAGGATCGCGAGGCGATCATCCTTGCCGACCAGTTCGGCTTTCACGACGCCTTCATGGGCGAGCATCTGACCGACGCCTGCGAGAACATCACCAACAGCATGATGTTCCTGGCGACGCTCATTCACGCCACCAGGACCATCAAGCTCGCCACCGGCACCACCAATCTGGCGCAGATGCACCCGGTGGTGGTCGCGGTGAACGCCGCGATGTTCGATCATCTGGCGCAAGGCCGCTTCGTCATGGGGATCAGCGCCGGCGCGCTGACCTCGGACTCGGAAGCCATCGGCATCCTCGATCTCGACCGTAACAAGATCTTCGCCGAGGCGATCGACGTAATTCTAGCGGTGTGGGAGCGCAATCCGCCTTACGACATCGATTTCCCCGACAACCGCTTCAAGGTCGGTTTTGCCCGCACCGCCGCGCTCGAGCTCGGCGTCGGCGTGCTGGCGAAGCCCTTCCAGAAGCCGCGGCCGGAGATCGTCGGCACCGTGGTGGCGCCGTTTTCGCCGGGTGTGATGCTGATGGGCAAGCGCGACTTCCATCCGCTGTCGGCGAACTTCCTGCTCGCCAAACATCTCAAGTCGCATTGGACGAACTACGCCAAGGGCAAGGCCGAAGCCGGACAAAAAGCCAACGTCGCCGACTGGCGGGTAGCGCGAACCATTTTCGTTGCCGACGACGACAAGACGGCGAAGCGCTACGGCTGCGACGACGCCAAAAGCCCCTATCGCCATTACTTTGGCAACATGCGCGCCAAGATGATGCGCGGCAACCGGCTCTACGTGTTCAAGAGGCACAAGGAGCAGCCGGACGATGAGATCACGCTCGACTACGTCATGAAAAACTGCGTGACCTTCGGCACGGTCGACAAGGTGGTCGACGCGATTTTAGCGATGCGCGAGGAAACCGGCGATTTCGGCGAACTGGTCTATGCCGGCATGGATTGGGCCGATCCGGCACTCGCCAGGCGCTCGATGCAGCTGATGGCCGAGCAAGTGATGCCGCGGGTGAACGCGGCGATCGGCAAGCGCACGGCAACGGCGGCGGCGGCGGTAGAATAAAAGCGCGGGCTCAGCGAATCGGAGAGAGCCGCCCGCCGAGAGTGCCGGCGTTGCTGCCGGTTGCTGCGGCCGCAGCGGGTGTCGGCTCCACCATGACGCTCGACGCCGAGGCGCCGGGCGCTCCGGTATTCGCCACCGTCTCAGGCGCCTTGCCGGGCAGCACCACCACGCGCGTGCCGACCTGCACGCGGTCGTACAAATCCTCGATGTCTTCGTTAAGCAGGCGGATGCAGCCGGACGACACGTATTGCCCGATGGTCGACGGCTGATTGGTGCCGTGGATGCGGTAGAGCGTGTGCCCTAGGTACAGTGCGCGCGCACCGAGCGGATTGCCCGGGCCGCCTGCCATCACGCGCGGCAGGTAAGGCTGCCGTTCGATCATCTCCGGCGGCGGAAACCAGTCCGGCCAGTCCTTCATCTTGGAGATGCGTTCGGTGCCCGCCCAGGTGAAGCCTTCGCGGCCGACGCCGATGCCGTAACGCAGCGCCTTGCCGCCGCCGAGGACCAGATAGAGGTAGGTGTTCGGCGTATCGATGATGATCGTGCCGGCCGGTTCCTTGGTGCTGAAATCCACCAGTTGCCGCTTGAGATTGGCGGGCAGTTCTTTCGGCTGCCCGGTCTCCGGCTGGTCTTCCGGCGGCAGCGCCGCGGTGCCGGCAGGCGGCGGCGGTTGCGGCGCCGCTTGCGGCGCAGAGCCGATCGGCTGCGGCGGGCGAATGGCGTCAGGATCGGCATTGGTGGCGGCCGGCTGCGTGGCGGGCACGGCGAAACCCGGTGCCGGCAACTTCGGCTCGTTCGGATCGCGATAGCCGGGGAGCCATTGCGGACCTCTCGATACGACCGGCGGAACCTGGCTGGCGCGCGGCGGCGCCGGCACGTAATCGCCGTTCTCGTCGATTTTGGGACCCGGCGGCGGCAGCTGCTCGACCGCCACTCCGTTGCGGGAATCGTCGGAAGAGGGCTGCGACGAATAATATTGCGCCTTAACGGGCGCGCTCATCAGGACCGCCGCCATCGGGAGCGCCAGCAAGGCCGCAGCTAATCGTTGAATCATCATCCACCTTTGGCCGCCTTGGCAGCCATATCCGCCAAATCCAGCCCTCAAATGCCCTCGGATGAAGGCACATTCAAGACCAGAATGCGACTATCTCATTAACGCGATGTTGCCGATATTGTTTGGCCTTTCGCCTAGCTTTTTTGGCCTCCGCCGCCAGCACCTGCTTGGCGACGCGGTGGCAGTCGACCGCGGCCGGAAAACCGCAATAAACGGCGATCTGCCGCAGAATGGCAGCCAATTCCTTCTGAGTGAGCCCGTTGCGCAAGGCGCCGCGGAAATGCGTCTCGAATTCGTGCATGCGGCCGAGGCAGGCGATCATACCGAGATTGAGCAGGCTGCGGTCGCGCGGCTTGAGCGCATCGTCGCCCCACACCGCGCCCCAGGCATATTCGGTCAGCTGCTCCTGAAACTGGCGGTCGAAATCGGTGATGTTTGCGACGGCGCGATCGACATAGTCGTCGCCCAGCACCTTGCGGCGCATCGCCATGCCGCGGTCGTAGATGGCCTTGTCCATCGGTAGCCTCCCCTGTTCGTTGCCTGCACAAGTTGACAGGTTTTGCCCGATTTCGTCCATTCTCAGCGCATGAAAGTGGCCATTATCGGCGGCGGCATCTGCGGGCTGTCGCTCGCGCTCAACCTCAAGCAGCGCGGCATCGATTGTCGCGTCTACGAGCGCGCGGTGGAAGTAAAGCCGCTCGGCGTCGGCATCACGCTATTGCCGCATGCGATGCGGGAATTTACTGCGCTGGGCCTGGGCGACGAACTGCTCGCCGCCGGCATCGAGAACCGCGAAAGCTGCTTCTTCAACCGCTTTGGCCAGCTCATCTACAAGGAGCCGCGCGGCAAGTTCGCCGGCTATGAATATCCGGAAGTCGGCATCCATCGCGGCCGGCTGCATATCATTCTTTACGACGCGGCACGCAAACGGCTGGGGGCGGACGCCATTCGCACCGGCCACGATTGCACCGGCGTCGAACAGGACGAAACCGGCGTCAGCATCAAGTTCCGCGGTCGCGATGCGGTGCGCGCCGACGTGGCGATTGCCTGCGACGGCATCAATTCGGCAATTCGCAAGCAATTCTATCGCGACGACAAGGTCGCATTCGCCGGCATCAATACCTGGCGCGGCGTGACGCGGAGAAAGCCGATCTTCGACGGCCGCACTTACATGCGCGTCGGCTCCATCCTCACCGGCAAGATCGTGATCTATCCGATCGTCGATAATGTGGACGCCGAAGGAAACCAGCTCATCAACTGGATGGCCGAGATCAAGCGCGACACTTACGAGCAGAACGACTGGAACAAGCCCGGCAACCTCGCCGAATTCTTCCCCCTCTACGAAAGCTGGCGCTTCGACTGGCTCGACGTGGCGCAGATGATCCGCGATGCGGATCAAATCCTCGAATATCCGATGGTGGACAAGGATCCCATTGCGCGCTGGAGCTTCGGCCGGGTCACGCTCGCAGGAGACGCCGCGCATCCGATGTATCCGCGCGGGTCGAACGGCGCCGCGCAAAGCGCGATCGATGCCCGCCTGCTCGCCGATTACCTGCGCTCCAGCGCCGATCCGCGTGACGCGCTCAAGGCCTATGAGGACGCGCGGGTGGAACCGGCGGCGCGCGTGGTGCGCACCAACCGCGAACACCCGCCCGATTTCATCAATATCAAGGTCGAGCAACTGGTCGGCGACCGGCCCTTCGATAACCTCGACAAATATATCACCCAGGACGAATTACGGGCGTTGTCGGAGCGCTATAAGCGCATCGCCGGTTTCGCTTTGGCCGATGTAGCGCCCCAGCCCGACGGTTAAATACATGTGAATTCAATGGGCTGGCGGGTGGGCCTGCGGGTTGTCCCCGGTTTCCCCGTTATCCCGCCAGCACAGGATTCGAGAGGCCGGCCCGTTAATCGGATAGTCGAGGGACTACAATGCACGGGCAATTCACAATGACGGTCGCCGCAACGGGATGGACGACAGCGACGAAGCGCTCATGGCCCGGGTCGCGCGTGGCGACGAACCGGCGTATCGGCAGCTTGCGCGCCGGCATTTGCCGGTGGCGATTGCGCTCGCCCGCCGCATTCTCGGCAATTCAGCCGACGCCGAAGACGTGGCGCAGGACGCCATGTTGCGTGTCTGGATCCATGCTCCGCGCTGGCAGCCGCTGGCGCTGTTCCGCACCTGGTTCCGCCGCGTGGTGGTCAATCTGTGCCTCGACCGCAAACGCCGCGTGCCCTGGGTCGATCTCGAAGCGGCCGGCGAGCTGGTCGATCCGAAGGCGGGGCCCAGCGAGCAGATCGAGCATTCCGAGCGCGACCGGTTGGTGCAGGCAGCCATCGCGGAATTGCCGGTGCGGCAGCGCACGGCGATCGCCCTCACTTACGGCGAGGGCCTGAGCAATGCCGAGGTGGCGGATGCACTCGACACCTCGGTTTCGGCGGTGGAGACATTACTGGTGCGCGGTAAGCAGAATCTGCGCCGCGCCTTGGCAAAAGTGATCGAGGGGGAGTAGTGGCAAAATGAACGACGACCGATTGGATACCATCCTGAGCGAAACGCTCAAGCACGACGCCGCGCCGCCGCAGGCGATTGATGCCGCGGCCGCGCGCGTGCTGGCGCGGCTTGGCGCGCTGCCGCGGCAGAACGTGCCGTTCTGGCGGCTGCCCGGCGTGCTGCTGAACTGGGAGTTTGCGCCGGCCTGGCCGCGCATGGCGGCGCTGGCGGGCTGCGCCGTGATCGGCTTCACCATCGGCATTTCCGGGCTCGACCAGCGGCCAGACCCGTCGAATGCGCCCTATTCATTCGTCAGCGGCGCCGACTTCGGTTCGATTGCCATTGCGCCCGCGAGCGGAGACCCGCCATGAGCATCGCCCAAATCGCGCCGTTGTCGGGAACACGCAGCTCCTCGCGCTGGCTGCTGCTCGGCTCGCTGGCGCTGAACCTGTTTTTCGTCGGTATCGCGGTGGCCATGGCGGTCCGCGCGCCGCCGCCGCAGGCCTGGGACCGCGACGTGTTCGTGCGCGTCGATCATATCGCCGCGACGCTGCCGCAGGCGGACGCCGCGGTGCTGCGCGCGCAGATCCAGTCGGCGCACGACGCCATCGAGACGTCGCAGCGCGACTATCGCGCCGCCCAGGACGCCATCCGCGAAACGCTGCGCAGCGATCCCTTCAATCCGGCGGCCATGCGCGACGCTATGGCCAAGACCCGCGCCGCCCGGCAGAATTTCGATCAAATCATCCAGGGAGCGTTCGCCACGGCGGCGGCAGAGATGTCCACAGCCGGCCGGCACGCATTGGCCGATTGGCCGCCGGGACGCAAATCCGCGAGCAATCATCGATAAATCCGGCTAGGTTGCAGCCCCGGTTTCGGGTGTTTTGAAAGTCGCCGGCATGCGTCGCGGTAGGATTGTAGGCAGAGAGGGAACAAAACGGCACGCGCGCCTGTTCGGTAGCATGATCACCACCGCCGCCTTGATGCTACCCCTCGCTGGATGCCTGCTCGGCGGCGACAAGCCCGAGCCGGCTCTCGACATCCCGGCGCGCTATACCGGCGGCCCGCTCAACCCGGTTCTGGCCAATGCGGCGCTGCCGCCGCTCGACTGGTGGCGCAAATTCCATTCCCGGGAACTGACCGGCATCATCGAGCAGGCGCGCGCCGCCAATCTCGACATCGCCGCGGCGACCGCCCGCATCGTGCAGGCCGACGCGCAGGCGCGCATCGCCGGCGCGGCGCTGTTGCCGGATGTCAGTCTCAACGCCAGCGCCACACATTTGCGTACGTCGCAATCAACGTCGGCGGGCAGTACCAGCGGCTCGCTTGGAGGGTCTGAGCGCGACTTATTGTCCAGCTCGATGACAGCCAGCTATGAGATAGACTTCTGGGGAAAGAACCGCTCCGCCATGCGGGCAGCGGAAGAGGGTGCCGTTGCCAATCGCTACGACCGGGAGGTGGTGGGGCTGGCCACGGTGGTCGCCACTGCCAATGCCTATTTCCAAGTTCTCGCCGCGCAGGACCGGCTCCAAGTCGCCAACAACAATCTGCAAAGTGCGACCCGCGTGCTTAACCTCATCGAGCAACGGCTTAATGCCGGCACTGCATCAGCACTGGAAATCGCCGAACAGCAAAGCGTCGTCAACACCCAGAAGGCGTCAATCCCGCCACTGGAGCAGACGCTCAAGCAGAACAAGAACGCGCTGGCTTTGCTGATCGCGCGTTCGCCTGAACATGTCATCATTCGCGGTGGCAGCTTGAGCAGAATCGCCTATCCGCGGGTGACGCCAGGCCTGCCATCGGAATTGCTGACGCAGCGCCCCGACATTCGCGAAGCTGAGGCCAAGCTTGCCCAGGCCAACGCTAACGTGGAAAACGCGCGCGCGCAGTTCCTGCCCAGCATCACGCTCACCGGCGAGGGCGGCTATCAGAGCGCGGTGCTGCGCATATTATTGCGGCCGGAAGCGGCTTTCTATACCGCCACCGCCGGGTTGACGCAGCCGATCTTCGATGCCGGCAGAATCCAGGGCAATCTCGATCTGCAGAAGGGCGTGCAGGACGAACTTCTCCAGGACTACCGCAAGGCGGTGATCTCCGCCTTCACCGACGTCGAGAACGCGCTCGATGCCATCCGCCAGACCGCGCAGCGCGAACGGCTGCAACAGGACGTGGTGACCAGCTCGCGCACCGCCTTCAATATTTCCGAGCAGCGATTGCGCGAAGGCACCATCGACCTCGTCACCGTGCTGCAGACGCAACAGACCTTGTATCAGGCGCTCGACCAGCTGGTGCAGGCGAAACTCGCGCATGTGCAGGCGATCGTCAGCCTTTATCAGGCGCTCGGCGGCGGCTGGCTGCCCAAACCGGTGGAAACAACCGATGCACGGTGAACCGCCGAAACAGGTTCTGCTCAAAGTGAAATCGCGCAAGCGCCGCCCGATCGTGATCGGACTGATCGTGATCGCGCTGGCGGCAGCGCTGATCTATTATTTTACCGGCACGCCGCCGCAGCAGCAGCGCGGCCGCTTCGCCGCCGA
The DNA here is from genome assembly GCA_963753925.1 of uncultured Alphaproteobacteria bacterium. Taxonomy (GTDB): domain Bacteria; phylum Pseudomonadota; class Alphaproteobacteria; order Rhizobiales; family Xanthobacteraceae; genus Pseudolabrys. The sequence goes on from CAVWEF010000006.1 coordinate 271,988, forward strand.
TACCGGGCCGGTGCCGGTGCTGGTCGCAGCCTCGAAAACGGCCGACGTGCCGGTCTATCTCGACGCCGTCGGCACCATCAAGGCGCTCAATACCGTGACCGTAAGCCCTCAGGTCGACGGCAAGTTATTGAGCGTCGGCTTCAAGGAAGGCCAGGAGGTCAAGAAAGGCGACGTGCTGGCGCGCATCGATCCCACCATCTATCAGGCGCAACTCGATCAGGCGATCGCCAAGAAGGCGCAGGACGAGGCGATCCTCGGCAACGCCAAGAACGACCTTGTTCGCTACGAGACCCTCGCCGCGACCAACGCCATCAACCGCCAGCAGGCGGATACCCAGCGGGCGCTGGTCGCCCAGGATACCGCGCAAGTGCAAGCCGATCAGGCGGCAATCGAAAACATGCGAGCAACGCTTGGCTACACCACCATCGTCGCGCCGATCGACGGCCGCACCGGCATCCGAATGGTGGACGAAGGCAATATCGTGCACGCGTCGAGCTCGCCGGGCATCGTCGTCATTACGCAGATCAAGCCGATTTCGGCGATTTTCAATCTGCCGCAGCAGAACATCGATCAGGTGAACGCCGCCTTCGCCAAGGGATCGCTGCCGGTGGATGCGCTACGATCCGACACCAATGCCGTCATCGGCCGCGGCAAGTTGACGGTGCTCGACAACCAGGTCGATCAATCGACCGGCACCGTGAAACTCAAGGCCGAATTTCCCAATGCCGACGAACAGCTCTGGCCCGGGCAATTCGTCAATGTGCGCCTGCTGATCGACACGCTCAAGCAGGTCGTGGTGATTCCGACCGGCGCGGTGCAGCGCGGACCCACTGGCACTTTCGTTTACGTCGTCGGCGACGACAATGTCGCAAAAATCAAGCCGGTCACGGTGACCAAGCAGGACGAGACGCAATCGGTCATCGGCAAAGGCCTGACGCCGCCTGAGCGCGTGGTGACCACCGGCTTTGCCCGGTTGACAGACGGCGCCAAGGTGACGATCGGCACCGCTGAGGGCACGACCGCAGCGCCGCCGCAACGCACGCAATCGCGCAGCGGCCAGCGCGGCGCCGGCAGCGGTTCGCAGCGGCAAAACGGGGGCGCAGGGACCGCGAAGCCGAACCCGCAACAATGAGCGTCTCCTCTCCCTTCATCCAGCGTCCGATCGCCACCTCATTGCTCGGCGTCGCGGTGATGCTGGGCGGCGCGCTCGGCTATTGGTGGCTGCCGGTGTCGGCACTGCCACAGGTGGATTTTCCCACTATCCAGGTCACTACCCAGCTTCCCGGCGCCAACCCCGACACCATCGCCTCGAACTGGTGACGGCGCCGCTGGAACGCCAGTTCGGGCAGATCCCGGCGCTCGCCGAAATGACCTCGTCGAGCTCATTCGGCATCAGCCAGGTGACGCTGCAATTCGATCTGTCACGCGACATCGACGCGGCGGCGCAGGATGTGCAGTCGGCGATCAACGCCGCGGCCTCGACGCTGCCGCGCAACCTTCCCTACCCGCCGCTCTATTCCAAGGTGAACCCGGCCGACACGCCGATCATCACGCTGGCGCTCACATCGGATACCGTCGACCAGCGCGCCTTGAGCGACATGGCCGACAGCGTCATGGCGCCGCGGCTGTCCCAGCTGACCGGTGTCGGCCATGTCTCGGTGGAAGGCGGCATCCGCCCGGCGATCCGCATCCAGGCCGACCTCTCGCGCCTTGCCGCCTATGGCATCGGCCTGGAGGACCTGCGCACGGCAATCGTTTCCGCCAACGTCGCCGGCGCCAAGGGCTCGCTCGACGGCGCACATCAGTCCTACACCATCGCCGCCAACGACCAGATCGACTCGGCCGCAGTCTATAAATCGGTGATCGTCGCCTACCGCAATGGCGCGCCGGTGCTGCTCGGCGACGTCGCCGATGTGGTCAACGGGCTGGAAAACACCAAGGTCGGCGCCTCCTACCGGGGCTTGCCCGCCATCGTTGTCGATGTGCAGCGCCAGCCCGGCGCCAATGTGATCGAAACCGTGCAGCGCGTGCGCGCCGAATTGCCGCGGCTGCGGCGCGCGATTCCGGCCGGGGCCAAGCTCACCATCGTCTCCGACCGCACCACCACCATTCGCGCCTCGATCCACGATGTGCAGTTCACGCTTTTGCTCAGCGTCGGGCTGGTGGTGCTGGTGGTGCTGGTATTTTTGCGCACCGTGCGCGCCACCATCATCGCCGGCGTGGCGCTGCCACTGTCGCTGATTGCGACATTCGGGGTGATGTGGTTTGCCGGCTTCTCGCTCGACAATCTGTCACTGATGGCGCTGACCATCGGCACCGGCTTCGTCGTCGACGACGCCATCGTCATGATCGAGAACATCGTCCGTCACATGGAAAATGGCGAGCCGCCGCTGCGCGCGGCGCTGCGCGGCGCAAGCGAGATCGGCTTCACGGTGATTTCGCTCACTTTGTCGCTGGTCGCGGTGTTCATCCCTTTGTTGTTCATGACCGGCCTGGTCGGCCGCATGTTCCGCGAATTCGCGCTGACGCTGACCATCGCGGTGGTGGCCTCGGCAGTCATTTCGCTGACGTTGACGCCGATGATGTGCGGCCGGCTGCTGCGCGCGAGCGAAGGCCGCGAAAACTCGGTCACCCGCCGCTTCCATGGGCTGATCGAGCGCACGGTCGAGTCCTATCATGGCAGCCTGCTGTGGGTGCTGCGCCGGCAGCGCGAGACGCTGATCGTGACGCTGATCACGCTCGTCGCGACCATCGGCCTCTACGTCATCATCCCCAAGGGATTCCTGCCGCTGCAGGACACCGGCATGATCACCGCGGTGACCGAGGCCGGAACCGATGTGTCCTTCGATGCCATGCAAAGCCTGGCGGACCGGGTGGAGACCGCAATCCGCGCCGATCCGGACGTCACCGGCGTGGTGTCGGTGATCGGCGTCAGCCCGGTCAACGCGACGCCGAATGTCGGCCACCTCGCCATCACTCTAAAGCCGCGCGACGACCGCAGCGCACGCGTCGACGACATCGTTGCCCGGCTTAAAGACGCGGTCGCTGCCATTCCTGGCATGACGGTCTATTTCCAGGCCACGCAGGATATCCAGATTTCCACCCGCGTCAGCCGGGCGCAGTATCAGTACACGCTGGTGAGTACCGACACCGGCGAGGTGGTCGAATGGGCTGCCAAGCTGGTGCAAAACCTGCGCAGCAACCCCGCGCTGCGCGAGATCGCCTCGGAGGCGCAGGAGGGCGGCCCGCGCGTCCTGGTTGACGTCGATCGCGGCGAGGCCGGCCGGCTCGGCGTCTCCATGCAGAGCGTGACCGACACGCTCGACGATGCTTACGGGCAGCGGCAGATTTCCACCATCTACGCCCAATCCAACCAATACCGCGTGATCCTTGAAGCGCAACCGCAGTACCAGCAGGACCCCAATTCGCTCTCCAAGATCTATGTCACCGGCGCAACCACGACCACCGGCACGACGGCGACCGTCGCCAATACCGCGAACGGCACCACCAACACCAACACCACCGCAACGCCTAACACGGTCACCGGCAATAATGAGGTGCCGCTCTCGGCGTTTGCGCGATTCGAGAACACCTCGGCACCGCTGGTGATCGCGCACGAACAGCAGTTCCCATCCGTCACCGTCAGTTTCGATCTCGCGCCCGGCTATGCGCTGAGCGATGCGGTCGCCGCTATCACCGCGGCGCAAGCCGCGATCGGCATGCCGGCGTCTGTGACTGGCAGCTATTCCGGCGACGCGGCGGAATTCGCCAAGTCGCTGGCCGGAGAGCCGTGGCTGATCCTCGCCGCGGCCATTGTCATCTACATCGTGCTCGGGGTGCTGTATGAAAGCTTCATCCATCCCATGACCATTCTCTCGACGCTGCCCTCGGCCGGCGTCGGCGCACTGCTTGCGCTGATGCTCTTTGGTTATGACCTGTCGGTGATCGCGCTGATCGGCATCGTGCTGCTGATGGGCATCGTCAAGAAGAACGCGATTCTGATGATCGATTTCGCCATCGACGCCGAGCGCCACCAGGGGCTCTCGCCGGAGGAGTTGATCGTGCAGGCGGCGCTGCTGCGCTTCCGCCCGATCATGATGACGACGCTCGCCGCCTTGTTCGGCGCGCTGCCGCTGGCGCTGGAATCCGGCACCGGGTCCGAGCTGCGCAATCCGCTCGGCGTGACCATCGTCGGCGGACTGCTGCTGTCGCAGTTGCTCACGCTCTACACCACGCCGGTAATCTATCTTTACATGGAGCGGCTACGCCGGCGGCTGATGCCGGTGCGGCCGCCGCGCGTGCCGCGAGTTGCGCCCGGCCCGGCGGAGTAGCGCATGAATTTCTCCTGGCCCTTCATCCGCCGGCCGATCGGCACCACGTTAATGGCCATCGGCTTGTTCATGGTCGGCGCGATCGCCTACGTGTTTTTGCCGGTGGCCAGCCTTCCGAGCGTCGAGTTCCCGACCATCAGCGTGAGTGCCAACCGGCCGGGCGCCGATCCAAACACCATGGCCGCGACCGTGGCGGCGCCCATCGAACGGCGGCTAGGCGAAATCGCCGGCGTCACCGAACTCACCTCTACGAGCTCGCTGGGAAATACCCGTATCACCGTCCAGTTCGATTTGAGCCGCAGCATCGAAGGCGCCGCGCGCGACGTGCAGGCAGCCCTCAACGCCGCCCTCAGTGACCTGCCCGGCGACCTGCCGACGCTGCCCACGTTCCGCAAGGCCAATCCGGCGGCGGCGCCGGTCCTCATCCTGGCGCTGACGTCTAAAACCATGTTGCCAAGCGAGGTCTACGACGCCGCCGATACCGTGATTGCCCAGCGCCTGGCGCAGGTCGACGGCGTCGCCGATGTCACCGTCGCCGGCTCCGAACAGCCGGCCATTCGCGTCAGCGTCGATCCGACGCGGCTCGCCGCCATGGGCGTATCCACCGAGGACGTGCGCAGCGCCATCGCCAACGCTAACGCGGTGGGTCCACTCGGAACACTCGATGGCAAGCGCGGCGTGACTTTGGGCATCACCGATCAGCTCCGCGACGCCAGCGAGTACGATCCGCTTGTGGTCAAGACCGTGAACGGCACGGTGATCCGCCTCTCTGATGTGGCCACGATCGCCCCTGGCGTGCGCAACAGCCTCTCCGCCGGCTGGTTCAACCGCGATCCGTCGGTGCTGCTGATCATCACCAAACAAGGAAATGCCAACGTCATCGACACGGTGAACGGCATCTACGCAGTGCTGCCGGAGCTGCGCCAATGGGTGCCAGCCGGCCTGCAAATCGCGGTCCTGACCGACCGCACCCAGACCATCCGCGCTAGCGTGCACGATATGCAACTCACGCTCGGCGCCACAGCTGTGCTGGTGATGCTGGTGGTGTTTCTGTTTCTGCGCCGCGCAGCTCCGACGATCGCCGCCGGCGTCACCGTGCCGCTGTCGCTTGCCGGCACCTGCGCGGCGATGTGGGCGGCGGGCTTCTCCATCGACAATCTGTCGCTGATGGCGCTCGCCGTGTGCATTGGTTTCGTCGTCGACGACGCCATTGTCATGATCGAGAACATGTTTCGCTTTCTCGAACGCGGCGCGTCGCCTTTACGCGCTAGCCTCAAGGGCGCGCGGCAAATCGGTTTCACCGTGGTGTCGATCAGCATCTCGCTGATCGCCGCCTTCATCCCGCTGCTGTTCATGGGCGGCATCGTCGGCCGCCTGTTCCGCGAATTCTCGTTGACGCTCGCCTTCGCCATCGGCGTCTCCACCATCGTATCGCTGTCGGTGACGCCGATGATCTGCGCTTATTTCGTCAAGGCAGCGCCGAGCCCCGACGCCACTTGGCTCGACCGCCTTGTCGAGGGCCTGCTCCGCCGGCTGGTCCGCTTTTACGACCGAACGCTGTCCTACGTCATCGAGCACCGCGCGCTGGCGCTGATGGCGTTCGTCGCCACGATCGCGCTCACGGTGTTTCTCTTCATCGAAATACCGAAAGGTTATTTCCCGCAGGACGACACCGGCCTGATCTTCGGAGGCACCGAGGCCTCGACGGATATTTCGTTCGAGGCGATGGAAAAGCTGCAGCAGAAGGCCATGGACATCGTTCTCGCCGACCCGGCGGTGTCCGGGCTCGGCTCCAATGTCGGCGGCGGCCTGTTCGGCGCCTCGGTCAACCGCGGACGGCTGTTCGTCAGCCTGAAGCCGCTCGAGGAGCGCAACAATGTCCCGACGCAGGCCGTGATCGCCCGGCTGCGGGCGAAGCTCACCGGCATCCCCGGCGTTCGCGTGTTCCTGGTGCCGGCGCAGGACCTTCGCGTCGGCGGCCGGCAGAGCGACTCGCAATATCAGTTTACTCTGTGGAGCCCGGACATCGAACTGTTGCAGACCTGGGTGCCGAAGGTGCTGGATCGGGTGAAGCAGGTGCCCGGCATCATTGACGTCACCACCGACCGCGAGCAAGGCGGCTTGCAGGCCAACGTCGTCATCGACCGCAACATGGCGGCCCGCCTCGGAGTACGCATCCAGGATATCGACAATGCGCTCAACGACGCCTTCTCGCAGCGGCAGATTTCCACCATTTACAGCCAGCGCAACCAATATCGCGTCGTCTTTGAGGTGGACAGCAAGTACCAGCGCGATCCCACCGACCTCTCGCATATCTATGTGCCGGGCAACGGCAGCGCGCAGGTGCCGCTATCGGCGGTGGCGCGCTTTAACCGCGGCATCGCACCGCTGGTGGTCAACCACCAGGGGCAATTCCCAGCGACCACGATCACCTACAACATCGCGCCTAACGTTCCCCTGGAAACCGCCACCGCGGATATCCAACAGGCGGTCGCTGAATTGCACGTCCCCGACACCATTCACGCCGATTTTGCAGGCGACATCAAGGCATTCCAGCAGGCTTCGAGTGCGCAGTTGCTGTTGATCGTAGCGGCGCTGATCGCGGTCTATATCGTGCTCGGGGTGCTGTACGAGAGTCTCGCGCATCCGCTCACCATCATTTCCACGCTGCCGTCGGCCGGCCTCGGCGCGCTGCTCGCCTTGCAGGTGTTCCGCACCGAGCTGACGGTGATCGCTTTCATCGGCATTATTCTGCTGATCGGCATCGTCAAGAAGAACGGCATCATGATGGTGGACTTCGCGCTCGAAGGAGAACGCCAGCGCGGGCTGTCGCCGGCGCAGGCGATTCACGAAGCCTGTCTTGCCCGCTTCCGTCCGATCATGATGACGACGCTTGCCGCGATGCTCGGCGCGCTGCCGCTGGTGATCGCCTCGGGCCCCGGTTCCGAATTGCGCCGTCCGCTCGGCATCACCATCATCGGCGGGCTGCTGGTATCGCAGGCGCTCACGCTCTACACCACGCCGGTGATTTACCTTTTGCTCGACCGCCTGCACCGCAAGCTGGGCGGCGCCAGTTTCCACGCTCTGGTGCGCCGCGGCCGCGATCCGGACGCGCCGCAGCCGGCGGAATAATCAGACGCCAAGATAACGGCGCTGAATGTCCGGGGCGGCGGCGAGCTCGCGCGAGGCTCCGCTCCACACCACGTGCCCGCGCTCGATGAGGAAGTGCCGGTCGGCGACGCGCGTGAGCGCGCCGACATTTTTGTCGATCACCAGGATGGCGAGGCCGGAGGCTTTGAGCCTTGCCAGGCAACGCCAGATCTCGGCGCGGATCAGCGGCGCCAGGCCCTCGGTCGCCTCGTCGAGGATCAGCAGCCGCGGATCGGTCATCAGCGCGCGGCCGATCGCCAACATCTGCTGTTCGCCGCCGGAGAGCTGGTTGCCCATGCTGGCGTCGCGCTCGGCGAGCCGCGGGAACAGCCGGTAGACATTATCGAGCGTCCATTCGCCGGCGCGCTGGGCCGCCGTTGCCAGCAGATTTTCGCGCACGCTCAAATTGGGGAAAATTTGCCGTCCTTCCGGCACCAGGCCGATCCCGCGTTGCGCGACTTTGTAGGGCGGCCAGCCGCGAATTTCCGCGCCGGCAAAGCGAATCGATCCGGCGCGCGATGGCGTCAAGCCCATGATCGAGCGCACGGTCGTGGTCTTGCCCATGCCGTTGCGGCCCATCAGCGTCACCATCTCGCCGGCGGCAATGGACAACGAAACGCCGAACAGAACCTGGCTCAGGCCATAGCTGGTCTCGATCCGGGAAACGTCGAGCACGGGTTCAGCCATTACGCCGCCTCCGCTTCGCCGAGATAGGCCTGCCGCACGTCTTCGTTGGCGCGGATGTCAGCGGGCGCGCCCGAGGCGATCACCCGGCCATAGACCAGCACGGTGATGCGGGAGGCCAGGGCGAACACCGCCTCCATGTCGTGCTCGATCAGCAGGATAGTCAGCTCGCGCTTCAAGCCGCGCAGCATCTCGACCATGCGGGCGGATTCCTCCGGCCCCAGGCCGGCCATCGGCTCGTCGAGCAACAGCATGCGCGGGCATCCTGCCAGCGCCATGGCCAGCTCGAGCAGGCGATGCTCGCCGTGGCTGAGCGCCGAGGCCGGGACATCGGCGCGCCCGCTCAAACCGACGCGCGCAAGGGCTTCCCGCGCGGCCTGGCGCAGCGGTGCCTCCTTGCGCGCATCGCGCCAAAAATGAAAAGAGTGTCCGGCCTGCGCCTGCGCGGCGAGCGCCACATTGTCGAGCACGGACAGATCGACGAACAAGGATGTGATCTGGAACGAGCGGGCGAGCCCAAGCTGGCTACGCCGGTACATCGGCAGCGCGGTGATGTCGTTGCCGGCAAAACGGATGCGGCCGGAATCCGGCCGTACCTGGCCGCTCAACTGGGCGACCAGCGTGGTCTTGCCGGCGCCATTGGGGCCGATCACAGCGTGCAGCTCGCCGACCGCCACGTCGAGCGTGAGGTCGTCGCTGGCGACGATGCCGCCGAAACGCTTGGCCAGCCGCTCGACCGTGAGCAATGGAATATTTTTTGGCTCGCTCATGAGCGCACCTGCCTGAGCAATCCGTCGATGCCGCCGCGCGCAAACAGCACGACCACCAGTAGCAGCGGGCCGAGGATGATCTGCCAGTATTCGGTGATGCCGGACAGCGCCTCCTCCAGCACCAGCAGCGCCACCGCGCCGAGCAGCGGACCGAACGGCGAGGCCATGCCGCCGAGCACCACCATGATGATGAGGTCGCCGGAGCGCGTCCAATACATCATCGCCGGACTGATATATTCGGTGTGGTTCGCCAATAGCGCGCCGGCGAGCCCGCACAGCGTGCCGGCGATGACGAAGCAGGTCAGGCGGTAACGATAGGTCGGGAAGCCGATCGCGCGCATGCGCAGATCGTTGGAGCGCGAGCCCTGGACCACCAGCCCGAAACGAGAATTGGTCAGCCGCCAGACCAGAGTGATCGACGCCAGCAGCAGCGCCAGGCAGACGTAATAGAACTGCGTCTTGTTGGCGAGATTGAGCGGCGCCACGAACTGGCTGCGCTTGTAGATGGTGAGCCCGTCGTCGCCGCCGTAGCGCGAGAGGCCAGCGGCGACGTAATAGGCCATCTGCGCAAACGCCAGAGTGATCATGATGAAATAGACGCCGCGCGTGCGCAAGGATAGCGCGCCGATGACCAGGGCGAACAGCGCGGAGACTAAGAGCGCCACCGGCCATTGCACGAAGCCGGAGACGACGCCCTCATGCGCCAATATGCCGACCGCATAGCCGCCGATGCCGAGATAGGCGGCATGGCCGAAGCTCATCATGCCGCCATAGCCGAGGATGAGGTTGAGGCTGACGGCGGCGAACGCGAGGATGAGGATGCGGGTGAACAGCGTCAGCAGGAAAAGGTTGCCGGTGAGCCCACTATAGGCCGGCAGCAGCAGCAGCGCCGCCAGCAGCGCGGCGATGACAAGGCTGCGCGGGTTCAGCGCCGGGATCATTTGCCGCCCGCCGAAAACAGACCTTCCGGCCGCACCACCAGCACGATCGCCATCAAGAGATAGATCAGCATCGAGGAAAGGGCCGGCGCCGCGGTCGCCGCCGCCTCCTTGGTGAGCATCAGGCGCATCAAGTCGGGCAAATAGGAGCGGCCGAGCGTGTCGATGAAGCCGACGAGGATCGCGGCGACGAACGCGCCGCGGATCGAGCCGATGCCGCCGATCACGGTGATGACGAAGGCAAGAATGAGGATGCTCTCGCCCATGCCGACCTGCACTGTGAGGATCGGCGCCTGCATCAGCCCGGCGAGCCCTGCGAGCGCGGCGCCAAGCCCGAATACCAGCGTATAGAGCAACTTGATATTGACGCCGAGCGCGCCGACCATCTCCCGGTTACTGGCGCCGGCGCGGATCAGCATGCCGATCCGCGTGCGCATTACCAACACATAGAGAAAGGCTGCAACCGCCAGCGACACCACGATGATGGAGAAGCGATAGGCGGAATATTGAAAGCCGGGCAGGATTTGCACAGAGGTGTTGAGCCAGGATGGCAGCGGCAAACTCAGGCCCTCCGGGCCCCAGATCAGCCGCACCGCCTCGTCGAAGAACAGAATGAGCCCAAACGTGCCGAGGACATGGTCGAGATGGTCGCGCCCGTACAGCCGGCGCATGACAATCACTTCGACCGCCATGCCGACCAGCAAGGTGGCACCCAGCGCCAACACGATGCCGAGCACAAAGCTATGGGTCCAGGCGGCGAAGGTGGCGGCGAAATAGGCGCCGATCATGTAGAGCGAGCCATGCGCCAGATTGACCAGGTCCATGATGCCGAAGACAAGCGTCAATCCGGCCGCCAGCAGGAACAGCAGCAGGCCGAACTGCAGCCCGTTCAGGCATTGCTCGATGAACAGCGTCATGTTGCTAGCATACGCGATCCGTGTCCCGGACGCGGTGCGGCGCGAAGTGCCGCACCGCAGATCCCGAACCCAGCTTTCTTAGGATAACCGGGGTCCCGGGTCTGCAGCGCACCACTAGCGTGCTGCGCTGCGCCCGGGACACGAATCGAGATTCGCGCAACCGCCAATCACTTCATCGGGCACTTGGTGTGGAAGGCGTCCTGGTTATCCTTGACGATGGTGGCAACGGTCTTGAGCACGTAGTCGTCGCCCTGCTTCACGACGTCCTGCAGGTAGAAATTCTGGATCGGCACGTGGTTGTTGCCGAACTTGAAGTCGCCGCGCACCGACTTGAAGCCGGCCTTCTCCAGCGCCTTCTGCACCGCCGCCTTGTCGGACACATTGCCCTTCACGGCGTTGACCGCCGATGCGATCAAATTAGCGGCGTCATAAGACTGGGCCCCGTAGAACGACGGACGATGCCCGGGATACTTCTTGATGTAGTCGGCGACGAACTTCTTGTTCGCGTCGTTGGGCAGGTCGTTCACCCATTCCTGCGCGCCCGGCACGCCGAGCGCGAGATCCTTTTGCAGCGGCAGCGTGGTCTCGTCTATGGTGAAGGCGGTGTAGAGCGGGATCTTGCCCTTGAGGCCGGCTTGCGAATATTGGGCGAGGAACTGCACGCCCGCCTTGCCCGGATAGAACACGAAGATGGCGTCCGGATTGGCCGCCTTGGCCTTGGCGAGTTCGGCGGAGAAGTCGAGCTGCGACGGCCAGGTGGTCAGCTCCTCGCCGGCGATCTTGCCCTTGAAGGTGGCGGCGACGCCGGAGAGCATGTCCTTGCCGGCGGCGTAGTTCGGGCCGATGAGGAAGACCGATTTCACGCCTTTCTGGTTCATGTAGTGGCCCATCGCCTGCGGCGTCTGGTCGTTGTTCCAGGAGGTCGAGAACACCGTCGGCGAGCACAGTTCGCCGGCGATCTGCGAGGGGCCGGCATTGGCGATGACCAGGAAGGTCTTGGAGTCGACGATCGGCTTGAGCGAGGCGAGCAGCACGTTCGACCAGATGTAGCCGGAGATGAAATCGACGTGATCGGACTCGATCAGCTTGTCGGTCTTTTGCTTGCCGACCTCCGGCTTGAAAGTGTCGTCTTCGTAGATCACCTCGACCGGCAACCCGCCCATCTTGCGGCCCATGTGATCGAGCGCGAGCTCGAACGAGTTGCGCATGTCGTTGCCGATGGTGGCGGCGGGGCCGCTCAACGTGGTGACGAAGCCGATCTTGATGGATTTTTGCTGGGCCGTCGCCGGGCCCGCCACGAGCAGCAAGGCGGCGCTCGCGACCATTAACGCGTTACGCATGGTGTCCTCCCCCGGGGCCGGCCGTTGGGGCCCCTTGTTTTCGGTGCCCTAATGTACCGGGTTCGCGGCCAAAAGGTCCACCGGCGACGGGGCCGCGGCGGCCGAACTATAGTTCTGGGGGCGTGCAATAGATGAGCCTAGGTCGGTTTTTCCGGCAAATTGGCTAGGCCGCCGCGAGCCCCCGCCGCATCTCGCGGAAGGAGATCAATTTCTTGCGGCTCTCGTCCCACAGCACCAGCCGCACGCATTTGATGCTCTCCCACAGCGTCAGCCGGCCGATATTGCCAAGCTCGGGGTTTTCGCGCAGCACGCGCGGCAGCCGGTAATAGGGGATCTTGCTGCACAGATGATGCACGTGATGGATGCCGATATTGGCGGTGAACCAGCGCAGCACGCCGGGCAGGACATAATGCGATGAGCCGTGCAGCGCCGCATCGTGCAAGTCCCATTCCCGGTTGTCGGCCCAGAGCGTGTGCTCGAACTGGTGCTGCACATAGAACAGCCACACGCCCATCGCCGCGGCGAGGAGCATGATCGGCCCGTGCACCAGCAGAAACGCCCAGACGCCGATCAACCACATGAGGCCGGCGATAATGACGGCGATAGCGAGATTGGTGCCCATGGTGCTCAGCCACGGCACCCAGCCAGCGCGCATGAGACCGACCGGCAGCCGGTGCTGGAAGATGAACAGATAGGCGGGCCCGACGCCGAACATCACCGCCGGATGGCGGTATAGGCGATAACGCAGCCGGCCCCACCACGGCAGCGCCAGATATTCGCGCACCGTCAGCGTATCGATGTCGCCCATACCGCGGCGCTGCAGATTGCCCGAGGTCGCATGATGCACGGCGTGCGTGCGCCGCCAGAAATCGTACGGCGTCAGCGTGAGCACGCCGAGCGCGCGGCCGATCCAATCATTGGCGAGGCGGTGGCGGAAGAAGGCGCCGTGCCCGCAATCATGCTGGATCATGAACAACCGCACCAGGAATCCGGCGGCCGGAATGGCGAGCAGCAGCGTTACCCACCAGAAGCCAAAGTGATAGGACGCCCACATCAGCGCCCACAGCGCCGCCAGCGGGGCGAAGGTGATGCCGAGTTCAACGAGGCTGCGCGCGCCGCTCGGCTCGCGATAGCGCAACAGAACTTGCGTCCAACCGCGCGCGTCATTTGTCCCGGCCGTGTCGGCCGGACCTTGTCCATGGTCCAAGTCGTTATCCCTTATGTATGTGCGCCACTGCCGCCCGATCAGCCGCAGGGGCCGTCGCACGCAAGCACGTTCTTGATTGGCGGAATCGATTGCTGGCAACCTAGCAAGGTTTTTTCATGTCGGCTACCCGGCATTGTAGTATTCGGGTGCGGCAGCAGTCCGGCCGGGTTGCAGGAGGAAAATTATGACACCGACCGTCGCCATCATTGCCCAGGGCAACATGGGCGCCGCAGTGGCAACCCGCCTCACCGAGCATCAGGTGACGGTGCTCACCTCGCTCAACGGGCGCAGCGAGGCGAGCGGCAAACGCGCGCGCGAGGCCGGCATGAAGGCCGTGAGCGATCGGGAACTCGCGGAAGCGGATTTCTTTTTGTCGATCGTGCCGCCGAGCGAGGCGCTGGCGCTTGCCGAGCGCCTTGAGCCCGCCTTCACCGCCGCCAACAAGAAGCCGATTTATGTCGAATGCAACGCGGTCAGCCCGGGAACCGTCAACCACATCGCGAAAGTTATCGCCGCCACCGGCTGTCCCTTCGTCGGCGCTGGCATCATCGGCCCGCCGCCCAAGCCCGGCACCGCCAACACCAAATTCTACGCCGCCGGGCCGCAGGCGGGCGAATTCGCAAAACTCAACGAATACGGGCTGATCGTGCGCGTGCTCACCGGCCCGGTGACCGCCGCCGCGGCGCTGAAAATGTCCTATGCCGGCATCACCAAGGGCTTCACCGCGCTCGGTGCGGCGATGATGCTGGCCGCGACGCGCGGCGGCTCGGCCGAAGCGCTCAAAGCCGAACTCGCCGAAAGCCAGCCGGCGCTGCTCGGCTTCCTCTCCCGCTCGGTGACCAACATGTATGCCAAGGCCTATCGCTGGGTCGCCGAGCTCGACGAGATCGGCACCTTTGTCGGCGACGACTTTGCCGAGCACGACATGCTGGAAGCCGCGGCGCGGCTCTATGAACGGATGGCCGCGGATTTTGACGGCGATAAAAACGAAATCAAAACGCTCGACAAATTCCTCAAAGGCTGAGCTTTCGCCGCGTTTCACAAGCCTGTGGCGACTTTGACATGGCTCAATTCGCGGCGGCGGGCCGGCGGATAGACTTTGTAAAAATTGAAAAAGCGGGAGCTTCCCGATGCAAACCGTCACGCCGACCTTGTCCATTTCGCTGGAAAAGCTCAGTTTCTTCATCGCCAAGGCGCACGAGTTCGACGTCAAGGACGGCGTCAGCGATCCCGATTCCGGATCGAATGCCACCGATGACGGGATGATCGATGTGCTGGAGGATCAGGGAGACGACCCGACTTTTCAGGAAATGACGACGTTCATCAACGCCCTCAACGAGGACGAGCAGATCGACCTAGTGGCGTTGACGTGGCTCGGCCGCGGCGACGGCACCATCGCCGAATGGGACGATTTGCGCGAAGAGGCCGCCCGCCTGCACAACAAACGTACAGCCGCCTATCTGCTCGGCAAGCCCATGCTCGGCGATCATCTCGAAGAAGGTCTGGTGCAATTCGGCGTGTCGTCCGAAGTGCCTTGATGCGAAATCACAGCGAGGAAGCATTATGGAAACCGCCGTTCAAATTGCCTTCGAGGGAATGAAAGCCGGCGATGGGGTGCGCGAGTCGATTACCGCGCATGTTGCAAAGCTCGAACAACGGTTCGGCCGCATCACCGCTTGTCACGTCAGCGTCGTCGGTCCCGGCGAGCATCACAAGAGCAGCGGGCACTATCAGGTGCGCATCCGCCTGGTGCTGCCCGACGGGCGTGAGGTCAATGCCGACCGCAGCCCCACGGCTGACCAGCGGCTTGCCGATCTGCCTTTTGCCATCAACGACGCGTTTCACCGCGCACGCCGCCAATTGCAGGATCAGGTTCGCGAGATGCAAGGGCAGACGAAAACACATCTTGCGCCGCAGTAACCGCGTTTCAAGCCGTGCGTCGGCGCTTGCGCACGGCGATCACCTGCTCCGCCGCGGCGACGCCGGTCAGATAACTGCCATGCGCGGTGGAGAAGTCGTTTTCCGAACAAGCCTCGCCGGCAAAGAACAGCCGCTCGTCCACCGCGGCGGCGAGCTGCGCGCGGCAGCCGGCCTTGCCGGGCAGCGCGTATGAATAGGCGCCGCGCGAAAACGGATCGGCGCCCCAGCGGTGCAGGCCGATGAGCTTGACGCGGCGCTTGAACGCGCCGCCCAGCAGCCGCGCCAAATCGGCCTGGGCAAAATCGAGGAAGGCCGCGTCACCGCCCGCTTCCAGCTGCCACGCGTTCATGCCGCCGAAATAGACTTCTATCTGTGGCCGGCCGAACGGCCGCATGTGATACATCGCGATTTTCTCGCCGCCGGTATTGCCGAAAATGCGCGTGTCCGTGTCGAACTCCTCGGCGTTTTCCAGCGACAGAAACAGTTTGTCGTCGAGACCGAGCGGCAGGCCCCGCGCCGCTTCGGTCTTTTCCGGAAGCGCCGGGTCAAACAGAAATTCCTTGTCGCCCAGCACCGAGGTCGGCAGCGTGACAATCGCCTGGTCGGCGCTGATGACGCCCTTCGCCGTCTCGATTTTCAGCCGCTTGCCGCTGTGGTCGATCTGCAGCACCGGGCAATCGAGCACCGCGCGCAAGCTCTCGCCGTAAGCGGCAATCGTGGTGCCGTAGCCCTCGATGATGCGCCAGTTGACGTTATTGCCGGCGTAATTCTCGAAATCGTGCACCGACAGCCGGTCAAGCTCGGCGCCGCTGATATAGGTGGCAATCGCGTTGAGCAGGTTGTTCCAGCGGCCGTTCACTTCGAGATAGGCCGACGCCGGACCGTCCGGCCCTTTCGCCGCTTCGCTGAGCCGCTCGAAAAACGCCGCTTGCGCCTTGGCGAATTCCTCCTGCTCCCCGGGCGGAAAGCCGACCGGCAATGCGCGGCGCGCCCACGGCGCCATGCTCTTGTCGATGGAGCGCCCTTGTGCTTCGGCCACCTTCACCCACGGATTGCGGTCGGCCGAATGCAGCCAGCCGCAGCCGAGATCGAGTGCGTTGCCCGCGGTATCCTTGACGCTCCAGGCGCGGCCGCCGAGCCGCGCCCGCGCCTCGATGACCAGGCAATCGATGGCCGCCATGCCGAGCCGCCGCCCAGCCGCGACACCGGCCGCGCCGCCGCCGATGATCGCAACTTGGGTGTCGCTATTGGCCATCCCCGAATCCTCGTTTGACAATATAGGTGCGCGGTTTATCGTTTTCCTACAATTATTTAGGTGACGAGTCCCGCCCGCATGAAGCCCGCGCCCTTCGTCCGCCATGTGCCGCGCACGCTCGATGAGGCGCTGAAAATTCTGGCGGAGGTGGCGCCGCAGGACGGCCGCGTGCTGGCGGGCGGGCAGAGCCTCGTCCCGATCATGGCGTTTCGTCTCTCCAGGCCCGCGCACCTCGTCGACATCAACGAGGTCGCTGGTCTCGACCGCATCGGCGTTGACGGCAAGGTGCTAGTGATCGGTGCCAATGTGCGGCACGCGGCGTTTCACAACAGGAAGGCGGCGCCCGGCCCGCTCGGCGCCCTGCTCGCCCACGTCGTGCGCCATATCGCGCATTATCCGATCCGCATGCGCGGCACGTTTTGCGGCAGCCTCGCCCACGCCGATCCGGCCTCGGAATGGTGCCTGGTGGCGGCGACGCTTGACGCGACGATCGTTGCCAAAAGCACGCGCGGCGAGCGGCTGATCGCGGCCAAAGATTTCTTTGCCGGTATTATGTCGACAGCCCTGGCCGAGGACGAATTGCTCACCGAAGTCCGGCTACCTTTGCTGGCGAGCGAAGCCAAATTCGGTTTCAACGAATTCAGCCGCCGCGCCGGCGATTTCGCAATGAGCGCGGCGCTCGTCACCTATCGCTTGCAGAACGGCAGAATCGCCGAGCCGCGCGTCGGCGTCGGCGGCGCCGAGGCACGACCGCGGCGCATGGCCGAGGCCGAGGCCGCACTCGCCGGCAAGGCGCCGGGCGATGCCGCCTTCCGCGCCGCCGCCGAAGCCGCCGCC
Source organism: uncultured Alphaproteobacteria bacterium (assembly GCA_963753925.1). Classification (GTDB taxonomy): domain Bacteria; phylum Pseudomonadota; class Alphaproteobacteria; order Rhizobiales; family Xanthobacteraceae; genus Pseudolabrys. Next base: position 289,337 of record CAVWEF010000006.1, read on the forward strand.
AAGGCGATCGATCCGCTGGAGGATCACCAGACCGACGCCGACTACCGGCGCGATCTGGTGCGCGCGGTGGTGCGCCGCGCGCTGGAGCACTCAACTCAATGACCGCTCACGCCAAGACCCAGCCGACCAAAGGCTCCGGCAGCAAATGGGTCGGCCGCTCGATCCGCCGGCTGGAAGATCCGGCGCTGGTGACCGGACAAGGCCGCTTCACCGCCGATCTCGCCGCCGCTCGCCACGTCCGCTTCGTGCGCAGCCCGGTCGCTTCAGGCCGCATCGACAGCATCGAAGCGCCCGCCGGCGTCCTCATCGTCACCGCCGCCAGCCTGAAAGGTGTCAAGCCGATCCGGCCGATGCTGCACAAATTCAACTACAAGCCTGTCGGCCAGCCGATTTTGGCGACCGACGTCGTGCGCTTTGTCGGCGAGCCGGTGGCGGCGGTGGTGGCGGCGAGCGCGGCGGCGGCCGAGGACTTCGCCGATCAGGTTACGCTCTCCATCAAGGAGACAAGGCCGCTGACCGACGCGCGCGCGGCGCTCGAAGCCGGCGCGCCTTTGATCCATGCCGATGTGCCGGGCAATGTCGTCGTCGAAGGCCGCGTCAAGACTGCCGAGTTCGACGGCTTCTGGAGCGGCGCGCACAAAATCGTCAGGCTCGAAGCCCGCTCGCGCCGGCAGAACGCGACGCCGATGGAGACGCGTGCCGGACATGCCGCCTACGAGCCGGTGACCGGCCGCATCACGCTGACCTGCACCACGCAGATGCCGCATCTCACGCGCACCGCTATCGCCGATATTGTCGGCATGCCCGAGTCCGACCTGCGCGTCATCGCGCCCGACGTCGGCGGCGGCTTCGGGCAAAAAATGTCGCTGGCGCCCGAATACGTGCTGCTGGTGTGGCTCGCGCGCCGGTTGAAAACCTCGGTGGCCTGGACCGAGGACCGGCGCGAGAACCTGATCGCTGGCTTCCATAGCCGCGAGCAGACCATCGTGCTGGAGGGCGCCTTCGACCGGAACGCGAAACTGCTGGCGCTGAAGGCCGACATCATCGCCAATGTCGGCGCCTATTCCTGCTACCCGACCACCTGCGGCGTCGAGCCGCTGATGGCCATGGCCGAATTGCCCGGCCCCTACGACGTGCGCCAATACCAGGCGCGCGCCCGCGGCGTCGCCACCAACACCTGCACCATGGCGCCCTATCGCGGCGTGTCGCGGCCGGTGATCACTTTCGCGCTCGAGCGGCTGATGGATAAAGCCGCGGCAGCCTTCAAGATCGACCCCATCGACATCCGCCGCCGCAACCTGATCGACAAATTTCCGTACACCTCCGCGACCGGCCTGGTGTTCGACGAGGCGAGCTACAGGCAGACGCTGGAAATGGCGGTGAAGGCGATCGACCTGCCCGCCTTCCGCGCCCGGCAAAAGCAGGTGCGCGCCGAGGGGCGCCATCTCGGCATCGGCTTTGCTACGTTCTCCGAGCGCACCGGTTACGGCAGCTCGGCCTTCGCCGCGCGCGGCATGGAGATCACGCCTGGCTGGGAGAATGTCATCGTCTCCATCGATCCGTCCGGATGCGTCGAGGCGCGCATCGGTTCCTCGCCGCACGGCCAGGGCCTGCGCACCACGCTGGCGCAGATCATCGCCGACGAGATCGGCGTCACGCCGCAGGCGATCAAGATCGTGCACGGCGACACCGACCGCTCGCCTTACGGCTGGGGCACCTTCGCCAGCCGCTCGCTGGTGATCTCCGGCGGCGCCACGCTGATCGCTTCGCGGAAAATTCGCGCCAAACTGATCAAAATCGCCAGCCATCTGCTGGAGGCGGCGCCCGGCGACATCGTGCTGGAGGATGGCCATGCCAAGGTTGCCGGCACCGACCGCATGGTGTCGATCGCATCGATGGCGCGCGACGCCTATACGCAGACGCATCGCTTCAACGGCGAGATCGAGCCGGGGCTGACCGAAACAGGCTCCTACGATCCGCCCGGCACGTTTTCCAACGCCTGCCACGTCGCCATCGTCGAGGTGGACGCCGAGACCGGCTGCGTGACCATGGAGAAATTCCTGGTGGCGGAAGACGCCGGCCGCATCATCAATCCGATGATCGCCGACGGCCAGGTGCATGGCGGCGTGGCGCAGGGCATTGGCAACGCGCTGCTGGAAGAAATCGTCTACGACGAGGCCGGCGGCATCCTCACCGCCAATCTTGCCGACTACATGCCGCCGACGGCGCGCGAGATCCCGCCGATCGAGCTGCACCACATGGAAACGCCGAGCGTGAATTCGATCACCAAGGCCAAGGGCCTCGGCGAAGGCGGCGCCATCGGCGCGCCGGCCGCCGTGATCAACGCCATCAACGATGCGCTCATGCCGTTCGGAGTCTCCATCGATGAGATGCCGGCGACGCCGCAAAGAATTCGTGCTGCGCTGCGCAAGGCGGGAAAAGCGGCATGACGGAAAAAACCGCCATCACCCTCACCGTCAACGGCCGCGCCCACGCCATCGCCGTCGAGCCGCGGCGCACGCTGGTGGACGCGATCCGCGAGGACTGCGGACAGACCGGCACGCATATCGGCTGCGAGCACGGCATCTGCGGCGCCTGCACCGTTATCGTCGACGGCGAGCCAGTGCGCTCCTGCCTGATGTTCGCCGTGCAGGCGGACGGCAAGAATATCCGCACCGTCGAGGGCCTGGCCAAGGGCGACGAGCTGCATCCCATGCAGCGCGCCTTCATGGAGCATCACGGGCTGCAATGCGGCTTCTGCACGCCCGGCTTTCTCATGCTGGCGGTCGGCGTGCTCGAGCGCGAGCCCAATATCAGCGACGAGGACCTGCTCGACGTGCTGGCGTCGAATCTGTGCCGCTGCACCGGCTACCAGAACATCGTCAAGGCGGTGCGCGCGGCCGCGAAGGAGATGCGCGGCAAATGACGGCGCCGGCGAAATTCGTCGGCCGTTCCGTCCCGCGGCTGGAAGACAAGCCGCTGCTGCTGGGCCAAGGGCGCTTTGCCGCCGACATTTCCTTCCCCGGCCAATGGCACATGCGCGTGGTGCGCTCAGCCGTCGCGCACGGCAGTATCAAATCGATCGACGCGAAACGCGCGCTGGCGCTGCCGGGCGTGCACGCGGTGTGGACGGCTGCCGACGTGGCGCATATTCCGCCGATCCCGTTTCGGCTGACCGGCCTCAAGACGCTTGAGCCTTACCGGCAGCCGGTGCTAGCAAAAGATGTCGTGCGCTATGTCGGCGAGCCGATCGCCGTGGTCTTTGCAGTAAACGCATATCTCGCCGAAGACGCGGCCGACCTGGTCGAGATTGAGGTCGAACAACGCCGGGCAATCCTGCTCGCGACCGAGCAACCGGGCGTCTACGAGCATGAGCACTCAACAAATGCGGGAGTCGTGCAAAAAGCGTATGGCGACGTGGAGAAAGCCTTTGCGAACGCGCACGCCGTTGTTTCGCTTGAGCTTTCCGTCGGCCGCCACTCCGGCGTGCCGTTGGAGACGCGCGGCGCCATCGCCCGCTACGACGAAGCGCAAGACATCCTGGAAATGCATGGCGCCGCCAAGGTACCGCATTGGAATCGCGATCAAATCGCGCGCATGCTCGGCCGGCCGCGAAACTCCGTGCAGCTTTACGAAGGCCACGTCGGCGGCGGCTTCGGCATCCGCGGCGAAATTTATCCGGAAGATGTGCTGGTTTGCGCGGCGGCGTTGAAATTCCGCAAGCCGATCAAGTGGATTGAAGACCGGCGCGAACACCTGATCACTGCCAATCATTCGCGCCAGCAATCGCACAAAATCAGTGCGGCCATCGACTTAGAAGGGCGCATCCTCGGCATCGACGATGAGTTCTTCCACGACAACGGCGCCTATATGCGAACGCACGCCGCGACCGTGCCCGATCTTGCCGCGGCGATGCTGCCCGGCCCCTATCGCGTGCCGGCTTATCGTGCGACGGGCCACATTCGTCTCACCAACAAGACGCCGTGCGGCACCTACCGCGCCCCCGGCCGCTTCGAGACTTCGTTCGTGCGCGAACGGCTGCTCGACGCCATCGCGGCGAAAATCGGCATCGACAAGGTGGAGGTGCGCCGGCGCAATCTGATCGGCAAAAGCGCCATGCCTTACGCGCTCGGCCTCGACACGCTCGGCACGCATATCATCTACGATTCCGGCGACTATGCCGGCCTGCTCGACAAGGCGCTGCGCCTTGCTGATTGGGACAATCTTCAGCGCGAGCTTGCGCGCCGCCGCGCGGGCGGCGAGAAGGTCGGAGCCGGCGTGGCGATTTTCGTCGAGAAGAGCGGCCTCGGGCCGTTCGACAGTGTGCGCATCGAAGTGGCGCCGTCAGGCAAGGTCGAAGTCATCACCGGCGTGGCCTCAATCGGCCAGGGCGTTGAAACCGCGATGGCGCAAATCTGCGCCGACGCGCTCGGCGTCAATTATGCCGATGTGCGCGTCACGCACGGCCAGACCGACCGTATCGACAGAGGCATGGGCGCCTTCGCCTCGCGCGTGACGGTGATGTGCGGCGAGGCGACGCGGCTCGCGGCGGCGAAGCTGCGCGACAAGGCGCTCACTGCCGCCGCCGAACTGATGCAGGCGCGCGCGGCCGAACTCGATATCATCGACGGCGAGATCGTGCGCAAAAGCGGCGGGGCGTCGATGCCGCTCGGCGAACTGGCGCGCGCCCTGCCCGATGGCCTTGCCGCCGAGGACACTTTCGAGTCGAAGCACATGGTTTACCCGTATGGTGTCCACATCGCCGCCGTGCGCGTGGATGCCGAGACCGGTGGCGTAACGATCGAGCGCTACGCGATCGCCTATGACGTCGGCCGCGCCGTCAACCCGATGCTGGTCGAAGGCCAGATCGCCGGCGGCCTGGCGCAGGGCCTCGGTGGCGCGCTGCTCGAGGAGTTCCTTTACGACAACGCCGGCGAGCCACTCTCGGTGACGTTTGCCGATTACCTGATGCCGACCGCGCGCGAGGTGCCGGCGCTGAAAATTCTCGTCACCGAGGACGCGCCGAGCCCGCTCAACCCGCTCGGCCTCAAGGGCGCCGGCGAAGGCGGCGCCAATCCGGTCGGCGCGGCGATTGCCTCGGCGATCGACGACGCCATCGGGGTTCCCGGCGCGGTGCGGCAATTGCCGGTGACGCCGCAGCGGTTGCGGGCGTTGCTGGCCGCGCGGTGATTACGGCGCTGGCCGTCGGGCGGCACAAAAGGCAACGCCGCCTGTTTGCGCAGGCGGCGCTACCGAACACAACGCGCCGAGACGTGGCATTTCCCAGCAAGTGTGTTCAACGCTTGTGTCGCAATCGTCGAATGAAAGGTTCAAATTTGCCGCTGGATCCTGACGTTCGGGGCCGCGCCACACCGCCCCGCAAGGCCGGCGTTAACCATAATTAACGCAAAATCGGGCGCGCGGCTGTGACGGGGATCACAGGATTTCGGGCCTTTGTTTCGCAGGGTTCCGGGAATATTTCCGTTGGCGCCGACCGCAGCCCGCGCGTCAGCCCTCGCGCAGCGTCCTCTCGATCCTACGGTCGGGAACCAGCCATATCACCGCGACCAGCACGTAAGCGGCAATCGACAACCAGGGGCTGACAAAGGCGAGCCCAATTCCCGCAACATAGAGAATCGGCGAAATTTTGCCTTTGACGTCGCTGCCGAGCGCGCGGGCGAGCACCGACTGCGCCCCCTGCCGGTGGATGATCGCCTTCTGCAGCAGGTAATAGGCGATAGCCGGCATCAGCAAGATCGCGCCATAGACCGCGGCGGGTATCGGCAGCAGGAAATTTTCGCCCATCCAGGCCGTCGCCGCCGGGATCAAAGACAGCCAGAATAGTAGATTGGAATTGGCCCAGAGGATGAGCCCATCGACGCGCGTGACGGTGTGCAGCAGATGATGGTGGTTGTTCCAGTAAATGGCGAGATAGACAAAGCTCAGCACATAGCTGACGAAATTCGGCGCGATGCCGGCGAGCGCCACCCAATCGGCGCCGTGCGGTATCTTCAGCTCCAGCACCATGATGGTGATGATGATGGCAATGACGCCATCGCTGAATGCGGCTAATCGCTCCTTCCCCATTGCGGCGATCCCTGGCCCCGACCTGCTAGCTTCGCCGCCCTCGACCGGCGAAGCGTCAGACTAGCATGGACCGGCGATATTTCAGCCAAAGGGGAAGGCCGGCACGCGCTCGGCATGCCGGCTCAGCGCAAGGCTGGGCGACGAAAGCGGCCTCATGCCGCGTCGCGATTTTGGTCTAGCAAGCCGCTGTTTGCCGCCGCGCCGCTCAGCCCGATGGCGGCGAGGAGATTTTCCACTTCCAGCCGCGCCGTGGCATGCGACATGGTCGGGCGCGTACCGAGCGTGAGTTCGTCGAGGTCATCGACGGCGGTCAATCCGCGCGGGTAGAATTCGCGGAAAATCGTGCGCTCGGCAAGCCCATCAACAAAGCGGAAATTCAGCTTGCGCGAGAGTTCGGCAAGCGCGTCGCCGACGAAGCGCTTGTTGCGCGAGGAGCCGAACGTCGACAACCGGTTGCGCAGCACGATCCAGTCGACGGCGACGTTGTCGAGAAGCTGGCGCTGGGAGCGCGCGTCCTCGACGAGCTGCGCGTAGTGGCTGGTGCCGGTGACGCCGAAGCTCGCCGGATCGACGGTGCCGAGCACGTCGAAGTCGACAAAACTGTCGTTTAGCGGCGTGATCAGGGTGTCGGCTATGGCGTGGGCGAGCCGCACCAGGTAGCTGTCATGACCGGGGGTATCGATGACGAGATAATTGCAGCTCCCGCTCAGCGAGCCGACGGCTTCGGTGAGGGTCCGGCAATTTTCCGCGCGGCTCTCGGTATTCGGCACGTCGAGCGCCCCTTCAAAGCAAAAATGCTCGGGTATGCCGAGATCGCGGCCGACCTGCGCCGCCCAGGCGCGCCGGTTGTCGATGTAATGGGTGAAGCTTTTCTGCCGTGAATCGAGGTCGATGGTGGCGACGTTTTCGCCCGCCTTCAGCAACGCGATCGCGATATGCATGGCGATGGTTGACTTGCCCGATCCACCTTTTTCATTGGCGACTACAATCACGCGCGCACGGGACGGCATTTCATGAATCATAAGCGCGCTCTCCATTTTCGGCTGAGCTGTCACACTCCGCAGTGTATTTGGTGACAATTAACTTGCGCTGATTCGTTCAATTTTCGCCAGCACGAAATTTCCGACGCTGCATTTTTTTCGCCGGAACGAAACAAAGGAATTCATTGTGTGACAGTTCTGCCACCACATTTTTCCCGCGGGGCTCATTCACAAACGATTGATTGGATTCGGAAACCGTCACGCCGCAATTTTTCAGGAACCGGCCGCTGCCAGTTCGAACCGCGGCCGGAAGCCGCTTTGCGCCGCCTCGACATGGCCGGCGAACGGCATGCCGACATGTGCGGGAAACACCATTGCGCCGCTCGAAGCGCAATAATTGAGGACCTTTTTGCGGCTGACGATGGCCTGCGCCGCGTCCGAATTCTTCGGGAAGTTCCAATCCGGGTGATAGACCTGCAGCAGATGGTGCCAGACGTCGCCGATGAAGACGCCGCGCGCGCCCTTGCTCTCGAGCTTGAACACCACATGGCCGGGCGAATGGCCGGGGGCCGGCTCGATCTCGATAAAGTCGTTGAGTCGATGCGGGCCTCCGTTCACCAGATCGGCTTTGCCGTATTCGAGGATCGGCACCACGCATTCACGGAAAGTGCCGAGCTCGGCCGGACCTTCCTTCGGATCGGCATCGAGCTTGGCGAAATAATCGACATCCGGCTTAGAAAAGACGTAGCGGGCGTTGGGGAAAGTCGGCACCCATTTGCCGTCCTTCTGCCGCGTGTTCCAGCCGACGTGATCGTGGTGCAGGTGGGTGCACATCACGATGTCGACGTCCTCCGGCCGCGCCCCGGCAGCGGCCAGCCGCTCCAGATAAGGCTCGTTGAGCATGTGCCAAAACGGCCGGCCGGGCTTGTTCTTCTGGTTGCCGCAGCAGGTGTCGATGAGGATGGTCAGCCCGCCGACCTTCAAGAGCCAGCTGTGCACCGGCATGCGCATGGCGCCGGTGGCAGCCTCGTAATGATGCGGCGCCAGCCAGTGCAGGTGGTCGGCGAGTTCCGCCTCGGTCAGCGCCGGGAAAATCTGGCGCAGCGGATAGCTCGGGACATTGGTCTCCTCAACCCGCGTGATGGTGGCCTCGCCCACGGTGAACACCGGCAAACCTCCTTGAAAGTCGCGCAGAACCCCATTGGCGCGATCGCGAAAGATAGTCTATTCCGGGGCCAGTAGCGTCAACCCGGGGGCCTTGAAGCACGCCATGCCGACAACCAGCGAAACAAAGCCGAAGCTCAAGGCGCCCGCAGGCACCACCGACACCCACATCCACTTCTACGATCACCGCTTCCCGACGGCGAAGACCGCTGTGGTCAAGCCGGGCGATGCGCTGGTGCCGGACTACATGAAAATGCGCGAACGGCTCGGCATCGAGCGCACCGTGGTCGTGCAACCGTCCGCCTACGGCGCCGACAATCGCTGCACGATGGAAGGCATGGCGGCGATCGGGCCGAGCGCGCGAGCGGTGGTCGTTGTGGAGCCGAGCGTGATCGACGCCGAGCTCGACCGGCTGACCAAGCTCGGCGCGCGCGGCATCCGCTTTTTCATGCTGGCCGGCGCGCCACTGCCGATCGAAAGCCTGGAGACGATGGCGGCGCGGGTGGCGCCGTTTCACTGGCACGTGGTGTTCCAGATGGACGGCCGCAATCTCGCCGACCGCGAGGCCCTGCTCAAACGGCTGCCCTGCAAGGTCATCATCGACCACACCGGCAAGTTTCTCGAGCCGGTGGGCGTCGATCATCCGGGCTTCCGCACCTTGATGCGGCTGGTGGACACCGGCAATTTCTGGGTGAAGCTGGCGGCGCCCTACGAGACCTCGAAGAAGGGGCCGCCTCATTACGACGACGTCGGTGTGCTCGCCAAGGCCGCGGCGAAGACCGCGCCGGAGCGCATGCTGTGGGCGAGCAATTGGCCGTTTCCGGGCGACGTGAAGCCGGACCCCGCCTGGATGCTCGACATGCTACTCGACTGGATTCCGGACGAAGCCGCGCGCAAGAAAGCGCTGGTCGACAATCCGGCCGAGCTTTACGGCTTCTAGCCGCGCGGCTTGTCGCGGAAGCGGTCCATCAGCGGCTTGTCCTGGCCGCCGTCGATCTCGATCATGGTGCCGTTGACCATGCTCATCATCGGCGAGGCCAGCATGACGACGAGATTGGCGACCTCCTCGACCTCGGCTATGCGGCCCATGGGAATCGAAGCTGGCGCCAGTTTGTCGGCCTCCGCGCGCGGGATTTTCATGTCGCGCGCCATCGCATCCACGAGACCTGCCCAGCGCTCGGTGCGCACCGGTCCAGGATTGACCGCGACGAATGAGATGCCGTCCTTGCCGTATTGGCCGGCGAGCGACAGCGTGAGGTTTTGTCCGGCCGCATTGGCGGCACCCGGACAGATTTCCCAATAGGACGGTTTCACCCCGTCATTGCCGATCAGGTTGACCACTCGGCCGCCGCCTTGGTTGCGCATGATCGGCAGCACGTAGCGCAGGCAGCGCACATAGCCCATGAACTTGAGCTGCAGGCCCTTCTCCCAATCGTCCTCGGTCAGATGCTCGATCACACCGCCGGCGGCGGAGCCGGCATTGTTGACCATGATGTCGACGCGGCCTAGCGCCTTGGCGCCCTGCTCGACGAAATTCCTGGCGTCCTTATCCTGCCGCAGGTCGGCCGGAATGGCGACGATCTTGCGGCCGGTTTCCTTGGCGACGGCCTTGGCGGTTTCCTCCAGCGGCTCCTTGCGGCGCGCGCAGATGGCGACATCGACGCCTTCGCGCGCCAGCGCGAGCGCGATGCCCTTGCCGATCCCTTCTGAGCCGCCGGTGACCAGCGCGGTTTTGCCTTTGAGCTTCAAGTCCATCGTGATTCCTCCAAAATCTATTGCGGCGGTCTATGTGCCAGCCAGCGGCCGGCTTCGGCGGAAGCAAAAAGCTCGGCGAGCGCGGCATTGAACTGCGCCGGCTCTTCCGAGGGAATGTTATGGCCGGAGCGCGGAATCACCAAAAGCCCTGCGGTCGGCGCGGTGCGCTTCAGGAAGACGCTGCCGTCGATGCAGGGCTCGTCCTCGTCGCCGACGATGACCAGCAGCGGCGGCGAGAATTTTTTCAACGCGCCTTCCATCTCCCACAAGGTCGGCCGCTTGAGCTGAAGATTGAACATCGTCTGCGCGTGGCCCTCGGCGGAGTGTTCCGCCAACATCTTGGCGAATTCGGCGTGGCCGCGCGGATCCTTGTGCTTCTGCGCCTGGCGCATCGGCGCGTCGGCATATTTCGGCGCGGCAACGGCGATGCCCTCCTCGGCGAACATCTTGCCGGTTTCGGCGGCTAGCGCCTTCATCGCCTCGCGCTGTTTGGCGTCCGGCGTCGAACCCCAGCCGCAGCCGGCGGCGGTGACCGAGAGACAACGGTCCGGATAATTGATGCCGACATGCAGCGCCGTATAGGCGCCCATGGAATGGCCGACGACATGCGCCTTCCTGATCTTAAGCGCGTCCATCAGAGCGATCACATCGTCGCGGGCGATATCCTGGCCGTAGCGCGCGGCCTCTTTCGGCACGTCGGAGGGTGGGTAGCCGCGCTGGCTATAGGTTACGCAGCGATGCAGCCTGGAAAAATGCCGTATCTGCGCCTCGAAGCTGCGCCAGTCGCCGGCATATTCATGCACGAAGACGACGGGCTTGCCCTCTCCCGCTTCCTCGTAATAGAGCCGGACGCCGTCGCGCGCGCTGATATGCGGCATGTCATTCCCCGCTGACTTGCGCAATTCTTTGCACGCGAGTGTGGGTCGGTAAAGCGCGGCCCGCCTTGATGCGGCGCTGCCCAATGGCCAGAAATCCCCGCATAAGGGCTATGGCATGGCCTGATTTCGCGCTGTAAACGCTCATTCGTGACGCTTTTCTTTGCGAGAAAGGTCAGGCATTCTAACTTCAAGAACAAACCAACAATGCTGAAGGGGAGGATAAACATGAAACGGATGCTATTTGCCGGCGCTGCGGCAATTGCGGTGAGCCTGCTGCCGGCCGCCCACGCTGCCGACACGATCAAGGTCGGCGTCGTGCTGCCGTTTTCCGGCCAGTTCGCCGACGGCGCCAAGCAGGTCGACGAGGGCATCAAGCTCTACATGAAGCAGCACGGCGACACCGTCGCGGGCAAGAAGATCGAAATCATCCGCAAAGATGTCGGCGGCATCGCGCCGCCGGTCGCCAAGCGCCTGGCCGAGGAGCTCGTCGTACGCGACAAGGTGGATATCCTCGCCGGCTGGCTGCTGACCCCGAATGCGATCGCCGGTTGCGGCGTGTCGGCGGAAGCGAAGAAAGTCTCCGTGATCATGAACGCGGCAACCTCGATCATCGTCGACAAGTCGCCTTATTGCACCCGCGCGGCGTTCACGCTGTCGATGGTGACGACGACGCTCGGCAACTGGGCGGCCAAGAGTGGCATCAAGAAGGCCTATACGATGGTGTCGGACTACGCGCCCGGCCACGACTCCGAGGCCGGCTTCATCGCCGGCTTCAAGGCCGGTGGCGGCGAGATCATCGGCTCTGTGCGCATGGCGGTCGCCAATCCTGATTTCTCGGCTTACGTCCAGCGCGCCAAGGATCTCAATCCAGAATCGATCTTCGTGTTCATCCCTGGCGGCGCGCAGCCAGCGGCGCTCGGCAAGGCGCTTGCCGAACGCGGCATCGACACGAAGAAGGTCAAAGTGATGAGCACGCAGGAACTCGGCGACGACAGCGCGCTCAAGAACATGGGCGACACCGCGCTCGGCATCATCACCGCCTCGCCCTACGACCACAATCTCAAGACCAAGTTGAACGAGGATTTTGTTGCCGCCTACAAAAAGGAATTCGGCGGCGACAATCCGAACTTCTTCTCCGCCGGCGGCTATGACGGCATGACCCTCATCTATGATGGCCTGAAGAAGACCAAGGGTGACGCCGATGCCGAAAAGCTCATCGGCGCGATGAAGGGCACCAAGTGGGTAAGCCCGCGCGGCCCGATGATGATCGACCCCGCGACCCGCGACGCCGTCGAGAACATCTACATCCAGAAGGTCGAGAAGGTCGGCGGCAAGCTAGTCAATGTCGTGATCGACACGGTCACGAACGTAAAAGACCCCGTGCACGAAGCGATGATGAAGAAGTAATCGCCGGCTTCGATTTTCAGGTCCGGTTTGGGGCGGCCCGTGCGGTCGCCCCATCCTTTATGGACGGCCACCAATGGAGTATCAGGGTGGCCGGTCCTGCTGAGGAACGCTGACGATCATGCTCCCTCCCGTGTTCGGAGTTCTGTTCGACGGCATCGCCTACGGCATGCTCCTGTTCGTGCTGTCGGTCGGGTTGTCGGTGACGCTCGGCCTGATGAATTTCGTCAACCTGGCGCATTGCGCCTTCGCCATGTTCGGCGGCTACGTCACCGTCGTCCTGATGCACGACCTGCACTGGCCGTTTGTCGCGACGTTGCCGGTCGCGTTTCTCGCCACCGCGCTCGTCAGCGTCGCATTCGAACGCGCGTTCTATCGCCGGCTCTACCGCGCCAGCGACCTCGATCAGGTGCTGCTCACCATCGGCATCGCCTTCGTTTCGGTCGCGGTGGCGGCGTGGTTCTTCGGCACCACCCAGCAGCCGATCGACGTGCCGGCCTATATGCGCGGCTCGTTTCACGTGCGCGGCCTCGACATCGCCGCCTACCGGCTGTTTCTCGTCGGCGTCGGCGTCACGGTGGCAATCGTGCTGACCGGCGCCCTGGAATATACCCGCTTCGGCGCGCAGGTGCGCGCCGCGGTGGATAACCAGCGCATGGCAAGCGGGCTCGGCATCAATGTCGAGCGCACCTTTGCCACCACCTTCGCGCTCGGCTCTGGACTTGCCGGCCTCGGCGGCGCGCTGGCGATCTATATTGTCGGCCTCGACCCGAATTTCGCCTTCACCTATCTCGTCTATGTGCTGATCGTCGTGTCGCTGGGCGGCCTCGGCTCGATCGCCGGCTCCTTCGCCGCCGCCTGCCTGATCGGCGTCAGCGACATCGCCGGCAAATATTACGTGCCGCAGCTCGGCGCCTTCCTCATCTATCTCGTCATGATCGCCGTGCTGATGTGGCGGCCGGCGGGCCTGTTCGGGAAGCGCTGACCATGACCGCAACCGACAGCACGGCCGGACCGCGCGCCTATCTGCAACGCTTGAGCCGCTGGCATCCGATCGAAATTGCCTTCTGGCTGGCGACGCTGACTCCCTTCCTGCTGTTTCCCGATTATCTGTCGCTGGCGGGCCAGATCTGCGTCGCCGCGCTGTTTGCCCTCTCGCTCGATCTGATCCTCGGCTATGCCGGCATCGTCTCGCTCGGCCATGCCGCGTTCTTCGGCGTCGGCGCCTACACCGCCGGGCTGTTCTCCAAATTCGTCTGGGGTGAGCCATTCACCGGGTTGGTGGTGGCCGCCGCGATGGCCGCATTGTTCGGCTATGCCTCGAGCTTCATCGTCGCGCGCTTTCGCCACCTGACGCTGATCATGATCACGCTCGGCTTGGGGCTTTTGCTGCACGAAGCGGCGAACAGCGCGGGCTGGCTCACCGGCGGATCGGACGGCCTGCAGGGCATCGACATCTGGAAGGTCGCCGGCCTGTTCAAGTTCGATCTCTACGGCAAGACCGCCTATGGCTATTCGCTGGCCGTGCTGTTTGTGGTTTTTCTGATGGCGCGGCGTCTGATCAACTCACCCTTTGGTCTCGCGCTGCGCGGCATCCGCGAGAATCTTGTGCGCATGCCGGCGATCGGCGCGGCAAGCCGCGCGCATATCCGCAAGATCTACACCATCGCCGCGGCGATGGCCGGCGTTGCTGGCGCGGTGATCGCGCAGACGACGTCCACCGTGTCGCTGGAAGCGCTGAGTTTCGAGCGCTCGGCCGACGTGCTGGTCATGCTGGTTCTGGGCGGCGCCGGCAGGCTTTACGGGGGGCTAATCGGCGCCACCGTCTTCCTCATCGCGCGCGACCAGTTTTCCGGCATCGCGCCGCAATACTGGTATTTCTGGATCGGCCTTCTGCTCATAACGGTCGTGATGCTGCTGCCGAACGGAATTCTCGGCGGCTTCTCCGCTCTCTATGCGCGATGGAGAGGCAAATGAGCACGCCTGCTTTGTCCACGCGCGGCGTGTCAATGAGCTTCGGCTCGCTGGTGGTCGCCCGCGATATCGAGCTTACGTTGCCGGTCGGCGCCCGCTACGCGCTGATCGGGCCGAACGGCGCCGGCAAGACGACGCTGATCAACCTGGTGACCGGCATGCTTGCTCCCAATGCTGGGCAGATTTTTCTCGGCGATGAGGACGTTACCAAGCTGGAGCCGCAGCAACGGGTGCGGCGCGGGCTGGCGCGCACGTTTCAGATCAACACGCTGTTTCCCGGCCTCAACGCATTGGAAGCGGTCACGCTCGCGGTTGCCGAGCGACGCGGCTTTGCCGGCCAGTTCTGGCAGACCATCGGCGCGCACAAGGAGGCCATCGAGGAAGCACACGAGATTCTGGTGAAGCTGCGGCTTGGCGACTGCTGTTACCAGGCGACGCGCGAATTGCCTTACGGGCGCCAGCGCCTGCTGGAAATCGCGCTGGCGCTGGCGACCAGGCCGAAAGTGCTGTTGCTCGACGAGCCGGCTGCCGGCGTGCCGCAGGAGGAAAGCGGCGATATTTTCGAGGCGGTCGCGAACCTGTCCGGCGATCTGACGCTGCTGTTCATCGAGCACGACATGCACGTGGTGTTCCGCTTTGCCACGCATATCATCGTGATGGTCGGCGGCGGCATATTCACTGAAGGCTCGCCGGCCGAGATCGCCGCCGATCCGGGCGTGCGCGAAGTCTATCTGGGGACGCGCAAACATGGCTGAGCCGCTGTTGTCGCTGCAATCCGTGCGCGCCGGCTACGGCGACGCGCTGGTGCTGCACGATGTGTCGCTGGAGCTTCCGGAATACGGCAGCCTCGCCGTGCTCGGTCGCAACGGCGTCGGCAAATCGACGCTGCTGCTCACTATCATGGGCTTTACGCAAATGCGCGGCGGCCGCGTCGCCTGGCGCGGGCAGGATATCTCGCGCGTGCCGCCGCACACCCGCGCCGCCGGCGGCATCGGCTGGGTGGCGCAGGAACGCGACATCTTTCCCTCGCTGTCGGTGGAGGAAAATCTCACCGTTGCGGCGCGCCCCGGCGCCTGGACGCTCGCGACCGTGTTCAAGTTGTTTCCCCGCCTCGCCGAACGCCAGGGCAACAAGGGCAATCATTTGTCTGGCGGCGAGCAACAGATGCTGGCGATTGCGCGGGCGCTGATGACCAATCCGGCCTTGATGCTGCTCGACGAGCCGTTCGAGGGCCTGGCGCCGGTAATTGTCGATGAGCTGATCGCGGCGCTGGAGACAATGCTTGCCGGCCGCAGCATCGCCATCATCCTGGTCGAGCAGCACACGGAAATCGCGTTGGAATTGACCAGCGAGGCGATCGTGCTAGAACGCGGCGCTGTGGCGCATCGCGCGCCGTCGGCCACATTGCGCCGGGATCACGCCACACTGGAGCGGCTTGTCGGGTTGCGTATCGAGGCGACGGCGTGACACCATCGCCGGCGGTAGGTGTTGATGCCCAAGCCGATGATCCCCAAGGACCGCGCCGACTATTCGGCGATCGTCGATAGGCCGCCGCTGAAGCTGCCGAAGGGCGTGCGCATTGTATTCTGGACCATCGTCAATTACGAGGTCTGGGACATCGGCAAGCCGATGGCGCGGCAACTGCTGCCGGCGCCGACAGGCGTGCCACTGATGCCGGATGTCGTGCATTGGGCTTTCCATGAATACGGCATGCGGGTGGGCTGCTGGCGGTTCCACGAGCTGTTTCGGAAGCTGAAGATCAAGCCGACGCTCGCCGCCAATGCGCGCATCTGCGAGGACTACCCGCGCGTCGCCGGCCACGCGCGCGACGACGGCTGGGAATTCATGGGGCACGCCTACGAGCAGGGCCCGATCCACAAGGAGGCGGACCAGGCGGCGATGATCCATCGAACGATGGGGATCATGGAAAAATTCACCGGCAAACGGCCGGTGGGCTGGCTCGGGCCGGGACTGACGCAGACCCTGGAGACGCCGGACCTGCTCGCCGCCGCGGGCGTCAAATATATCGGCGACTGGGTCTATGACGACGAGCCGACGGTGATCCGCACCACCGGCGGGCCGCTGGTGACGCTGCCCTATACCGTCGAACTCAACGACATTCCGATGATGCTGATCCAGCACCACGAGAGCGATTATCTCTTGAAGCGGACAATCGACCAGTTCGACCGGCTCTATGCCGAAAGCGCCAAACGCGCGAAATTCGTCTCGCTCGCCATCCACCCCTACATCAGCGGACAGCCGCACCGGATCAAATATCTCGAAGCCATCTACAAATACGTCAACAAGCACAAGGGCGTGCTGCACTGGAACGGCGCGCAGATTCTCGACTGGTATCGGGGAGCCGCGAAAACGTGACGGAGGCTTGGTCCATCCTCCGTTCGTCCCGGCGACCCGCCTACGCTCGCTTTGCGAGCTTCGGCGGGTTTTAACTCCGACGAAGCGCGGAGCGCGAAGGCGGAAAGCGGGGACCCAGGGGCCGCAAGCGATGGGAGAACTGGATTCCCGCTTACGCGCGAATGAACGGAGAATGGGCACCGCTGTGCCGAAACAATATGCGAGGGACGCCTGATGAATTTCTCCAAGCCCGCCGTCGGCATGCTGCCGAACGACCGCCTCGATTACTCACCGATCGTCAAGCGCAAGCCGCTGAAGCTGCCGAAAGGCGCGCGCATGGCGGTCTGGACCGTCACCAATGTCGAGGAATGGGACCCGACGCAGCCCATGCCGCGCACGGTCTTGAGCCCGCCGGCGGGAGGTTCGCCGATGCCCGACATTCCCAACTGGTGCTGGCACGAATACGGCAACCGGGTCGGCTTCTGGCGGCTGCTGCAGGTGTACGACGATTTCAAGATTCCAGGCGTCATGAACATCAACGGCGTCGCCGTCGAGGCCTATCCCGATATCGTCAGGGCCGCCGCCGAGCGTAACTGGGAATTCATCGGCCACGGTTACACCCAACGCAACATGCAGAAGGTGGAGAACGAGCGCGCCGACATCCGCAAATGCGTCGAGGTGTTGCAGCGCGCGACGGGGAAACGCCCGCGCGGTTGGCTCGGCCCCGGCCTCACCGAAACGTGGGAAACGGCGGATATTCTGGCGGAGGAAGGCTACGACTACGTCGCCGACTGGGTGCTCGACGACCAGCCGGTGTGGATGAAGACGCGCGCCAAGCCGATCCTCAACCTGCCCTATACGCAGGAGGTCAACGACGTCGCCATGATGCTGATCCAGCACCACAAGGCGAACGAGTTTTACGAGCGGGCGATGGACCAGTTCGAGCAGGTCTACAAGGACGCCAAGGGCTCGGCCCGCGTGATGGCGATTTCCGTGCACCCCTACATCATGGGCGCCGCGCACCGAGTGAAATATTTCCGCAAGATTTTCGAGAAGATCAGGAAGAAGAAAGACGTGCTGTTCTGGACCGGCGGGCAAATCGCCGACTGGTTCGTGAAAGCGGGGCCGAAGGCACCATGACGGACAAGACGACAATGGCGGAAGAGACCGCCCGCGCCTATCTCGACACCGGCGCCGTGCGCTTCATGGCCGACAAGCCGTTCATTTTCACTTCCGGCTGGGCAAGCCCGGTCTATAACGACTCGCGCTGGCTGATCTCGTTTCCGCAAGTGCGCAGCCGGCTCATGGATTTCGCCGTGCAATCGATCGACCGCGACGTCGGTCGCGGCAAATTCGACGCCGTGGCCGGCGGCGAGACCGCCGGCATTGCCTTTGCCGCTTGGGTGGCGGAACGCATGAATCTGCCGATGCAATATGTGCGCAAGAAACCGAAGGGCTTCGGCCGCGGCGCGCAGATCGAAGGCAAGCTCGATGCCGGCCAGCGCGTGCTGCTGGTCGAGGACCTCGCCACCGACGGGCGCAGCAAGGTGAATTTCGTCAAGGCGCTGCGCGAGGCCGGCGGCATCTGCGAGCACTGCTTCGTAATTTTCTTTTACGACATCTATCCGGAAGGCAAGAAAATCCTCGCCGATCTTGGCGTGACGCTGCACTATCTGACCACCTGGTGGGACGTGCTGGCGGTCGCCAAGGCGAGCAACGAGTTCGATCCGAAGATGCTGGCGGAGGTCGAAAAATTCATGAATGATCCCGCCGGCTGGTCGAAGGCGCATGGCGGGGTGGCTTCAGCGGCGGAGTAGTTATTTTCGCTTCAGCCGCGTCACCGCCAAATCGAGCGCCGACAGAAATCGCGAAATGTCTTGACGGCTCAAGGGCGGCGGGCCGCGCGTGGTGGCGCCGGCGCTGCGCAAATCCGTGAGCAGGTCGCGCGTCGCAAGCGCCATGCCGATCGAATCTTCGGTGAACGGCTTTCCGGTCGGGCCGATCACGGTTGCGCCCTTTTTCACGGAGCGAGCCGCCAGCGGAATATCGGCGGTAATGACGATGTCGCTTGCGCCGGCGCGCTCGGCGATCCAGTCGTCGGCGGCATCGAGACCCTCACTGACGACCACGCGCTCGATCATATCGCTGCGCGGAACCGCCATGAAGGCGTTGGCCACCACATAGACCTTGAGGCCGTAGCGCCCGGCAACCCGATAGACCTCCGGCTTTACCGGGCAGGCGTCGGCATCGACGAAGATGCGGATAACGGCCGGCTGCTGGGGCTCTTCCATCGCTTCGGCCACCGTGATCCAATCCCGCAATCGGCAACAAAGAGGGAGGCATCAATGGCCAAAGCACGCAAGAAAGTCCAGGCAAAGCCCAAACCGGCGACCCGCAAATCGAGCGCGCGCCGCGCGGTGAAAGCGAAGACCAAAGCCAAGAAGCGCGGCCAAAGCATAAGTTCACCTTCAGTCACCACCGCGAGGAGGACTTCGACGCCGGCTTGCGCTCCTACGCCAAATACCGCGACCTCGGCATTGCCGACGCGACCAGCGGCATGGTGCGGGCGCATGTCATTCGAATGGTCCCGCCGTTCACTGCCGGCGAAGTGTCGACGCCGCATTACCACGACGTCGAATTCCAGATGGTCTTCGTGCTGAAGGGCTGGATGACGACCGAATTCGAGGGCCAGGGCGCGCACACCTTCCGCGCCGGCTCCTGCTGGATCCAGCCGCCGAAGATCAAGCACACCGTGCTCGGTTATTCCGATGATTGTGAGGTGCTGGAAATCATCATGCCGGCCGATTTCGAGACGGTGGCGCTCGACTAGGCGTCAGCGCTTGACGCCAAGCCCGGCCATAAAGCTGGCGCGGATGCGCACCGGGTCGCGGTCGGTGGTGGCGACGCCCGGCTTGTCGTCGATGCGCGCCGCGATCAGGCTGGGTCCGCCTTTTAGCGCGTCGGCGGCGAGGCGGTCGAATTCGTCTTCATCCGCGGCCCAGGCGGCGTTGGCGATGCCGGCGCCGCGGGCAATCGCCACCAGATCGGCGGACGCACTCGCGGTCGGCTGCCCCCCGGTGATCTGGTAGATGCCGTTGTCCCAGACCACGATGGTCAGATTTTTCGGCTTGAGCATGCCGACTGTCGCAAGGCAGCCAAGCTGCATCAGCAGCGAGCCGTCGCCTTCGAGCGCGATGGCATGGCGCTTGGGTTGCGCGATGGCGACGCCGAGCGCGATGGGAATGGCGAGCCCCATGCTGCCGAGCATGTAGAAATTCTGCGGCCGCTGTCCGCTCGCCCACAGATCGAAATTGGCGTTGCCGATGCCGCCGACCACGGCTTCGTCGCGCTTGAGCTTTCCGACCAGGCGCTTCGTTAGTTCGAAGCGGTTCATGATTTTTGCGTTGTGGGCGCCCGCGGCCATGCTCACGCCTCGAACACTTTGCCGCCGGTCAACAGCGGCGACAGGATGAAGGTGACCGGCGCCTGCGTCGCTACCGCCTGCTTGATCGAGCGGCCGACGATGAAGCCAAGCTCGTCGAGCCGGGTGATGGTGTGGCTTTCCATGGCCAACGAATTGAGCACCGGACGCATGGTCTTATAGACCATGGCTTGGCCGAGATTGAACTCGCCGAGCGTGCCGCGTTCGGAGACGAAAATCAGCGCCGGGATCTGGCACGGCACCACCAGCGAAGCGAGCGCGTTGGGGATGGTGGCAAAGCCCGAGGTCTGCATCAGCACGGTGCCGCGCAGGCCGCCCATCCAGGCGCCGGTGACGATGCCGAGTGCTTCTTCTTCGCGCGTCGCCGAAAAGGTCGTGAAAAAATTGTCGGCGTGGATGGCCTTGATCAATGGCGTGAACACCCGGTCCGGCACGTAGACGACGAGTTTGACGTCGTTGGCCTTGAGGGTATCGAGCACGATCTCGTGCCAAGTCTTGGTGCCGCTCATCGCATCGCCCGGCATTGCTGCAACAACCGCAATCGCTTAGCCTAATTTCGAAAGCGGCGCCACCATGCCCATCAAGAGCATCGAGCCGATCCCGGTCAGCCTGCCGATGTGCAAGCCGGTAATCATGGCCGGCGAGGAGGTGCGCCGCGCCGATAACGTGCTGGTGCGCATTGAGACCGATGGCGGCATTATCGGCTGGGGCGAAGCGGCCTCGGCGCCGCTGATGACCGGCGAGACGCTGGAAAGCATCGTCTCAGCCGTGCATTACCTAGAACCCGTGTTGCGAAGGCGCGATGTTAGTGACATCGCTGGCGCCCTCGCGGCCATGCGCGGCCGCATGTACGGCAACAACGGCGCCAAGGCGGCCATCGAGATCGCGCTCTATGACGTCGCCGGCCGCGCCACCGGCAGGCCGGTGCACGCGCTGCTCGGCCGGAAACAGCGCAGCCGAATGCCGTTGCTCGCCGTCGTCGGTGGCGGCGACACCAAAGGCGACCTGCGCGACGCCGAAAGGAAAAAGGTGGAAGGCTTCATCGCCTACAAGATCAAGGTCGGCATCGACACGCCTGAACGCGACGCCGAGCGCACGCGCGCGATCTGCAAATTGCTTAGCCCCGGTGTGCTGATTTCTGCCGATGCCAATCAGGGCTTCACCACCGGCCAGGCGCTCGACTATGTGCGCGCAATCAAAGGCTCCGGTCTCGACTTCTTCGAGCAGCCGGTGCCCGCCGAGGATTTGCCGGGAATGGCCGCGGTCGCGGCGGCGACGGATATCGCGATCGGTGCCGACGAAGGATTCCACTCGCTTGCGGATATCAAGCGACATCACGATGCCAACGCCGCGCGCGGCGGCAGCCTGAAGGCAATCAAGCTCGGCGGCATCGGCGCGCTGGTGGAAGCGGCAATGCTTTGCGACAAGCTCGGCATGCGCGTAAATATTTCTTGCAAGACCGGCGAGTCGAGCATCGCCTGCGCCGCCGCGTTACACGCCGCGGTGGTTGTTCCCGATCTTGCCTGGGGCCTCACACTCACACATGCCGCGCTCGGCGAGGATGTGACCACGTGTCCGCTACCGACCGAGAAAGGACATGTGACCGTCCTCGATCGGCCCGGATTGGGGATCGAAGTCGACGAGGCCCGCGTGCGGCGCCATCGAGTTGCGCTATTTGCGCGCGACGGTTTTGCTCACGCCGCCCAATAAGGCCGCCGCACCGGTCGCGCCGCGTGGCGATTGCCTTATTTCCGGGGATGTTGCCGCATCCGGCAATGCTGTAACGCAAAAAAATTGCCAGACGAGGAAGGTTTCTTTCCGTTGCGCTTTCTTGGGACCATTGCCCGCTCTAGCCGGATAGTATTAGATGGCTGCAAGTGCCGCATAAAAGCACGAAATAGCGAATAAACCCTGGGAGGACTCTCAATGAGAAAAGCCTACAGCCTTATTGCGCGCGCGAACTCTGGCCGCGGGCGTAGTGGCCATTGCCATGGCCACAGGCGCGAACGCCCAAGTCAAGAAATACACCTTCGGCTACGATCAGCCGCATTCGACTGCCTACGGCATTGCCGCCGACATGTTCAACGCCAAGCTCATGGAATTGAGCAAGGGCACCATGGGCATCGACCAGTTCCCAGGCGCGCAACTCGGCCAGGAGCCGGTGATGCTGGAGAAGATCCGCACCGGCGACATCGACTTCATTATCACCGCGACCGCCAATGCCGCGTCGGTGGCGCCGCAGGCCGGCGTATTCTCCGAGCACTTCATCTTCCGCGACAAGGGCCATCTGACCAGGGTGCTCGCCGATCCGGCAGTGACCAAGGAATTCGAAGCTATGATCGCGGACTCGGTCAAGGGCGCGCATGTGATCGGCCTGATGACCATGGGCATGCGTAACATGTACGCCAAGTTCCCGATTCACTCGGTCGCCGACATCAAGGGTAAGAAAATTCGCGTGCAGGCGACAATGACCGAGGACGCGCACTTCCCCGCCTACGGAGCGCAGACCGTGCACATGCCGTTCGGCGAGGTCTATACCTCGTTGCAGACCGGCGTCGTGCAGATCGCGGAGAACGGCGTCAACGTCTATATGGCCAACAAGCACTACGAAGTGGCGCCGGTGCTGTCGATGACCGAGCACGAAGCCAACAACAACTGCATCTGGGTCTCCGACAAGACTTGGAACAGCTTCACGCCAGAACAGCAAGGTTGGGTGATGGCAGCCGCCGCAGAGGTTTCAAAGCGGGAGCCGGCACTGGCGCTCAAGCTCGAAGCGGATTCGGGCGAGAAGCTCAAAAAGATGGGCGTCACCATCAACGAACAGGTCGACAAGTCCGGCTTCATGGCCGACGCCAAGCCCATCCAGGACGATATCGCCAAAAAGCTCGGCCCGCATGCAGTGAAGCTGCTCGAACTCGTGCGCGACGTGAAATAGGCGATATCGCCGTCTGAAGGCCGGGCGGTGGCGTGCAAGCGCCGCCGCCCGTGGCTTGCGACGTTAAATCTCGATGAAGGATTTCGATGAGCGTTTTGCTGGAAGCCATCTCGGTCAAGCCGCCTCTGGTAATCGCACGCCATCGCCACTTGAAATGGAAGGCGCTCGACCGGCTCGAGCACGTCCTGATGGTGTTTTGTGGCATATCGATCATCGGCTTCACTTCTTCGGTCTTTCTCGATGTCGTAACCCGCACGTTTCATTATCCTTTCCTCTGGCTACAATTGGTGACGACGGGATTCTTCGGCTGGGGTGTCTTTATCGGCATGGCCACCGCAATGCGGCGCATGGATCACCTCAACCTGGTCGAAATCACCAAGGGAATGAGCGGCCCGAAGCGAACCTTTATGGAGACGTTCAACCGATTTGTGGTCCTGGCGGTGGGCGTCGCCATGCTGGTGTTCGGCATCCAGAATTTTTTCAACGACCTCGGCAGCTTTCGCGCACCGTCGCTTATTCCGCTTGCGACCTATACCGCGAGCGTGCCGGTCGCCGGTGCGCTGATCGTGCTGTTCTGCGTCGAACAACTGGTCAATGGCTGGGCTCACGGCTTCGAAGGACCGGAAGATGCCGACGATTTCGCGGGTATCCTGAAATGACCCACGGCGAAATCCTTCTGCTCATGACGGCCCTGTTCCTGATCTTCGGATATATGGGCGTGCCCGTTGCCTTCGCGCTGATGGCCGGCGTGCTCACGGCCTGCATGCTCACCCCGATCAGCATGCAGTCAATGGTCGGGCAGATGTTTCACGGCATCGACTCTGAAATCCTGCTGGCGGTGCCTTTCTTCCTGCTGGTCGGCGAGTTGATGACCTCGGCCAATGTCACCAACCGGATGATCGCACTGGCGCAGACCATGGTCGGGCACATGCGCGGCGGGCTGGCCCAGGTGGTCACGCTGTTCAGCATGTTTTTTGCCGGCATTTCCGGTTCCTCCACCGCCGACGTCGCGGTGCTGAGCCGCACTGTGGCGCCAGAGATGGGCAGGGAGGGCTATGACCGCGCCTTTACCGCGGCGCTGATCGCCTGCGCTTCGACGATGGCTAATCTCATTCCCCCGAGCATCATGGCGGTGGTCTATGGCGCGATCGGCAACGTCTCGATCGGCGGTCTGTTTCTTGCCGGCATAGCGCCCGGATTCGTCGTCGGCATCGGCCTGATGATCTATTCGCACTTCTTCGGCCCGGTGGGCATGAAGAAGCCGCGCGCGTCGCTTTGCGACTTTGCCGCCGCGGCGCGCGCGTCCGTCCTGCCTATGATGATTCCGGTCATCATCATGGGCGGCATCCTCACCGGCTGGTTTACTCCGACCGAGGCCGGGATGATTGCCTCTGTCTATATTCTTCTGGTCGTGGTGCCGCTGCTCAATCCCAGCCACATCCGGCATTTGCCGCGCGACTTCGTCTATACTGGCCTGCTCTATTCGATCCCGCTCGCGCTGGTGGCGGCGGCATCCGCCTTCGGCTGGATGCTCGCCTACCTGCGCGGCCCGGATATCGTCGCCGGCTGGATTCAGACCTACGCGGGCACCGACAGCCGCATGATCATGTTCCTGCTGGTGCTGCTGTTCATCGTCATCGGCGATTTTATGGACGCGGTTCCCGCCATCATCATTTTCATGCCGATTATCATCAAGCTCAACGAGATCGGCAGCATCAACCCGCTGCATATGGGTGTGGTGATCATTACAACGCTGGTGTTCGGGCTGATCACGCCGCCATACGGTCTGTCATTGCTGGTGGCATCGAAGTTCGTCGGCGTGCAGTTCAGCAAGGCGATGTATGCGTCACTGCCGATTTATGTCGTGTTCTTCGTGGCGATCGGGTTTACGGTGTTTTTCCCGGATGTCGTACTTTATTTGCCGAAGCTGCTGCTGCCGGAATCGGTCGGCTGCTTCAAGAGCCCGACCGGAATGGGCTATATCTGCCCACCATAGGCGCTAGCGCGCGTGCGGCTCAATCAATTCGATGCGATTGCCGAACGGATCGTGCACGTGCCGCCGGTCGCAGCCCGGCAGCGGCTCGTCTTCGGTGACGCGGTAACCGGCCTGCTTGAGCCTGCCCACCATGTCGGCGAGGCCGTCGACAATGAAGGCCGGATGCGCCTTGCCGGCGGCGACGAAATTCTTGTCGACGCCGAGATGCACCGTCACTGCGCCGTTCTCGAACCAGCAGCCGCCGCGCCCGGCAAGCTCGGGCGGCTTTGCGATTTCCGCCAGCCCCAGCATGCCATGGTAGAACGCCCGCGCCTCGGCCTCGCGCTCGGCCGGCATAGCAATCAGAATGTGGTCGATGCGGCGTATCGCCATCGCCGGCCCCGTCGTTCGCGCCAATCCCGTCATTAATCCACAATTGAACAGGCGTCGTCGATAGGGGTGGCTTGGGGGTTCACCGCTGCCAGGGCATCAGCTGGCGCTGAAGAGCCTGCAGGCCGTAAGTGAGCGCGACGCCCAGGATCATGACCACCACCAGGCCGGCATACATTTTCTCCGGGCTCAGCACCTCCCAATAATAGAAGGTCATGAAGCCGACGCCCTGTTTGGCGCGCAGGAATTCGACCGAGATGATGACGATGAGCGCGGTGCCGAGGGCCAGCCGTAAGCCGGCGAAGATCACCGGCATCGCCGCCGGCAAGATGACGTGCCACAGCATCGACAGGCCGCGCGCACCGTAGTTGCGGCCGGCCATCAGATAAACCGGGTCGATGTCACGCACTGCGGCCATCGTGTTGATGGTCATGAGGAAGAAGACCGACAGCGCAACCACCGCGATTTTCGGCCCTTCGCCGAACGGATCGGCGAACATCAGCATGACGATGGGGAAGATGGCGATCTTGGGCAGCACATAAATCGCCGACAGCGTCGTATCGAGCATCAGCCGCACAGTGCGGTTGATGCCCATGACGACGCCAAGCAGGATGCCGGGGATGGCGCCGATGACGAAGCCGACGCCGACGCGACCGAGCGTCGCCCAGACATGGCTTTCGGCGAACAGGCTCCAGACTCCGGCCCAGCCGTGCGATGCGAATTGCGAAGGAATGAGCCACGGCCGGCCGATCAGGCTCGTTTGCGAGAAGCGGTCGTAATTGACAGTTACGTCCCACAGCGCCTTGGCGATCCGCGTCGGCTGCGGAAACCACAGCGGATTCAAGATGCCGGCATCGACAATGAGCTGCCATGCAACCAGCGCCAGCAGCGGAAAGCCGAAGGCGAGCGTGCGCTCGTAAAGCTTGCGCCACGCCAGCGGCACGACACGGCCGATTCGTTCCGCAGCAATCACGATCAGTACGAAATTGCCGAGCAGTGCGAGCCACCAATAAGGCCGCCAGAGCGCGGCAGCATAAAGAATGCCGTTCCAGATGACGCACGTTCCGGCAAGAAGAACGAGTCCGCCAAACAGACCGCGCGCCGCGAGCTTTCCGGTTGCAGCGGCGCGAGCGGAGCCGGTTGCGTCGCTCATGCCTGCATCTCCATGGCGCGCGTGACCTCGTGGCTAAGCTGGCGCCAGATCGCGCCGCGCAATTCGGCGAATTCCGGCGTGTTCATGGTCTCGACCGTGCGCGGGCGCTTGATATCGATGGGAAAGGTCGCAAGCAACCGGCCCGGATGCGCCGTCATCAGGATGACCCGGTCGCCTAGCAGGATCGCCTCGTCCAGGCTGTGCGTGATGTAGACGACGGTCTTGCGCGTCTCTTCCCAGATGCGCAGCAATTCGTCCTGCAGCACGATGCGCGTCTGCGCGTCGAGCGCGCCGAGCGGTTCGTCCATCAGCAGCACTTCCGGATCGTTGGCGAGCGCGCGGATAATGCCGACGCGCTGCTTCATGCCGCCGGAGATCTGGTACGGATAATAGTGCGCGAATTTGCGCAAGCCGACCCGTTCCAGCCAGTAATTGGCGATGTGCAACCGCTCGGCCTTGTCGATCCCGCGCATGTGCAGGCCGAAGGCGACGTTTTCGATGACCGTCTTCCAGGGGAAGACGGCGTATTCCTGGAACACCACGCTGTTGAGCGGCTTTTTCGGATCGTCGCCGGGGCGGATCAGAATGGTGCCCGACGTGTGCGTATCGAGGCCGGCAAGCATCCGCAGGTATGTCGATTTGCCGCAGCCGGATGGTCCGACGATGCAGACGAACTCTCCATCGGAGACATCGAGGCTGAAATCATCAAGCGCTACCGTCTGGCCTGCGGCCGTGTCGTAGACCTTGCGGACCTGCCGTGTCTCGATCTTGGCCGCCGTCTTTTGCGACGCCGCATCGGCCGCGCGATCAGCCATGACCGCCGCTCCTCGCGCAAGGGGAAAGCGACTGGCGCTTGCCGCCGGTCGCGTCGTCGCGAACCATCAGTCCTTGACTTTGCCGAGCGCGGCCACCGCCTTGTCGACAAACTGCTCGTCGACCACCTTCTTCAGATCGATCGGCTTGTCGTAGTCGGTGCGGCCGTTCTCGCGGTGGACGCGCTCGATATCCGCCAGGCCCTTGACCGGGATGGCCTGGTTCGGATCGTAGACCGCGGGCTTGCCGGCCTTCAGCGCCGCCTCGGTCGAGGTGGTGTATTTCATGTAGGCGTCCATGTTTTCCTTGCAGAGATAGTTGCCGCCTTGCATGAGACGCGCGGCTTCGGTGAGCGCGACAACGAAACGCTCGGCGACCTGCGGGCGCTCGGTGATGAATTTGCCGGAGCCGACGAAGGCGACCGTCATCAGGCCCGGCGTCAGGTCGGTCGCCAGCACGGTCGCTTCACCGGATTTAAGCGCCTGTGTCGAGAACGGCGGGCCGGCAAGACCGGCATCGACCGATCCCGCCGCGAGCGCCGCCGGGATGTCGGGATTGCCGATATTGACCAAGTTCACATCGCGGATGGTGAGATGGACGCGCTCCAGTGCCTTCGCAATCAAATATTCCGAACCGCTGCCGGGTCCGCCCGCCGCGGCGATTTTCTTGCCCTTGAGATCGGTAAGCGTCTCGACGCCAGCATCCATGGCTTTCTTGCTGACGAGCAGATCGGTCGAACTGCCTTGCATCGGCTCGAGCCCGCCCGGCGCGATGATGCGAATGGCAAGCCCGCGATTCCAGCTGTTCCACAGCGAGGTGACGATGGCGATGCCGCCGACATCGACGCTGCCTTGCGTCAGAAAGGCAATGGCTTCGGTGCCGGACTTGACCTTCTCCAGTTCGACGTCGAGGCCGTACTTCTTGAACAGACCGCGGTCGGCCGCGACGTACGCGGTGGCGAATTTCATGATCGGAACGTAGGCGATCTTGATTTTCTGCGGTGGATTGAGCGGCGCCGGCTCTGCCGCGAAGGCGATTCCCGTCAAAAGCCCGCAGGCAAGCGCGCCGGCCAATGCGGCCTTCGCGTAGAAAATGCCGCCGATCGAAAAACGAAACATTGTCTCACTGCTCCCTACTTTGATCTTTTGTTCATTACACCACGTTATGCCAGGTCACGCCATTTCGCCGCGCGTTGGCGAACCGCGCGCAATTCAGCTCTCGGCCATTTCGCGCAGCGGGTTGAGAAACGCGCCCTGCGCCGCGAGATGGCGTCTTAATTCCGCTATCGGCACTTTTGCAAGCGCAAGGTCGCGATCGGCCGCAATCGCCGCGGCCACGCCGGCAGCCTGCCCGGTCACCCAGCATTGCGGAATTTCCCGCATGAACGAATGCGTGTTCATGTCGCAAGACAAATGGCGGCCTGGCGCCAGCAGGCCTTCGGCCTCGCGCGGAACGATCGCGCTATAGGGCACGGAGACATTGCCGAATTTCGGCGACAGCGGCGGCGACACGCCGATTTCGTCCGCAGCGACACTGCCGTCCCATTTTTCTCGCGTTATCTTGCCGAGACCGGCGAGCCGGCGGCCGTGCCGCACGCCGAGCTGCGGCGCCGACAGCATGATGAATGCGTCGGCGAAGCCCGGCGCGTTCTCGCGGAAGAAGCCGAGATGGGCGAGCATGAGCTGACGGCTTTTGATTTCGACCTCCGACAGGTCTTCGACTTTCAACGCGGAATAGCCAGCGAAGCGCGGTCCCATGAACAGAGCGATGTCGTTGCGCCACGACACCACGGGTTTCTCGAAGAAGCGCATGCTTTCGCGACCGCGCGCCATGAATTGCGCGTATTGCTCAGGCGTCTCGGAGCGAAATCGCAGGAAGGTGTCCATGTCGACGCCGCCGAACAGCCAGACTGTGTTCATGCAGCCGTGGATGTCACCGGCATCGACCTCAGTCTCGAAGGCGGAGCCGGCTCGCGCATAGAGATCGCCGTCGCCGGTTGAGTCGATCGTGACCTTGGCCAGCACCGCGCGGCGCCCTTCCTTGCTCTCGAAGATGCAACCGGTCACACGCCGTCCCTCGGTGAGCGGCCGCACGCCCCAAGCATGGAAGATCGGAGAAACGCCGGCGTCGAGAACCATCGCCAGCGATTCGGCCTTCAGCCATTCCGGATCGAGCGTCGGCGAGTGGGTCACGGTCCCATGGTAGGCGGCGGTGCGCAGCGCCCAGTAGGCGACCTTGTCGGGGTCGTGCGATCCCCAGTCCGCCGGAACCGGACCTGCAATTTTATCGCGCGTCAGCCGCGACAGGATTTCTTCGGCAAATCCGCGAATGACGAGCTTTCCGGTCCAGTCCGTCATCCGGTCGATCCAGATAACAAGGCCTCCGGTCGAGAGCCCGCCCAGGTGATTGTAGCGCTCGAGAAGGACGACGTCGGCACCCAATCGCGCCGCCGCAACCGCCGCCGCGGTCCCAGACGGCCCGCCGCCGACCACGAGCACGTCGCACTCGGTGTGGACGGGAACTGTCTGCGCCGGCTCCTCGACGACGCGCCCGGAGGCTTTTCGCCGCTCGAGCTTCTGCGGTTCGAAGGTCTCCGACTGAAAGAAGAGCCTTCCGCCCTCGGCTTTTTTGGATGCCATTCGTGTTCCGTCCCGCGTCTACGTCTGCCAGTTGATGCAAGGTTATGGGAACGCTCCGGGAAACACCATGGGAACGGCCACCCGCGACGACATGCTTATCGCTTGAACTGCGCGGTGCGGCCCTCGCGAAAAGCGTTGATGCCCTCCATGTGATCGCCAGCCGAGAAGCAGAGCGCGTTCATCTCGTTCTCGTATCGGAGCCCAGCGTCGAGGCTCGACGACAATGCCGCGCGCACCGCCGCTTTCACCGATTGCGATGCGACCGGACTATGATTGGCGATCTGCCGGCAAAGCGCCCGTGCCGTCGGTTCAACCTCGGCGTCGTCGACGATATATTCCACCAGGCCGAGCCGGTAGGCCTCTTCGGCACTGATCGGCTCGCCGGTAAGAAGAAGCCGCATCGCCTGGCCGTAACCGACCAGGCGCGGCAACATCTGCGAGGCGCCACCGCCGCCAACCCAGCCACGCGTCACCTCGGGGAAACCCATCTTCACGCTGCGGCCGGCGACGCGGATGTCGGCGGCAAGCGCCATTTCACCGCCGCCGCCCAGCACCCACCCCTTGAGCGCGGCGATGACCGGCTTCTTCACGTTGCGGACGACATCCTCGTAACTCACGCGGTTGCGGAACGCCCAGGCGGAGGGATAGGCAGCGAGCGAATTCAGGTCGCTGCCCGACGAAAACGCTCGCTCGCCTGCGCCTTTGATCAAAACGACCTTGACGGCATCGTCGCGGTCGACCGCCGCACAAACCTCTTGCAAACGGGCCGCCATTTCGGCTGTCATGGCGTTGTGCTTTTGCGGCCGATTGAGCACGATCTCGGCAACGAAATCGGCGACGGTCAATGTGATTTCAGTGGTCATAGTCCTCTCCCGCTATTTGCGTCCATCGACCGATCGGTGCGGCCGACCACACATTTTCATTCCGACGACAATCGCCGGGAACTCCCGGCGATGAGTCCGGCGCGCAAACGGTCCCGCAGCCGCAGCCGGCTGACTTTGCGCGACCTTGCCAAGCACGCGGACGTGTCTCCGGCCACGGTTTCGCTCGTCCTGCGCAAAAGCCCGCTGGTCGCGCAGGCAACGCGCGAGCGTGTGCTCGAATCGATGCGTACGCTCGGCTACGTCTATAATCGCGGCGCAGCCAGCCTGCGCACACAGCGCACGCACACCGTCGCCGTCGCCATCAACGAGCTGGCCAATCCGTATTTCGCCGAGTTGACGGCCGCGATCGAGCGCGCGCTGAACCAGATCGGCTATTCGATTTTCCTGAGCAACTGCGCGGAGGACCCCGCGCGCCAGGACCAGTTCATCGACACAATGCGCGAATACAATGTCGACGGATTGATCATCTGCCCCGCCGAGGGAACCAAGGCAAAATCCCTGCAAAGGCTCGTTCAGTTCGGCATGCCGTGCGTGCAAATTTCGCGCTATGTGCGCGGCGCCGGGCTCGACTACGCGGGCAACGACCATCGCCACGGCATCCTGCTCGCGACTGAGCATCTCATTTCGCTCGGGCACAAGCGCATCGCCATGATCGGCGGCAACGACCGCGTCTCGACCGGCATCGATCGCCGCAAAGGATTTGCCGACGCCATCACCGCGCACGGTCTCAGGCTCGATCCCGATCTGCTTATTTCCTGTCCGGCGACGCGCGAAGGCGGCGCCGAAGCGATCAAGGCGCTGCTCAAGACGCGCAATCCACCGACCGCGGCCGCCTGCTACAACGATGTCGTCGCTTTCGGTGTCATGCTCGGCTTGCGTCAGCTCGGCCTCGAACCCGGCACGGACTTCGCGGTCGTCGGTTGCGACGACACCAGAGAAGCCGCGCTGTGGAAACCAGCGCTGACCAGCGTTTCGATCGACAGCGCCGCCATGGGCGAAGCCGCGGCGCGATTGCTGCTGGAACGGATCGCCGATCACGATGCGCCGCCCCGCGACATCGTATTGGAGCCGAAATTGGTGGTGCGCGCCTCCAGCGGCGGTCCGCGCAGAGAAGGCGCTCGGGCCTTGCCGCGGCCGGCCGTCGTTTCGTGAATCCACCAATGCTTTTGATAGCACTTCAGCTGCGGAAGACTGCGGTGCGGCGAGTATTTTCATGGCGGCCCAGGCCCTACAGCCGGTGAACGTGCAGGCCGCCGTCGACGTGATAAGCGTCGCCGGTGCAGAAATGAAAACTGCCTGACGCCAGCGCAATCGCGACGCGGGCGATATCCTGCGGCTCGCCCCAGCGCCTGGCCGGCGTGACGCCCTCCGCGATCAGCCTGTCGTATTTGTCCTTCACCACCGCGGTCATGTCGGTGCGGATAATGCCGGGACGAATTTCGAACACGCCGATGTCTATCTCGGCGAGCCGTATCGCAAAGAGCTTCGTCATCATCGAAACGCCGGTCTTGGACAGGCAATATTCAGCCCGATCCGGCGCGGCCACGAAGGCGTTCATCGAGGACAGGCTGATGATTGAGCGCGGATGCGGCGTTGCAGGGCCGGCGATCATGCGCCGCGCCACCTCCTGCGTGAGAAAGAACGGCCCGCGAAGGTTGACGCTCATCACCTCGTCGTAGCTTTGCCGCGTCACCTCGAGGATGTCGCCCCGGGTGCGCACCGAGATGCCGGCGTTGTTGACGAGACACTCGAGGCCGCCGAACGCGGCGATAGCCCGGTCGACCAGCCCCGGATGGCCGTCGAGATCGGCGATGTCGCCTTTGAGGAAAACGGCATTGGCGCCGCGCGCGCGCAACCCGTCCATGGCCGCGCGCGCCGTGTTGTCCTCAACGATATCGTTGATGACGACGTCGTAACCGGCCTCGGCGAACGCAAAGGCGATGCCGCAGCCGATGCCGCGGCGCGCACCGGTGATGAAGACGCGGGGGCGCTGCGTCATGCTAGAAGCTGCCTCGCGATCAGCATGCGTTGGATCTGGTTGGTGCCTTCGTAGATCTGGGTAATCTTGGCGTCGCGATAAAGGCGTTCGACCTCGACGCCGCGGATATAGCCCATCCCGCCATGCACCTGGACCGCGTTGGCGGCGTGCGCAACGGCGGCATCGGCAGCGAAGCATTTCGCCATCGAGCACTCGGCAGTGGCGCGTTCGCCGCGATCGAGCATGCCGGCGGCGTGCAGCGTCATCAGCCGCGCCGCATGGGCGTCTTTCGCCATGTCGGCGAGCATCCATTGCACGGCCTGGAATTCCGCGATCGCCCGGCCGAACTGGCGCCGCTCCTTGGCGTAGGCGACCGATGCCTCGAGCGCGCCTTGCATGATTCCAACTGCCAGAGCGGCGATGCCGACACGACCCTTGTCGAGCACGCTCATCATCATGTGAAAGCCGCGGTTGAGCGGCCCGAGCAGCGCGCTCTTCGGCAGCTCGATATTGTCGAAGTGCAGCGCGCCGACCGGTGAAGCGCGCTGGCCCATTTTATGTTCCTGGCGGCCGATCTTGTAACCCTTGCGCTCGCGGTCGACGATGAAGATGCTCATGCCGCGTTTGCCGAGATCGGGCGCGGTGCGTGCCAGCACCACCGCGAAATCGGCGATTGGCGCGTTGTGGATCCACAATTTGCCGCCGCTCAAGCGCCAGCCGTCGGCCGTCTCGGTCGCCGTCGTCTTGATGCCGGAGACGTCGGAGCCGGCTTCCGCTTCAGTGATGGCGTAGGCGCAGCGACGCTTCGCCGCCAGCAAGGGCCGCAGATAGGCTTCCCGCTGGTCGGCGGTGCCATGGGTCGCAAGCAGCGTGCCGACCAGTTCGACGAGGCCGCACTGGTCGGCGACCGAGGCATAGCCGCGTGCCAGTTCTTCCATGACGATGGCGTACGACACCGTGTCGGCCCCGGCGCCGCCCAGGTCTTCCGGCACCGTTATGCCGAACATGCCGAGCCGCGCCATCTTGTCGTATATGTCGGCCGGAAAACGCTCGCTGTCGTCGAGTTCCACGGCAACCGGGTGGATCTCAAGCTCGCAGAATTGGCGCGCAGTCTCGCGCATCATGCGGTGGCGGTCCGATCCCCCGCCGTCAGCCTTCACTGCATCCATAGTACGAACGTGAGTTGGTTTGCCTTGGTTTCCGCCCGGTATCGACGTTTTTGTTCTTTTCGCTTTGTCGTTGCGGCTATCGTAGTTTAGATTTGACACCCCGTCATCCAAATTTTAGAACGATCTAAAAGGCGGCTGACAAGCCTTTTCGGGAGGAGGCCCGTGCGACGCGTATCGGCCGATGAGGCGGTGCGGTTCGTCCGCTCCGGCGACACCGTGGTGGTGGGCGGTTCTGGCGGCGGCCACGCCGTTCCCGAAGCGTTGCTGGCGGCGCTCGAACGGCGCTTCCTTGCCGAAGACGAGCCGCGCAACATCACCGCGGTTCATCCGGTGGGGCTCGGTGACGGCAAAAACCTCGGCGCCGCTCATCTAGCGCATGAAGGCCTGCTCAAGCGCGTGATCTGCGGCACTTTTGTCAATTCGCCGAAGATTTCCGACCTTGCCCTCGCCGACAAGATCGAAGGTTATACGCTGCCGCAGGGGGCGCTGTCGCAGCTCATGCGCGAAATCGCGGCGGGACGTCCGGGCCTGCTCACCAAAACGGGATTGCACAGTTTCGTGGATCCACGCCACGGTGGCGGCCGCCAGAGCAAGCGCGCCAAGGACGACCTCGTCGAACTGATGCAGTTCCGCGGCGAAGACTACTTGTTCTTCAAATCCCTGCATTTCGACGTCTGCTTCCTGCGCGGCTCGACGGCCGACGAGGATGGCAATGTCACCATGGAAGAGGAAGCCGTCTTCCTAGAAATGCTGGCGGAGGCGCAGGCGACCCGGCATTGCGGCGGTCTCGTGATCGTGCAGGTCAAGCGCATGGCGCAAAGCGGCACCTTGCCGGCAAAGCAGGTGAAAATTCCCGGCATTCTGGTCGATCTCGTCGTCATCGATGCCGGGCAGCGTCAGACCTACGAAACCTATTACAGCCCGTCTTATGCCGGTGAACTGAAAATTCCGCTGTCGGATATTCCGGTGCTGCCGCTCGATGCCCGCAAGATTATTGCGCGGCGCGCCGCCCTCGAACTGTTCCCCGGCGCGGTTTGCAATCTCGGCTCTGGCATTTCCACAGGCATTGCCAATGTTGCGGCCGAGGAAGACGTACTCGACGATATCTGCCTCACCAACGAACAAGGCCTGATCGGCGGGGCCCCCGCCTCCGGCAACGAGGCCGGCGCTTCGCGAAATTACGCCGCTATGATCGACCAGCCCTACCAGTTCGATTTCTACGACGGCGGCGGGCTCGATCTCGCCTTTCTCTCCTTCGCCGAAGTGGACGAGGCCGGCAACGTCAATGTCAGTCGTTTCGGCGGCCGCATCGTCGGCCCCGGCGGTTTCATCAATATCAGCCAGAATGCCAAGGCCGTAATCTTCAGCGGCACCTTCACCGCCGGCAAAAACGACCTGTCGTGGCCCAACGGCCGCATGCAAATCGCGCGCGACGGCGACGGCCGCAAGTTCGTCGCCGCGGTCGAGCAGGTCACGTACAGCGGTACCTTCGGCCGCGAGCGTGGGCAGCGGGTGCTGTATGTTACGGAACGGGCGGTGTTCCGGCTCGGCGCTTCCGGCGTCGAACTGATCGAGATCGCGCCGGGCATCGACGTTCAGCGGGATATTATCGCGCGTATGGGGTTTGCGCCGAAAATCGCCGCCCCGCTTGCGACCATGGACGCGCGCCTGTTCAGGCCGGAGCGACTTAACCTTGCGAACGACCTTTCCAAGCGCCAGCCGCCGCTACGCTCGCCGCGGCTTGAGATGCCGAAGGCCGCGCAATGATCGTCGGGGCCCATAGTCCGGAAATCGTGGACGGCGCAACCCGGTTGTTCGGAATTATCGGCAATCCGATCGCGCAGGTGAAATCGCCTGAATTGATTAGCAAACGCTTCCGCGCCAGCGGGCTCAACGCGATTTGCCTTCCCCTCCTCGCCCGGCCTGAAGAATTCGATACGGTGCTGCGCGGACTGAAAGCCATGGGCAATTTCGACGGCTTTATTCTGACCATTCCCCACAAAGTGCGCGCCATGGCCTATGTCGACAAGCTGTTGCCACGCGCTACACGCGTCGGCGCCGTCAACGTCGCGCGCCGCGAAGCGGACGGAAGCTGGATCGGCGACATGTTTGACGGCCTCGGCCTCGTCAATGCCGTTCGCCATGCGGGGCTCGATTTCCAAGGCAAGCATGCGATGGTGATCGGAGCGGGCGGCGCGGGAAGCGCCATTATCGACGCCATCGCCGAAGCCGGCGCCGCGAGCGTCACGGTCTTCGATCTCGATCACAGCAAGGCCAGCGCGGTCGCCGCGCGCCTCGACAAGGCGCATGCCGATTGCCGCATCACAGCCGGTCCGGTGAGCGTGGAAAACCAGGATCTCCTCGTCAACGCAACGCCCATCGGCATGGCGCCCGCCGCCGGCATGCCCGCGCAATTCGGAAAACTCGACCCGCGCCTGGTGGTGGCGGACGTCGTTACCGATCCGGAAATCACGCCGCTGCTCGCGCATGCGCGCGCTTGCGGCTGCCGCATTTCAACCGGCGTGCAGATGTACAGGGCGCAGGCCGACATGCTCGCCAATTTCCTGATCCCTGAGGTCAGGCATGGGTGAGGCATCCACACCACAATGCGGCTCAGTAGCGAACTTGTGGAACGGGAACGATTGATTGTCTTCCAAGGGAGCGAGGGAAAGCCATGTCTGATTTTTATGTGAGCCCGGGCCAGGAGGTCACGTTCTCGAAAACCGTCGGCGAGGCCGATGTCTACATGTTCGCGGGAATTACCGGCGACCTTTCGTCAAATCACGTCAATGAGCAGGTGATGAACCGCTCGAAGTACAAGCACCGCATCGCTCATGGCGCGTTGATGATCGGCTTCATGTCGACCGCCTCGACGAAGATGATCGAAGAGCATGCCGGAATGAGCGAGACCGAGACCGCAGTGTCTCTCGGCTATGACAAGATTCGATTTCTCGGCCCGGTCTTCATCGGCGATACGATTACCGTTCGCTACAAGATCAAGGAGATCGACCCGGCCAAGCGCCGGTCGCGGTCCGAGATTTCGGTCGTCAATCAGAACGGCGATCTCGTTGTCGTCGGCGAACACATTCTCAAATGGGTTCCGAACGACGCGTGACACGAGAGTCGAAAGTCGAGCCGGCGCACTTTGCAAAGCGCTCTTAAGCCGCGCAGACGCCGACGACGCCGTTCTTGCAAAGACGCTGAATTTCGTCAGCCCCGTAACCAAGTTCCTTTAAGACCTCTTCCGACTGCGCGCCAAGCTTTTGCGGCGGCAGCCGGACTTCGGGGACTTGCCCATCATAGCGCACCGGATGAGTGACGAGCGTAATCGGCGACCCGGTCGCGCCTTCGACGACCCGGAAACTTTTATTGTGAACGACTTGCGGATCGACCACGACGTCGGAATAGTCGTTGATCCGGGCATGCCAGATTTCGTGCTTCGCCAGAATGTCGAGACACTCGGCCGTGGTGCGCGTCGCGAGATTTTCGGCAATCGCGGCGGCTGCCCTGTCCCGGCTTCGATAGGCGTCGGCATCGGCAACGCGCCGGTCGGCGGGCAAGCCCAAAGCATCCGCCAACACTCCGAGAGGCGCGAGCGAAATTGCAATGTGGCCGTCTTTTGTGGCGTAGATGCCGTAGGGCGCGCCATAAATCCAGCCGGCTATGGGACCGGCCTGCCGCACATCGTCGGGCGTGGGCCCGTTCAGATAACAGGTAAACGATTCCATCTGCAGATCGATTGCGGCGGACAGCAAATTGACATCGACGCGGCAGCCCTTGCCGGTGCGCGACTTCTGAACGAGCGCCGCAAGCACGCCGGCCGCAAGCAGCGCCGCCCCGTGATGGTCGACCGCGGAAACGCCCACCGCGCGCGGCCCATGTTCGCGGCTTCCGGTAATCGTCGCCAGGCCCGAAAGCGCCTGGATCAACAAGTCCTGGCCGGGGCGGTTGACGTAGGGACCGTCGGGGCCATACCCGGAAGCGGCGGCGTATATAATGTCGGGCTTGATTTTCTTTGCCGCCTCAAATCCAAGTCCGAGCTTGTCGAGAACGCCGGGGCGAAAGTTCTCGGCGATTACATCCGACGTTTTTATGAGTTTTCTTGCGATCGCCAGCGCTTCCGGATTTTTCAAGTCCAGCGCCAGACTGCGCTTGTTCCGATTTGCGGTCAGCAACAGCATGGTCTGGCCGTCTACGTCTTTGTCCGTCGCCTTCCAGTTCCTCTGAAAGGCGCCGCCTAAAGGTTCGACCGCTATGACATCGGCGCCGAGGTCCGCGAGAAATTGAATGCCCAAGGGCCCCATCAGGAAATGATTGAAACTGAGAATCCGCACGCCTTTGAGAATTTCCACCATTTTATGTCTTTCCGGCAAATCAAGCGTTGCTGAGTGGCTAGCCGATCAGCAGTGCAAGCACGAACTTGCCCCGCCCGGAACATCCGGGCGGGGAGACGTCCTTTGCTTCAGCTGCTCGTACCGCCGCTCAGGACGGGCCCGAACAGCTCCCAGCGCTGACCGTTGAAGCGCATGAGTTGCATCTGCTCGATCGGATAAAAGTCAGTGGGGCTGGTGTTGACCTTGATCCCTGGCAGCAGCATTTCGGGCTCAAAGTCCTTGAGATTCGCCGCCTGCTTCATGACGTTTTCGCGCGTGAGATTGTCACCGCACTGCTTGAGGACTTGCACCAGCGTCTGAGCCACCGAGTACCCGTAAACCGTGAAACTCGATGACTTGTCACCTTCCGGGAAATATTTGGCCATGAATTCCTCCCAGCGCTTGAACCCGGCGTCGTTTTTCCAGGTCGGATCGGTCGGGTCTTTGTAGTAGGCCGTTGAGACGACGTCCTTGGCGTTCTCCATGCCGGCGGGCTTGAGGACCGAGCCGACCGAATTGGATACGTTGTTGAGCAGGTGCAGCGGCTTCCAGCCGATCTCAGCCGCCTTGCGGATGGCCTGCGCGGCAAATTTCGGCGTGGTGACGTTGAAGAATACGTCGGCGCCTGAAGCCTTCAGATTGATGACTTGGGAATCAACCGTCGGGTCGGTGGTCTCGTAGGGTTGCTCAGAAACAATCATCGTCTGTGCCTTGGCACCAAGACCGTCCTTCATCCCTTTCACGTAGTCCTTACCGTAGTCATCGTTCTGATAGAGGATGCCAATTTTCGCGTTGGGATATTTGTCGAGCAGATACTTCGCATAAATGCGCGCTTCGCTCTGGTAGTTCGGCTGCCAGCCCATGGTCCAAGGGAAATTCTTCGGATCGCCCCATTTCGTCGCGCCAGTGGCTGGAAAGAGCTGCGGCACCTTCTTGGCATTCATGTATTTGTGAATCGCCGAGTTTGACGGCGTGCCGAGGCTCTGGAAAATCAACAGCACTTCGTCGCTCTCGACCAGCTTGCGCGCCTGCTCGACTGCTTTGGGCGGGCTGTAGCCGTCGTCGTAGGAAATGAAATTGATCTTGCGGCCGTTGACGCCGCCCTCGGCATTCACCTTTTTGAAATAGGCCGCGATCGTCTTGCCGATGAGGCCGTAGGCGGAGGCCGGGCCGCTGTACGGATTGATGTTGCCGATCTTGATCTCGGTGTCCGTGGCGCCGGGATCGTATTTCTTCTGCGCGAGCGCCGGCGTCGTCGCGATTGCCACCCCGAAAGCGATTGCCGCGATTAATCGAATGCGATTCTGCATCTGCTTCCTCCCTTGTGTTTATCGCGCTAGCGAATTCGCCGCGCGAGCTTGCTCCTAATCAGTCGAACCAGTCCGGCGGCGCCGGACGGCATCAAGTAGATGACGAGAATGAGGATTACGCCGTAGACCGCGCCAGCAAGCCCCTTGGAAACGCTTTCGGCAATATTCGGCACGAACAGGACGAACAAGCCGCCGAACAACGTGCCCGCGATCGAGCCGACGCCGCCGATCACCAGGCCGACGAACAGGCCGATCGAGAGGGCGAATGTGAAACTGTCGGGCGCGACAAACTGGATCACGATGGCGCCGAGCGCGCCCGCGACGCCGGTATAAAACGCGCTGACGCCGAAGGTCAGTGCCTTGTAGAGCGATACGTCGACGCCCATCGACCGCGCCGCGATCGAATTGTCGCGGATTGCCATGATGGCGCGTCCGGTCCGGCTGTCGATGAGATTTGCGGCGCAGAAATACAAAGCCAGCAGTACCGCGAGCGTAAAGAAATAGAGCCATTGATCGGGGCTCAACGGCAGACCGAACGGCGCATCCGGCTTGATGATGGTGATGCCCTGCACGCCACCGGTCCAGGGCTCAAGCGGGCTGGACTTGAGGAGTTGCGGCGTCGCCACCGCAAGTGAGAAAGTCGCCAGCGCGAGATAGATGCCCTCAAGCCGCAGCGCCGGCAGCCCGAATAGGAAGCCCGAGATAAGACAGGCTACGCCGGCAGTCGGCAAGGTCCAGTAATAGGCGACGCCCCCCTGGTCCATCATGATCGCCGCGGTATAGGCGCCGATGGCGAAGAAGGCCGAATGGCCGAGTGAAAATTGACCATTGAACCCGGTGAGCAGATTGAGTCCGAGGATGGCGACGGCGTAGACCATTGCCAGCGTCAGCTGAAAGATGAGAAAATTCTTCACCACGAACGGCAGGATTGCGGCGAGCGCGACCGCCGCGGCGATGAGAACGAGCCGTTGCCGGTTCGCAGTCGTCCCGCCGGACCGAGTGACGGCCGCAACTTCGCTGGCGATTTTCTGCCCCATCGCGACTAGACCCGATTGACGACGGTTCGACCGAATAATCCGCTCGGCTTGAGCGTCAACACGGCAACGATGAGCGCGAGCGCGATCGTCAGTTTAAGCTCGCGCCCCACATAAGGGATGAAGGTGCCCGCGAGATTTTCGATGATGCCGACACAAAATCCGCCGATGACGGCGCCAAACGGACTGTTCAGGCCACCGACAACCGCCGCGGCAAAGCCGTACAGCAGGATCGAGAGCATCATGTTCGGTTCGAGGAAAACGACGGGAGCGATCAGCATGCCGGCGACGGCGCCGATCGCCGCCGCCATGCCCCAGCCGAGCGCCACCATCCAGCCGACGCGGATGCCGACGAGCCGCGCCGACTCTGGGTTGGCGGCCGTTGCCCGCATGGCAAGGCCGATGCGCGTGTAGCGGAAGAAGACATAAAGCAGCACCAGCATAATCAGCGTCACGAGTATCATGCCCGCGTCGTGCATGCTGATCAGGTCGCTGCCGAACAGCGGACGCGAACTGAACGGGCTTGGAAAGCTCTTGATGGTGAAGTTCCAGATGAACCCGGCAAGGCTGTTGAGAATGGCAAACAGCGCGATGAAAACGACGATGTGGCTGAACAAAGAGGCTTCGCGCAGCGGCTTGAACACGACACGTTCAATGACGACCCCGGCGACGAAGGAAATGACGATGGTGGCAAAAAATGCGGGCCAATAGGGAACGCCCCATTGAATCAACTGCCAGGCGATGAAGGTCGAAAACATCGCCATTTCGCCTTGGGCAAAATTAAGGCTGTCGATGGCCTGATAGATCATCACAATAGCAAGCGCCATGCAGGCATAGATTGCGCCTGTCGCGACGCCGGCCAGCACCTGATGCAGAAAAAGATCCATGCCATTGCCCGTGTCAGTAGCCGAGATAAGCGCGTCGGACGTTCTCGTCGCGGCCGATGTCGCTCGCGGCCCCGCCCATGATCAAATTTCCGGTTTCCAGAAGATAGGCATGATCGGCAAGCGCTATCGCTGCCGTCGCGTTTTGCTCAACCAGCAGCATACTCGTTCCATCTTCTTCGTTGAGCTTGCGCAGGATCGCGAACACCTCCGCAACGATCATCGGCGCAAGACCGAATGAAGGCTCGTCGAGCAGGATTAGCCGCGGGCGCAGCATCAGCGCGCGGGCGATCGCCAACATCTGCTGCTCGCCGCCGGACAGCGTGCCGGCCTGCTGGCCGCGGCGTTCACGGAGTTTAGGAAAATAGCCGTAAAGCCGATCACGATCGGCCGCGATGGCCGCGCGACCGGGCCGCGCCATCGCGCCGAGTTGCAAATTTTCATCGACAGTCATGCGGCTGAACGTGCCGCGCCCTTCTGGGACGTGGGCGATACCGAGCCGGGCGATCTCCTCGGTGAGGCGGCCGCGGATCGAAATACCGCTGAACACGATTTCACCGTTGGTGCGGATCATCCCCGACAAAGCCCGCAGCGTCGAGGTTTTGCCGGCACCGTTGGCGCCAAGCAAAGCCGTTATGCCGCCTTCGGTGACATCAAAATCAACGCCATGCAGCACCTGGGTATCGCCGTAGAAGGCGTTTAAGCCGCGCACGGTGAGCAGGGGCGGTCATTGTATTGACGGTCCAAGGTAGGCGCGAATGACCTCGGGATTCGTTTTAACGTCAGCCGGAGTGCCTTCCGCAATCTTGCGTCCAAGATCCAGCGCGATCACTCGATCAGAGATCGACATCACCAGACCCATATGATGTTCGACCAGAAGCAGCGTTACATGGCGGTCGTCGCGGATACGACGGAACAGCGCGCCGAGTTCCTCAACCTCATGATGATTGAAGCCGCTGGCGGGCTCATCGAGCAATAATAGCTTGGGCCGCGCGGCTAGCGCCCGCGCCAGCTCGACACGTTTCTGCGTCCCGAACGGCAGGTCGGCGACGCAACGGTGCGCCACGTCGCGCAATTGCAGATAGTCGATGATTTCCCACGCATCGGCGGCTAGCGCACTTTCCTCGCGCCGAACCCATGGCAGGCGCACCGAGTCGCTGAAAAAGTCGCTGCGGCTTTGCGAATGGCCGCCGACGCGCGCATTGTCGAACACGCTCATGGTGCGGAACAGAGCGAGATTCTGAAAGGTGCGAGCGATTCCCATGCCGGCAATCCGATTGGCCGCGGTTGCCAGGATGTTGTGGCCATCGAACAGAATCGTTCCTCGGTTCGGCGTGTAAAGGCGCGAAATGCAATTAAACAGCGTGGTCTTGCCCGCCCCGTTGGGGCCGATCAAACCGAGAATATGGCCATCCGACAAATCGAACGAAACGTCGTCGAGCGCCTGGATGCCGCCGAAGGTGATACCGATATTGCGGACGGCGAGCAGCGGTTCGCCCAATGCCGCACGATTGGCCGCGCCGGCGGCCGGCAACTCAGGACTGTGTTGCCGCATATTCGTGTGCATCTGCACTACCGGTCATTCAGTTCGGCTTCGATATTGCGCACCATATTTAGCAGACGCGGGCCAATGTCGCCGACAAGCCGGTTGCGGCTGAAGTGAAACGACGGCGCACCGCAATTGAAGGCGAAGATGCCGGATCCATCGGCGGGAATCAGCGGCACGCCGACTGCGGTCACGTCGGTCTGCCATTCGCCAACCGAGAGGGTAAACCCGCGACTGGCAAAA
Source organism: uncultured Alphaproteobacteria bacterium (assembly GCA_963753925.1). Taxonomy (GTDB): domain Bacteria; phylum Pseudomonadota; class Alphaproteobacteria; order Rhizobiales; family Xanthobacteraceae; genus Pseudolabrys. The sequence goes on from CAVWEF010000006.1 coordinate 332,702, forward strand.
TCTTTTCGCGCGCGTTCGATACCGAGGCGCAGCTTGGGCCATCGCTTGCGCTCACGCCGCGCAATATGGCGCAACAGCCAATCGCGCTCCTTCTCCGGCAACGCGGCAAGCATGGCCCGGCCCATGGCCGTGGTTGCGATCGGTATGCGCGAGCCGAGATCGAGGCGCAGCATGACCGCGGATTTTGCCCGGCAATGTTCTAGGTACAACAGGTTTAGGCGATCGCGGCTGCCAAGCGCCACCGAAGCCCCCGAATAATCCGCCAGCGCCTGCATATGCGGGCGCGCGACCTGGCGAATGCGCATATTCGCAAGTGTCGAATAGCCGATCGCCAAAGCACCCGGCGCAAGCTGATATTTTTCCAGCCGTCCCAAATGCGTCAGATAGTCGAGCTGGGTCAGCGTATAGGTCAGCCGCGTGACCGTCGCTTTTGGCAGACCGGTGCGTGCGGCAATCTCCTGATTGCCGAGCAATCCTTCGCCCGGCGTAAATGCGCGGAGAACCTCAAGACCGCGCGCGAGTGAGACGACGAATTTGCGCGCATCATGCGGGACCGCTTCATCGAGGCGGCCGCCACTCGTTTTCCAGCTTTGGTAAGCGGCCATCACACAACCACGGCTCTCGAGGACGGACGCGTTTGACAGTGATCGCATCACTTCCTAGCATTCCGGTCAATGCTTGCAGAACGTTGTTTCGCACTGCGGAACGAAGGCAACGGCATCTGTGAGATCAGCGAGCGACGCCGAAGGACCGTCTCGATGCCGGATTTGGTAGAAGTGCGGCGCGACAACGGCATTGCCGTCATTACGATCGACAACCCGCCGGTCAATGCGCTGAGTAACGCGGTGAGGACCGCTCTGATCGATGCGCTAGAGCGGACGCGCGGCGACGACACGGTAAAGGCAGTTGTGCTCGCCTGCGCGGGACGCACGTTCATCGCGGGTGCCGACATCACCGAATTCGGAAAGCCGGCCAAAGCCCCCTGGCACCGGCGACGTCATCGCAAGGCTTGATGCCATGCCGAAGCCCGTCGTCGCCGCTTTGCATGGGACCACGTTGGGCGGCGGGCTTGAGGTTGCGCTTGGCTGCCATTTCCGTGTTGCAGCGCCCGGCTCAAGACTGGGCCTTCCGGAAATCAAGCTCGGGCTCATTCCCGGCGCCGGCGGCACACAGCGGCTGCCACGCCTGATCGGAATGGAAAAGGCGCTGCCGATGATCCTGTCCGGCGAACCGATCGGCGCCAATGCGGCGCTGGAGGCCGGCCTGGTCGATGCCATTGTCGATGGCGACGTGACCGCCGCAGCAATCACATTTGCCCGCAAACTTGTTGCCGATAAGACGCCGCTGCGTCGGGCCGGAGATCTCGAGGGCAAACTCGCTGGCATGAAAGGCAACCGTGCCAAATTCGACGAACTGGTTGCCCCACACGGAAAACGGTCGCGCGGCCTGCAGGCGCCGGCTGCGGCGATCGAAGCCCTGCGCGCGGCTATCGACCTGCCGATCGACCAAGGACTGAAACTCGAACACGACAAGTTCATTGAATTGAAGGATGGCGATCAATCGAAAGCCCAGCGCCACATATTCTTCGCCGAGCGCGCGGCGTCCAAGATCGCCGACCTGCCGAAAGATGCAAAGACCCACGATATCAAGCGTGCCGCCGTCATCGGCGCCGGCACCATGGGCGGCGGCATCGCCATGTGCTTCGCCAATGCCGGCATTCCGGTGACCATCGTCGAAGCCTCGAAAGAAGCGTTGGCCCGCGGGCTCGACGTGATCGCTAAGAACTACAGCACCTCGCTCAAGCGCGGGAGCTTGAGCGATGCCGAGATGGAGGGCCGCAACAAGCTGATGAAAGGCAGCACCGATTTTGCAGCGGTGGCGGATGCTGACATCGTTATCGAAGCTGTGTTCGAGGAAATGGATATCAAGAAAAAGGTATTCGGCGATCTCGATCGCCTCGCCGCACAAAGTGCAATTCTCGCAAGTAATACTTCCTACCTCGACATCGACGCCATTGGGGCGGTGACCCGGCGTCCAGCTTCCGTGCTCGGCACCCATTTTTTCAGCCCGGCCAATGTGATGCGCCTCCTGGAAATCGTCCGCGGCAAGAACACCGCGCCCGACGTGGTGGCCGCAGCCGTCGCGCTTGGCCGCAAGCTCGGCAAGGTGCCGGTGGTTGTGGGAAATCGCCACGGTTTTGTCGGCAACCGGATGCTGGGCGCCCGCTCGATCGAGGCCGAACGGCTTTTACTCGAGGGCGCCCTGCCACATGAAGTCGATGGCGCGCTGGTCGAATTCGGCTTTCCGATGGGGCCGTTTGCCATGGCCGATCTTGCCGGCCTCGATGTCGGCTGGCGCAATCGCAAGTCGCAAGGCTTGCGCGCGGAGATCGCCGACGCGCTGTGCGAAGCCGGGCACTATGGGCAAAAGACCGGCAGGGGCTTTTATCGCTACGAGCCCGGCGCCCGCACCCCACATCCCGACACAGATGTGGAAAGCCTGATCGTTGCCGCGTCGCGCCGGCTTGGGCTGACGCGGCGGGCCATCGATAAAAAGGAGATCGTCGAGCGGCTGATCTTTCCCATGATCAACGAGGGCGCGCGCATTCTTGAGGAAGGCATCGCGCAACGGCCGGGTGATATCGACGTCATCTGGGTCTACGGTTACGGCTTTCCGGTGTGGCGCGGCGGGCCCATGTTCTATGCCGATAAAGTCGGCGTTGCCTATATCCGCGACCGACTCGCAGCGCTGGCTCGCCATAGCGACGACAAGCGCCATGAACCCGCGCCTCTTCTAACTAAACTTGCCGCCACCGGCGAAGGATTCAGTTCGCTCGGAAAATCCGCCGCATGACCGCACGCCCTTATATTTGGGAAAAGTCCTATCCACCCGGCATCCGCTGGGAGACGCCGATTGTAACGACGACGTTGCCTGAGTTGATCGAACGGAGCGCCGCGCGCTTTCCCGACCGGCCGGCAATCGAATTTCGCGACCGGCAATTGCTCTATAAGGATCTGGCCGTGGCGTCGCAAAGCCTGACCGCCGGACTTTTACGGCTCGGCATCGGCCGCGGCACTGCTGTTGGCTTCTATCTGCCGAACACACCCGATCATCCGATCGCGCTGTTTGGCGTGACGCGCACCGGCGCGCGCGTCGTGCAATTGAGCCCGCTCGATGCCGAGCGAGAACTGATTCACAAGATCAAGGACAGCGGCGCGCGGATTGTGCTGACGATCAATCTGCCCGGCCTGTTGCCGATGGCGGAGAGGCTCAAGGCCGCAGGTTACATCGATATGCTGATTGTGGCCGATGACGAGCGTTGGGGCCCGGGGCCAATTGCGCCCCTGCCGATTGCCGAGACCGATGGCTGCATCAGACTTGCGACGCTCATGAAAAGCGAACTCCCCGCGGGCTTTCCGGAAATCAGAAAAGACGACATTGCGTTGCTTCAGTATACCGGCGGTACGACCGGCGTTCCCAAAGGCGCCATGCTCACCCACGCCAACCTGACCGCGTCCTGCTCAATCTACGACGCCTGGTTCGTTCCGCAGTCTTCTGTCAAGCCCGGCGAGGCCCGCGTGATTTGCGCGCTGCCGCTGTTTCATATTTTTGCGCTGTCCACCGTGATGCTGCGCAATTTGTCGAATGGCAACGAAATCTTTCTTCGTCCAAAATTCGATGTCGAGACCACGTTCCACGATATCGAAGTCAAGCGTGCCACCCACATGAACGGCGTCCCCACCATGTGGATTGCGCTGTGCAATGCCGGCGTCGAGAAACGCGATCTGTCCTCGCTGGTGAGCTGCAGTTCGGGCGGCGCGGCGCTGCCGGTCGAGGTTGAGCAGCGGTTCGAGACGCTCACCGGCAAACGTTTGCGCAGCGGCATCGGCATGACGGAAACCTCGCCGGCGGCCTCTACTCAGCCGGTGGTCTTCCACGGAAAACCGGGATCGTGCGGCCTGCCGCTCCCCGGCGTCTACATCGACATTGTCGCGCTCGACGACCCGCATCGCGTCCTGGGCTTGGGCGAGACCGGCGAGATCCGCATTAAGGGGCCCAATGTCGCCGGCGGCTATTGGAACCGGCCAGAGGAATCTGCCAAGACCTTCATCGATGGATGCTTTCTCTCCGGCGACATCGGATACATGGACGAGGATGGCTACGTCTGGGTCGTCGACCGCAAGAAGGACATGGTGATTTCCGGGGGCTTTAATGTCTATCCGCGGGTGATCGAGGATGCGATTTACGAGCATCCTGATATCCATGAAGCCATTGTTATCGGCATTCCCGACGCCTATCGCGGCGAAGCGATCAAGGCCTTTGTCACCATGAAGCGAGGCGCCACGCCGATTTCCCTCGATACGATGCGCGCGTTCCTTGCCGACAAGATTGGCCGTCACGAAATGCCGGCGGCGCTCGAAATACGCGACACGCTGCCGCGCACCGCCGTCGGCAAGCTGTCGAAGAAAGAATTGGTCGAAGAGGAAAAGCAGAAATTTCAGTTACACGAGGCCGCCAATGCCTGAAGCTGTCATCGTTTCCACTGCGCGCACTCCGATCGGTAGGGCCTTTCGCGGCGCATTCAACATGACCCATGGCGCCGAACTCGGCGGCCATGTCGTCAAGCACGCCGTCGAACGCGCCAAGATCGATCCGGCGGAGATCGAGGACGTTATCCTCGGCTGCGGCTATCCGGAGCGAGCGACCGGCGGCAATATCGCGCGCCAGGCGGCACTGCGCGCCGGTCTGCCGGTGAGCGTCTCGGGCATGACGGTCAACCGCTTCTGCAGTTCAGGTCTGCAGACGATTGCGCTCGCCGCGCAGCGCATCATGACCGGCGAGGCCTCGGTCATCGTCGCCGGCGGACTCGAAAGCATCAGCCTGATCCAGGACGGCAAGCAGGTGTCGGTCCAGGATGAGTGGCTGCTTCAGCATAAACCCGACGTCTACATGCCGATGATCGACACCGCCGATAATGTGGCGGCACGCTACAAAATCAGCCGCGAGGCGCAGGACGCCTACGCGCTGGAAAGTCAGCGCCGTACTGCGGCGGCGCAGCAGGCCAGGCGCTTCGACAGCGAGATCGTGCCGCTGCCGACGACGAAGAAAGTCATCGACAAAAAGACCAACGCCGAGAGCTTCGAGCAGGTCACGCTTGTCAGCGACGAAGGTAATCGTCCGGACACGACCATGGAAGGACTTGCCGCCCTCAAGCCGGTGCGTGAAGGGAAGTTTATTTCCGCCGGCAATGCCAGCCAATTGTCGGACGGTGCTTCCGCCTGCGTGGTGATGGACGCCAAGCTCGCCGAAAAACGCGGCCTTGAGGTCCTCGGTACTTTCCGCGGCTTTGCGGTGGCCGGTTGCGAGCCCGATGAAATGGGCATCGGGCCCGTGTTCGCCGTGCCGAAGCTGCTCGCCCGCCACGGCGTGAAGATGGACGATGTCGATCTTTGGGAGCTCAACGAAGCCTTTGCCAGCCAGGTGATTTATTGCCGGGAGCGGCTCGGCATTCCGCAAGAGCGGCTCAATGTCAACGGCGGCGCCATCGCCATCGGTCATCCGTTCGGCATGAGCGGTTCACGCATGACCGGCCACGCGCTGATCGAGGGCGCCAGGCGCTCCGCCAAACGCGCCGTCATTACCATGTGCATCGGCGGCGGCATGGGCGCCGCCGGCCTGTTTGAGATCAATTAGGACCCGGATTATGGACCTTCGATTCACGCCGGAGGAAACCGCCTTCCGAGACGAGGTGCGCGCCTTCATGCGCAGCGCGCTGCCGGCCGCCATCCGCGACAAGATGATCGAGGGCCGCCGCCTGGTAAAAGACGATCTGGTAACATGGCAGCGCATTCTCAATGCCAGAGGATGGGCGGTCCCGCACTGGCCGAAAGAATGGGGCGGCACCGGATGGGGGCCGGTTCAGATCTATCTATTCCGCGACGAGATGCAGCAGGCTCCGGCGCCGGAACCTTTGCCATTCGGCGTCAACATGGTTGGACCGGTCATCATCGCGTTTGGCAATGAATCCCAGAAAAAACGCTTCCTGCCCCGCATTGCCAATCTCGACGACTGGTGGTGTCAGGGTTTCTCCGAGCCCGGCGCCGGCTCCGATCTCGCCTCGCTGAAAACAACGGCCAAGCGCGATGGCGGTCAATATATCGTCAACGGCCAGAAGACGTGGACGACGCTCGCGCAATATGCCGACTGGATTTTTTGTCTTGTGCGCACCGATCCCGCAGTTAAGCGGCAGGAGGGCATTTCGTTTCTGCTGATCGATATGACGACGCCGGGCATCACGGTACGCCCGATCCAGACCATCGATGGCGGCCATGAAGTCAATGAAGTGTTTTTCGACGACGTAAAAGTGCCGGCTGAAAACCTGATCGGTGAGGAAAACAAAGGTTGGGACTATGCCAAGTTCCTGCTCGGCAACGAACGCACCGGCATCGCCCGCGTCGGCATCTCCAAGGCGCGCATCCGCCGCCTGAAGCAGCTCGCCGCGCTCGAACACGTCGCCGGCAAGCCGTTGATCGCCGATGCGCGATTTCGTGCCAAAATCGCCGCCGTCGAAGTCGAGCTCAAGGCGCTGGAAATGACGCAATTGCGCGTCGTCGCTGCCGAGCGCACCCGCAACGGCAACAAGCCGGATCCCGCCTCCTCCATTCTCAAGATCAAAGGCTCCGAGATTCAACAAACCATCAGCGAATTGTTGCTCGAGGTGGTTGGGCCTTACGCATTGCCGGATCAAGTTCCGCACGACGGCAGCGAGCGCTGGAACGAGCCGCCGGTCGGCCCCGATTGGGTCGGCCCACTGACGCCGCAATATTTCAACTTGCGCAAGACTTCGATCTACGGCGGCTCCAACGAAATCCAGAAGAACATCATCGCCAAGGCGATTCTGGGACTCTGACAATGGATTTTTCGCTGACCGATGAGCAGCGGCTGTTGCGCGAGAGCGTCGAGCGCCTGTTCGCCGACCATTACGCGTTTGATGCGCGAAAACGCTATGGTCAGGAGCCCGGCGGCTGGAACCGCGCAATGTGGGAGCGTTACGCCGAACTCGGCTTGCTCGGTCTGCCGTTCGACGAGCAATACGGCGGGTCGGCCGGCGGACCGATTGAGACCATGATCGTGATGGAGACGCTGGGCCGCGCTCTGGCGCTCGAGCCATATCTCGCCACCGTGATTCTTGCCGGCGGATTGCTGCGGCTTGGCGGAAGCGATGCGATGCGAGCCGGTCTACTGCCGAAGATCGCGAGTGGCGACCTCATCCTTGCCTTCGCCCACGCCGAGCGGCAGTCGCGCTACGATCTGGCCGACGTCGCGGTAACGGCGCGCCGTGATGGCGCCGGCTACTTCATCGACGGCGCCAAGAGCCTGGTGCTGCATGGCGACAGCGCGGATAAATTTGTGGTGTCCGCGCGGCTTGCCGGCGGGCAGCGCGATCGGACCGGCATTGGGCTATTCATGATCGATGCAAAATCGCCCGGCGTGTCGGTGCGCGGCTATGCGACCGTGGACGGCCTGCGCGCCGCCGAGCTGACGTTGAGCGGCGTGCGCGTCGATGCCGCCGGGGTGATCGGCCCGCCCTGCGCGGCCTTCCCGCTGATCGAACAAGTCGCCGATAGCGCGATGGCGGCGATTTGCGCCGAAGCGGTCGGCGCCATGGCATCGATGCACGAACTCACCGTCGACTATATGAAGACGCGCAAGCAATTCGGCGTTGCCATCGGCGGCTTCCAGGTGCTGCAGCACCGCGCCGCCGACATGCTGATCGCCCTCGAGCAGGCCCGCAGCATGGCCATGCTGGCGACCATGATGGCGGCGGAGACCAATCCCCGCGAGCGGCGCCAGGCCATTTCGGCGGCGAAAGTGCAGATCGGACGGTCCGGCCGCTTCATTGGCCAGCAGGCGATCCAGATCCACGGCGGCATCGGCATGACCATGGAGGCGAGCATCGGGCACTATTTCAAGCGCGTCACCATAATCAATTCCCTGTTTGGTGACGCCGGCCACCACTTGGGCCTTTTGGCCGATACCGGCGGGCTGGCTACGGCGTGATGATTATTTACCCAGAGGGACCGTGATGCTGTTTCCGATGTCCGATCGCGCGCAAGACATTCGCCGCCGCGTCACCGAATTCATGGATGCCCACGTTTACGCGGCCGAGGCGGTTTATGCGCAGCAGCTCGACAGCGGCCCAAGCCGCTGGGCCATTCCACCCGTGATCGACGCGCTCAAGGCCAAGGCCAAGGCTGACGGTCTGTGGAACCTGTTTCTGCCGAAACACGAATACCCGGACGGGTTCAGCAATCTGGACTACGCGCCGCTGTGCGAGATCATGGGACGTTCGCCGATCGGCCCGGAGGCCTTCAATTGTTCGGCGCCGGACACCGGCAATATGGAAACCATCATCCGCTACGGGACCGCCGAACAAAAGAAGCGCTGGCTGGAGCCGTTGATGCAAGGGACCATACGCTCCTGCTTTGCCATGACCGAGCCCGACGTCGCCTCGTCCGACGCCACCAACATCCGCACCGAAATCCGCCGCGCCGGCGATGACTACGTCATCAACGGCCGCAAATGGTGGACCTCCGGCGCCATGGACCCGCGCTGCAAGATCGCCATCGTCATGGGCCTGACCAATCCCGACGCAAAGCCGTACCAGCAGCAGTCGATGATCCTGGCGCCGCTCGATACGCCCGGCGTGCGCGTGCTGCGTCACCTCAGCGTATTCGGCTATGACGATGCGCCGCACGGCCACGCGGAAGTCGTGTTCGAGAATGTGCGGGTGCCGGCGGGCAATATCCTGCTCGGCGAGGGCCGCGGCTTCGAAATCGCGCAGGGCCGTCTCGGGCCCGGTCGCATTCATCATTGCATGCGCATGATCGGCATGGCCGAACGCGCGCTGGAGACCATGTGCCGTCGCGCCCAGTCACGTACGGCCTTTCGCAAGACCATTGCCGAACAAGGCGTGACGCGCCATTGGATCGCCGAGTCGCGCATGGAGATCGACCAGGCGCGCCTGCTAACGCTGCACGCGGCGCGCATGATGGACGAGGTCGGCAACAAGGCCGCGCGCGCGGAAATCGCCATGATCAAGGTTATCGCGCCGAACATGGCGCTGAAGGTCATTGACCGCGCCATCCAGGTTTGCGGCGGCGGTGGCGTCAGCCAGGACTTCCATCTCGCCTATGCCTGGGCGCGTGCGCGCGCGATTCGGCTGGCCGACGGGCCCGACGAGGTGCATCGCGAGACCGTCGCCAAGCTTGAATTGGCCAAGCATCCGACCAACATGGCGCAAGATACATCGGAGCGTCGATGACTGCCGAATCGCCGTTCCGCCTCGACGGCAGGGTCGCCATCGTCACCGGCTCAAGCCGCGGCATTGGGCGCGCCATCGTGGAATCCATGGCAAGCCTCGGCGCCAAAGTCGTCGTGTCGAGCCGCAAGGCCGAGGCATGCGAGGCGGTTGCCGGCGGCATTCGCGCGCAAGGCGGCGAAGCCGTCACCGTTGCCTGCAACGTCTCGCGCAAGCAAGAGGTCGAAAATCTCGTCGCTGCGGCCATCAAAAAATGGGGCCGCATCGACATTCTCGTTTGCAATGCCGCGGTCAATCCGGCTTACGGCCCGCTCGCCGACCTCACCGACGAAGTCTTCGACAAGATCATGGTCGCCAACGTCAAAAGCAATCTGTGGCTCTGCAATATGATCATTCCCGGCATGGCGGAACGCGGCGATGGCGCCGTGATCATCGTGTCCTCGATCGCAGGATTGCGCGCCAGTCCCAATCTGGGCGGCTACGGTATATCGAAGGCCGCCGACTTTTCACTGGCGCGCAATCTCGCGGTCGAATGGGGGCCGCGCAACGTGCGCGTGAACTGCATCGCGCCGGGCCTGATCCAGACTGATTTTGCCCGCGCGCTGTGGGAAAACCCGGAGCGGCTGGCTAAACGAAACGAGCAAACCCCGCTGCGCCGCATCGGCCAGCCGCATGAGATCGGCCCAGTCGCCGCGTTTCTTGCGTCACCGGCGGCGAGCTATATCACCGGCCAGGTTATCGTAGCCGATGGCGGGGTCACGATCGCTTAGTGGCGCGGCCAATGTTTCACCCACCGTCGGTAAATCTTTTTTGCCGGTGGGTTTAGTGTGTGATCAACGACTGGTTCGGCCGCGCATCGGCGCCTTGCTGCGCGAAATGGCGTCGTCGCGGCCATGGTCCATAATCTGTCATTGCGCCGATCCGGCGGCCGCCTACTGCGCGTCCGGGAGTCCAGAGGCCGCAAACTAATGCCGCGCCAATCCTGCGCGGTTTGCTGTCGATGTTGGCCGGCAAGAGAATGCAGTTCGAACGAAGTTGGTGGAGGGAGTGTAACTGCAAAACAAATTCTCTACTGGCAGTGCAGAGGCCGGAATTGTGTTTGAATTGCCAGGCGGTTAGCGTTAATCGGTACCTAAGCGCAATATTCTTTCCGTTGGAGTCTGTATCCGTGGCACTCGCAACCGATACGATCGCGACCGACCCGGCAGCTGCGGCGTCCACCCATGGCGCGAGACACCGCGGCTCAATTGATCCGGTGCTGATGATGTTCACCGTCATCGCGATCGCGATCGTTCTCACCTGGATCGTGCCATCGGGCGCGTTTAACCGCGAAGCCGGCGGCCGCGTGGTCCCGGGCAGCTATCATTTCATCACCAAAGATATTTCGCCGGCCAACCTATTCATTCAGAAGAAGTCCTCCGCCACATCCGCGGCGCCCGCCGCCGTGACCACGATTTTTACTTCAATTGCAGAAGGAATGAAGCGTGCCTCCGGGCTCATCTTCATGATCATGTTCCTGGGCGGCATGTTTGGCGTGTTGCGCGCGACGGGCGCGCTCGACCGGGCTATCGATCTGCTGGTGGCGAGGGCCAGCGGCCGTGTCCAGATTCTCGTGCCGGTGATCATGCTGGCACTGTCGGCCGGCAGCGCGTTCCTCGGCCTCATCTCCGAGTATCTTCTTGTCATTCCGATCATGCTTGCTTTGTCCAAGCGCCTCGGCCTTACGGCCTTGTTCGGTCTCGCCGTGGTCGCGGTGCCGGCAAAGATCGGTTACCTCACCTCGGTCGCCAATCCGGTCGCGCTGGTCGTTGCTCAGCCGCTACTTGGCCTGCCGATCTTCAGCGGTCTATGGCTTCGCCTAGCAATGTGGATCGGGTTTCTTGCGATCGGCATGATCTACGTGCTGCGCCGCGTGTCAGCGCGCGGCGCAAACGCAGAGGCGCTGCAGCAAGCTCGCGAACTCAATGGCCGCGAGACTTCGATCATGATCGCGCTCGGTCTTGCTGTCGCCATCATCGTATTTGGCTCAACCGAGCTTGGCTGGAAGGACGTCGAATTCGCCGCCTTCTACATCGTGCTCGGAGCGGTCATAGCGCTCATTGCCGGCATGAACATGACAGCAGCGGCAGGCGCGATGGTGGACGGAATGAAATCGATGGTGCTCGCCGCGCTGCTCGTCGGCATGGCGGCAGGCATCGATATCATCTTGCGTGACGGCAAGGTCCTCGACTCGATCATCAACGGACTGGCGGGCCTGGTGCATGGCCAGCCGCCGGTCATCGTCGCAGAGGCGATGGTTGGCATCGAGATGGTCATGACGGTGCTCATTCCTTCGACGTCAGCCAAGGCTGCGCTGTCCATGCCGATCCTGGGCCCGATTGCCGGACTGTCCGGCGTAACGCCGCAAACGACGGTGCTGGCTTTCCTGTGCGGGAATGGCCTTATCAATATGGTCTCCCCGACATCCGGCATGCTGCTGGCCTATTGCGCGACAGCCGGCGTTCCGTTCACGCAATGGTTTCGTTTTGCTGTGCCGCTTGTGGCGATCCTGGCGGTGCTGTGCCTCGCAAGCGTGGCGATCGCGGTCGCGGTTGGTTATTCGTGATGGAGCCAGCCCCTTTCGTACTGACGCCGCCGCGAGCCCATTCGGCTCCCGTTGTGTACGATTCGCCGCATAGCGGACGCTTCTACCCAGTCGATTTTGCAGCCGGCCAGGCACAAGCGCTGTTGCGCCGCGCCGAAGACGCCTATGTCGATGAGCTGGTCGCCGGCGCAACCGAAGCCGGCATCACGCTGCTGACCGCTCAATATCCGAGGGCCTATATCGATCTCAATCGAGACGCCGATGATATCGACGCCGACATGCTGGCAGCACCTTGGCCCGATCGTCTAAATCCAACGGCAAAAAGCGCGATGGGCCTCGGTTTGATCCGGCGTTACGTCACACCCGGCCTGGAAATCTACAATCGCAAGCTCGCGGTCGGCGAAGTTCGTCACCGGTTGGACAGCATCTATTTGCCCTATCACAGAGCTTTAACGAAGGCATTGGCGACGACGCGCGCTGCGCACGGTTTTGCGTGGCATGTCGATTGGCACTCGATGAAGTCGGAGGGCAATGCCATGACGCCGGACGGGCCGGGCGCACGGCGACCGGATTTCGTCGTCGGCGACCTTGACGGCGCCAGCGCCTCACCGGCCTTTACCTGCGTTGCGGTCGAACTCCTGCGCGCTCGGGGCTACACCGTTGCACTCAACAATCCCTATAAAGGGGCCGCCATCGTGCGCCGCTACGGCCGGCCCGCGCAGGGCATTCATACCATCCAGATCGAGATCAACCGCGCCCTATATCTGAATGAAGCGGACGTAACGAAGACAACCGAATTCCCGTCGCTTCAATCCGATCTTTCGAATTTTGCGAGAGACCTGGCGACCCAAGCGCTGGTCGCACGGTGTTCAGCCATTAACTCCCATTGAGCCGACCCGTCGATTCATAAATAGACGCCACACACCGAGGCACGGCGATCGCAGAAGGAGAGTGGGACCATTACGCTGACCCGCCTCAAGCCATTGACGGCAATGGTCGCTATCGGTCCAACAACGGACAACGCCGCGCCCGAACGCTGAATTGATACGCAGCGATTGACCCAGAGCGGACATTGAGGGGTCATTTGCGACTTGGTATGCTAATTCACATGATCGTCGGCGACGCAGGAGAAGTACCATGCGGCTCGAAGGCGGATGCTATTGTGGAGCGGTGCGCTATGTTGCGGAGGGTGAACCAAGGTTAAGAGCGCAATGCCACTGCCGCGCTTGTCAGTACTTCTCGGGCGGCGCACCTAATTTGTTCATGCTCGTGCCAGCAGAAGGATTTACGTACACGAAAGGCGCGCCAAAGACCTATAGGCGGCCCGATAAGGTTGACGCCGTAACGCGAGAGTTCTGCGCGGTATGCGGCACACATATGATGTCGCGGCGGCCCGGCCTGCGACCGGTGGTTCTGAAGATCGGAACGCTGGACAATCCTTTAGTCTATGGCGGCGCGCAAAAGGCGATCTTCACGGCAGAAGGTCAACCTTTCCATCTCATCGCGGATGGCGTGCCCGCCTATGAAGGCCTGCCGCCGCCGCGCCAATAGTTCAAATCAACCCCGCCGCTGACATCGGCACGCTGGGTGTGGCGCCGATGAAAAGGTGTGCGGCAACGTCGCCTTTATGCACTTTAGGAAAGGTTGGTGGCATGATCAAAGCCCGTGCGGTGCCCGTGCCGGCCGACAGCGTACTGGCGCCGCTTTATGTGGGCGCGGACCTTGTGGATGCGTTCGCGATTCACCTGCCGGCGGGGGCGAGCGACGATCTCGAAGTGCTGGCGCGCGCCCTGTTTGAGCGGCAGGCGTGGTGGATTCGCGCGCTGACCTGGGTGCGCGATGCGGTGATGGCGGCGGTCGGCGTCAAATCGTCTCGCGCGATCGGTGCTGCCGCGGCGACGCGGGGGTCGGTGATCGGCTACTTTCCGCTGCTGTCGAAGAGTGCGGGGGAGTTGGTGGTGGGCGAGGACGACCGGCATCTCGACTTCCGAGTCGCGAACCTGCTGCGCACGGGCGCGGCGGGTGGACGCGAGCTAGTCGTGGTGACAGTGGTGCATTGCCATAACCGGCTGGGGCGGACGTACCTCGCGGTGATCGCGCCATTCCACCGCACGATCCTGCGGGCGAATTTGGAACGGGCGGTAAGAGTGATGGAGGGCTAGATCAGTTCGACGGGATGCCGAGGATTGGCGCGGCGTCCGCCGCCCTCTTATCGAGCTTGATTAAACAAGCTGCATTGAGCAGCGATAGCAAGGCGTAGAGCCATTGCCCGAACGAACGCCTAGACTAGCCGGTGCAGACTTAAGTGCCGAAGCTCGCGCATGTCGCCTTTTGGTACTTCGCGGGCTTCGCTGCGCCGCAAAATCTAAGACGCTATATCGGACTATTGGCACTTTTCGGACAAACGGATTGCAGCCAAGTTTGTCGCCTAGAGCAGTATTGCTGGCGTGATTGTCACAACGGCATGGTAGCCAGCTCAACCGGTCGACGCAACACTTGCGTAACGCGCACCAAATGCTCGCCTAATCGATTTCAAGATCACCGGCGGCCAGCAATGCCAAAGCACCAGGTTTCTCGGGCCGCAATGAGCCCTGGACGACATTTTTCCCTTATCCGTAATTGGACATGTTGGCGCAATGCAACAATTGGCGCGAAAGAGCCGATGTCATAGCAGCATAATTCGACGCTAAAATGAGGAATAAATCTCGCCATCGCCCGATCTAGTCCCTTGCAAGGCAACCGCAGGGAGACAACCCATGACGACGCACGACCGCGAACAAGGACCCAGCCGCCGCCAAGTGCTGGAATGCATGACCTGGGCGGGCACCGGGGTTCTGTGGACAATCTCCGGCGGTGTCCCCCATTCGCTGGGGCTGGTCGATCAGGCTTTGGCGGCCGAAGCCAAGAGCCTCTCGTTTCTGCAGATCAGCGACAGCCACGTAGGGTTCGACAAACCGGCCAATCCCAACGCCAAGGGCACGCTGGAAGAGGCGGTCGGCCACATCAAGGCCCTGCCGGTGAAGCCTGCGTTCATGATCCACACCGGGGACATCACGCACCTTTCGAAAGAGTTGCAATTCGACGACGCCGAGCAGATCATCGCGCAGGCCAAGCTCGATGTGCATTATGTGCCGGGCGAGCACGACATCATCGATCCGGAAATCAGGACCTATAAAGAGCGTTACGGCCGCGGCACCAAGGGCTCCGGCTATTACAGCTTCGACGCCAACGGCGTGCACTTCATGGGGCTCGTCAACGTCGCCAATCTCAAGGCCGGCGGCATGGGCAGTCTCGGCGACGAGCAGCTTGAATGGATCGAGGACGATCTCAAAGGCCGCTCCGCTTCAACGCCGATCGTCGTGTTCGCGCATATTCCATTGTGGACGGTCTATCCGGACTGGGGCTGGGGCACCGAGGACAGCGCCAAGGCGCTCGCCTACCTCAAGCGCTTTGGCTCGGTCACCGTGCTCAACGGGCACATCCATCAAGTGATGCAGAAGGTCGAAGGCAACGTCACTTTCCACACCGCGCTCTCGACCGCGTTTCCGCAACCGGCGCCGGGCACGGCACCATCAGCGGGGCCGATGAAGGTGCCAGCCGAAAAACTGCGCACTATGCTCGGCACCGCCAGCATCGCCTTCAAACAAGGCGAGCAACGCCTCGCCATCATCGATACCCCGTTGCAGGGCTGAACGCCAATGAGCCCCGCAGTCCTCTGGCGCATCGCCATGCTTGCAGTGGCGATGGCGCTCGTCACAGCCGGCAGCGCCAATGCCGCAAACGTCGATGTGACAATCGACAATTTTACCTTCAAGCCTCAGCAGGTGACGGTGAAGGCCGGCGACACCGTTACCTGGATCAATCACGACGACATCCCGCACACGGTGACGTCGAAAACCATGCTGTTTCGATCGAAAGCCATAGACACCGATGACAAGTTCTCCTTCACTTTCACCACGCCGGGTACCTTCATGTATTTTTGCTCGCTGCATCCGCACATGACAGGTTCGGTCGTGGTCGAGACGGACAAAAACTAATAACATTCTGCGGGTGGCGTTGGGCGATACCGAATGGCGGGCGAAGTGGCAAACTGGAGTGACAGCGGAAGGGCGGACCGCTTCAAACAGCTTGCTTTGCCGCATCTCGATGAGATTTACACGCTTGCCCGGTATCTCCTGCGTAACGCCAGTGATGCGGACGACGCGGTGCAGGAGTGTTATCTGCGCGGGTTCCGGCATTTCGACAGTTACCGCGGACCCACGATCAAGCCGTGGTTGATGGCGATTCTGCGCAACGTCTGCCACGCCGCCTATTCCGACAACGCCAGGCTCGTCTATGGCGCCGACAGCCTGGACGAAAGCGTGCCCGATCCGATCTGGCGCGAGACGGTCGAGACGCCGGAACAGGCGATGTCGCGCGAGCAGCAGTCGAAGATGATACGCCGGATGATCGGCGAACTCCCCGCGGAATTTCGCGAAGTGATCGTTCTGCGCGAGATCAATGATTTGGCCTACCGGGACATCGCGGTCGTGATCGAAGCGCCGATCGGAACGGTCATGTCGCGATTGGCGCGCGCGCGGGCGATGTTGCGCGCCGCCTGGCTTGCCGCCGAAGCTGGGAGTGAAAGTCCATGAAATGCGAAGAGGCCGTTATTTTGTTGCACGCCTTGATTGATGGCGAACTCGACGCTGGCAATGCGCGCGAGGTCGAGGCGCATATCGTGACCTGCTCGTCTTGTGCGGCCCGGCTTCGTGACATGCAGGAGCTGCGCAAGACGATGAGCCCAGCCGTTTTGCGTTATGCAGCTCCGGCGAGTTTGCGCAGCAGCATCGAAGGCAAATTGCCGGCACCGCTACCCGCCAAAACGAATCGGCGCTCATTGCTCAAAGGCTTCGCCTTAGGCGCAACCGCGACTGCCCTGGCGGCGAGCGGGCTCTTGCTGATGGTGACACGAAAAGACGATAACCAGCGCATTCTCGACGAGATCGTATCCGCCCACTTGCGCTCGCTGCAAGGCGAGCATCTGGTCGATGTGGTTTCGAGCGACCAGCATGCCGTCAAGCCCTGGTTTAACGGCCGGCTTGATGCTTCACCGCCAGTGATGGACCTGACCGCGCAAGGTTTTACTCTGCTCGGCGCCCGCATCGATTATCTCGACGCCAATCCCATCGCCGCGATTGTCTATCGCCGCCGCGCACATGTGATCAATGTGTTCTGCAAGCCGGCGTCGAGTTCAGGCCCGGGTTTAGCTTCGATGCAAAGCCTGCACGGCTTCAATGTGCGCTCATGGAGCGAGAAGGGCATTCATCTTTGGGCGGTCAGCGATATTGGTGCCGACGAACTTGGCGAATTCGGCGAAAGATTTGCGGCGGCGTTGAAACAGTGATTGTGGTCGTCGGCGCGGTGCTGCCGAATATCACCCAAGAGATACTAGCGGAGATAATCGGTACGACGCGCTCACGTGTAAACTTTTTCATGAACAAATTCCGTCGGCTGGGTCTGATTGACTACAACGGAAAAATTAGGGTCCACCGTTTCTTGTTGAACATGGTTCTGCAAGAAAAGCCAGAAATCAAAGGTTGAGCGGAGCAAATCCGGTACGCCATGACGTTGGACGTCCGCTTTTGATGCTGTGGACGGCTCCTCCACCGGCACGTGAGTGCCATGAATGTGGGTGCTGTTAAGGCCCCCACGATTTAGAGGTGGTCTTTCTATATGTCTATATGTGCTGTTTGCTGCTGTAGCCCGTGTATTGCTTGGGGCGCTGACCTTGCCATTCCACAACTCGTCCGGCAGCATAGTCGTCGCCGACTACACGCCGATATTGAATATAAGTGATCTACGACAATAACTTATTATCTCTGTGGGAGGAATGAGTTGGAAGCATCAGCCTCGATTGAAATTGCGAAACACACGTTGCTTTCCGGCGGCCTTATACTTGCAATTGGCACCATCACAGGTCTTTTGGCTCAGAAGATAAAGATTCCCGATGTCGCGGTCTTTCTTATCGTCGGCATGGCGATCGGACCGGACGCGCTGGGGCTGATTAACATCAAGGCGGATTCGGCGCTCAACCAGATCATCCTTCTGTTTGGCGCCAGCTACATTCTCTTTGATGGCGGCGCGTCGCTGCGATTCGAAGTCTTGAAGCGGGTTTGGATTACCATTGTCGTGATCGCCACTATCGGGGTCCTCATTACCGCGGTCGTCACCGGCATAGGCGCATATTACGTTCTCGGAATTCCATGGATTGTAGCGCTGCTTCTGGGCGCTACGCTCGCTTCGACTGACCCTGCGACTCTAGTCCCAATTTTTCGTCAGATTCACATTCGTGATCGAGTGGCGCAGACGGTGATGAGCGAGTCAGCGTTCAACGACGCCATGGGCGCGATTGTCACCTTCGGCGTATTGGGCGTAGCAATGGGAACCGGGGAATTCTCGGTGACTTCAGCGACGCTCGATCTGCTTAAACAGTCGATCATCGGCATCGTTGCCGGAGTCGGGCTCGGGTATTTGGCCGCACTGCTCATCGCGCACGAACGATTGGGATTCCTCGCGGACTATGCCCCGGTGGTAACACTGGTAGCTGTCATCGGTGCCTATTTCGCGGCCGATGGCTTGCAGGCCAGTGGGTTCATGGCGGTGTTTGTGTTTGGTATCATGATCGGAAATAAAGAAGTCTTATGGCTTCAAAATGAGGCCCGACGAGACGCGCAAGCTCGATGAATATGTCTCGACTACCGCGTTCATCATGCGGCTGTTCATTTTCATTCTGGTCGGTGCCCAGGTCGATTTCGGACTTATAAATCAGTACCTGTTTGGCGGTATCATTGTGGTCACCATCTTAATGTTGGTGGCGAGGCCACTGACAGTTTTCGCATGTGCGCTGCCGGATCGGCGCGCGAAGTGGACCGTCAGGGAGATGTTGTTCATGTGCTGGACCCGCGAGACCGGTGTCATTCCGGGCGCACTTGCCGGGTTGTTGCTCGGCATGAAAGCACCTGGCGCTCAAATCATCGCGTCGGTCACATTCATCGCTATTCTGATGACAATCTTAATTCAAGCGCCGACTACAAAATGGCTAGGAAAGGGTTTAGGTCTTTTAGAGGAAAATAAGGAACATTAATCGGCTTGATTCATGTCACGCGATAAAATCTTTCTGTAGAGACGTCCGGCAATGAAACTCTGGAAAAGGCGTGAATTGCTGATATTGGCTTACCTCATTGGCGACGCTCTGACCTACCGCCACTTGGTGAAAATAGATGCGAGTGATGCGCTTGAGGTCGGAACTGTGCTTAAAAACCTCTGCATTTCCTTCGTGTGGCCCTTCTATTGGCTAGTCAGTCTATTCACATAACTAATTCTCTGCTCGCGCCACTACGATGTATCCTTAACTTCTCGGCTCGCTTGGCCGCCTCCACTGATGGCTTCAACAGCTATCGGCGAATGTCTGTTGTCAGGGATAAAGGGGCCGTCGAGAATTGAGGATGATCTCATCACGGAAGGCAAAGTACGGGGGACACTTATATCGCCTTTATATCGGAAGCGCGCATTTCGTCTGGAATTCTTATGCAGCCCGCTTTATCTGCATCAAAGCAAACGGCCCGCAAATCGCGGGCGGATACGAGTGTCACTCATTTTTGGTGCGGTTATGAAACAACGAGTTCAGAGTACTAAAGGAAACAACCCATATTCTCCGCTGTCGTGCTTCTTATTGCTTTTGATGGCCGGGCTTTTCCTAGTGTGCAAGATCGGCGCAGCAGACCAACTATTCCACCTGACTCACAATTCGTGACGGATACTCACGGCGCCGTGCTTCTCGCGCTATTTCTGGCCGGGGCCACGCATGTAGTGCCGCTCAAGATGGCGGGGCCTTCATCGATTTTCTGCGCACGCCTGAGGCTACCGCGGTGATTAAGGCGAAGGGGATGAAGGCGGTATGAGTGGGGGCGGATTAGCGAAGCGCAATCGATGAAATTTGCAATGCAAAATGACGCGAATGGCACAAAGCGTCGAATTCGACCTTGTGCAGATTAGTCGGCTTTCGGGGCTAGAGCCGACATCGGACTGCCGCAATTCTAGAAACAATCGCGGCAAGGGAATATGCGATTTTGTCATTCAAGGGCTAGTGCATCCCCTGAACCTGAAAGCACATTTCCATCCGGTATCGCCGATAATGACAATTATCGTTGCCCAATCCGGTGCAGAACGTATGAACCAGTAGGTTCGGTTTAGTCGCCGCGCAGCATATTTTTCTGAGGGTGCGACCTACTCGATCTGATTGAGGTCAGCATCGGCGATCACCTTCTTCCATTTTTCAACCTCAGATTTGATGTAGGCTGCGAACTTGGCGGATGAGCCGCCTTCGGGCTCAAAACCCAGCGGGATCATTTTGGCCCTCATGTCGGGTAGGGTGACGGCGGCGGCGATTTCGCGCTGTAAGGTGTCGACCACGGATTGCGGCGTTCCTTTCGGCACAAACACTCCCTGCATGGTCTCGGACTCCTGGCCGGTGACGCCAGCCTCAGCCAAGGTCGGCACATCCGGCAGTGCCGAGGAACGCTTCCTGGTAGTAACTGCGAGTGCGCGCAGCTTGCCTGTTTTCACGAGTTGCGTGGTCGGCGTCATAGCGACAAACGACATCGGCGTTTCGTTGGCCATCACCGACTGCGCCACCGGTCCGCCGCCTTTATAGGGCGCGATGACGAAATCGAGGTGATAGGTCGCCTTGAACATTTCGGCGGCGAGATGCGGTGTGGTGCCGATGCCAGGCGAAGCGTCGGTGATTTTATTGGGATTGGCCTTGATTAGCTCAATCAATTCTTTCACGGTCTTCGCTTGGATTGAAGGATTGACGATCAGGATGTTGGGCGTAACCGCCGCCAGCACGACCGGGATGAAGTCCGTATAGGGATCGTAAGGGCAATTCTTGTAGAGGCTCGGGTTGACCACGTAGCTCGACGACGCGAGCAGGATCGTGTAGCCGTCGGGCGTAGCTTTCGCGGCATTGACCGTTCCAATATTGCCGCCAGCGCCGGCGATGTTCTCGATATAGAAGCGCTGGCCGAGCCTGTCTGTGAGTTTGGCTGCCAGCAGTCGCGCCATTACGTCGGTCGGTCCGCCAGCCGCGAACGGAACGACGATCTTGACCGGATGGTCGGGATAGCCGGCGGCGGAAGCCGACGGGCCGGCAATTACGGCTACGGACAACGCGGCATAGGCAAAGATAACTCGCAGCAATGAACGCATCGGCACCTCCCAAAGGTATTCCATCGTAGCATCGCGCCCCGGTCACGCCAAAGGGGGACGAAGCAAACACACAATGATGGCGCAATCGACCGGCGCTAAGAGCGACGACGTCAAATTGAGAGCAAAGCGGACGGGACTCGCCGCAGCCCGCGAAGGTCGTGGGTCTGCAGGGACCTCAAACGTAAAAATGCAGACAAGACATTGGAGAATTGCTGGATGTCTGTTCCCGAGTTAGTCTACTCGCAAAAGGATCTGAACAGGTTGGCGCGTCAGCTCAACGAAAGGCCGCGTAAAATCTTGCAATTCGAAACCCAGCGTGAGACCGCGCGCTGCCGGCTCTTGGCGTGCTTGCCGCCGCGTAACGTAGCGGCTCCAAAAAAACGTCACCATGCTTTCTCGGTCCATTTGGGGGTGAAACCAATGCAGTTCAATCTCCGCTTTGTTTTGCGCCTTGTTGCCGCGCTCGCCTGTGTCACCGTACTCAGCGGGCCCGCACGCGCGGCTGACTATCCGAACCGACCGGTGCGCATTATCGTCGGTTATCCGGCCGGCGGTTCGACCGACATCGTCGCCAGGCTTATCGGCGCGTGGCTGAGCCAGCGGCTCGGCCAGCAGTTCATCGTCGAGAACAAGCCGGGCGCTGGCAACAATATCGGTACCGAGCTCGTCACCAAAGCGGCGCCCGATGGCTACACGCTGTTACTGGTCAACCCGGCCAACACCATCAACGCCACACTCTACAAAAAGCTCAATTTTGTGTTTGTGCGCGACATCGATCCGGTCGCGAATGTGGTGCGCATCCCGAATGTAATGGAAGTCAATCCATCGGTACCCGCTAAGACAGTCAAAGAGTTTATCGAGTACGCCAAAGCCAATCCCGACAAGGTCAACATCGCCTCTTCCGGTAACGGTACCTCAATCCATCTGTCAGGCGAGCTGTTCAAAATGATGACCGGGCTGAAGATGACGCATATTCCGTACAAGGGCTCGGCGCCGATGTTGATCGATCTACTCGCCGGCCAAGTACAAGTTACTTTCGACAATCTGCCGTCTTCGATCGGCCATATCCGGGCCGGCAAATTGCGCGCGCTAGCAGTGACGACCGCTCAACGCTGGCCCGGGTTGCCCGACGTGCCGACCGTCGCGGAAACAGTGCCCGGGTATGAGGCCAGCGCATTCTTCGGTTTCGGCGTGACGCACGGCGCGCCTAAGGAGGTCGTCGCCTTGCTCAACAAAGAAATCAACGCTGCACTCGCGGACCCCGGCGTGCAGGCTAAACTGAAAGAGATCGGTGGCCTTCCGGTGCCCGGCACGCCTGAGGATTTCAGGAAATTCCTCGCCAACGAAACTGCAAAATGGGGAGAGGTTGTGCATGCAGCCAAACTGTCGATCGATTAATGCACGTGTGACACCCGTCGCGTTACCAACCGCATACAAGCCGCAGACTTGAGCAGGCAAAGCACTTAACGTCAGACCCCTTCATCGGAAATTCACTGATGCCTGCCGCCCGACAGTGCCATCTCGGTTGGCAGTAATTTCGGCGCGCGCAGCCGCACATAAATCTGCGTGGTAATCAGCAAAACGGAGAGGCCGACGAAGACAGTGCTGATCGGATGTGTCTTGATATCGACGAAGACGAAAATATCGCCGCGCGAGATCAACAAGGCGCGACGGAAATTTTCTTCGAAGCGTGGCCCGAGCACGAAGCCGAGCAAAATCGGTGCCGGATGAAAGTCGAGCAGCAGCAGCAAATAGCCGACGATGCCGATGACGATCACTTCGCCGACCTGGAACATGTCGTTGTTGGCGCTGTAAACGCCGATGGCTACGAAGAACATGGCAGCCGGGTAGAGATATTTGTAAGGAATAGTGAGCAGCTTCACCCAAAGACCGATCATCGGCACGTTGAGGATCACCAACATGATGTTGCCAATCCAAAAGCTCGCGATCAGGCCCCAGAAGATGTCGGGGTGCTCGCTGATGAGTTGTGGGCCCGGCACGATGCCCTGGATCATCAGTGCGCCGAGTATGAGCGCCATCACCGCGTCGCCGGGGATACCGAGGCTCATGGTGGGGATGAAGTCGCCTTGCACTGAGGAATGCGTTGAAGCTTCCGGCGAGGCGACACCTTCGATCATGCCCGTGCCGAACTTTTCCGGCGTCTTAGATATCTTTTTCTCCATTGCGTAGGATATAAACGAGGCGATGGTCGGCCCGGTGCCAGGGATCAGCGCGCACAGGCTGCCTATGATGGTGCCGCGGAACATGGCCGGCAACGCGCGGCGGAATTCCTCGCGGGTCGGCTGCAGGTCCTTGAATTTGACGTTCGCATATTTGGTGTCGATGTCGGACAGCTGATTGATGCTCTTCATGAACTCGGCTATGCCGAACAGGCCGAGCGCTAGCGCGACAATCTCAACGCCGTCGAACAGGTTCGGTATGCCGAGGGTGAAGCGCGGCGTCCCGGTTTCGATATCGCTGCCAATGATGCCGATCAACAGGCCGCAGATGGTCATAGCGACACCCTTGAGCGGAGAGCCGCGCGCGAGCGTCGAGCCGGCAAGCAGGCCGAGCAACATCAGCGAGGAGATCTCCGCCGGCCCGAATTTCAACGCTACCACCACCAGGATCGGCGACAGGAAAATCATCTCGGTGATGCCCCAGGAGGCGCCGATGAACGATCCGATAACGGTGATGCCAAGTGCCGCGCCGCCGCGGCCCCTCTTGGTCAACGGGAAGCCGTCAAGACAAGTGACCGCGTGCGGCGGATGGCACGGCAGGTTGAGCAGGATCGAGCAGATGGCGCCGCCATACTGCGCGCCGTAGAACACCCCCGCCAGCATCAAAATGGCGCCGACCGGCTTGAGGCCGAAAGTGAGCGGCAACAGAATCGAGATGGTCGCCAGCGGCCCCATACCCGGCAGTACGCCGACCATGTTGCCGACGAAGACGCCGATGAAGCACCACATGATGTTGTGCAGCTCGAACGCGACGCCGAAGCCGTACCAAAGATCGTGCAACGCGGTTTCGAACATTAGAAGCCCCACTTAAATAGCGGGAAGGGGATCTTCAGCACGAACGAGAATAGCAGCACGCCGAAGAAAGTGATGCCGGCGGCAAGGATCGCCGAGCCTTTGAGCGTCGCCGTGCGGTCGCCGAGCGCCGGCACGAAGACGCAGGCGAAGGTGGCCAGCACGAGCCCAAAAAATTCGCCGAGCACGATGAACAGGATCGGCCCTGCCAAGATGCAAATCCAGCCGAGCCATTCCTTCTGCAGCGGTAGGATGCGCTCGTTATCGGCGAGCGGGGCAACCACCGCGCTGCCCAAGATCAATATACCGACGAAAGCGAGCGCGATGCCGAGCATTAGCGGAAACATGCCCGGGCCCATATGGGTGAAGCTGCCCAGCGTGTAATAGTGACTGGCGTCGAAAGTGACTGCGGCACCGATAAAAGTCATCAAGCTGCCAGCATAGAAGTCCCGCTTTTTTGAGAATGTGCGCAACAACCGCTCGATCTCCCCGATCATGGCATTTTTATTAAATTCCCATCCGACGTGGCAATAGCGATTAAAGCAACCACTTCGCGGGGTTCCAGACGTAGTCGCGCACCGCGCGCTTTTTCTCCGCGCTGCGGCGATTGTATAGCGAACGATCGGCTATGTGTTGCTATACCCACCGGCGGCAGGCAAAAAATTGTGCCTATTACACAGGAGGTCCCAGGATCTAGCCGTGGTCCGCCTACAACTTCAACGCAATGTAGCTAATGGCACTTCTCGACCGAGCGGCGAAGTCTGCTCAATAGTAGCTATTAGGGGGAAAGCCGACCTAACGCGGACACTGAGAAACCGACGCGCCTGACCCACAAGCGACATTCGGGCCGACGGCACTGATTTCCCTGATCAACCTTCCTTCAGCAATCGCCGAACCTGCGCGACGGGCCAATCGTTGCTGGCGTCGATCACACGCACCCGTGACCCGTCCTTTTGATCAATAAGGGTGTGTGAACATAACTCGTCACTTATTGCTAATACTCGGAGTTCGGTGGTCGGCAACCATTGCAGGGTCACGGCAATATCGCCAGGCCAAATTCGCCATCGGGAATCATCTTCAAGTTCAACAATGTCGCTCTTGTCGTGCTTTTTAATTAGCATGACGCTTCTTAATTAGCATGACGTTTCCTGCCTCTTTTTGGGGGACTTCAATAAAACACTTACCCAAGCGAATGAGTTCCTTCGCGATGAGGTCTTTCTTGAACGCCGCCTGCACACCATGCGCTACACCTAGCTTTCCCCGACAAGGAACACACAGTTTTGACGGTACCACGCGGAACAACTTCCGCTCGGGTTGATTGGCCTGAGGCGGAGGCTTGTATGCTCAGTGAACCAAAAACTGACGAATGGAACTTACTGAAAGATCGCTTCGATGCATTGGTGCACAACGAAACTCTGCACGAAGACAACCTCGAAAAGTTCTTAGATGATCAAATTCGTCGCCGCTTTGGCGAGTGGATAGCCCGAGCGGCGGAGCGTAGCCTGCTGCGATGCGTTGGTCGCTAATGGCACTAGTGCGCGGTTTACTGGCGGTTCCAAATGTTGCTACCTTTCTAGCAGGGGCGATAAGGGTGCTTCAGAACAAGAACAATAGGCGTCACAGGGGAGGACAAAATGATTATTGCCCGCACGTTCGCGGCGGCGCTTCTTGCTGCATGCACGTTGGCGACCAGCGCAGTCTCGGCCCAAACCTATCCAAATCGTCCTGTCACTATGATCGTGGCGTTTCCGCCCGGCGGCGCCGATGACGCGACGGCACGCATCATCCAGGATGCCATGCAGAAAGCGCTGGGCCAGGCGATCGTGATCCAAAATATTGGCGGAGCCGGCGGCATGATCGCCGCCGACAAGGCTGCGCATGCCGATCCCGACGGCTACACCATCCTGCTGCATCAGGACGCGCTGGCAGCTGGCATGACGCTTTATCCGGATCACACGTTCGACGCGGAGAAAGACTTCGCCCCGATCGGGCTCGTCAATACCACGATCAATACGATAGCGGGGCGCCCGACCCTGCCGCCAAACAGTTTCGACGAACTCTTGCGTTGGATGAAAAAGCCCGGCCGCAATATCACGGTTGGGCATCCCGGAGTCGGCTCGTTCGGTCATTTGGGCGAGGTGCTGATCTTCCAGGAGCTCGGTGTGAAGGTTACCCAGGTGCCTTATCGCGGTGCGGGTCCGGCGCTTGTCGATCTATTGGCCGGGCATGTGGACTTGGGTCCGATCTCGGCCGTGGTCGCCCAGCCGCTGGTCAAATCCGGCAAGCTAAAAGCCTACGCCGTCATTGGCACCAAGCGGTTCGCCGGCCTGCCCAAGCTGAAGACGATGGGCGAACTTGGCTACAAGAACCTCGATATCGAATTCTGGCACATGCTGCTGGCCCCGGCCGGCACACCGCGGCCGATCATCGATAAGCTCAACGCCGCGCTGCGCGTTGCGCTCGCGGATCCCAAGGTGCGCAAGACTTTCGCGGATGGCGGCATGGATGAATACCCGGCCGACCAAGAAACGCCCGAGGCCGCAAGTGCATTGCTCAAGCGCGAGATCACGCGCTGGGGCGACGTTGTCCGCACCAACCACATCGCGGTTAAGTAAAATCGCGGTGATGCAGTCCTTGGTCATCGGGGTAATTGGTTTCTGTTGGCGTAGGCCAATCGTTGGCTTGATGGCCTCTATATGCCGATGTCGCCTATTGGCACGTCGCGTCATTCGCCGCGTTGCATCAATTTCCGGTCGCTATCGGACTAACAGCGGACATTGAGCGGGACGGGCGCTGGATCGGCTCGGTCGCGATTGACCCGAAGCGAACCCCAATAAGTCCTAATTACCGCATATAAGCCTCAATCCGGTTCGATGAAAATTGGGTTCTATCTCTTCACAGAAGGCAAAATCATGAAGAAGTTCGCATTATTGGCTGCGGCGCTACTCGGCCTCGCAGCGACAACGCCCGCGCGCGCGGACGTTGAAGTGGGTACACTGAATTGCCGAAGTTCTGCACCGGCAGCCTATATCATTCTCTCCGGGCAGGCATTCCGTTGCGGCCTCACACCATCCAACGGCGGTCCGATCCAATATTATCAAGCCGTCATCCACCGTTTCGGAGCCCAAGTTGGCTTCAGCAACGATGTCAGCTTGGCATGGGCTGTGTTCGCACCAACGCCGCACGTTGGGCCGGGTAGCCTAGCCGGTGGCTATGGGGGAGTTACGGCAGGGGCTGCCGTGGGTATCGGCGCGGGCGCTAACGTCCTCGTGGGTGGCGCCAACTCATTCACCCTCCAACCCTTGAGTGTTCAGGGAGAGCTCGGGCTCAACGTAATAGCTACCGTAACCGGGCTTGAGTTGGAGCCCGTCTTACCTGCTCCGCATCATCGGCATTATCGGCATCACCGCCATTCCCATTCATAGGCACAAGCCATCCATAGACCAAATCAAAGCCGCCTGGCGCTTGGCCAGGCGGTTTGATTTCTTAGTTTCCCTTTAGATTGGCTTATCAGCGCATCACTAAGGCTCGGTGACTACCGGGCGTGATAGCCACCGGCGCTCACGCGCCGGAATTCGCATTACGCCAAATGTCGCCTCTTGGCACTCCGCGTCATTCGCCGCGGCACAGATGTTTGTCGGCTCTTGGACTAACAACGGACAAACGGCGGCCCAAAGTCTCAATAGGTACGCAGCGAATGACCCATAGCCGACATGAGGCTTTTCTCGCTAGAATGTGCGTGCGTTGACGCTCTATTTGTAAATGCACGTGGCGCGCATTGGGACCAACGCAAGGGGCAACTGCAAAATGCACAAATTCTCGGCGCAATCGACTTCAACAATTTGCGCGTCCGTGCTCTTCGCGATGATGACGGCAATTCCTGGAGTGGCTTTTGCCCGGGACGATGCGAACAAGACCTACCGATGTATCGCGAAGGACGCCGTCAGCGTCATGCAGGACGGCACCCTTAAAAAGGACGTCGGGAAAACGATTCCGGAAATCTTCGACAAGATTGTTATCGATGTATCGAGTGGTCACATAACTTATCCAAGCAGCGGCAGGCGGGTGGAGTGGGTGGTCGAAAAGACCAGTGCCAACGATAACGATTATGTGCTGTTCCCCAGTTTATCCCGCCGAATCGATAAAAAAGCCGTCGCGAACGCAGTGACCCAATTCATTCGATTGCGTGCGGCGACCGGTGAGCCGCAACCGAGATTTATTGCCTTTACACTTTCGTACTTAGTGACCGGTACATGCGCGCTAGTGCAATGATGCAACGAGATTAATATGCGTTGGTAGATTGTTGTGTCTCTGGCAGCGATCAAAGGCTCAATAAATAAAATTTGATTGATGTCCGCCTATGGCACTTCGCGACCTAGCGGACCCACGCCCAAAACGGTCGCTAACGGAGTAAAGCGGACAAAGGTCAACTTTGGGCCGCGTCCACTATGACGCGATTGACTCCAAGCGGGCGTTGAGGCGTCATTTCCATTTTGGTATGCAAAATCACTAATGACCGCATGTTCGTCGGTGACGTTGGAGAGGTACCATGGGGCTCGAAGGCGGGTGCTATTGCGGTGCTGTTCGATATGTTGCGGAGGGTGAGCCGGTTTTAAGAGCGCAATGCCACTGCCGCGCGTGTCAGTATTTCTCGGGCGGCGCACCTAATTTGTTCATGCTCGTGCCAGCGGAAGGGTTCGCGTACACGAAAGGCACGGCAAAGACCTATCGGCGGCCCGATAAGGCTGACGCCGTAACGCGAGAGTTCTGCGCGGTTTGTGGTACACACATGATGTCGCGGCGGCCTGGCCTGCGACCGGTGGTTCTGAAGATCGGAACGCTGGACGACCCTTCAGTATATGGCGGCGCGCAAAAGGCGATCTTCACGGCAGAAGGTCAGCCTTTCCATCTCATTGCGGACGGCGTGCCCGCCTTTGAAGGCCTGCCGCCGCGCCAATAGTTCAAATCAACCCCGTCGCTGGCGTTTGGACATGCCATTTATGTCTGCTCGTGGCACACATCGCCGCATTCGCCGCGACTCGCCATTTCTGGTCGCTCTTGGAGTAACAGCAGACAAAGGTCGGCCCGGAGCCTCAATAACTACGCCGCGATTGACCCACAGCGACATTCGCGGGATTTGATGCTTGTTTTTCCGCGCTCCTCCTTCGATATTTAAGACCAAATTTATCCGTAAGGTCCCCGGTTGAGCGTAACCTCTTGTCTTCTCACCATATGCGACCGAACAGCGCGGGAAAGAACAGCGACGTGATCGATATGGAGGTGTCTAATGACGGAGGTACAAGTTGAGCAGAAAAACTATCAGATGCCGCCGAAGGATGGGATTACCGTCGCGCATTTTATCACCGTCGCCGACATCGAGCGATCGCTTCGATTTTACGAAACGGTCTTCGGTAGTCGCATCCTCAGCAGAGGCGACAAGAGCGGTGCGCCGGGCTACCTCCAGCTCGCGAACATGTGGCTTATCGTCAACGTCGGGGGCGGTCCGACACCTGACAAACCAACGGTGACGCTCAGTGTCCCTCCCGATCCCGATGCAGTCAGCAGCTTCATGAATATCCGCGTTGCCGACATTCAAGCCTGCTATAAACTTTGGCGAAGCCGAGGAGCCGAGTTTATTACAGAGCCAAAAGACAAGTACGGCGAGACGCGCTGCTACATTCGCGATCCCGACGGCTACATTATAGAAGTTGGGCAGAGCAAGCCGGATTTCACCTACGGCTAGTTCGCGCTCGAAAGATCACGTCTGACCATTTTAAGGGAGACCAATCTTTAGAAAAGAAACCGAACCTCGCACTGCGCTAGCGCAGATTGCGCGGACGCCCACTGAATTTGACTTACAAGCGGCAGCACAGGAGCGAGTCATGAAAAGAACTTCAACCGCGGCAATTATGAGCATTGCAGTATCGTTCGCTGTTTTGTGCGGCGTGGCTCTTGCGGCGCAGGACAGGTCCACGCTGAAAGTACCGAACGGGCTCGCGTTTTCCGAGTTCGAAGGCTACGAAAACTGGCAGTATGTCGCGGTCAGTCAGACCGCAACGAGCGTAAAAATCATTGCGGCAAATCCCATAATGATAAATGCCTTTCGCCAAGGCGTGCCGGACAATCACCAGCCCTTTCCCGAGGGCTCCAAGATCGTGAAGATCGAATGGCTCTTTAAAAAGAATGCAGAGTCTCCGTATTTTGTGAATGTGCCGGACACGCTCAAAACGCTGGCGTTCATCGAGAAGGATAGCAAGCAATTCCCGGACACCCATGGCTGGGCCTACGCCGTTTTTCTCAATGATCCTACCGCTGACACGCTGACGCCGGATGGTCGACCCCCGCAAAATGGGACCGGTGCCACCTGCGGCTATTCATGCCATACGACGGTCGCGGCAAAGGATTACATTTTCACAGCGTACCCGAAGAGATGAATGGGTAAGGAATAACTGAGTAAATCGTTCCAATCACGTACTGCGTTTGCAGCGCCGCACGGTCGCCAAGGCAAGCGCTGCGGCGATGAGGTCGCGGTTAGTTTGGAGATCCCATCCGCGAGGAATTGGTATTCAGTTGCCACAACTCATGGAAGTGGCCCAATGGCCACAAGTTTAGCGAGCTCGCGAAACGGCCGCTCGTAGTCGCCTATTGATGCTGTGGACGGCTCCTCCACCGGCACGTGAGTGCCATGAAAGTGGGTGCTGTTGAGGCCCCCACGACTCAGAGGAGCCCAACATGCAAACAGTCACGACAATCGGTCTCGACATCGCCAAGTCGGTATTCCAGGTCCATGGTGTTGATGCCGCCGGCCAGGTGGTCATCCGCCGCCAGTTGAAGCGTCGCTACATTCTGGCTTTCTTTCAGAAAGTGCCCCCGTGCCTGGTCGGTATTGAGGCTTGTGCGTCTTCGCATCATTGGTCACGTGAGCTCCAGGCTCTTGGCCACAGCGTGCGTCTGATGCCACCGGCCTATGTGAAGCCCTACGTCAAACGGCAGAAGAATGACGCGACTGACGCAGAGGCGATCTGCGAGGCGGTCAGCAGGGCTAACATGCGGTTCGTGCCAACCAAAACTCCCGAGCATCAGAGCGGTTTGGTGCTCCATCGCACGCGCCAACTGTTCATCCGCCAGCAGACCTCGGTGACCAATGCAATCCGCGGCCATCTCGCAGAGTTCGGGATCGTGGCACCGGTAGGACGTAATGGTGTCGAGGAACTTCTCAACGTGGTCACGGATACGAATGACAAGCGGGTGCCTGAGGTTGCGCGGGTGTGTCTCGCAGCACTCGGGGTTCAACTGCAAAGATTCAAGGAGCAGATTTTGGAGTTCGACCGGCTGATCACGGCCTGGCACCGATCCAACGAGATGAGCAAGCGGCTCGATGACATTCCAGGCGTCGGCCCGGTGTTGGCCACTGCGCTGGTTGCCAGCGTTGCTGATCCGAAAGCCTTCAGGTCAGGGCGCAACTTCTCGGCCTGGATTGGGCTCGTGCCAAAGCAGCATTCGAGCGGAGGCAAGGACAGGCTCGGCAGTATCAGCAAGCAGGGGGACCGCTATTTGCGGAGCTTGTTCGTGATCGGCGCGCTCGCCGTCATCCGCTATGCCAAGATCCATGGCACCAAGCATCGACCGTGGCTCATAGCATTATTGGTGCGGCGCCCGACCAAGGTCGCCGCCATTGCGCTCGCCAACAAGATCGCGCGGATGGCGTGGGCCATGATGGCCAAGGGGGAACGATACAAGGAGCCGGTCGCGCTTGCCGCGTAAACGAGATCGCGCCGGACGTCCGGCGTGATGTGAAGGTTGGGAGGGCGAACAGCACGTAATGCAGAGCCGGTCGATCCGGCGATCAGGACAACCCACTAGTGCCATCGCATTGTCGAATGCGACTTATTGACCGGGACCTGATCCGCGGAGGGCATTATGGCCAGCGGTCATGTGAACCGCACCTAAAGGCCGAACACATGGCTGCACCGACCAATGCTGCAAAATGTGAAGAAAGCTCTTGCCAACTCGGAGCCGTCCACACATGGCACTTAGCGGACAAACTAACCGTGTCCGCGTTTGTCCGCTTTTGGACCAAAGCGGCGTTCACCGGGGAACCCGCCGATTTGAGAAGTGGGCATTGACCTAGTTGACCAGCGCCGTGTACAGCTCGGACGCATTCTTTGCGCGGCGTATTTTAGTGAGATCATCTCCCGATCTCAACTTGCGGGCGACGCCAGCAAGCGCGCCGAGTTGCTCGCCCTCTGCTGCGGCCGGTAATAGAAGAATAAAAACGAGATCCACCGGTTGCCCATCGATGGCATCAAATTTGATTGGCGGCTTGAGTCTTGCCAGCAGTCCAAAGGGTATTTTGAGTTCCTGAAACCGAGCGTGCGGGATAGCGACGCCGTCACCCATGCCGGTCGACCCAAGCTCCTCGCGCTTGAGGAGTTCAGACGCAATTCTGTCCGCGGGCACATTGACGACTGCAGCCGCTCGACGCGCCAGCTCTTGCAGGAGCTGTTGTTTATCCGCAGCGCGGATATTGATCAGCACTTCGGTGGGCGACAGAAAGTCGGAGATTTTCATCACAAGGTCCGGTCGAAGATCATTGTTAGTTAAGCGTCAGATTGCCCATTTCAATCAGGGGCGCGCAACCGGTAGCCGATACCGGTTTCGGTGAGAACGTATTGCGGTCGTTCGGGATCGGCTTCGATCTTTTGTCGAAGCTGGCGAACATAAACGCGGAGATATTGCGCGTCGGTCAGACTATCCCAAAGCTCGCCGAGCAGGAATTTGTGGGTCAAAACCTTGCCCGCGTGCTGAACTAGGACCCGCAACAGGTCGTATTCTTTTGGCGAAAGCTTCACCTCTTGGTCGCGGACCTTGACGATGCGGCGGACGAGATCGACGGACAGATCGCCCACCCGAAAAATCGGCCGCTCACCATGAACCTGAAGCTGGTGCCGCAGGGCCGCGCGCATACGCGCCAAGAGTTCATCCATGCCGAACGGCTTGGTAACGTAATCGTCGGCGCCGAGATCGAGCGCCTGCACCTTCCCAGCCTCATCGCCGCGGCTCGATAGCACAACAATGGGTACGCCTTCCTGGCGTCCGCGGATCGTGCGCAACAATTCGAGGCCCTGAATGTCGGGTAGTCCCAAATCGAGAATAATCAGATCGGGATTTTGCGGTAGCAGCTCAAGTCCGGCCTTTCCGTTCGGCGCTTCCAAAACATCATAACCTTGGGCATTGAGCCCCAATCGCAAAAGTTTGCGGATCGGCGGTTCGTCATCGATCACCAAGATTTTCAACCGCGAGGCGCTCATGCGGCGGTATCCAGTTGCGTAGCTTCCGCAGGAATCGGCAGCCGAATTGTAAATATCGCCCCCGCTCGATCACTCCGGTTCGCGGCGACAATGGAGCCGTTCATCGCCTCAACGAAGCCCCGTGCAATCGCAAGACCAAGCCCGGTGCCCGGCCGCACCTGGTCGCCCTTCTGGACGCGATAGAATTTATCGAAGATGTGCTCGAGGTCTTCCGGCGGAATGCCTCCGCCCTCGTCCAATATTTCCAGCACGACCAACTCCTTGTCTCGCCAGCCGCGCATCCTGATGGTCGAGCCAGACGGCGAATATTTCGCTGCGTTGTCGAGCAGGTTGAAAAGGGCCTGCTCGAAAAGCACGGCATCGAGTTTAAGCATCGGCAAATTGGCGTCGAGTTCAAGCTCAACACGATGGCTATTGAGAATCTTTTCGGCTCGCCGCAACGCGCTGCCAACGATTTCACGAAGATCATATCGCGCCGTGTTCGGTACGATCGCGCCAGATTCGAGTTTCGTCATGTCGAGCAGATTGGCGATGAAGCGATTGAGCCGTTCGGACTCATCGATAATTGTTGCCAGAAGGTCAACCTTCTCGCCATCGCTTAGCCTGTTTGAAAGGTCGCGAAGCGTGCTAGCGGCACCTAGCACGGCAGCAAGCGGCGTCTTTAGATCGTGCGAAATCGATGTCAGCAGGGCGGACCTCAAGCGGTCGGTTTCGACCGTACGTTTGACCTGATCCATATCTTCGACCAAGTATACGCGCTCGACCGCCAACGCACTCTGGTCAATCAGCGCGTCAAGCAAGCGTCGCTCGTCGGGCGTCAGCAGCGGCCCTGCCTTGTCACTGTCGATGCCGACCACGCCGATGGCGCCGCGGGCGGTGCGCATGGGCAGGAATAATCGCTTGGCCCCGGGCAGCGTGTCCGAGCCTCGCCCGGCTGGCCGATTATTTTGCCAAGCCCATTTAGCCGCGGCGAGGTCCGCTTCATCGAGAACATCTTCGGGCGGATAGCCTGCGGCCACCGCGATTGACCCATCCTTAGGCAACAGCAGGACAACGTGGACCTTCAGCATCAATGCCGTCTGATACGCCGTGGCCCAAAGGACATCGTCGAGTGTCCCGACGCCGGTAAGTTTGCGGCTGAAGGCGTAAAGCGACTCCGTCGTCCGCGCGCGCGCCATGGCAGTAACCGCTTGCGTGCGCACACGTGCGGCAACATTGGAAACAATTACCGCCATGACGATGAAAAAGAAAAAGGCCAAAACGTTGGTCGGATCGGCGATGGTGAAGGTATAAATCGGCGGCAGGAAGAAGAAGTTGTAGCAGAGCGAGGCCACGACGCTTGCCAACAGCGACGGCCATAAGCCAAACCGCGCGGCAACGGCGACGATCCCAGTCAGAAAGACCAGATCGACATTTTCGATGCCAAAGAAAGGCTCGATGGCCTCGCCGACGGCGAGCGCAATTGCCACGGCAACCAGCGAAAGCAGATAAGGGCGCGGGTCAAACGCTTCGTGGACCGCGGCGGTACCGACTGTCTTTTTGCCGAGAGGCTCACCCTCAACGTCTTCGCCGGCAATGATATGAACGCTGATCGAACCCGCATGCCGCACAAGATCGTGCACAACCGAGCCATGCAGGATCTCGAAAAACCGCGAACGGGTTGATTTGCCTATCACGATCTGCGTGATGTTATACCCGCGCGCATAGGCGAGCACATCATCCGCAACCCTGCGGCTGCCGCCAGGTACGGTCATTGTCTCGCCGCCCAAACTGAGTGCGAGGCGCAAGGTGTCGGCGATTCTGTCGCGTTGCTCATTTGTTAGCCGCGCGCTACGTGCGGTCTCGACATAAATCGCCGTCCACGGCGCATGCAGCCGGTCGGCAATGCGTCTGGTCGCGCGTACAAGCCCGGCCGCGCGGGGATCCTCGCTGACGCAGACCAGGACACGATCACCCGCTGCCCAAGGTCCGGGAATAGCCTTCGCCTGCATCTCGCTAAGAAGTTGCTCGTCGACTCGCTCGGCGGTCCGGCGCAAGGCAAGCTCACGCAATGCGGTGAGATTCGCGGGCGAGAAGAAATGCTCAAGCGCACGCTCAGCCTGTTGCGGGATATAGACTTTGCCGTCCTTCAGGCGCTGGATCAAATCCTCAGGCGTCAGGTCAACCAGCTCAACCGAACCAGCGCGATCAAAAATGGCGTCCGGCACAGTTTCGCGCACGCGGACGCCCGTAATCTGCGCGACTACATCGTTCAGGCTTTCGATGTGCTGGATATTGACCGTCGTGTAGACATCAATCCCGCTGTTCAATATCTCTTCGACATCGAGATAACGTTTGGGATGTCGGCTTCCGGGGGCATTAGTGTGGGCAAGCTCGTCCACGAGTACGATCTGCGGGCGGCGGGCAATGATTGCGTCGAGGTCCATCTCTTGGAGAACGCGACCTTTGTATTCGACTTGGCGGCGTGGAACGATTTCGAGGCCTTCGAGGAGCGACTCGGTTTCCTTGCGGCCGTGGGTCTCGACCGCCCCGACGACAATATCGTAACCGTCCTTTTTTCGGGCGCGAGCGGTTTCCAGCATCGAGTAGGTCTTGCCGACGCCGGGGGCGGCGCCGACGAAAATTCTGAGCTTGCCGACGCGGGATTCCTCCCGCCGAGCGGCCTCCAGCAAGGCTTCCGGCGAGGGTCTTTGATCAGGATCGCGTCGCTGATCTGCCATTCGAAAAGGCTATCCTGAACCGCGGCTATTTGGCAGCCACCTGATCGAGGGCCAAATTCAACAGCAATACGTTGACGTGCGGCTCGCCAAGCACGCCGAGGAAGCGGCTGTCGGTGTGCTCTTCGACAAACTTGCGCACCTGGTCCACCGGCAGATTGCGTGCCTTGGCGACGCGCGGCACCTGGAACAGGGCGGCTTCCGGCGAAATGTCCGGATCGAGGCCGCTGCCCGAGGTCGTCACCAGGTCTTGCGGGACCGGCAATGACGGGTTTTCGGCTTTCAGCTTCTCGACATCGCCCTTGATACGCTCGACCAGCGCCTTGCTGGTAGGCCCAAGATTCGAGCCCATGGAATTGACCGCATTGTAGGGCGCGTCGACGGTCTTGGTCGCGTCCTTGGGATCCGGCGCGTTCGTGGCCGATGGCCGGCCGTGGAAATACTTATCGCTGGTGAACACCTGCCCGATCAGCGCCGAGCCGACGACCTTACCGTCTTTCTCGATCATGCTGCCTTGCGCCTGATACGGAAAGATAACCTCGGCGATCCCTGTCATCACCAGCGGATAGACCAGGCCGGTGATGACCGTGAGGGCGACAACGAGAATAATCGCCGGGCGGATTTCTCTTAACATGACTTTCTCCTCAAGCGAGATGCAGGGCCGTGACAACAATGTCGATGGCCTTAATGCCGACGAATGGAATGATGATGCCGCCGACACCGTAAATCCAAAGGTTGCGCACCAGCAGCGGACCGGCGCCGATAGGACGATACTTGACGCCCTTCAACGACAGGGGAATCAGCGCGATGATGATGAGCGCGTTGAAGATGATCGCCGACAGAATGGCGCTGGTCGGGGTCGATAGATTCATGATGTTGAACGCTTGCAGCTGCGGATAGAAGGCGACGAACATCGCCGGAATGATGGCGAAATACTTCGCCACATCGTTGGCAATCGAGAACGTGGTGAGCGCGCCGCGCGTCATCAGTAGCTGCTTGCCGATTTCGACCACTTCAATCAGCTTGGTCGGATTGGAATCGAGATCGACCATATTGCCGGCCTCGCGCGCCGCCTGCGTGCCGGTATTCATCGCAACGCCGACGTCGGCCTGCGCCAGCGCCGGCGCGTCGTTGGTGCCGTCACCGCACATGGCGACCAGCTTGCCCTTGGCCTGCTCCTCTCGAATGAGGCGCAGCTTGTCCTCGGGCGTCGCCTGGGCGAGGAAGTCATCGACCCCCGCCTCTGCCGCGATCGCCGCCGCGGTCACCGCATTGTCGCCGGTAATCATGATGGTGCGGATGCCCATGCGGCGGAGTTCGGCAAACCGCTCGCGGATGCCGCCCTTGACGATGTCCTTGAGGTGAACAATGCCCAGCAGCCTGCCGTCCTTGGCGACGGCAAGAGGGGTGCCGCCGGCTTTCGCGATCGTTTCGGCGATAGTGTTGAGCTCACGGGCGGCATCGGCGCTCGCCGCTGCGGCCTTGCTCTGATTCACGAAATTTAGGATGGCGTCGACCGCGCCTTTGCGCACCCACGAGCCGCCGATTTCGACCCCGCTCATGCGGCTCTGTGCCGTAAAGGGAATGAACCGGGCGCCGATCTCGGCCACTTCGCGGCCGCGGATGCCATATTTCTCCTTGGCCAGCACCACAATCGAGCGCCCTTCCGGCGTCTCGTCGGCAAGCGAGGCCATCTGCGCTGCGTCCGCTAATTCCTGTTCGGTCACGCCGCGCACCGACTTGAACTCGGTCGCCTGGCGATTGCCGAGCGTGATGGTGCCGGTCTTGTCGAGCAGCAGGGTATCGACGTCGCCCGCCGCCTCGACCGCACGGCCGGACATGGCCAACACGTTGAAGCGCACGAGACGATCCATGCCGGCGATACCGATCGCCGACAACAGCGCGCCGATCGTGGTCGGGATCAAGGTCACGAACAGCGCGACTAGGATCACTACGGAGATCGAACCGCCGGCATAGGCGGCATAGCTCGGGATCGTCACCGTCGCGAACACGAAGATGATCGTCAGGCCGACAAGCAGAATGTTGAGCGCGATTTCGTTCGGCGTCTTCTGCCGCTCAGCGCCTTCGACCAGCTTGATCATGCGGTCGAGGAAGGTCGAGCCCGGCGCCGCGGTGATGCGCACGCGGATCCAGTCGGACAGCACCTGCGTGCCGCCGGTGACGGCGGAGCGGTCGCCGCCCAATTCGCGGATGACCGGTGCCGATTCACCGGTGATTGCCGCTTCGTTGACCGAAGCGACGCCTTCGATGATTTCGCCGTCTGAGGGGATCAGATCGCCGGCCTCGACCAGCACGACGTCATTGATCTTCAGCGCCGTGCTCGGAACCAGCTTGAAGCTTTTCCGGTCGGAGCCGTTCAGCAGCTTAGCCTTGGTCTCAGTGCGCGTGCGCCGCAACGCTTCCGCTTGCGCCTTGCCGCGACCCTCGGCGATCGCCTCGGCAAAGTTCGCGAACAGCACGGTGAACCACAGCCAGAGGATGATCTGGAACTCGAAGCCGATATGGCCGCCGCCGGTCGCGAGATCGCGGACCAGGATGACCGTTGTCAACGCCGTGACGATCTCGAGCACGAACATCACCGGGTTCTTGATCAGCGTGCGCGGATCGAGCTTCACGAAGGCTTGCCCGATTGCCGGCACGACGATCTTCGCGTCGAGCAAGGCCGACACCGGCATGCGCTTACGGATTTGAGCGGTTTCCATAGGAATAACTCCGAAGAGAATTCGATCAGAATACGGTGCCGGCGCGCATCATGAGCTGCTCGACGAGCGGCCCGAGCGCGAGCGCCGGGAAGAAGGTGAGGCCGCCGACGATAACGACGACGCCCACCACCAAGCCGACGAACAGGCCGCCGGTGGTCGGGAACGTGCCGACGGACGCTGGAACTGTCTTTTTGGCCGCGAGCGAGCCGGCAATGGCCATGGCCGGGATGATCATCCAGAAGCGGCCGACGAACATCGCGACCGCGCCGGTGATATTGTAGAAGAGCGTGTTGGCCGAGATGCCGGCGAAGGCCGAGCCGTTATTGCCGGTGCTCGATGTGTACAGGTAGAGCATCTCAGAGAAGCCGTGCGGGCCATTGTTGTTGATCTGGGAGACCGCTTGCGGGTTCACCGCGGCGATAGCCGTCCCGCCGAGATACATCAGCGGCAGCACCAGGATGGCGAGCATCGCCATTTTTACTTCCTTGGCCTCGATCTTCTTGCCGACATATTCCGGCGTGCGGCCGACCATCAGACCGGCGACGAAGATTGCGATGATGACGAACAGCAGCATGCCATACATGCCGGCGCCGACGCCGCCGACGATGATTTCGCCGAGCTCGATGTTGATCAACGGCACCATGCCGCCGAGCGCGGTGAACGAGTCGTGCATGGCATTGACGGCGCCGCAGGAGGCGGCGGTGGTAATCACGGCGAACAGCGCTGAGGCGACGATGCCAAAGCGGACTTCCTTGCCTTCCATGTTGCCGCCGGTGAGGCCCATCGCATTCAAGATGTCGTTGCCGTGCGCCTCGGCCCAGTAGCAGACGGTGACGCCGGCGATGAACAGCACGCCCATCACGGCAAGAATCGCCCAGCCCTGGCGCTGGTTGCCGACCATGCGGCCGAAAACGTTGGTGAGCGACGCGCCGATCGCGAAGATCGAGATTATCTGGATGTAGTTCGAGAGCGCCGTCGGGTTCTCGAACGGATGCGCGGCGTTGGCGTTGAAGAAGCCGCCGCCATTGGTGCCAAGCATCTTCATGGCGACCTGCGAGGCGACCGGACCGACTGCGATGGTCTGCTTGGCG
This sequence comes from uncultured Alphaproteobacteria bacterium, assembly GCA_963753925.1. GTDB lineage: Bacteria > Pseudomonadota > Alphaproteobacteria > Rhizobiales > Xanthobacteraceae > Pseudolabrys. The sequence continues at coordinate 372,731 of CAVWEF010000006.1, forward strand.
CCCTCAAGCGTCGTTGCATCGACATAGGGGCCGAGCGTCTGCGGCATACCCTGCCACACCAGGAACAGCGCATAGGGCACGCAGATCGGGATCAGGATGTAGAGCGTGCAGCGGGTGATATCGACCCAGAAATTGCCGACCGTCTTCATCGACGCGCGCGCGAAACCGCGAATGAGTGCGACCGCCAGCACGATGCCGGTCGCGGCCGACAGGAAGTTCTGATGCGTCAGGCCGAGCATCTGCGAAAGGTACGACATCGTCCCCTCGCCACCGTAGTTCTGCCAATTGGTGTTCGTGATGAAGCTGATCGCCGTATTGAAAGAAAGATCGGGCGCCACCGCCGATTGTCCGGCGGGGTTGAGCTGTGCCTGGAACGGCAGCACGTCCTGCAATCGCAGGATCACATAAAGGATGAGGAAGCCGCCGACATGGAACAGCAGCATGGCCACGGTGTAGGTGAGCCAGTGCTGCTCGCGCTTCTCGTCGACGCCGCCCGCCGCATAAATCACTGCCTCGACGGGGCGGAAGATCGGCGACAGGAAGGTGCGTTCGCCGTTGAACACACGCGTCATGTAGCCGCCGAGCACCGGCGTGATCGCCACGATGATCGCGCAATAAAGAATAATTTGAGTCCAGCCGATGACGGTCATGGTCGTAAGCCTTGTTGTTTGCGCGTACGCGTCAGAAGCGCTCTGGCTTGAGCAGAGCGAAAATCAGGTAGATCATGAGCCCCACGGTCACGAGGCCGGCGAGCGAATAGTCGAAGATCATTGTCGCCTCCTTTAGAGCCGGTCGCAGGCGTAGGCGTAGCCGATCGACACCGCGAAAGCGGCGATGGCACCGGCCACCAGAATCAGGTCCAACATCGGTTTGCTCCTTGCGAGACACCACCGCAGCGCGCAATTGACGCGCCTTACGCGACGCGCGGTTGACATGCATCAATCTGTCGGAAAATGTTCCGCCGCGTCCCTGCGCGCCGTGATCTGCCACCCTGGGCATATGTTTTCGAGACGGATCGGCGGGCAACGTTATAGGAATCTCATAAAAATCGACTTGGGTCGGCGCTATCTCGCAATATGCAAAAAGAGCACGGAATGATCATAAACTACCGAGGGACCCCTCAAATCGCTCTCGGATGAGCCGATTTCGGCGCCCCGATGCAGTCAAAGTTGAGCCAATCTATATAGAATTCCTATTTTGCCGAGATTGCTGCCCCATCGTTTTCCTACAGGGCTGACGCATAAGCTCCCGCCGGCAAAGGCGCCGGCATAGTGGGGACTGACGGCGATGCACGATTGGACAATGATTTCGCTCGCGGCTTTGCTCGGGCTGGCGACAACGTCCTCATCCTTCCTCGGCGCCGCGCTTGGTCTCTATGTTCCGATTTCCAAGCGGCTGCTCGCCTGTATTCTCGCTTTCGCAGCCGGTTCGCTGATCAGCGCCCTCGCGATCGAGCTTGCCTTCGAAGGAGCGCAGGATCTGCATCATCACGGCTTCAGCGCCGGCTGGGCATGGGCCTTCATCGGCGGCGGCTTTGCGGTCGGCGCCACGATTTACTACCTGGCAACCCTTTATCTCGAAGACAAAGGCGCAGCGGTCCGCTATCCGACGCGATTTCGCGAATATGCGCTGGAGCGTAAACAGCAGGAAGCGCGTCAACTGATCGAGCTGTTGTCCAAATGCGACCTGCTCCGCCATCTTCCGCCCGAAGAAATTGATGGCATCCTGCCCTATATCCGCAAGCGCCACATCGACGCGGGGGCAATCCTCTTTCGTGCGGGCGAGCCGGGTGACGCGCTCTATATCGTCGCCAATGGGCAAGTGGAGGTACTCGCCCCCACGAAAGATCAAGTCGAGGCTCGCTCGATTGCACGACTGGGCGAAGGCGCAGCCTTCGGTGAAATGGCGCTGATCAGCGGCCATGCGCGCACCGCCACGGTTCGCGCGGTCGAAGGCACTGACCTCATCGAGATCGCCAAAGACGATTTTCACAAACTTGTCGCCCGTGACCAGCAACTCGCCGCCGCTGTTCACCGCCTCAGTCATGAACGCGCGATCGACAATCTCAGCGCCGGCGGCCCCAATCCAGCAACCTGGGCTGATGTCGCGAGCGCCAGTCTTGCCGATCTCAGCCGGAACGAAACCAACAAAATGCTCGCGGAGGCTGGGAAAGGCGCCGGCTTGGCAATCGTCTTCGGCAACATTCTGGATACGATCCCCGGCTGTCTGGTGATCGGGGCTAAATTTGCCGGCTTCCAAAGTCTGTCGCTGACCCTGATGCTGGGCATGTTCCTCGGCGGCATCCCGGAAGCCGCGGCCAGCGGGGCCATGATGACGCGCGCCGGTTATCGCCCGAATACGATTTTCGGGCTGTGGTCGGCAGTCGTGATAGTCGGAATCCTTGCTGCGGCCGCCGGAAAGGCCTTCATCGGCACCTCCGATTCGTTGACCGGGCTGTTTGCCCAGGCTTTGGCAGGAGGCGCCGTGCTTGCGCTCGTGTCCCACGCCATGATTCCCGAAGCCATTCACGGCGCCGGCTCGCTGACTGTGCTGCCGCTCGTAGCCGGCTTTCTGTTCGCGCTGTATCTCGCATTGTGGGCGAGCTTTGCCTAGCTCACGCCGCCTGCCCCGGGAATGCGGTCTTTATGAAAGGGGCCAAAAACCCTTATGGCGCGCCTATGCCAAAGATAGTCCATTCATCTCGTTTCTATATGGCGCTTTGGCCATCTTACCAGGTACGGCCGCTCGATCGGCCGCTCCATAAGGTGACGCCATGTTGCTCAAACCGAACGACGAGGCTGCGGTCGACCGTGTCCTGGAGGCTGTGCGTCTGGCAAAAGTGATCACCCCCGAGCTCATGTCCGAAATCGTCTCCGATGCCTGCGCGCGTCTTCCGTTGGCCACCAAAGGCGGAAAGTCAGCCGCCAGAATCGCCGAGATGATTCGGTGCTCCAGTTGGATCGACGCGGCTCTTGCCCTCATCGAGATCGAACTACCGGGCCGGAAGCTGCGCCGACTCGCTTACGACGATGGCGAATGGCACTGCTCGCTCTCCCAGCAGCCAAATCTGCCGGTGGAGATCGATGACGCCATTGATGCTCATCACGAGGTTTTGCCTCTGGCAATCTTGTCCGCGTTTCTCGAAGCGCGGTGCGATAGTGCTGCGCGCAAGACTCAAACAGTGCCGCAGGTCCGTTCCGCGCCGGCGCACGTCGTTTGCTGCGACAATTTCTCCTGAGAGTTCACCGGAGCCGGAATGCCGCCCAATCCGGACATCCCGCACGATCTCGTTTCCGCACAGGTGCTGGCTCGCTTCCTCTTTCGGATCGCCATTCTTTGCATCTGTGCGGCGTTGGGCCGACAGGGCTTCGGGAAAACAATCGGGCCGCTTCTGACCCTCGCGACTTGCTATTGCATCGTCGTCGGCGGCATACGGCGCGAGACGCTGCTCGGCCACGCACTAACTCACTACGATGAGGCAGCAGGCTATGCCCTGGGCGCTAGTGTGGCTGCGTGGATTGCATAACCGCCAAGGCTTGCTTTTCCGCGCTCTCCGCGCCGCACCGCCTCATTCCCTTATGCCGCCTTTATAAAACGGCCGGACCGCTCGTCTCGATTTCATATGCGGTCATGAGCACATTCGCGGCACACAATGAAAACCACGCCAACCGGCGAAGACAGCCTAGCGCCTTCGCCGCCGGCAAAATCACCTGGAGGAACCAGGGGGGCTCACAAGACTAACAACAAGGAGAGACCTCGATGTTTGGAAACATGTTCAACACTACGCCCCGCCGGAGCGCATCAAAACGGCACGGTTTGCTCAGCAGCCTGTCGGAAGCAGTCGATGCTTATGCAAAGCATCGCACGCAGATGGCAGTCCCCGAGTTCGAGCAGCTCCGCGCCGAGCGCGAAATTGCGCGGTATCGCCGGCAGATGCGGCGCGCCGCGTAGCCAAGGGCGAGAGTCTGATGCTTTTTCGCCCCCCAGAAACACGTGCACGACAGCAGACGAGGATGTCTGCCGCCGCGTATTCAACAGTGGTTGATGTGCCGCAGGCGGAACCGGCCGAACCAACGCCGACGGTGAATTGGCCGCAACGGCCTGATCGCAGCGTTCTCAGCGAGTCCATTCCGCTGTTTTTCATCAGCCGCGACAGCGATGGGTTCTGGATTGCGTGCGAGGCCGATCATCGAGTTGGCGGCATTTTCTTGAGTCAGCGCTCGGCCCTGCGCTTTGCGCAGCACTGCAGCGAACCGACACGGTGCGCGACGATAATCCTGGAAGAACCCCACAATCTCGCTATCGAAAACCGCGGCAATCGTTTTGTCGCCCAACTCCGCCCAGCCAAGCGCCTGGCGAGGCGGCTTGCATCGAAGCTGGCTGCCCTTTTCGGAACAACAATCGCGAATGCGCGCGCGTTAGGCGCGCGATGGTCTCGCGCTTACATCGAGGAGCGCATCCTCCGCGCGGCGCTTGAAGTCGAATTCTATCGCCGCCGCTACAAGCCCTCGAACAAGAACGACGACGACCTCCCGGTTGTCGGCTGACGGTACTGGAGGATTGTCATGACAATTACGTTTCGACCATGGAATGAAACGCGGATCACGCATGTGCCCGTATCCAAGCCCACTGCCCTCGGCAATCTGTCGTCGCGCACCGGCCGTCGGATCATCGCAGCCGCAAAGAAGGCCATTCCGGTCGTTTTCGCGATCCTAATCTTCGCTGTCATTCTTGTCGCGATAGTCGCAATCCGGTTAGCCATCTGGCTTCCGATGTATCTCCGCTTCTAGGCATGCGATCCGAAACAAAACCGAGCCATTCAACAATAAGGGATTATGTCATGAAAAATGCGGCGCCTCCCTCGATCGGACAGTGCTCTAAGACTTCGCTATTCCTGATCGGCAAGAACAGCCGCGGCAACTGGGTGGTCCAGGACCAACAAGGCCTTCGCGGCGGGCTATTTATCGGCCGAGCCGAAGCCCTTCGTTACGCGATGTTCGAGAATGGCAATCGGCCACAAGCCGCCATCATGGTCCCCGGAGTTCTTGAGCTCAATACGAGCGGTGATCCGCTCGCACCGCATTCGCTACCGTCTCACGGTGACACGCAGCGCAAGTTGCAGATGGCCTAGTTGGTTCTGATTCCAACGCAACCAAGAGGTCACGGCCATGTCCGCCATCGGCCGGCACGTTTCGAAGCTATCCGGCCATGCCCCCGCCCTGCCGACGCCGTTCGACGCCGAGGGAGCCGTCGATGCAGCCGCTTTTGAGCGACTATGCGATCGCCAAATCCGGATGGGCGCGACCGCTCTCGTCGTCTGCGGCACGACCGGCGAGGCTCCCACGCTGCGCCCCTCCGAGCGCCACGTCCTCGTCCGCATCGCGGTCGATGTCGCACGCGGCCGAATACCGGTGATTGCGGGAGCCGGCTGCAACTCCACCGCCCACGCTATCGAACTCACCAAAGACGCGGAAGCGGGCGGCGCGGACGCCATTCTGTCGGTCTTGCCGTACTACAACAAGCCTATTCAGAGCGGCTTGTACGCGCACTTTCGCGCCATCGCCGAATCCACCGGATTGCCGATTATCCTATACGACGTGCCGTCTCGAACGGCCTGTGCGCTTGCCGATGACACCGTGGCGCGTCTTGCGGAAATCCAGAATATCATCGGCCTCAAGGATGCGACGGCAGACATTTCCCGGCCCGCACGACTGAGGCGGATCGTCGGAACTGAATTCAGGCTGCTCTCCGGTGACGACGCAACGGCGCTGGGTTTCCTTGCGCAAGGCGGCAATGGCTGCATCTCGGTGACGTCCAACATCGCGCCGGGCCTTTGCCGGAGCATGTTCTTGGCGTACAGGCAGGGACAGATCGCCCGCGCGCAGCGATTGGCGTGTCTCACGGGGCAGTTGACCGCCGTCCTGTTCCGCGAGACGAGCCCGGCTCCGCTCAAATATGCGCTCAGCCTCTTGGGCCTGATGTCACCCGCGGTTCGCTTGCCACTGGTCGAACCGAGCGAGCAAACGCAGGCGGAGGTTGCAGCCATTGTGACGAAAATGTGCGACGCCCATCCGGACTACCTGGTGGCGACGACCTCGCGTCCGCACAATCTCGAACAATGGCTGGCGAACGCATCAGGCTAGTCGCAGCGCAAAGCGGCCCGCGGGATCCATTTCTCGTTATCATGTAAGGTCGATATCTGATTTGGCCGAATCCGATGAAACCCGAAGAAAGATGTCGCCTTTACGCAACTGGCGCGACTATTAAAGTGGCCCGTCTCATATTGCAGCTGGCTCATCATATGTATCGAGCGAGACTTCTCGATTTGGAGGGCGTCGAATTCATAATTCGAATTAGCACTAGGCTCCGTCGGCTCGGATGGAGCATTTTGAGATCCAAATGAAGTTTTCCGAAATCCAATTAGCGGGATTGCCAGAGGCATGTTCGTAGCATATCCACTTGAGACTAACTTCGCGCCGGGCTAAACGGTTGCCTGCGGCGGCGACACGCCAAGCGGACGCGTTTCGAATGTAGCGCTAGTCCGCTTCAAATATATCGGACGCGCCTTAGCCAATAACGTGCCACGGCCGGAATTTTGACTATGCGCGGCACCGTTCCGATTTCCGTTGAGCATGCCGGCCGCGCCTTCACGCGCTGGGATGCGCTCGCCATTCTTTTAACGCTTGCTTTATTAGTCTTCCTCGCCGAGGCGAGCCGCCATCTGTTGCAGCCGTTGACGGAATTGCAGCAGGCACCGGTCTCGCTCGATCCGCACTTTTTGCCCGAATACGCCGCGCGCACGACCTTGCGCATGCTTGTGGCCCTGGTTTTATCGCTCGTTTTTACGTTCACCTATGCCACGGCGGCCGCCAAGAACCGGCGCGCCGAGGCGCTGTTGGTGCCGCTGCTCGACATTCTCCAGTCAGTGCCGATCCTCGGCTTCATCTCGGTGACGGTGGTGTTCTTCATGTCGCTCGCGCCCGGCCGCGTGCTGGGCGCGGAATTTGCGGCGATCTTCGCGATTTTCACCAGCCAGGCCTGGAACATGGCGTTCAGCTTCTATCAGTCGCTGCGTACGGTGCCGGTGGAGCTGGCGGAAGCCTCGCGCACCTTCCGGCTGTCGAGCTGGATGCATTTCTGGCGGGTGGAAGTGCCGTTCGCCATGCCGCAGCTCATCTGGAACATGATGGTGTCGATGTCGGGGAGCTGGTTCTTCGTGGTCGCCTCGGAAGCGATCAGCGTCGGTAATACGACGGTGACGCTACCGGGCATCGGCTCCTACATCGCGCTGGCGATCGAGCAGAAAAATCTCGCCGCGGTCGGTTGGGCAATCGGCGCGATGCTGATTGTCATTTTGCTTTACGACCAGCTCTTGTTCCGCCCGCTCGTGGCCTGGGCCGACCGTTTTCGCTTCGAGCAGCAGACTGGCGTCGCCCCGCCGCACTCGCTGGTGCTCGACATATTGCGACGCTCGCGCATCGTCGCGACGCTATTCAGGCCGCTGTCACGGCTGTGGCAGCGCAGCTATCAGTTGCCGATCCTTGCCCACGTTGCGGGCGCCGCGGCAGTCAATTCGTCCGGCAAGGATTCGCGGTGGCGCGACCGCGTGTGGATCGGCATCTTGGTGATTTGCGGCGCCGGCTGTCTTTTGGAAGTTGGAAAATTCGTTATCACCACCGTGTCAATGCCGGACGTATTACGGGCGGCGGTCTTGGGCCTCGCAACGCTAACCCGCGTCATCGTTTTGATTGCAATCGCCAGCGTGATCTGGGTGCCGATCGGCGTGATCGTCGGCACGCGGCCGCGGCTCGCGCAATTGATCCAGCCAGTCGCGCAATTTCTGGCAGCATTTCCGGCGAACGTGCTATTTCCCGTCGTCGTAGTCGCGATCGTCGCGTTCAGGCTCAGCCCAAATATTTGGCTCAGCCCTTTGATGATCCTGGGCACGCAGTGGTACATCCTGTTCAACGTCGTGGCGGGCGCGATGGCGGTCCCGTCGGAAATGCGCGATGTCGGCACCAATCTTCAGGTGCGCGGTTGGCTGTGGTGGAAGAAGATCGCCTTGCCGGCGGTGTTTCCCTATTACGTCACTGGCGCGATTACCGCCTCCGGCGGCTCCTGGAACGCCAGCATCGTCGCCGAAGTCGCGTCCTGGGGCGACACGCATCTGCACGCCAATGGTTTGGGTGCCTATATCGCGCAAGCAACCGAGGCCGGCGACATGCACCGCGTCGTGCTTGGCATCGCGGTGATGAGTTTCTATGTGGTCATCGTCAATCGCCTGTTCTGGCGCCCGCTCTATTGGTACGCCGAGCAGAAATTCCGGCTTGGATAAGAGGTCAGAGTCATGAGCGACGCATTGCTGCAAATTCAGGCGTGCTGCCAGGCGTTCCCGAAGCCGGATGGCGAAGACCTCCTCGTCCTCAACGACATCAATCTCACTCTGAAGGAAGGCGAAATCGTTGGGTTGCTCGGCCGCTCCGGATCGGGCAAATCGACTTTGTTGCGGCTGATTGCCGGCTTGGCGCAGCCTATTTCGGGCCAGGTTAATTACCGCGGCCGGCCGGTTACCGGCCCCGCGCCCGGCATCGCCATGGTATTCCAAAGCTTCGCGCTATTTCCCTGGCTGACGGTACTGGAAAACGTGCAGCTTGGTCTTGAAGCGCTTGGTCTGCCCGAGGTGGAAATCCGCCAACGCGCGCTCTCCGGCATCGATCTAATCGGTCTCGACGGCTACGAATTTGCCTATCCGCGCGAACTGTCCGGCGGCATGCGCCAGCGCGTCGGCTTTGCCCGCGCGCTCGTCGTGCATCCCAATATTTTGCTGATGGACGAGCCATTCTCCGCACTCGACGTGCTGACGGCGGAAACGCTGCGCACCGACTTTCTTGACCTCTGGATCGAGCGGAAGTTGCCGATAAAGGGCGTGATCCTGGTGACGCACAACATTGAGGAAGCGGTGTTGATGTGCGACCGCGTGCTCGTGTTCTCGCGAAATCCAGGACACATCATCGACGAGATCAAAGTCGATCTGCCGCAGCCGCGCAGCCGGCTCGAGCCTGCCTTCCGCGATCTGGTCGAACGCATCTACGTAGCCTTGACCGCGCGTCCGGCCGTACCGCCCGCACGCGCCACGACGGATCGCTTCCAAGGCATGGGCATCGACATGCAGTTGCCGCGCGTATCGGCCAATGCGATGGCGGGCCTGATCGAAGCGGTTGCCGGCGCGCCCTACAACGGCAAAGCCGACCTGCCGGTGATCGCGAGCCAACTGCAAATGGAGGTGGACGATCTCTTTCCGGTCGCCGAAGCGCTGCAACTATTGCGCTTAGCCGAGGTCGAAGGTGGCGACATCAAGCTCACTGATATCGGCAAGCAATTCGCGGGCGCCGGCGTCGACGACCGCAAGAAGCTGTTCCAGCGCCAGCTACTGACCTGCGTGCCTCTGGCCGCGCACATCCGCCGCGTCTTGCAGGAACGGGCCAATCACACGGCGCCGAGGAGCCGATTCCGCGATGAGCTGCAGGACCACATGACCGCGGACTCCGCCCTGCACACGTTGCGGTCGGTGATCGCTTGGGCGCGTTTCTCGGAGGCTTTTGCTTACGATGCCCGTTCCGAAACCTTCAGCCTCGACAATCCGACTTAATTTCGCAGAGCAATCAAATGTCTGCAACGGGTCTTGGCTGCGTAAAGACTCCAGCGCCTTCTGCGCGCGTTGGATAATTATTGACTAGAATTGGCACTAACCTCAACGCCGAACTCTGCCCCATTTGTCTTGACGCTGTCTAGAAAGCTTTCGGCAAATCCGCGAAACACCATTATCTCATATGTCGGGGCCGCATTTATCTGCGTAATTTGTACGGCGATATGGCCGAACAGAGTCATGGCGGTGTCGTCAGGGCGAAACGCACGGGGATGCAGATCGACGGGCGCGAGTTTGGCGAGCGCGTCGCTTACCTTGGGACCGCTTAACTCGACCAAAAGCCGGCCATCAGATTGGTCGGCAACCGACACAAGCAAGCCCAGATCGTCGCGAAGGACGGACTCAAGATTGGCGATATCTTTTTCATCGGCCATTGCCATCCAGGTTCGATATCCGGCCCACAGAAATGAAAGCTGCGGGCCACGGGCCATGACCGGTTTTCTCGGCAGAGCGATACCGTATTTTGCGCGGACGGCGGCTTCGATGGCGTCGTCGTCGCGGCCGCGCGCCATGATCTGCACCATGGCTCGGCCCGACAGCAGGCGCAGCCGCACGCCGGCCGCGCCATCCTCGCGGCCGTAACGGCCAGATGGCAAAAGCGCCGCGGCGACCGGTTCGAGCGATTCAGGCACGCAGGCGCTCTCCTTCCGGATCGACAAAGACCGGGTTGCAAACTTCCACCTCGACCTCCTCGTTGCGCAAAGGATCGCAGGCGCGCACGCGTTCGCCAATTCGCTTACCGGCATTGGACAGAAAGCCGAGCCCCACCCAGTGACCAAGCGTAGGCGAATGGGCGACCGACGTCATATAGCCCTGATCGTTCTCCGCGCTCACGGCGCCGCCTCGCGGCAGGAAATGCGCGCCTGCGCGCAGGCGCCTGCCGCGATCGACCGGCTTGAAACCGGCGAGGCATGGCCGGTCCGCGGCCACAAGCGCCGGCCGCTGCGCCATGACGCGGCCGATAAAGTCCTTCTTTGTCGACATCATCCTTCCGAGTCCAATGTCAGCCGCGGTTGTTTGGCCATTCAACTCATTTCCGGCCGGGTGGCCTTTCTCGATGCGCATGACGCTGAGCGCCTCGGTGCCATAGGGAATAGCGCCAAGCGGCGCGCCTTTCCGCATCAGCGCGCGCATCAATGCTTCGCCATAGCGCGACGGAACGGCGAGTTCATAGGCAAGCTCTCCGGAAAACGAAATGCGGAACACGCGCGCCTTGGTCCCGCCGCAGACCGTGACCGCGCGCGCCGCCATATAGGGGAACGCTTCGTTGGACAAATCAAATTCAGCGTCGACGACGGTCCGTAACAGCTCACGCGCCTTCGGGCCCGCAATCGAATATTGTGCCCATTGCTCGCTCACCGACGTCATCTGCACGTCGAGGTCCGGCCACAGCACCTGATGGCAGAACTCGAGATGCTGCATGACCTTCGCCGCGTTCGCCGTGGTCGTGGTCATGTAGTAACGATCGTCGGCAAGGCGCGACGTGGTGCCGTCGTCCATCACGAAGCCGTCTTCCCGCAGCATGACGCCATAACGAGCTTTGCCCACGGCCAGCGTCGAGAAGGTGTTGATGTAAACGCGATCGAGCAAAGTGGCGGCGTCAGGCCCCTGGATGTCGATCTTGCCAAGCGTTGAGACATCGCAGACGCCGACATTGGCGCGCACGTTACGCACCTCGCGATCGACGCTCTCCAGCCAGTCCTTCTCGCTGGCAAGCGGAAACCATTGCGCACGCAACCACAGCCCGACCTCGACGAAGACGGCGCCCTGCTCCTGCGCGAAGCGATGCGAAGGCGGCAGCCGGATTGGTCGGAAATACCTGCCTCTGGCGTGGCCAGCAAAGGCGCCGATGCTGACCGGAATAAAGGGAGGACGAAATACCGTGGTGCCGGTCTCAGGAATCGAACGGGCGTTGAGCTCCGCCATGATGGCGAGGCCGATCACGTTTGCGGTCTTGCCCTGATCCGTCGCCATGCCGAGGGTGGTGTAGCGCTTGAGATGCTCGACGGCGCGAAAACCTTCCTGCCGCGCCAGCGCAATGTCTTTGACCGTGACGTCGTTTTGCAGGTCGACGAAGACTTTGCCGCGCGAATTCTTGACATGCCATAGTGGAGCGATCTGAAATTTATCGTTGGCCGCCCGCGGTATGGGGACCGTTATGGCGTTACCCCCGCACAAGCTCACCGCCTCGACGCCGGCACGCGCGCCTTCGGCCAGAGCGCCGGCAAGCGACATCGTGCCGCCCGCCGCGCCGACAACCATCATATCTTTCGCAACCGCCGGACCCGGGACGAAGGCCGCGATTTCGTCATTCCACGCCGGCTTGCCGCCACGATGACAGGTGAGCGCTAGCGTCGGATTCCATCCGCCGCACACAGCGAGCGCATCCGCGGCAATTCTCCTCTCGCCAGAACCGGTAGCGACGACGACCTTTTGCAGACCGTGCCACCCGCGCGTGCCGATCACTTGCGCGCCTGCCAGCACCTGGCCGACGTCGCCTCGATCCGCCGGCAGCGCGTCCTCCGGCCTTGAATCGATAACCGCGCAGACCTCCTGGCCGGCCGCGATCAGGTCGGCCGCCGTCCTCCAACCGTCGTTATTGTTGGTGAAGACCGCAAAACGGCGGCCGGGCGCGACGGCATAGCGATTGAGATAAGACCGCATGGCTGAGCCGAGCATGATGCCGGGCCGGTCATTGCCGCCGAATACGATCGGGCGCTCGGAGGCGCCAGCGGCGACGATCACCTGTCTGGCGGTGATATTCCATAGCCGCTGACGCGGCTGGTACGGAATTGGCTGCGCGAGGTGGTCGCTGACCCGTTCGAGTGCGGCATAATTTCCGCCGTCATATGCGCCGACGACCGCGGTGCGCGCCATCACGCGCACGTCTGCCAGGTCCCTGAGCTGAGCCTCGATCTCCTCGACCCATTCGGTGCAAGGGCGGCCGTCGATCTCGTATCGCTCGGAAAGAAGCCGCCCGCCGAGGCGAAAATCGTCTTCGCAAAGAATGACTCGGGCGCCACCGCTGCCCGCAGCCAGCGCGGCCATCAATCCCGATGGACCCGAGCCGACGACCAGAATATCGCAGAACGCATAGGCTTTTTCGTAGGCGTCAGGATCGGACTCACCTGACAGCCGGCCAAGCCCCGCCGCACGACGGATAATTGGTTCATAGACTCGCTCCCAGAAGGCGGCCGGCCACATGAACGTCTTGTAGTAAAAGCCAGAGGCGAGAAACGACGACAGCAGTTGATTGACCGCGCCTAGATCGAACGAAAGCGACGGCCAGCGATTTTGGCTTTGCGCGATCAGATCGGCGTAAAGTTCGATTGTTGTTGCTTTGGTATTCGGCTCGCGGCGCGCTCCTGCGCGTAGCTCGACCAAAGCGTTTGGCTCCTCGCCGCCTGCCGTCATGATGCCGCGCGGGCGGTGATACTTGAAAGACCGCCCGACCAGACGGACGTCATTTGCGAGCAAAGCGGAAGCCAGCGTATCGCCGGCAAAGCCCCCAAAGCGCTTGCCGTCGAACGTGAACGTCAATGGCTTCGATCGATCGAGCGTGCCGCCGTGACTGATCCGGAAGGGCTGTGCCGCGAGGACACTCACGAGCTGTCACTCCGGTCGGATGCGGAACGATCGGCCGCACGCCGCGCGGCCTTGATCTCGTGCGTGACCGTATTCCGCGTGACCACGAGCCACGAGCGGCATCCCGCCGCGTGATACCAGAATTCTTGCTGCTCGCCGGCGCGGTTATCGCGCAGATAAACGTAGTCGAAGAATGCTTTGTCCGAATCGGCGCTCGCCGCGTCCGGTCGGCGCACGGCGGCATCGCCGAGATACGAAAACTCGCGGGTATCGCGTTCACCACAGCAAGGACAGGGAATGCGCAAGCGCTCCGCTCCTCAATGCAAATTGGGTTGGGCGCCCTGCCCTTTTTCGTCGATCGTGTGCCCGCTGGCGAAGCGGTCGAGACGATAGGCGGCGGCATTCGCATGCACTTGGTCGCGCGCGATCAGATGGGCAAAGCACCAGCCCGAAGCTGGAGTCGCCTTGAATCCGCCGTAGCACCAGCCGGCATTGAGATAGAGCCCGTCGATCGGCGTTTTGTCGATGATCGGCGAGCCGTCCATGGACATGTCCATGACGCCACCCCAGCTGCGCAGAAGGCGCGCGCGACCAAGCATCGGCATCAGGGCCATGGCGCTTTCACAGACGTCCTCGACGCCAGGAAGATTGCCGCGCTGGGCGTACGAATTGTAGCCGTCGAGATCGCCGCCAAAAACCAGACCGCCCTTGTCGGACTGACTGATATAAAAATGCCCGGCGCCGAACGTGACGACACAATCGATGATGGGCTTCAATCCTTCGGACACGAAAGCCTGCAGCACATGGCTTTCGATCGGCAGGCGCAATCCAGCCATCGCCGCGACGCGAGACGAACTGCCGGCGCAGGCGAGCGCGACCTTCTTGGCGCGGACAAATCCCTTCGTCGTCTCCACCCCGAGCACTGAGCCGCGCTCGACGCGGATGCCGGTAACCTCGCGGTTCTGCAGCAAATCGACGCCGCGCTCGTCTGCCGCGCGCGCGTAACCCCAGGCCACCGCATCGTGCCGCACCGTACCGCCGCGCCGCTGCAGCAGGCCGCCTTCGATCGGGAAACGCGCGTTCTCGAAATCGAGATACGGCACCAGGCGGCGCACCTTTTCGCGGTCGAGCAATTCGGCGTCGACGCCGTGCAGCCGCATGGCGTTGCCGCGGCGCGCCGACGCGTCGCGCTGGGCGTCGGAATGAAAGAGGTTGAGCACGCCGCGCTGGCTGACCATGGCGTTGAAATTGATGTCCTGCTCCAGGCCTTCCCAGAGCTTCAGCGACCATTCGTAGAATGGGATATTTCCCGGCAGCAGGTAATTGGACCGTATGATCGTGGTATTGCGCCCGACATTGCCGCTGCCGAGATACCCCTTCTCCACGACTGCGACATTCGTGATGCCGTGCTCCCTGGCCAGGTAATAGGCGGTCGCCAATCCGTGTCCGCCGCCGCCCACAATGATGACGTCATAAGCCGGCTTTGCTTCCGGCTCCCGCCACATCGGCGTCCAGCCGCGTTGGCCGTTCAATGCATTCGCCAGAGAGCGAAAAGGCGGAATATCGCATGGGGGATTTTCAAACCGGCATATGGTCGAGCTATACGCGCCATCAATCCGCAGTGCAATTTAACAGAAAACGACTTCGGACCGCTATCGCGCGCCATCAAGACCGACGGGCTTCAGTGAGGGGTTGCGGCAGACGGAATGGTGTCGCTAAGATGCGACTACTTCTGGATCAGCCGCCGGCCGCTCCACGCATGACGGAGTAATACCATGACATTCAATCGCACTCTTTTCGCCGGAATCGCAGCCGCTGCCCTCCTCGCGTTCACGGCGGCAATTCCCGCGCATGCGCAGACCCTGGACGCGATCAAGAAGCGCGGCGTCCTCATCGTCGGCACCAAGGCCGACTACAAGCCCTTCGGCTTCCGCGATCCGTCCGGCGCCATCGTCGGCTTCGAGCCTGACATGGCCAAGGACGTCGCCGACAAGCTCGGCGTCAAGCTGCAAATTGAGCCGGTCGTCTCCTCCAACCGCATGCAGTTCCTGCAGCAAGGCAAGATCGACCTGATGATCGCGACGATGAACGACACGCCCGAGCGGCGCAAAGTCGTCGGCATCGTACAGCCCGACTACTACGCCTCGGGCGTCAACGTAATGTCGAACAAGCAGGCGGCGCTGAAGAAATGGGAAGACATCAAGGGCAAGAAAATCTGCGGCATCCAGGGCGCTTGGTACAACAAATTCGTCGCCGAGACCTACGGCGCCGAGATCGTCGCCTTCACCGGCACGACGGAAGCGCAATCGGCGCTGCTGCAAGGCAATTGCATCGGCTGGGTCTATGATGACACCGCCTTCGCCGGCCTGCTCACCGAGCCGAAATGGGCCGGTTTCGAAATGTCGCTGCCGACCATCAAAGAGGAGCCGTGGGGCCTCGCCGTCAAGGTCGAAGAAATCGACGGCCCCTGGGGCAAGTTCATGCACGACATGCTGGTGAGCTGGCACAAAAGCGGCCGGCTGATCGCGCTCGAGAAGAAATGGAACATTCCGCCGTCTCCGTATCTAGCGGAATTGCACGACAAGTTTAAATAGCCGGACCCTGAGCGATGTTGCGCGGACGCCCCATGTGGAGCGCCCGCGCGCACTCTTTTGATCGGCGGAACAGATGAACCTGCAGCCGGTCTGGGACTGGTTCCGGACGCTCCATGATACGACCGGAATCAATCTGACGATCTTCTACGACCCGTTCGACCGCGCGCGTTTCTTCAACGGATTTCTCACCTCGGTTCGCCTGATGGCGGTCTGCATCGTGTGCAGCGTCGTCATCGGCGTGGTCGGCGCGTGGATTCAAGGCTCGCGGCTGCGGATGCTGCGGCTGACGACGCAAGGTTACATCCAGTTCTTTCGCAACACGCCGCCGTTAGTCCAACTCTACTTCTTCTATTTCGGCCTCGGCGCTTACTTGCGCGTGGCGACCGCCAACGGCATCACCACGCCGCTGGTGTCGAATTTCACCTGGGCGGCAATTTGCCTGTCGTTCTGGGCCGGCGCTTTCAACGTCGAGATTTTCCGCTCCGGCATCGAGGCAGTGCCGCGGGAGACGCTCGAAGCCGCCGAGAGCCTCGGCTACAGCCGCCTGAAGGCGTATGTCTACGTCATCCTGCCGCTCGCGTTCCGCATCAGCCTGCCGGCGCTTAACAACAACCTCGTCAACCTGATTAAGACGACGACCATCGCCTATGCCATCGCCGTGCCGGAAATGCTCTACGTCTCCAACCAGATCTGGTCGGACGAGTTGAATGTGCCGGAAATGATGAATGTGCTCTTGCTCATCTATGTCGGGCTGGTCGGCATCCTCGTGCTGATCATGGATCACCTGGAGCGGTCGCTGCGTATTCCGGGGTACACGCCGTGACCGCCGCGGGGCGCACCGATCTGCCAGTTCTCCTACCGCTGCGCCGGCAGGCGCCGCGCGCTGCCGCTGGCTTCCAACTGTCGGCCTGGCATGGCGTCGTGCTCGTCGTCGCCCTGTTCTTCTCGGTGGCGCTCGGCGACGCCGCGGCAGGTCCGGCTGTCGCCTCGATCCCGGCGACCCTGTGGAAATGGACGCCGCTTCTGGCACAGGGTTTCGCGCTCAATATCGCGATCAGCTTCCTCGCCATGGCCATCGGCACCGTGGTCGGCGTGCCGCTCGGGCTGCTGCAGATTTCGCTGCTGCTACCGGTGCGCGCGTCGTCCTGGCTAGTGACACAATTCTTCCGCAATTCGCCGTGGCTGGTGCTGCTGTTTTATTGCATGCTGCTGCTGCCGTTTCAGATTCAGATCGGCGACACGATCATCCCGCTGCCGGGCTGGTTCAAATCGACCATCGGCCTGTCGCTGCCGGTCATGGCCAATGTCTCCGAGCTGGTGCGCGGCGCGGTGCGCTCGATACCATTCGGTCAATGGGAAGCAGCCGAGTCGCTTGCCTATACGCGGCGGCAGACGCTGTGGTTGGTGATCCTGCCGCAATGCGTCAAGCGCATCACGCCCCCGTGGATGAATCTTTACGCGATCCTGACGACATCGACGCCCTTGTGCGCAGTCGTCGGCGTGGCCGAGTCAATGACGCTCGCAGGCAACATTCTCAATGCCGAGGGGCGGACGGAATTGCTCATTCCCATGTATCTTTACTTGCTGCTGTGGTTCTTCATCTATTGCTATCCGATCGCGCGCGCGACCGTCGCGCTGGAAAAACGATTTCAGGTGCGATGATGGCCGGCTGGACACCTGACCGCCCGCTTGTCGAGATGCGCGACGTGCACAAGACCTTCGGCAAGCTCGAGGTGCTGAAGGGCATTTCGCTGAACGTGATGAAGCGCGAGGTCATCTGCGTCATCGGACCGTCCGGCTCGGGCAAGTCCACGCTGCTGCGTTGCATCAATGCGCTGGTCCCGATCGACAGCGGCTCCATTCTCGTCGAAGGCCAAGAGGTCAACGATCCCAAGCTCGACAAGTTGGCGCTGCGCCGCAAGGTCGGCATGGTGTTTCAACAGTACAACCTGTTTCCGCATAGAACGGCGCTGGAAAACATCATGATGGCGCCGACTCACGTGCTCAAGCGGGACAAGCAGGAGGTCGAGGAGCAAGCGCGGGCGCTCATTAGCAAGGTGCGGCTCGAGGGAAAGGAAAACTCTTACCCCGGCGAATTATCCGGCGGCCAGCAGCAACGCATCGCAATTGCGCGCAGCCTGGCCATGAACCCCGATGTGATGCTGTTCGATGAGGTGACCGCCGCGCTCGATCCGGAAACGGTCAAGGACGTGCTGGTGACGATCCGCCAGCTTGCCGAGGAAGGCATGACCTGCGTGATCGTTACCCACGAAATGGGATTCGCGCGCGAGGTGGCCGATCAGGTTTATTTCACAGACAAGGGAGTACTGGTCGAAAACGGCCCGCCTAAAGATTTTTTTGCCAACCCGCGCGATCCACGCACCAAGCAATTCCTAGATCAGATCCTCTGAGAGCAACCCACATGGTCCATCCACAATTGGAGCAGATCGGGCGTTCAGTAGGCTCAGGCGGCTCAAAATTGTCAGATCGTGACATTCCGCTCTCCGAAAATGACCTCTCATGGCGTGACGAAAATTAGTTGCACAGGAAGCAGTCCTGCGAAAGTGGGGTTTATCTAATGATCCCTGGGCGTCACTTCAACCGATCGCGGATCTTGTCGAGGCCCGCGTGCGCGCAGCCGTCGTCGTACTTGGCTCCGGGCGCGCCGGCCGCGCCGATGGCACCGATGACCTCGTCACTCAGCTTGATCACAACGCCGCCGCCAAAGAACAAGATGTGCGGCAACTTGGCGAGCGGCGCGATCGAGTCCTCGCCCTTCGCGCGCTCGGCCAAGGCGAGCGTGTCAGTCCTGAACGATACACTCGTATAGGCCTTGTCGTGCGCGCTATCGAGGGAGTGGATGCCGGCCCCGTCGCCGCGCAGCACCACGATCGTGGCGCCGTCGGCATCGAGCACGACCGCGGTTTCGTGGTAACCCTGTTTGGCGCAGGCGGCGACCACCTCGCTTGCCGCTTCGACCGCAAGTGCGGCGGGTATACGATGTGTTTGCAGCGTATCGGCCCGTGACGTCGAAATGCCGACTAATATGCCGCCAGCCACCATAGCGATTTTGTGCACGTGTTTCATGATTTGCTCCTGACGACCATATCCTCGTGATGGACCATTGTGTCGAAGGCGCTGACCGGTCCGCAATCCGGTTTGAATTTTTTTGGAAAGAAAAAATCGTTTACCGCGACGGTTCCAGCGCTCCGTAAATGTGGGACGGAATGTGGGATAGCCTCAGTTTGTTCTAGGGGAAACACCATAGAATCAATTGGCGACGCGCAAAGAATGGCGGAGGGAGTGATACTGCAAACCAAATTCTCTACTCGTAGTCCAGAGCAGTCCCGCGTACTCCAGCGAAATTGAGCGCTTGGCGGAGGGAGAGGAACTGCGAACCAACATTCTCCGTGTGTTGCTGCGCAAAGGTGCGAATTCCTGCGAGCCGTTGGGAATCAAAATCTGTGGCGATTTCACCGGTGGCCAGACGCCTCAGCCGTCTTCATTTTTGTGCGTGAGCTGAGCGGCGAAATAATCTGAAAGAACTCGTGCCTTGAGAGAGGGTCGCCGGCCGCCCGGGTATGGACAAGATAACCGCCAGGCTTGGCTCAGTCCTCTACGTGTGTTGGGGACTTCTACACGTCACCGCGGCCTATGGTGTTTACAAGTTGGCGCAGAATTCGCCGGCCACCATGGCCCAAGGACGCTTGATGCAAACGGCGTTTTATCTGGCGGCGTTTGCTACGACTGCGATCGTGCTCGCGATCACGCTAAATTGGCGTAACGACCGGCTCGGTTTTTGGGTCAACGGTGTGATTGTCGGCATCGCCGACATTCCTTTCATTCTATTTGTCTTGATCCCTGGATACGCGCCCTGGTGGCCTGGCCTGCTTGGTCCGGTTCTTTGGGTTGCAGCCGTCTTCCTCACGGGCCTCGCCCGCATGAGCGCGACGCCGTCTATCGCGGCGGAATCTGGCAGCGTCGCCCACCGAAGCTGACTGTTCTGGCACGGAAAATTATTGAGTGGCCTTTTGCCGCCTGTTAGGCGCTTTGGCTCTTCGATTTCCGACTAGAACGGCGCTCTTTGGCGAGCCTTAGGGCCCGAAGCCGCGCGGTTTTCTCGCGCTCGTTCTCTTGGGCGGCGAAATACTCGCGCCACGCCTCTACTCCTTCCGTCTTGTCGATAGCGCGCCGTTCCGCAACGGGGCTACGTCGCGTTCGGCCCTTTGTCCGTTTGGGCATGGCGCAGATATAGGCGACCGCCGCGAGCGCTCAAGATCACCTCCGGCGATTGCTGTCCCCCAGCGTCCGCGTAAGATGGCGGCAAGGAGCCAGCCGATGCCTGAAAAGTACCGCCGTCCCCACCACCATGAGCGCGTCCAAGCGGTCGAGAGCATGCGCCGTGCATGGGAGGCCGAACGGGGCGCTCTGGCGACGGTGCGTCGGTTCAATGCCACGCTGTCAACAAAGCGGACGTGTTGGTGGTGGCCGAAGATTACGGCAGCTGTCACTGCAAAGCACCCATGGCTGATAGTTGCCTGCGATGCCTGTGGAACGGTGATTGATCTCGACTTACGAGTGAAACCACGCGACCCGGAGGCGTCGGTCAGGGTGGCGCTACGGGACGTGCGCTGCCCGCGCTGCAACGGCCACGGCCGACCGCGCATCACCGGTCTGGCGGCACATCCTTCGATCTAAAAATGATTGGACCGACAAGCTCATATATGTCGCATTTTTTTGCGGTTTGCATGCGACCGATTCTGACGCAGTCGTGATTTAGAACCGCAGTCGCCAGCCGAACGCCGATTCCGGCAAGAGATTTCTTGCCCGGTTGCTTCGATGGGGACCAACATGACGAAAATCAATCGCCGGCATTTGCTTAAGACCGTTGCTGCCACAGCTGTGTGTGCCGGCGTCACATCAACTCTGGAAAGCAAAGGCAGCGTTCATCAACCTGAGGCCAATCGCCTGCCCAGCGAAGCCGCTGAGGTGAGCGATGCTTGGTTCATCGCGAGACAAAATCGCCCTCATACTGGCGAGCATATTGTTGATTTCTGGTCGAAGCCTTTTTGTGAAATCTCCCACGCGGATTATCTGCCGGCTGAGATCACGCGCGCAATGCTCTGGTACGAACATTCCCGCGAGCTTTATGTAAATCCGCAACAAGTGTTGGATTCCGTTGCGTCAGCGTTACGTCTGCCTCACCCACAATGGTCGAGTCAGGCACAGTACGTCGAGCATTTTGGCGGTACGAAATCTCTGTCAACACCGTTAGGTTCATTGATTGGGAAGAAGGCGCATCGCGGCAATAGTCGCACGGCATTTATTGCGTTCGATAGTCAGTCCTACGCTCCGATGGAGCCCGATTGGGCGGATATTCTTCCCGCATTTCGTTGTTGTTACGATCGCATTATCGGACATTTCCATATTGAGAGCCGCGGGTTTCGGCATTGGAAAGCCTGGCTCAGTGAAGGTGCCGGCGGAGATGCGTTTTTCGAGCATATTTTCATCAAGCCGGCATCACTCTGCGATATGGTCATTCTAACGTGCCCATCGCTCATCGAAAACGACATCAATCTCTCTGCGCGCGCGTCAATACCGGAGCTTGTCGGCCAGTTAGTGCAGCGCTTTGGACATTTACTTCTCGATGAATACTCGCTCGGCGCGATCACGCCGATCACCGACGATCATAACAGGAACCCGCAAGTATTTGTGCTTGGAAGCGTCACGTCTACGGTGTCGCAACCGCATGTTCAAGAAAGAGATCTTTGCCGTCAATGCGAATTGGTTTTCGGTGGTTTTGGCGATTGGGATCGGCATTATACGAGGCCATTATTGATCGCCACCTTAGCGGATCAGCCGTCGGCCAAGATCATCAACGATCAGCTCCTCGGCACTGACCTCGTGTTCGTCCGGCTGTGCAACTCCGAGCGCTTGTGTGGTTATGATCCTCTTGAACCGATTGAGCTCATCACGCTCTGGCCGCTCAAAATGAACCTCCATTCGGCTGCCGAGGGGGTTTGAAGAAAAAACCTCATGCTGGCATAGCCAAGTCGCTCAACACCGCGAGTACCGCCGCAATCCTGCTGTGCTGCCTGTCACGGCGAGAGGAGACTATGCCTGTCCGGGGGACCAAAAAGGCCAACCCACTGCCAATCTGTATTCCCGCCGAATGGGAGCCGCATGAATGCTGCTGGATGGCGTGGGCGGTTCATCGCGAGTGGAATAGGGCTAGTGCAAACAAGATCAAGCGCAGTCTGAGCGAGGTCGTGCAAACGATTGCGCGCTACGAGCCGGTGCGCGTGCTTGCGCCGCGCGGTCCAACGATTCGCGAAGCGCGGCGGGAATTTGTGGCCTGTCCAAATGTCACCGTGATCGAGGCGCCGGTCGATGATTTTTGGATGCGCGACATCATGCCGACCTTTGCTTGGCGTGGCGAAGGGGCGGCGTGGGAAGTCATTGCTATCGATTGGAATTTCAACGGTTGGGGCGGCACGCACGAGCGACCGGCACGTGCGCGTGACCGTCTCGCCAAGGAGGCGGCATCAATCTTCGGTGTTCCCCGGGTGTCAGCTTCGTTCGTTGCCGAAGGCGGGGCACTCGTCACCGACGGCTGCGGCACGATGATCGTGTCGCGCAGCTGTCTCCTCAATCCGAACCGTAATCCGGTGCGCCGAGGTGTTGATCGCCAGCGAATGATCGAGGCAGGTATGATCAGGTTTGGCATCAGCCAAGTACTCTGGCTGGAAGGCGATCCCTCCGAGCCGATCACCAGCGGCCACACCGATGGCTACGTGTTATGCGCGCCAGGTGGCGTACTGCTGGTGGAGGCCATCGAGGATAACGATACCGAACCGCCCATGTGGCGCGAGCATGACATCGCACTGCTTGAAAATGCACGGGATGCGGACGGACGCAAATTCAAGGTCATGTGTATCCTCGCTCCGCGCCAGCGATATTGGATGGGCGATCCGCAAAACTTCGCCGCGTGCTATGTCAATGCCTATGTAGCAAACGGCGCGGTGATTGGCGCGCGCTTTGGCGATGACGAACGCGACGAAGCGGCGTGCAGGGTGCTTGCCAAGGCTTTCCCCGGGCGTGAAACTGTGATGCTGCGGGTCGACGCCATCGCCAATGGCGGCGGCGGCGTGCATTGCGTGACGCAGCCTATGCCGAAAACAACTAAGTAGGTTCAAGGGATACACATGCCTATGCATCCGTATAATCAGAAGGAGTCAATTCCACCAGATACGCGCATTCTTATTGTTGGTACAGCACCGCCTCCGCGCTTTGATGGACCTAAAAAGCTGCGAGGCGACGATTTCGATTTTTTCTATGGGTCAGAAGATAACTGCATGTGGGAATATTTGGGGAAAATTGCAGAAGAGATTGACCATGCTAAGTTGTTCAACCGGACTGAAGTGCTGATCGATGGCAAGTCGAAAATCAAGTACACCGACACGTCAGATGAATGCTGCGAAATGGCGCGATCGTTTTTGCAAGGCCATCATTTATGGATGAAGGATATATTTGACGAGTATGAACGGAAGACAGGTGACGAGCACCTCGCGGCCGATGACGCCATCAAAGACCCTGCTCTATCTGCCTGCACTGATTTCGCTGCAGCGTTGAGAGATAATACGAGAATTAGCACGCTGGCGTTCACGAGCAGAAAAGCTGCGATCTGGACTATGAAACGACTGACGCAGCAAAAGCTGCTGCGGGACAATCTGCTTAGCGAACTTGTTCGGCGTATTCAGACTCAAAAGGAAAGAGGTGAATTCTGGAACGGCAAGATTTTGGAGCGAAACATCAAGTTCGTACTGTTGCCTTCGCCGTCAGGGCGTATGGGCTGCGACGCGACGAACGTTCCGCTATACAAGAAATTGTTGTTCAGTCCGTGAGCGAAGATCGCCGCGGTAAGCAGCACGAGACAAGGGTACAGGCTGCCCCGCGGAGCGAGCGAGACGCTAGGGACTGATTTCGTCGACTGTTCCTCACTGTTGCGACGAGGTCTGGGTAATGACGATCTTCTTACGGGATATTTGGCCGATAACTGACCTCGACAATTACAAGGTCCATTTTGCACGATGGAACGATGTTGAGCAGCCGCTAGAAGTCTGGGTGCGGGACAGGGATGAATGGCAAGGTTGGCAGGAGTACCGCCCGAGCCGCGACGAATTCAATCGGCCGCGCATCTTTTCGTTAATGCAATTCTATCATGAAACCGACATCTGGCTGTTCGGTGGCATATTCGACGTCGTTGGCCGATATTCCGATCACTACGACGTGCGGCTATCAGACGCAGGGGCCGGATTCATCGGGCGACTAAAGTTGCGCTCGCCGTATCGTGGGCGAACGACCCGAGCCAATTTTGAAAACCATTACGCCGAGTTCGAAGTCCAGGAAATTTTGCGCGAGCCCTACACTGGCCGTTCGTTTCCCGGTTACGAGGACATAGACGTTTCATTTGATGAGTTGGAGACACTGGTCCGCAACGATCGTCCCGATTGGAAGGCGGCTTTGGAAAGCGTCAAAGGCATATACCTGATAACCGATACGAAAACTGGTCGTCGCTACGTCGGTTCTGCGTATGGTGAAAATGGGATTTGGTCCAGATGGCGTTCCTACGTCGACAGCGGGCATGGTGGGAATGTTGAACTGCGCGCTTTGGTTAGCGACCCTACGCTGGACTATTGCCGCGCCAACTTTCGGTTTGCTCTGCTAGAGCATCGGGCAAACCGGACGGCGGACAACATTGTGATTGAGCGAGAGTCCTTTTGGAAACGTATACTTCTAACTCGAGGTGAAAGTGGCCTAAATCGCAACTGAGCTTGTCACCAGCCGGTCTGCTAATGCAGCTAATGCATTCCCAAGGCGGTTAGCCTTCCAAGGTCCTTGTGCTTGACCCAAATAAAGCCATCGCATTTGGACAGGAGGGCCACGTCGATTGGCTCGGCTACGGTTTCGTCTTGGTCGACGGTCATGCGCATCAGGAACGCTGTTAGGGCAACCAGCGCTTCGGCCATCTTAGCGAGGTCCTGGCGCGGCAGCGCGGAGACGGCGCCCATGAAGGGCTGATCGTAGCCCTCTTGCGTTTCCTTGCGCATGTACTCGGCAAATTCCTTCCTCCTCTTCTCGATGCGCTCGGGGTTTTTTGAGTTTCCATTCTTGTGACCGTTTGGCATCCAGCGCTCGATGTCATCGATCAATTTGTCGCGCAGCCGCGGGTGAATTCCGCCGATAATCATGTCGATAGTTCCGCGTTGCGCGAACGGAACGACCACAGCATCAGATGCGCCTACCCGGGCCTCGTCGACCTTGGCGTAACGCAACTTGCCTGCAGCCACAGTACCGACGCGGTATTCATGCAGCACCGGGAAAGGTTCGTTCTCACCGATACCGGCGATCACGACACCGCTGTCGTCGGAAGGATGGAACCACTGTTTCCCGTACATGAAACTTACGGTTTTGCGCAGGTCCGATTTGAGTGCTCGGGGCAATTTCATTCCCTCGAACACCTGCTTCTCGACATGCGCGATGACATCCTCATAAGTCTTGACCACACGTGTGCCATACTCTGCCCCGAGGCTCTCCAGATCGGAGTACTTTTTTTCCCAAATCTCATGGTCGGTGTGGACAATCTCGGTCAGTGCCGCAACGTTGTCGCTTTCTGAGGCGTCTGCCTTCGGGCCGATGCGCTCTGATAGCTTGTCTCGATAGAGACCGGACCAGACTGCTCGGACAGCGCCTTCCACGTGGGTTTTCTGGTCTTCGGGCGGAAACAGCGAGGCCGCCCCCTCGATGAAATTTAGAAAGTCCTTGGCATACTGGTCGAGCGTGTCAAAGCGGCGGTTGCCGAGCTTTTGCGCATAAATTTTGACCACCGTCTCCCACGGTACATTCATCATGTCGGCGGCGCCAAAGGTCATGATGGCGATCGGGAGGGCCGGCGAGAGCGAGAACAGCTTTTCAGCGGTATTGTAGATTTTTTTGCCACTGCCAAGCGTCACGGCGCTATCGGCAGCCAACGCGATGCCACGCTTGTTCATCACGGCGACTTCGCAGGTCATGTGTGCTCCCAATCGTTGGAGTCGTGCAGCATTCACGGATCGAGTGGATAACGTGGATGATCACTACGTCAGTTTAGGACGTAGTTCCCGCCCCGAGCATCGAAAGACGCGCTACAACCCGCGCCGCGCGGCGAGTAATCCATACGTCCTAATCTGTCGCATAGCTCCCTTACGTTTGCTCTTAGTCAATTAGCGTGAGGGAGAAGAAATGACGAAGGCCATTCACTACAGCGCCAATTCCATCAATGTGCAGCGCGCTCCTGGTTACCTGATGGCACCGTTTGGCTGGGCCGCGGTGCCGGTGGGCTTATTGCTCGAAGCCGATCCATCTCTTTATCCGAGGCTTTTCACACTGAGCCGGCGGCGCATGCATCTCATCGCGCTCGCTTTGTCGTGCTGGGTGGGCAAGATTGACGCGCAATTCGCGCGGCTGCTTATCACCGGTGCTCCGTCCGCTGTGCTTGAGGCCGTGCTTCGCCGCTGGCCGAACGGGCTCAAGCGGGCATTGGGCCATTTGCCGGTCCGGGTGCTGCCGCAGGCGAGCTACCTGCAATTGATCGAATTGCTCAATGAACCTGCTACTTCCAAGTTGATCTATCACGTCAATTCGCTGCAGGAGGAATACCTTGGCTTACTGCACAACATCCCGGCGCCGTTGCGCCGGATCGCAGCCGGCATGCTCGATGATCTACCATTGCCCCATCCGGAGGGCTTGGTTGAGGGCCTTCGCTTTCTCTCCGCGCGAGGTGCAGCGCCGAGTTTCGAAGCGTTGGTCACCAATCTCGCAGTGATCCGGCAGCCCGCTCAATTCGTCGCGCATATCGGAAACCTCGTTCAACGACTGCCACTACCTGACGCACTCCCGCCACAGACGGTTGGGGCAGCGCAGCGCCTTGATGGTGTCGCCGAGATCTGCCGCCTTGCCAAGCGCTGGAAGAATTGTCTTGCCGATTGCTATCTCGATGCGGTCAACGACGGCCGCTCGGCCGTTTATCTCTGGCAGCATGTCCATTCGCCCGCTGTTTGCGTCGTAACTCGCCATGGTCGAGTCGGCTGGGCACTGGAAGCTGCTAAGGGACCGGAAAACGCTGAGCTTCCTCCAATCCGTCTGAAGGAAATTCAACGCGCGTTCGAGGCAGCCGGTATTCCAGGAGAATCTGCAGTTGAGGTAATCGAGCACTGCGCACGCGCGCGCTCGGTCCGTGCACACGGATTGCGCCGTCGGCGGCGCATTGAAGCAGCTGAGCTTGATGAGATTTACGAGGAATTAGAGGCGGCCTGAGTTCCGGACGATGGGTATCGGTTCACACACAGCGCTCGCAAGCGGACAATGACGATGATGATCGGTGCGAGTGTACCGGTGTTCTACGACTGCGAGGCATCCTCTATCGGCGGGCTGCCGATCGAAATCGGTTGGGCATTTGCGGATATAGCCACCGGCAAAATCGTTTCGGAAAGTCACTTGATCAAATCCCCTGCCAATTGGGACATAGAGCCGGTTTGGGACCCGGATGCGGAAAAGCTGCATCGGATTTCCCGCGACCAGCTGATCGCCCAAGGAAAGCCGCCGATCGAAATCGTGAACCGCATGAACACAGTGCTGGCCGGCCGGAAGCTTTATTCCAACTCGCCGGTCGATGATGAGCGCTGGTTATTCAAGATGTGGGAGGACGCGGGTGTGCCAGCCTTCACTGTCGGCGAGCGGCAGACTATCGCCCTGCCGGCGCCTAAGTTCGCGATCCGGAAGATGCACGCAGGCAAGCTGATTGGTCGCATTGCGACGAAGCTCGGTTGGGATGCCAGCGATTTCAAATCCGCTAAAGCGGAAGCCGCCCATCTTGCTCCGCGGAAGCACCGCGCCGAAGCTGACGCTCGCCATCTGGCCCAGCTTTGGCTTATCATCGCGCGGGGACCGCATGCCCGAGGCTGATCGCCTTGCCCCGGCCTTGGGTGTTGACCGGAGCGGGGTACCGATGCGGTACGAGAAGGCGGAGACCGTCCTTCGTGTTGCGCTGGATATGCAGGCGTCGGCGCTCGGGCTCTCGCTCGAGGAAATCCAGCGTAACTATTCGGATAAGCCGCTCAGCCGCCGCACCGCCGAGCGTCTGCGTGACACCGTCGAGCGGTTATTTCCGCAGCTTGAGCAGGCCAATCCCGGCGAGGTGCCTAAGCGGTGGCGGCTCCCCGGCGGCACCGTCAACGGACTCGCCAGCATCACGGCAACCGAGCTAGCCGACCTCGGCACGGCAATCTCGCTGCTGCGCCGCGAAAACATGGATTTACAGGCCGAGAACGCCGAGCGTGGCATCGCCAAGCTGCGCGCGCTCGTCAAACGCCCGGTGATGAACCGGATCGAGCCCGACCTGGAGGCGCTGACCGAAGCCGAGGGGCTCGCCATGCGCCCCGGCCCGCGCCCGAAGATTAATGCCGAAATCGTCGCCGCACTGCGTGAGGCGATCATCACACGGCACAAGGTCAAGCTGCACTATCTCTATCGGGGTTCGGGCAAGCGCGGCTACCAGATTGTGCACCCGTATGGCTTTCTCTACGGCACCCGCCATTACCTTGTCGCGTGGAGCGAGAGCGAGGAGGCGCGGGACTTTCGGAGTTTCGCCTTGTCCAACGTCGAACGCGTAGAACTACTTGATCGTACGTTCACGCGCAAACCGCGCTTCTCACTGCGCGAATACGCCGAGCGTTCGTTCGGAGTATTCCAAGAAAAGCCAGTAGATGTGGTTTGGAAATTCTCGCCGAAAGTAGCTGCTGACGCGCGCGAGTTTCTCTTCCATCCGAGCCAAGTGATGGATGAGCAAGATGATGGCTCTCTGGTCGTGCGGTTTCGCGCCGGAGGGTTGCTCGAAATGGCATGGCACCTGTTTACGTGGGGCCACGAGGTGAAGGTGCTTAAACCGCGCAAGCTCAACACGTACTTCAATGATCCTACGATCTCATGGTCAGCACGTTAGGCCGGACCAAACAGCAATCGTTAAATTCCGCGGCGCCCCATCATCTAGATTGTACTTTGTCATGAACAAATCCAGTCGATGGTATGCTCCGGCACCGAGCGAGATATCTTTGTCGCGCATTTCGCTCGATTTCGGGCTTCGATCGGCTGACCTGTTTTTCCGAGAGACAGTCGTCCCGGAACTAGGTCGAATTTGGTTCGTCCGGCAGATTTCCTGGCCCGTCGCGGCGCTCGCCCTTCATGACGAGCTTCAGCTGGTGGGATCGGGGACGCCAAAGCCGACCGCGATCTGTCACGGGATCGAGGCCCTGGCGTGCAAATTGGAGTACGCATCGGCCCCCGAGGACCGCTCAACCCGCATTCTTGGGACACGTGCGTTCGGCCGTGATGCCGACAACGAGATTTGGAGTTTCGATCGCCTCCGCCAATCTACGAATTACGTCAGAAATACCCATCGTCAATCAGCGTCCCGCGCACTCCGTTCGGACGGTGGGCTTGGCTTTGCAATGGGGCTGAATTCGACCTGTTTGAGTTGTCCGATGTCGGCAAGCAACTCGCCGACGTATTCCTTAGCCAACCCGTTGGGCAGGGCGGCACCAGACTTGGCAATTGGCTGGTTGGATGGATCAAGGGTGAGCGCGAGGTCGGCAGCTCATACAACTCCCTGCTCACGGCGCTCTCCCCCGAGAATACCACCCCTGGCGAGCGGGATATCGTCAAACGCCGGCTTCTCGACACGACGGACCGACCCCAAACCGAGAAACGGGTCCGTCTTGCGCGCGCGCTCGGCCGCGCTGCGCAAGAACCCAATTCCGAGCGCATTGAGAAGATTGTCCTTCCGCGTCTACGCCAAGAAGGACACGAAAAGCAGGCTAACGAAATTGTGGCTGCGCTCGCCTTCGGCGCCGTGCTTGACAGGGCCCGCGATGCTACGTCGGCCTTGACGGATGCCGTCGAGAGAGCCCGAGGAAGAGAGCTGATCGCCACGCTCGCGCGAGACCGACGCATCTGCAGCAGCTTCGAAGCTCTCAAGACTGCGTGCGCGAACTTCCTGCGCAAAGCAGACAAGGTCGGGATCGTTCGAGTTCTACGGCCACGCCTTCGCACGGTCATTCGGAGCCATCGATGTCGAGGGCAGCATTCGTGCATTTGTTCCGAAGGTGGATCAAGTGCTGAACCTCTCCGGAGCCAGCGTCATGCGCGGCCTGCGGTTCCGTGTGGTCGATCCCGTCGGGGATGCAGAAAAGCAGGGTGCACTTGAGGATGGAGCGGACAGTATCGAGCCGGATCGCACCGGCAGAACTTTCCGAATCGCAAACTTTCACTCGTTGATGCGAGATGTCCAACCTGCGAGGGTCGCATGACCACCGCGAGCATTCTTCTCGACATATTTGTCCCGCCTGAGGGAATGGTCGGTTACGGCGCCGCACTCGTTGCTATGACGGGGGACGAGGATTTCCTTGAGGCTGCAGTCCAACGATTCTCGGGGCTCCGCCCTCGCCAGCGCGCGGAACTGGGGCAGGTTTTTACTTACTTGATGCTTGACGGACATGCCTCGGCGTCCCGTCAAGCCGTTTTGCCCCCGGGGCGCATTCCCGGCGTTCATGAATTTCAACCGCGCCCAGTCTCGCCGAAATCGCTGCTGCACGCGAAGGTCGCCCTGCTTGCCTTCTCACGGAACCGTACGGCGGGCCCAATTCATCTTCGGCTGGCGGTCCTTTCTGCTAATTTCACCTACGAGTTCGCCAGGCGCCAGCTGGAGTTGGTTTGGACCGTCGACCTACCTCTCGACATCGGCCTCGGCGGGACCGCCTGCGCAATCGAACGCGCCGATATCGCCGCGGCTGCGGAATTCGTCCGCAGATTGATCGACGCGCGGTTCTATCGGGACGAGAAGGAGTTGTCGGCGAGACAGCGCAAGCTGACCGCGCGACTGGACACGCTCCTGGAGACGGCCGGTCGGTTGAAACCCAAACGCGGGCAATCTCGCTTCATCCACTCTCTCGACGAGAGCTTATACGACCAAATTAAGAAGCGCTTCGGGAAGGCCATCAAGAAGCCGAGGAATTTGTTGCTGTGCGGATCCGGTTTCTATGAAGAGCCTTCAGGGGACGCCGGGAAGCCAGCTGTTCTTCGCAAGCTGGAAAATCTGGGCGTGTTCACTCGTAATGTGAGTCGCATAGCACTGGTGGACGGCGACGAAGGTGGCGCCGTTGCCGATTGGGTCAACAGCGGCGCCACCGAGGGATGGAAAGTGCTTCCTCCAGTCGATGCCCTCGGCTTTCGCCGAAGTTTGCATGCGAAATTCATCTACGCCGCTTACTTGCGGGACGGCTGTGCCAGCAACGGTTGGCTATATCTCGGCTCCGGCAATCTCACCCGTCGAGGACTCTTTCACCACCGCCAAGATAGCGCAGGGCAACATCGAGTGCGGCGTCATTTTGCCGGTCGACGAGCGCTTCGCCTCCGAAGATCTGCAGGAGCGCTTGTTCTGCAAGCTCGATGCCCCGCCTTTTGCTGTAACGGAACTGTCGGTAGGCCGTGTTGGTGACAAGCCGGAAACCGCCCATCTCCTCGTGGTCCCCCCCATTCTTTCCGCGAAGATCGAGATATCGCCGGTGCGGCAGCTACGCTTGCTCTGGCGAGAGGATGCCCCAAGCGATGCACCCGTCAGCGTCTCTTGGACGGGCCGCGACTGGTTCTCGGTCACGCGCGAGCCCGCATCCCTACAGGAGAGTGAAGCGCCGGCCGCACTGCGCGTGCGGGACGACAGGTCAGGGCGCGAATGGCATGTCCCGGTGGTGGATCCAGCTGGACATATCTGCTGGCAGCCGCCTCAATTCGTGACCTACGACGACGCACTCGCCGCGATCCTGGATTTCCCCATCCGGCCCGCCGAAGCCACAGACGACGACGGTGGTGGTGACGATCCGGGAGGCGGGACGAGCGGGTCGGTAGGGAGTAGTCGACAAGACTCCGACAACGTGAAGAGCTACGCTCTGTATGCTGCCGCCGACCTAATCGAACGGGTATCCGCCCTGCAAACTGCTCTCCCTGACGACATGCTCAGCGATTGGATCGAGCACCTCGACCGTATGTTTCGCGCGTCATTTCCGGATGCTCTCATCGCCACTTGGCGAGAACATAGGATCGATGTCTTCTCCCATTTGAGTAAACCAGAATTTCGGCCTGCGGGGTTCAGTCCGGTCCAACGCCAGCGTTATTTTGAGGTGCTTGATAACGCTGCCCAAGATTGGGGGCTGCGATGAAGTTCTCATGGGAGGTGGCCATTGAGCGCCTGAAACATCGGGTCAAGTCCGAGGAAGCAAAGCCTCCTTTGCCTTCTGGCATGAAGGAAGAACAAGACGTTGAGGGAAGATACCGGAGACTAGATGCCGGACAGTGCGCATCCTTGCGATGGATAGCGAAGCGACTTCAGCACCATGGAATCGTGCTTGCAGATGAAGTCGGAACTGGAAAAACCAGGATCGCCTGTGCCGTGGTCCAAGCCGTCGTCGAAAGTGGAGGGCGTGCCGCCGTCGTGGTGCCCCACGGCTTGATGCATCAATGGGTTGATGAGGCGTGGAAGCTCGATTCCTCCGGCCCCGAACCCAAGACGCTCACGACGCTGACGGAGTTGCTACGAGAGCAGCCGGGCGAAGACCTATGGAACCAGCGCAAACCTTATCCCGATCATCCAGAGTGGTGGCTGATATCCCATCGGTTTCGCGCCCCTCTTGTATATGTCAACGCCGAGGACTGGCGGGCTGCGCTGCCCGGCTTGGTCGAACTGAAACTCGCGCGTCCGGCGGACCGTAGCGATAAACGAACGAGATTCGGACAGCTCCAGAAGTTGCTCGACGAGGCGCCAGATTCTTGGTGGGGCAAACAGGCCCGTATTGCACAGGACGTCGCTGCTCGCCTTCGCACGCTCCCCGAGTTCCGGAAGGACATAAAAACACGGATCAAACGACTGCCGCCTCTCAGCGGAACGAGCGCAGATGCCAACCGTCCACTTCCGCCGCCTTCGGAGATGGTGGAGATGGGCGCCCGCTAACTGAGGAAATCTTGGGTCTGTGGCTTGGCGATTTCGACTTCCTTGTGGTCGACGAGGCGCACAAGGGCCGTAGCGATCTCGATATTAACGACGTCGCGTCCACCAGAGTTAACGGGACCGTGCTAGCCCGGCTGGTAGATAAGTTGTTGAAGCAGCCTGGATGGGGACGGCGCCTCTGCCTGACGGCAACGCCGATGGAACTGGACCTCGATCAATGGCTCGACCTTCTCAAGCGTGCGCGCTGCCGACTCGACTTCGGACAAGCTAGCGCGGTCATCAAACGCTTCCGTGATGCGGCTACGCAGGCTCGGCAGGCACCTGATGAAGGCCCGCGGGTTGCCGAGCTGTGTGCCGCTGCTGGCGAATTCACTCGCACGCTTAAGGAATTCGTGACTAGGCGGCGTCGCGACGAAGACGACCTCGTCGCGACCTTCCGCGCCGCAGCCGGCCAACAGCATGGTCCTCATCCTTACCGGCACTTGAAACAAATACGGATCGCCTGGACGGACACGGCCGACACGAATTCCCCATGGATCGACGTCCTATTTGCCGCAGAAGGCATAAGTCATGGCGCCCGCGGATTATCACATGCCGACACGAAAGATTGGCCGAGGGCTATCCGCGACGCATACACGAAACTTCAGAGTGGACACGTCAGTGTCGATCTGACCGATCCGCTGGCACGGTGCCCGTTCCGAAGCAGGGGATTGTCGACGAGCAGGTCAGGCGCAAGATCGCGCGTGTGTCCTACTGGTATCGCCGACTACGCGACGCTCGCGTCAGCGTTCTGAACGCGGTGGAACAAGTATCTGGCGTCGAAATAGATCCCGATGCGGATCATCCCCGCATATTGGCTGCTGTGAAGGAAATCGAAATCTGGACAGCACGCGAGGAAAAAGTGCTGGTCTTTGGTGTTTTTGTCCGGCCGCTCCGCGTGCTGACCGAGGTTCTCAACGTGCGCTATGCCTTGCGGGCGGCGGATGGCGAGCGACCGCTCGCGCACGGCATTTATTCGGATCCGCGCATGCTTGGGATCGCATTTCGACAGCTTTTCAGGATGCGAAGAGAGGAATTGCTGCCCGGTCGATTATCCAAAGCTGACTGGCCCGAGGTGGTTCGAGCGCTGCAGGACAGCCATAAAGTTTATGAGCGGCTCCGGCGACGAGTACGTAGGGCAGCGCAAAAGCCTGTGGCTAGATGGAGGGCAGACCCATCCTTGCTCGGCGGCGCACCACGGGATCCCGAGCTCGATCCGTTCTCCAAGACCGACTTGTCTCATTCGCGCTGGATGACTTCCTGCGAACGACCAGCGCGGAGATGCCAACCAGCGAGCGCATTGAAGCCTTGGCCCAGGAATTTCTGCGAGACTACATGATGCCGCTGTTAAGCGAGATCGACGAGGACGACAGTGGTGGCGACGACCAAGCTGCCCTGAGGCAGGTCGCGCTGCGAGCTGACCTGAGACAGGTCGCGCTGCGACGGGAATTCATAGAACACGACGATATCGACAACCGTCAGAGCCTTCATGCACGCTTTTTGCAAGGCGAAACAAAGTGGGGAACTAGGAGATACTTGCAGGCGGCCTTCAATCGCCGAGGAGCCTCACCCGGGGTGCTAGTCGCTCAGAGTCGAGTCGGCAGGGAGGGATTAAATCTGCACGAGTCCTGCCGCGTCGTCCTGCAATTCCATGCCGAATGGAATCCTGGGGTTATCGAACAGCAGATCGGTCGCGTCGATCGAAAAGGAAGCCTATGGGAGCGCCTCTTTGAGGAATATCGCATGAACGGAGGCCGTGCCCCTCTGCCGTTCATCGAGGTTCGACAATTACTATTCGAAGGAACTTACGACGCGTACCAGTGGAACCGCGTCATGCGCCGGCAGCATGTTTTTGACGCGAGCCTGTTCGGATCCCTTGTCCCTCTTGCCGTCTGGGAGCGCGTCCCGGAAGAAAGGCGAGTAATGCTGATCGAGTTGGCGCCAAATTTCTCTCCCCAGAGGTTCGACTAATCAACCCGCCACTTTTGCTCAGGTGGTAACTGAACCAACGCGAATAGTGTGGCCATGCCCAACCAGATTTACCTAACAAAGACGCGCTATACTGCTGGGCTGCAGTGTCTGCGCCGGCTGTGGCTCAATGTGCACGAACCCGCCAGTTGGGACGAGCCAGAATTGGGCTCTGTGGAGGATGTCGGGCTTGAAATCGGGCGCATGGCGCACGGTTTGTTTCCCGGCGGCGTGTTGGTCGAAGAGCCGCCATGGGAGCATGCCAAAGCGGTGACGCGCACGGCTGCCCTAATGGCCGACCGCTCTGTGCCTGCGATTTTTGAAGCTGCCTTCGAGCATTCCGGCGTGCGAATTCGCGTCGACATCTTGGAGCGGCTGCCGCGCGGTTGGTGGGGTTTTCGGGAGGTGAAGAGCGCCGGAGAGGTGAAGGACCACCACTATGATGATGTGGCGGTGCAACTTCATGTTCTTCGCAAGGCTGGCGTTCGCGTTGGATCCGCCCAAATTCTCCACGTCAACAAGAAATATGTTCGTGGCCAGAACGGCATAGCGTGGCGAAAGTTCTTTAGCCGTGCGGACGTGAAGCGTGTAAGCAAAAAACGTCATTCCGGTATAGAGGCAAGAATCAAGAAACAACTCCGCTGCCTATCGGGCACCCACGAACCGAAAACTGAACCGGACGCGCACTGCCACTCGCCCTATTCCTGTGAGCATTGGGAACACTGCACGGCTTCGAAACCGGCCGATTGGGTGTTCTACATGCCACATCTCAGCGCCTCGCGGTGCGCGGAATTGAGGACCTCGGGATCGACGCGATATCAGCAATCCCTGACGAGTTTGGCCTTTCCCCTCGCCAGACGGTCATCCGTGATGTCACGCGAAGTGGAAAACCGCACGTGGGCTCCGATCTGGCAGAGCGTCTCCGTGGCTTCGGGCCGCCTGCTTTTTATCTCGATTTCGAGGCAGTTTTGCCGGCGATCCCTCTATATGCCGGAACGCGACCCTACGAAGTTATCCCGTTCCAATGGTCGCTCCATCATGTCGATTCGGACGGAGTAGTAAGCCACAAGGAATTCCTCGGGAACGCCAATTTCGACCCGCGCCGTTCGTTCGCTGAGAGCTGCTGGCATCGCTCAAGGGGAGCGAAGCTGCCAGTGATCGTCTATTCATCTTACGAGAGGACGCGGCTTACAGAGCTCGCAACGATCTTTCCCGATCTCGCGAAGCCGATCCGGCGCGTCATCGGCCAGCTCGCGGACCTGCTGCCGATTGTCCGTGGCTGCGTCTACTATCCCGAATTTCGATTTCAGCAGCTCGATCAAGTTTGCTGCG
This sequence comes from uncultured Alphaproteobacteria bacterium, assembly GCA_963753925.1. Taxonomy (GTDB): domain Bacteria; phylum Pseudomonadota; class Alphaproteobacteria; order Rhizobiales; family Xanthobacteraceae; genus Pseudolabrys. The sequence goes on from CAVWEF010000006.1 coordinate 409,047, forward strand.
CCGGCGCTTTGCCCTGACGTGACGTACGACGACCTTGAAGAAATCGCGGACGGCGGTGCTGCATCGACGGCGTTCTGGCTTATGGCAAGCGGGCGAGCCGACCCAGCAATGTCCGCGCGATTACAACGTTCGCTTCTAGCTTATTGTTGCCGAGATACCTGGGCCATGGTGAAGCTGCATCAGGCACTCAAAGCGACGGCTGTGGGCTGATGGGTTCCCCAGGCTGCTGGGCACGGACAAATGCCGGAACGTCAATGAGCTAGTTGAACTGCACGCGCGTGCCGTGTCACGGGTGAATTCGAGAGGACGCTTGCTCCAGTCGGTCGACGCGCCGTCGATTGCGTTAAGTCGTTCGTCCTGACGAGCGGTTTGCACGACCACACTCGCGAGCTGTTGTATCGTTGCCTCGATCTTTGCGACGCGCTGGTCAACATTCTGCAACTCCGCTTTCATGCCGAAGAATGCCGCTGTTCCCGCTATGATGAAGCGACTGCTGTCAAAATGTGACCATATGTGATGGTCCGGTCGAACAGCGGTTTCGGTTTGGGTGAGTCCATCGGGACCACTCTCGTTTGAGTTCAAAAAGGGGGTTGACGCGGCCGACTATGCAGAGGTGATCGACGTGCGGTGCGTGGCCCGGGGTGTGCCTATCGCTCGCGAAAATCCGCGCGACCTTCTCGATCGATCGCCCGCCCACGTAGGCGGTGACAATCAGGCCGGTCCAATCGGCAACCATCCCGGTAATCGGGTCCGTGCTACCAAGCCCGAGCACCTTGTCCCACACGAGGACTTTCCAGAAATAGATGATCACCGGCGCAGCCAGCAGAGGCCTGATGATCGCCGTGTACCAGCGGCCTTGCTCGGCGATAATGATGGCAGATGCTTGCTTCCGCGCGTCGATCTCGGCCTCGATTTCCTTGGCGGCGAGGTCGGCCGCGATCCGATCCTTCGTGTTCGACGCATCGAGCTTCGCCTTGTAGGCATTAATCAGCCCGGAAACGATCGGGCCGCCGATGAGGCTCGCAAGCCAGGTCCACATGGCGTCACCTCTCCCGCGGCGCGGGCGGCACGTTGGCGAGCTCGATTTCGTGCCGCCTATCGGCAAGGTCGCGGAAAATATTTCATGACCGCCGTTACCGAGATCAGGATCAGTGGCCACGCCCAGGACGGCACCTGCGCTGCAATCGAACTCACATCGATGCCGCTCACGATCGGCGCGAAGAAGTCGTAGCCGCTCACGATAGCGCTTGCGGCGATCACGATGGCTGACGAGAGCTTCTGCTTGATACCCGCAAACTTCGCGCGCAGGGCCGCGAGGAAGTTCTCTTCCTCCTGATAGAGCTCGCGGAATGCGGAACGGGATTTCAGGATCGGCCGAATCCAAAACCAATAGACCGCGACGAATGTCGCGGCCACCAAGATAGACAGCAGCATCGGTATTCTCCTCCTGTCAGGTGGCGCTGGCGATTGCGGGAACGAATGGCGTCTCGGGGACGGCGGCTTCCTGCCGACGCTGGTGCCAGCGATTGAGCGCGTAGATCGAACCGCCGACGATCACGGCCACGCCGCAGCCGAGCGCGGCGGTCTCCCACGGATTGGCGACCACCCAATCCAAGAAGCTGCCGCCGGCGGCGGCCGGCGCCGCAGTGCCGGTGCCGACGATCACTTTCTTTGCGGCTGCCGGTGCCGGCACGACTCCCTTGCCGGGGGCAGTCGCGCTGTCAGGAACGATCGACAGCGACGGCACATTCTGCGTCGCCATGCGCAGGCTTACGGACTTCACGCCCGCAACGCGCGCGCCCCAGCCTGTGCCAAACACCGGCCAGGTGTTCAGGCGTTTGAGGAAGGCAAGCCGCTCGTCATTGATGGCGGTCACCATCGCCTTCGGATCGCGCCTCGCGACGGCGCGAAGAACTTCGTCGGTGACGACATGCGTGGTGTCCGGCAGACCAACAACTCGGCGCAGGACCTTGCCGCTGCGGCCGATCCCACTGTTCACCCCGTAATCGAACACGCTGTAGTCGACGCCGGCCGGCAGTTCGTCGCAGCGCTGCGCGTCCCAGTAGCGCTTGCGATAGATCGCCTTCGCCTCATCGACCGTCATGGTCCGCACGTCGGCCGCCGTGGCGTTCGGCTTCACGTACTTGCGATAGTCGTAAATCGTGATGCCGAAATTGGTGGGCCCACCGGGATCGGACGGATGGTTGGTATAACCGCCCTCGTGCGCGAGCAGGCGCCGCAGCGCTTCGTCATAGGTCCAAGCTGCCATACAGGCCTCCAGAAATGCGAAAGCCGCCCGAGGGGCGGCGGAAGGGGATGCTGAGATGTGGCGGTGGGAGGGTTTGCTGCGCTCGCTACGGCATCACGTAGGTAACGACGCGCGAGCGCGAATAAACGCCTTCGCCAACGCGCCGGCCGTGATTGCCAGAGATGATCACTGGGTTGCCGTTTGCATCGATGGCCGACACGACCCCGACATGTCCGCCGCCGCGGCGCGCCAGAACGGCAATCGCGCCGACCTGCGGCCCCGCGATGCGGCGGCCGTAGTGCCGGAATGACAATCGCCAGGTCAGAGCCGGTGCCCTTGTGGCCGAGCCGATCGAGGACGAAGTTCATGAAGCGCGCGCACCAGAGCCGAGGCTTACCAGTCGGATTGCTGCCGATCCAGCGGCGCGCTTCGGCGACCAGCGCCGACGGCTCAGCTAAACCGGCAAAACTCGATTGCTGGTGCGGCTCGTGAGAGAACTTGCTTGTGCGATGGCGTCGAGCGGCCGTCCGTTGCCAGGCGCGGGCGCCGCATGTGTGCAAATGGCGATCGCTGCACGATGAAGTAACAGCGAAAGATCGGAGCGGTTTGGCCTGTGCCGACGTAAAGAACGACGCCGTTACGGCCAAAATGGCAAAGCTTGTCCACACGATGCGCCGCATCGTTTGTCCTCCGGTTTGCTGTTGAGGGGTGGCAACAAAAACGCCGCCCGGAGGCGGCGTTAGTTGGCGGGTAGAGATACTTAAGGGCTCACCGGTTGTCCTTGCCGGCGTCTTCCTGCGGCTGTCTAGCTCGCCGAGCCAATGGTGAACGTCAGATCGCCGGTGAGGAATTTCACGGGCGTGCCGGCCGCGACCGCGAACGGCCCACCCGGCAAAACCTTGCTGAACAGCAGGTTGCCGCCCGAGGCCGCGTCGAAGATACCGACATAGTCGAGGTTCGCGACATCGCCGGCCGCCTGGCCGAAATCAACCTCCGCCGAGTTGGTGATCTCGTTATCGACGCCATCGTTGGCGATGGCGTCAAAGGGAATCGCGACGCGCCCGCCGGAATGAATGGCGTTGGTGACCTCGACTCCCGAAGTTTTCGGGTTACCGTTGAACAGGGCGACATAGCAGGCGGCGGGCGCTGCCGGCATCGCGTTGCCGGCAAGCCAGCGGCAAACCTTGTTGCCGAGATAGACGTTCATATCAGATGCCATAGTTTTCTCCGTTGGTTACCAGCTCAGCAGCACGACGACCTGGATCGGCGGCGCGTAGGGCCCAAATCCGATTGTCGCCGCAAGCTCGGCGCCGTCGGTGAATGCGACGGCGAGCGTCAGCGCGGCAAGCAGCGTCGCGTGCGTGGTCAGCTCGGCGTCGTCGGCAAAATTGGCTTTAAGCCGCAACGCCGCGGTGCCGACAGTCAGGTAGAGGGCAAGCGCCGCACCGTCGGTCAGGTCGGCCGCGAGATGGCGCGGCACCGGCAAGAGCGTAAGCGCCGCCACAAATGCCGCGTCCTCGCCGAAAGCGGCGGTGAGATGAAGCGGCGGCCAGATGCCGATCGTCGGGATCAGCGTCGCGCCGTCGGCAAACGCGACCGCCAAATCTAGCGGCGGGATGTCCGCAGGCTGCGTATTCGCCGCCGCCACGCGATGCCAGCTGAACGTCGATGGCGGCGTGCCGGCCGTCCAGGCTACGCCATTCGCCGAGGTGTAGAGCGTATTGGCGCCGATAACGAGCCATAAGCCGGTATCGGACCAGCAGGCATGGTCGAAGCGCGTGCCGCCGAGGCCGCTCGAAACTTGCGTGTAATTAACGCCGTCGGTGGAGCGGGCAATGACGCCGGTGTTGCCGCCGACCACCATCAGCATGTCGAGGCCCGGCGAATAGGCAATCGATTGCCAGTCGTAGGCCGAGCCGGTTAGCGCTTTTTGCGACCACGCCGCCGATGCTGGATTGCTGCAGTAGGCGTAATCATTATTGCCGCCGGCGTTGCCGGCGATCATGCAGAATTTCTGGATCGCCCCGCCGGCCCAGACGATGCTACGCCAGTTCTTACTGTTGGTCGGCCCCGTGCGTTGGGTCCAATTGATGCCGTCGGGCGAGGTATAGACCGCGTTGTTGTCGCCGACGGCGACCAGCAGTCCGAGATCGGACGACCAGCAGACCGAGTTGAGGGCAACGCCGGTCACCGAAAGTGAACGGGCGGTCCAATTGATGCCGTCGGGCGATGTCAGGACGCGCGTGCTGCTGGTCGGCCCGGCCGAGGTGACGATGACGAACAGGCCGAGCATGCCGGCCCAGCAGACGCCGTTCATCGTCCAGGTATTTTGATTTGGAACGGCAGTCCCGGTCCAGCTGTGGCCGTTGTCGGTCGAGCGCGCGACGTTGTTATTATTATTGTCGCCGCCGTTGGCAATGGCGACGAACATATTGAGCGTGGGCGAGTAGGCCAAGTCCGACCAGCTTGCGCCGCTGCCGTTGGCGTAAGTCGGAAGATTGACGGTGGTCCAGCTTTCCGCGTCGTCGCCCGACCAGGCGCCGCGCGGATTGTCAGCGCCGCCCCAGGCGACCGCTACCAGCGGGATCGCCATATCAGAGCGTTCCCTTCACCGCGGCGAACAGGACGCTCAGATCGAGCGCGCTGCCATCGAGCACGGCCGGCCGCATGACGCGCAGCGTATTGCCGGCGTTAAACTGGATGGCCTGGTTGAATGTGAACGTGCCGGCCGTGCTGCCCGGCGCGAAATTGAGCGTGCCAATCTGCGTCGCGTCCCGATAAATCGCACAAGAAAGGAGTGGCAGTCGGCGCGACGGCAAGCCCAGCCGAGGATAGAGACAAGCCGGCCGGCAGATAGAACGGCGTGCGGGCCGACGCGCGGAAGGCAAACATCGCCGCGCCATCGGCAAGTCCCAAGCCGGGCGGACCCGGGAAAAAGAACGCGATGTCGTAGTTGCTCGGGAACGGCATAACGAACTGGTAGAAGGGGCCTTGCGCGTCGGCGCCGAACACGAAGGCGTCGCCCGAGGTAAAATCGTGCAGCACCAGATAGAGGCCGTCATTGGCGACCAGGAAATCGTAAAGCCGGTAATTGTGATTGGGCTGAAACGCGCCGGTAAAGCGGAAGGCGGCTTGCGGCAGCACGTATGGACCGAACACGGTGTGGTCGGCCATGTGATGGTCATTCGGTTGCCATCGACCGAGATCAATTCGATCTCGTTGGGCAGTGCCGGATTTTGCTCGACCGCCGCTAGCCGCTGTTCAACGTCGTAGAAGTTCTGGTCGATCTCCTGCGGCTGGAGATCTCGACCAAGGCCGGCGCCCCATTGGGCGTTGTCGTCGGTGCGGTATTTCAGGGCGACCATCGCAGCCTCCATGGGGGATCAATCGCCATCGCGTTTGTTTTTGAAGGTGAATGTCGTCTCTTGGCCGTTGACGCCGGAGGTCCTGAGCTTGTCGATCAATTCGACATCGACATATTGCGTCTCATCGTCCGGGTTGGTGATGCGCTTGACGTGTGTATCGCGGGCGAGTTCCCGGTGCTTGTTTTCGACGTAGGACGTGACCGTGCGGCTGAAGCTCGAATTGAACGTCTTGGTCGATCCGCTCTCGCCGCACTGGATCAGAACATTGTCCGCCGGCGGTTCGCTCGGATTGAGAATGCGCTGCGGCGGCGACACGTCCCTTGACTGGAACGGCCGCACGATGCGCTCGAGGCTCGTCATGCCGATGCGGCCTCAAGATCGATCATCTTCGGCACCTTCAATTGCGACACCGCAATGTCATAGGCCGTCTCGAATGACATGCCGGCGACGGGCCTTAATTCGAGGTCGTACCAGACCGAATTGCCTTTCAGGATTTCAGTCGTGGTCTGCGATTGCAGCGCTGCGATGCGGTTCTGCTCGCTCACGTTCTGCGGCTGCGCGTTGTTGACTTCAACATCGATCGGGAACGAGGCGCGAATGGCATCGGCTTGCGCGTCAGCCGAGCCATGGACCTGCTCGCGCATTACGGCCTGGCGTTTCGACAGCGGAAACACCAGTCCATCGTCATTCGGTGCGTCGATGGGCGGCGCGTAGCTCACATCGCTTGCCGGCAGCGCGATCTCGCGGTTGGCATAAGCCTGATAGCCGGCCGCCATATAGCCTTGCGCCGCATAGGTCGGCTCGCCGGGCTGTTCTTGGATCGCCCCGCCGTAGCCGATCGCGCAACCGATGGTCACCGAGCCGATGGCGAGGCCATTGCCGCCATCAACGCCAAATTTGTAGGCGATGATCTTGCCAAGCGCTTGTCCGCCCGGCAGGCGCGCGTCGAACAGGCGGGCGTTCTTGCGGCAGGACAGCGCGACGGCGCGCTCGAAGCTGCAGGCGAAGGTGATCTCGACGCAACGCGAACGGATCAGCAGATGCGCGCGCGCCAGCGCAATCAGATATTCGAGGCTCCTTAAGCCCCGATCGGTGGGCAGATACGAACGCCGGCCAAGGTACCCGATCGGTGGCGCGCCGCCGGCAACCTCGGCGCCGACATCCTGCGAATCGAGCGTGATCGCTAAGGTATCGGCGTCCTCGGCGAGCGTGACGATGTCCTGCACGTCGGTCGACAGTGTAAAGCGCGCATGCTCCTTGCGCGGCCGATTGGCCTGGTATTTGAGTGTCATGCTGGCCTTGACCTGCCAGAGCGGGACATAAAGGCCGGTGCTTTCCTGCGTCGCCGGGATATTGACCGGATCGCTGTCCGGCCCGCCTTCGTCGATGACGCCGGTCTGCCATTTCCGCATCAGGTCCGTGTAGAGGTAGGGCCCACGCATGATCGGCACCGAGCTCGACATGCTGACCGACATGGTGTCGCCGGTTGCGTGCTTTTTCTCCTGGTTTTGCCAATTGACCGTGCAACTGACCGTTTCAACGTTTTCGACATCGTTGAGGTCGCGCGCCGAGGCGGCAACAACCGTCCAGCCGCCGCCGAGGCTTGCGCCGGGCTTGGGCCACTCTGAGATCAGCGATTGCCCGGTATAGGTTGCAACGTTCAAGCCGAATGGCAGCGTGCCAGATGCTTGTTGAGTCCAATTGATGGTCGCGTCGAGCGAAACGCTGCGCAGCGGCGTCTCGCCGAGATTGATCTTGACCGTGTCGTAGGGCACTTCGTCGGGCCCAAAATCTTCGATGCCATCCTCGCCGACCAGACAATCGGAAATATCGACTTCATGCGTGACGCGATCTATCGACCAGAGCGCCGAACGCGCCTCGAGCACGGTATCGGGATCATCAGCCAAGTCAGGATTGATCCAGATCGGATCGTAATAGGGCCGCACCTTCAAGGTTTCGGCCTTGGCCGCTTTCAGCGCGACGAAGTCGGCCGGGCGGGCGGTAAACACCAGCGTTACCAGTTCCTGGTTGATATCGGTCGGCACACCGACCAGGCGCCCGTAGAACAGGGGCACGAGATCGCCACCATTCCGCCAGGACAGCCAGGCCCAGACGCGGCGCGATGGCGCCAAGAGGCCGATGCGCGGGTTGCGGATAATCGCGGTCAGCGTCGCGAAATCACCCTCGCTATGATCGACATCAAACTTGAAAATGTCTTCGTCTAAACGCCCATGCACGGTCGGGTCGAACGGCTCGTTCTTGTCCGCCCAGGCGAAATAGAACGGCCCGATGCTCTCGAAGCGAAGCCGCGCATGCAGCGTCGCTTGATCGGTAAAATGGACGTTCATTTCTCTTCGAGGTTGATCGACCAGCCGACTTGCGCGCCATATTCATCGCGCGACAGCTGGAAACTGGTCACCACCATGGTCAGGCGCGGCCGGTAATAGGTGAAGCCGCTTTCAGAAAACGACGAGCCTTCGACCACCGGCCGCTGCGGCATTCCGCCGTCGGGGTAGGCCAATTCCTCGATGCAATCGACGATGATCTGGCGCCCGGGCCAAAGCCCGTCGCAAGAGGGCGGGCGCTGATCGCTGCCGCTAATGGTCGACTTGTATTTGCGGAATTCTGCCCGCGCGAGATCGATCAGCTCGCCATTGATCGTGCGCTGTAAGCTGGCGGCTTGGTCAATTGGCTCCAAGGTCTGCGCCAGGCCGCGCGCGGAGTAGGGTGGCACGCCGATGCCGCTCAGCGAAAGCAGCGTGGCCATCTCAGCGGCCACCGCCGTAGAAGCGGGGTTTGCGCCCAGCGCTGCGGATCTGCTTAGACATCGCAAGCTGCATCAGCTTCTGCGCCACGTCCTCGGGCGCGAGCAGGCCCGCAAAACTATCCGCCCCGATGGTCAGATTGATCGGTCGAAGCGAAGATGCCGGCGCCGCAACCAGTCCGCCCTCGGCCAGATGCAGCGGCTGCGGCAATAGCGCCTGTAGCGAGCGCGCAAGCCCGCCTTCGGCAAAGCGGGCGAACACGCCCGGATCGAAGCGCATGCCGTTGAGGGCATTAAACAGCGAGAGGCCGTATTTGCGCACGGCTGCGGCGCGGATCACGAACTCGCCGTGCGAAAGGAAGGCCGGAATGGAATCGCTGGTTGCAGTGCCGGCGCCGACCACCGGCCCCCCGCCAGCAAAGCCGCCCACCGCGCCCGCTGCCTGCTGCTCGATACCGAGCGCTGCGCCGGCTGCCGTTGCGATGGCATTCCACGCCCCGATTGCAAAATCGCGAAGCCGCGCGAGAAAACCGATCAACCGGTCGACGCCGGTACTCCACGACGAGGTAATGGAATCCCAGGCGGCGGTGATGCCGTCGAGGATCGCCTGCCAGGCGTTTTGCGCGCCCGAAACGACGATCTGCCACAGCGCACCGATGGCATCGATCCCCGCCTGCCAGAGTGCCGGCAACTGTTGCCATAGCGCCGTGACGGCGGCGACGATGCGGTCGAACACGGCCTGGCCGGCAGAAGAGATAGCCTCCCAGGCGACCGCGAGCGCCGCTACACCAGCCTGCCACAGGGAGCGCAGCCCGCCCCAAAGCGCCGCTGCGGCGCCGGCAATGGCTGCGAATGCCGCTTGTGCCAAGGCCGCGATCTGGCTCCAGAGCGCTTGCGCCGCCTGCACCAGCAGCAGGAACTGCGCCTGCAGGGTCGCGGCGACGCCGGATGCGACCGCCACGATTGCATCGAAGGCCGCCCGCGCGCGCTGGGCAAAAGCGGACCAGTCGACCGCGCGGATGAGCTGAACACCGAGAAAGCCGATCGCTGCGCCGACCGCGGCAATAGCGATCGGGACCGCGCCGAACACGCCGACGAGCGCGGCAATGCCGATGCGGACGATGCCGAGCACGCCGCCAAGCGCCCGAAGTGCGATCAACAGAACATTACCCGCGGCAGTGGCTGTCGCGAATACCCCGCGCAGGATGCCGAAGGCGCCGCCGACAAGGCGCAGCACGCTTGCAAGCAGGGTGAAGCCGCCTACCATCTTGGCAAGGAGCAGGGTCACGCCGACATCGGCCGCCGTCAGGTTCGTGCCGAAAATGCCGTTGATGCTCTCGGCAACGGTCTGTAGCAAAGCGAGGAACGCTTGAAACGCAGGCACGATGATGCTCTGCGTCACATTGGCAATGGCCGCCCCAAGGTCGACGATCAGCTGGCGCGCGCTTCTGATCCAGCCGGTCTCGATCGCGTCAGTATCCCCCGTGAAAGCCCGCACCAGATCGATAAGCACCGGCCGCACCTTGCCGGCAATCTCGCTCGCCCAGAGGATCAAGTCGGTGCGGTTCTTGCCGATCGCCTCGGTGAAGAGGTTGGCGGCTTCGGTGATCGCAGGCGCAAACAGCAGCCCGATCGAGTTCTTGGTGGCGGCGATGCTACGGCGAAGGAGCGCTAGCGCATCGTTCATGTCTTTGGCCACCTTGAACTCGGTATTGGACATGATCAGGCCGAGGTGTTCGGCGCGTTGCCCGATCTCCTCGATGGCCTTGCGTCCGCCGCTCAGGAGTTCGACCAGCTGCGGTCCGAGCCGGCGACCGAAGATCTCGATGACGCGGGAGGCGCGCTCGGCGGGCGTCGGCAGCGCGCTGATTTCATCGGCAAAGCCCTTGAGGCGCTCGATGGCATCGCGGTTGAGGCCGCCGAGATTGCGCATCGCCTTCTCGACATCGATGATGGCCTCGCCGCCGCGGCTCGCGCTCGGGCCGAACAGCTCCATCTCGCGACGAAGCTTCTGGTAATCCTGGGCGGCCTGCGCGCCGGCAAGGCCGCCCTTGAGCATGGTGTCACGCAGCTCCTGCAGCCGCTGCTGGTTGCCGAAGAAATTCTGCGACTGATCTTGCACTTTCTCGTTGATGGTCGAGAGCGCGAGCACCAGTTTTTCTTCGCTGCCACCCAGTTGCTCGGCGGCGATGGTGAGCTTCTGGTACTCCTGCGGCGAGGTGCCGGCCGCAATCGAAGCCTCCTTGATCTGGGCGGCGGCGTTGGCCGCCGAGGTGGCGATCCCGAGGAAGGCCGCCGGCACGACTGCAAGCACCGCCGTGGTCTTGAGCACGTTCGTGCTCATCGACTGCAAGGCGCCCGTCACCCCTGATCCGAAGTCGCGGACGCGGCCGATGGCGCCCGAAAACGCTACTCCGACGCCCTGGACGGCGAGCCCGACCCGGGCGCCGATGTTGACGGCCGCGACCAGCCGCTGCTGCGTGGTTTGAACCGCGCTGCCGAACTGGGCAAACCCGCCCCGCTCTGGGCCGCTGCCCCGCCGGCGCCGGTGATCCGCTGGCGCAGTTCATCGACGGTTGCGCCGGCACGCCTGGTCGCTTGCTCAATGGCTGCCGCCGGCGCGCTCAGATTGACCTTCTCGCCGGCCTTCTGCAGCTGCGTGAAGGCCTCTTCGCCGGCCTTGCCGAGATCGGCGAGCGCGCGCTTGATCTGGTCGCCGCCTTCAAGGGCGATGCGCTGCGAGATGGTCGGACGGGCCATGTCATTCCTTGAAGTATTTCAGATAGAGATCGGGCAGCCGCGCAGCGGCTCGATTGATCGCATCAAGGATGGCAAAGCGCTTGGGGATGCTTGCGACCTCGATGCCGACATAGAGCGGCACCAGCCGCACCGTTCCCCGGCCCCCGGGATTGCGACCACGGCGAAGAAGCGAGAGCGAGATCGCCTTGCCGGCGCGCGCACTGGTCATCCGCACGTTGGCGCCGAGCATCGGCGGCTTGCCCGGGCGGCGGATGGTGTAGAGCGGCCAGCCGACCAGCTGCCGGAATTTAGATGCCGGGATGCGCCGGCCGCCGGCGCCGAACGGCGCATTCGGCAGCGGCAGCCACAAGAGCGGCTTGCCATGGATGACGGCGCCTTCCTCGAACACCTCGGCATAGGGCACCTTGTGATAGATCAGCGCCGCCGCCCGCATGCTGTCGCGGCCCGGCGGATAGATTTTCGCGCGCAGCGCGTTCTGCCATTTGCGGCTGAAGCCGGCGCCGGCGATGCTGGCGCGGCCTTGCGACTTGGCCATCTCGGCCACCTCGCGCACCGCGGCGGTTGCGGCTTTCGCGATCGGCTTTTCGCCCTCGGTGATGGCTTTGAAGAAACCGCCGGCCACGGCCGACAGCGTAAGGCGGAGCGTCATCCCTCAAACTCATTATTCGGTCATCAATCTGGGCAGCCATGCCCATGCCGTAGAGGTTGCCGCAGCAGATCGGCCAATCGATCGGCCAAAAGCGCGCAATCGCGCCGTATTTGCCCGACAGATCATGGGGCTGGGTTGCTGGCCCAACGGCCAAACTATTTGGCGGCCAGATCGCCGAAAAATCGGCCAATTGCCGCGTTTTTCCTGGATTTTTCTTTTAACTTCAAGTACATGAATTTCTATGCAATCGGCCAAAACGACCCCTGAAACGGTCCAGCGGATCGAGCCTGCGCGCCTCGAGGAGATCGATGCGGCGATGAGCGACATCATCGCCGATCTCGCAGCTGCCGCGGGAAAGCTTGGTCAAGCCTTTCATCCGCGCACCGCTGCCAACCTGGCGGACCTCGTGCGGATGGCGAACACCTACTACAGCAATCTCATCGAGGGGCATAACACGCGCCCGAAGGACATCGAACGCGCGCTCGTCGGCAATCTCTCCAAGGACAAGGAGCGCCGTAATCTGCAAATCGAAGCGGCTGCCCATGTTCGCCTGCAGGCCGAGATCGATCGACTGGCGGCCGAGAACAGGCTGGGCGAGCCGGCGGCGCCCGATTTTCTGCGCTGGCTGCACCGCGAATTCTACAAAGGTGCGACCGAGGACATGCTGCGCATCCGGAGCGCTAATCGCGAATTCATCATGGTGCCGGGCGAATGGCGTTCGCAGCCGGAGCATGATGTTGCGGTTGGCCGGCACGAGCCGCCGTCGAGCGCGCGCGTTCCTGAATTCATGACGTATTTTGCCGAACGCTATCGCCTTGCGCCTCTCGGCACTGCCGGCCGCCTGATTGCCATAGCGGCAGCGCACCATCGCTTCAACTACATCCATCCATTTCCCGACGGCAATGGGCGCGTGAGCCGGCTGATGAGTTACGCAATGGCGCTGTTCTCGGGCGTCGGCGCGCACGGCCTGTGGTCGATTTCGCGCGGGCTGTCGCGCGGCCTGGAAAGTCGCACCGAATACAAAAGCATGATGGATTACGCCGATACGCCGCGCCAAGGTGATCTCGATGGGCGCGGCAATCTATCACTGCGCGCGCTTAATGAGTTCGTGTCGTGGTTTCTGCGAGTCTGCTTGGACCAAGTGAAATTCATGTCGGGCTTGTTCGAAGTCAATGCTTTGGCTCAGCGTCTGCGCAGCCATGTCGAACGCAGCGATTCGCTCAAGCCCGAGGCGGCGCGCCTTTTACAAGAAGCGTTGATCCGCGGCGAGTTCGACCGTGGCGAGATCGCTCGCATCACTGGATTGCCCGAGCGCAGTGCACGGCGCGTGCTGAAGGATGCCATCGATGCGGGGCTGCTCGCCTCAGAAACACCGAAAGGATCGGTCTCGCTGCGCTTCCCGGCCGATTCCCTTGACGTGTTGTTCCCGAAGCTGTTTGCCGAGACGTGATGCGGCAATCAACCGAGCCGGGAAATCATTGCTTGCCATCACCTGACATTCTCGCTTGGTGGAGGTACACCTACTGGCAAACTACCTCAGGGGACTAGTAAAAGCCGCCTTTCTGCCTACGTACTGTGCGCGGCTTCCAGGGCGATCGAGGTCGAGCGGCATGGCGACAGAGGCGGAAGATGCAGAGCTAAGGGCCGGTTCTTAAAGGCTGTGTAGACCTACGGCGCGCAAATGGCGGCTGGGTGCCGGTGTCGGAGATGAATTTTTCCGGCCTCGGACAGGTTGACCTTAACGTCATCGGAAGTGTCGGCGATGACCTTGCGCGTGCTGGACTGATCGAGTGGCGACCTTTGCGCTCAGGTCCAGGAGGACTTGCGGCCGGTATGGCTCCACATCACCGGACACGGCGTGGATGTGTATGAGGGCAACGCCAGCCCTTCGATCAGGGTCAAAATCACGCGCTCGGTCGGCGAGGTGCCGGCAAACGGTCCCGCCGGGTATGGCGCGGGCGGCTACGGCGAAGGTGCCTACGGCGGGCCGCAGCCCGGAGCGCCGCATGCGCAACGTGTGGACGGCGGGGTTCCTCCTTGGGGTTGACGCTCGATGGCGAGCCGGGGCTCGCGAAATCGGAAGAAGTACCGGCAAATCGCGCCGCCATATGATGCGGGGGGCTTTTTCTCGAACGACAGCAGCGAGGCCGCCGTACGCATCAACGCCGAGCACCGCCGGCGGAACATGGCTGCGGTGTTCGCACGGAGAATTTCGCCGCCGCTGCCACCCTTAGGTGCGACGGCTGTGCCCCAAGGCGTTGCAGCGCAGTCCATCGCTGGCGAACTGAAATCAAACGTAGCCGCAGGCGTTCGAGGAATGGAAACCAGGGTAACAGCAGCTGGCGAGGACCCTGGTCTCGCTGGCACGACACTGATCGTGGGCCAAGAAGAACCTTAGCGCTGACACCGCGCCAGTGATGCTTTCCGGTGCTGGGCAATTGTCGGCCGATGCGCAGGTGATCCGCGCAACGCCGGCCATCATCAATTCCGCTACTCGCGATGCGATCGTTGTCGCCGTGGTCGAAAATCGCGAAACGATCGAACTTTCCGCTACCGCCTTCTCTGTCCTGATCGAGCAAAAGCTCGTGGTGCTGCGCGCAGATATGCGCAACGACAGCCGGGATGAACTCGAAAAGGCGATTGCGGATTATGAAGGGCTAAAGGCTAAGGTCGACGAGCTTCGCGCAGCCGCTGCAAAACCGCCTTCTGACGAAAAAACGCAGGCAGCCGTCGTGGAATCCGCCGTTGGTTTCAGCGACGGCCTTCAACGCTGGTGGACGCAGCGGCACATGCAGTTTTTCGACATGGGATTATTCCTCACCGGGTTGAGCGTCTGCTCCGCTCTCCAAGCCTCGGGACCGCTCGTGGCGGCCATTTGCGGGACGATTGTCGGCGGCAAACAAATCGCCGACGTAGTGATCGCTGTAGCGAAGGAAAAGGGTTCGAGCGGGACGAAGCCGCATTAGGCCTCCCAGGCGGCAGCCGTGGTAAGGCCCTTTTCGGCGTCTAGCTTCTGCCGGATGAACAAGATCGCGAACGTCGAGAATATCGTATGTTCGGCCTCGACGAAGGCCGCGCATGGCGAGCTATTCCACTACACGAGGGCGGCCGGGTTCGAGGGCATTATCCGATCTCAGACCCTATGGGCATCGCATTATCGGGACGTAACTGACCCTGACGAAATCACGCTTATGCGGGAGCGGTTGCCGCAGGCTGTCGCCCCGCAGTTCGAGGCAATCGTTGCGGACCTGAACCGACATCAGCGCCGGCTATTTCAGAAAGCGGGCGGCGCGCTCAGCGTGGCTCAGAACCTGTCGAACTTCTACTATGGTGCCACTTTTGACGGTCGGGCACGATATTCCGCTCTTGAGGCCTTCACCTGCTCGTTCTCGACGCATGCAATGGACGACGATTTCGCGCGCGAACATGAAATCCGCAGCCAATGGGACGAGTACTCGACAGGCGGAGGGTTTTGCGTGGTGCTGACACCGCCGCGCTGGCGGAGATGCTCGGCAAAGAAATGGATACGCGCTATTGGGCGCGCCTGGCCCGTTGACCCTGTTCGCTACGCCGACCAAGCGGTCGAAAATTTGTTCCCCGAGCTGGTGGCGGCGGCAGCGGATACGCTGCGGCAATTTCTGTCGGGCGTGAAGACGCCGGAAATGGCCGTGCCCGAGTTTCTGGCTGGCACCACGCTGCTGAAGGGCGTTCGCTTTAAGCCAGAGCGGGAAGTTCGGATTGTCGCCATTCCGGGAACTGCCGCCCTCGCGAAACATGCGGCACGCAGAATTCCCGAAAGAGTTTGACGCGAGCGCGCCGTTGCCTGCGGTTCAAACGCGTACCGACACAGGAAAACGGTACATACCCTATTCGCCGGAATGGGGCTCCGCTTGCCTATAAAGCGCGTCATGGTGGGCCCGGGCAGCGATCAAGCTGACCGTGCCGTATTTGCGCGTTCGATCTGCGACGCGCCCGTGGTTTTGTCTCGGTGCTAAGGCACCTAGTCGTAAGTCGACGCAGGCACGAATTATCAGTAACACGGCCTCGACGACATTTAGATCGCTCAGTCCCGCTGCAAATCTTCGATCTGCTTCGCCAACGCGCGTGGCTCGCCGCGGGCCGCTAACGCACTGAGCGCGAGCTGTTCGGCCGCATCGCGTTTCCTTCTCCGGTCCGCAAAATAAAGACTCGCCGCGATCTCGCGCGGGGTCATGTCCCAAACCTGTGCGCGTGGGTAGTTTGCCGCGATCAGCGCGTCGATGGCTTCCGCGAGCTCGAAGCCGGCGCCGTAGCGGATGGAACGGCGTCGAGGACGCCGCCGAGCCGGGTCAGCTTCTCGACGAAAGGGCCAAGGCCTGCCGGCAACGTCAGGCGGATGATAGCGGCCAGCAGATCGGCCTGAGCGTCGATCGCAAGCCTGCCAGCCACTGCTTCGGCCTTCTCATCGCCGGGATAGCCACAACCGGCCGCGATGATGGCGGCAACCGCGTCGCCGCCCATTGCCATCAGCTCTTCCGTCTCGACCTGCTGCCCGGTCATGAGTTTACGCAGTTCCGGAAAGCGACCGAGCAGGTGGGCCACGCCCTTGGCCGAAACGCCGTGCACGGCAATCAAGGTGCCCTGTACGTCAACTGTCTCCGTACGGGGCGCGATATCGATAAGGCCGACCATAAAGTTTCCTCAGGTTTGGGGCTGCGCGCGGTTACGGCGCTGGGGCTTCCTCGCGCACCGTCCAGGTGCCGAACTTGCCGAGCTCGTTGGCCAGCACCTCACCCTCGATCTCGATGTTTCCCCACTCATCCGAAATCGGGTTAAGGCTCTTGCCCGGTTTGAACACCACGCGGAACAGATCAATGTCCATCTGCGGGCCGATCTCGTTGGTGCCTTCGTATTTGAGCTCACCCTCGAAGCTGTTGCGCGAGAAGATGTCGATCACCTTGTTGCCGTCGGTGTCGGTGTCGACATCGCCGAGCAGCGCCATGGCGAGATTCTCAGCGGTCCATTCATCCATGACCATGGTCACGGTCATCTTTTTCTCCGTGACCACGTCCTTGTCCTTCTTCTTGACGCCCTCGCGCGAGGAGAAGTGCTCAAGCGTGGTGAGATTAGGCGTGGTTTCGAGCGAACTGACGTTGCCGAGATCGCGGAACGTGAGTTCGCCGACCGCCTTGAAGCTGATCTTGCCTTTGCCGACGTAGTAGTTGTCGGTCGAGGGAGAGACCGGCATTGCGTGCCTCCATCAGGTTGGGTTGTTAGAGCTGCTCGGGGCGCAGCACATAGGCGAAGGTGAAATGGACGCCCATGGAGCCTTCCATGGAGCGGCCGTGACCAAGATGCGTGCTGCAGCCGGCATAGCGTACACGGCCGTTGGCACCGGCGAGTGCGTTCAGCTGGGCGTCGGTAATCACTGCCTTGACCAGCTTGGCCCGAAGCTCATTGAGCGCGGGGCCGACACGCTCGGGCTTGGCGCCAAGCAGGATCAGCACCTCGGGCGTCATCTCGACGATGTTGGGAGCGCGCCCGGGGTGGCCCTGCTGCTGGGCACGCTCGTCGGCGGTCTCGTCGGCATCGAACACCGCGATGGCAGGGCGCGCGTGCTCGGAGATTTCGTCCTGGTTGCGCACCGCCGTGACGACACAGGGAAGACCATCGGCGATCTCGAGCAGCCGCTGCAGGATGGCTTCGCGCTTGTCCATCACTCGTCCTGCATCACGATCAGGCGGAGCTCGAGGCCGTTCTCGATCACCGTCTTGATGCGCCAGGCCGTCGCCCCGAGCACGACTTGGCTGCCAATGAGGTCGGAAACGGCAATGCCATGGGCCGCGATCGCGCTTCGTCGCACGTCGACGGCGGGGCGGACGGTCTGCATGCCGACCCCGCCGTCCTCGACTTCAACGCCTTTGGTGTGATCGATCACGGTCACGTCGTAACTCGCCGACCCGAGCGTGAGGACAGCGAGTTCGCCGAACGTGTCTGGTAGACCGGGTCGAGCACCAGGGCGTCGAAGTCGATCACGGACTTTCCGCCGAGGCTCAGTTGCTGGTGTGAATCCGGACCGCGAGCCGTGGCCGCTTGTTCACCGGCAGCGGCGAGCCTTCGGTCTTCACGTCAATGGCGCTGCCGTCCTGCCGCGCGATCTGGCGGGCATAGATCGGCAGCCCCACGGTGTTGACCGTCTCGATCAGGTTTGCCGGCGCGCCATAGGTGACGAAGGTGTCCATGGTGCCGAGCGGGAAGGCGATGCCTTCGCCGGCCGGGATCAGCGTCTCGGTCGCGCCAGTCGAGAGCGTGACGGTGGCGTTGTATTCCTCGAACACGATGCCGGCGAAGGGGAAGCGGCGCCGGGTGTCTTCGCGCAGCGGCTGGGCGCCGGTGGAGGAGAAATACTTGTAGGCCTCCTCCACCTTGGAATGCCCGATGAGCTTGTCGAAGAAGCCGGGGCTGACCATCGCCAGCACGCCGTTCATGGTCTCGCCCTTGAGCTCGGTTTCGATGTCGCGCAGCACCTCGCGGCACTTGGCCTGCACGTTGGTGCCGGCGGTGCCGAGCACGAAGTCGACCGACTGCTGGGCAAGCCCGAACTCGTCGAAGTAGTCGTAGAGCGCGACGCCGGCGCCATCCTTGACGATGCCGCGCAGCGCATTGACCTCCATGTATTCCCGGGTCTGCGCGTGCTTGGCGCGCATGCGGGTGAGCTTGCGCTCCATGACGGTCGCCATCGGGTCGGCGGCATCGGCGACGCCAAAGCCGCGCACGCCCTGGATATCCTGCGGCGTAATTACATCGTCGTGGGGAATCCACGGCACCGTGAACGAGCGCATCGATCGCGTGTCACGGTTGGCAACAGTCGCCGGCCCGCCAAGCGGAACTGTCGGCAGCAGGTTGAGCACGCCTTCCGCCTGCTCGATGATGACGCTTCTCTGGGTGATGCCCTCGAAGCGAAACAGGCCCATCTCGCCGAGGCGCGTGTAGACGTTGGGCAGAATGTTGATGGCTTGGGTCATCTCGGCGAGCGTGTAGCCGCCCGCGTCGAAGGGATTGATCATTGGGGCCATGGGGGTCTCCTCAAAATGCTGCAGGCCCCGACGTGGTCGAGGCCCGGTGATGATGTTCGGGGTGGGATCGGGTGATCAGGTGGTCTCGCGCGGGACGAGGCCCGCGGCAGACAATTCGGCATGCTTGGCCGCGATCTTCGTCGCGTCGTCAACAGAAGCGTCGAATACGAGCGCGGCCTTGGAGAGGATGATCGGACCGCGTGCGACGACGAGACCCTGCTTGTCGGTCGCCGTTGCATCGACGGCCTCGATCAGGATCGCAACTGCTTCCTCGGCGCCTTCGTCGCCGGCGACCTCGGCCGCAGGAGAAAGGCGGTACTTTTTGGATGCCGTGATCTTGCCGAGCACGGAGCCAAGCGCATAGTTGGTGCCGGACTTGAGCGTCACGGTCTCGCGGCTGTAGTTGCCGTTGAGCTCATACTTGAGCAGGTCGCCGAGCGTCGGCGCCATGGTGAGCGTAGGCATGTTTGATGCTCCTTGAGTTTTCGGTGATCAGGCGCGCGCCGCTCTTGTGGCGCGTTCCTTCGCGCGCCGCACGATTGGGCTGTCGCCTGCGGTTGGCGTGGACGGGGCCGCGGCAATGACGCTTGCCGCCTCGGCGCGCGCGGCGAGCGCATCGAGCACGGAGCGGCGCAGTGCGTCGGGCGTGACGCCCTTCTTCAGCGCGTCGGCGGCATCGACGGTGACGCCAAGGCGCGCGGCTTGCGCGGCGATGGCGGCGACTTCAGCGAACTCCGTTCGCAGCTTCTCGGCAGCGGTGGTCTCGGGCGTCGGCTCCGCAGCCGCTGTCGGGGGCTTGGGATCAGACGCCGGCTCTGCCGTTGCCGGCCCAGCTTCGGCCGGCTGTTCTGGCCGGCTCGGGTCATCCTGAATCTGTGGTGTCTCGTTCGTCGCCATGGACGGGCTCCTTTTAGGTGTGGGGTTGATAACTGCGCGCGTTGATGCGCTGGGTTCGAGCTCGGCAGCCATTTCGGCGATTGCCGTATCGAGCGTGCCGAGCCGGTCGGCGAGCCCTGCGCGGATTGCGAGCTCGCCGCGGTAGACCGCAGCGTCCGTCCCGCGCACTGCCTCAGCGGTTAGATCGCGATTGGCGGCAACCTGCGTGCAGAACTCGGAATAGAGACGGTCGACATCGGCCTGGATCGTTAAGCGGGCGCGTTCCGACAGAGGCGCATGCGCATTCCCGTCAACCTTTTGCTCACCGGCAAATACGAAGGTCCAGGCCAGACCTGCCTTGGCGTCGGCTCCACTTTCGTCGACATGCACCGCGACGACCCCGATCGAGCCGACCTCGCCGGTGCGCGTGACGTAGAGCCGGTCGGCGGTACTCGCGATGGCATAGGCGGCCGACAAGGCGCCCTCGTTTGCCACCGCCCAGAGCGGCTTTGCGCCCGCGCTCCTGATGGCTTGGATCTGTTCGACCAGATCGAACAGGCCGCCGACCTCGCCGCCTGGAGAATCGATATCGAGAATGACGCCGCGCACGCTGGCGTCATTCATTGCCGCCGCAATTGCAGCGGCGATGTCTCCGTAGGCCTGAAGGCCGCTTGCGGCATCGAGATAGCCGGAGCGGCTTACCAGCGTGCCGGTCACCGACACCACCGCGATCCCTCCCACGGTGATCGAGGTGGGCGGCGCCGAATCGGCCTCCGGATTAGCGGCCTCCAGGGTGCCGCCCGCCAAACGCGGTCCGAGCACGCCGAGAATGACCTCGAGCTTTGCGCGCGCGATCATCAGTGGCGTCCCGAACACGCGGGAGGCCAGGTGCGGAAGATCAGCCATTTGCGTTGTTTGCTTCCCCAGCAGGTAACGTATCGGCCGGCAGCGGTGCCGATGCTGCCGCCGACTGGAAACTCAAGCCCAGCGACTTCTCGCGCGCCTTGTCGGCCGCGATCTCGGCATCGACCTGCTCGGCATCGAAACCGCGTTCGGCGAGCGCCTGCGTGCGGCTCTTGAGGCCGGCGTCGATCTGCTCGATTTCGGCGCGGGCATCTTTCAGCGGGTCGACCCAATCCCATTTTGGCGGCAACCAGCCGCAGGCGAGATACTCGCGCCGGCGCTTGTCATAGCCCGGCAGATCGAGCGCGCTTGCGAGCACCGCGGTGTCCATCCAGCGCGCCCACACTTGGCGACACAGCTGCCAGACGATCACCGCATGCTGGTAGGCCTCGATGCGCCGGCGGAATTCGAGCAGAGCCAGGCGCGAGTTCGAGTAGTTCGCCTTGAGCATGTCGTTCGAAAGATACGCATAGGGCACGCCCAGCGCGGCCGATACCTGTAACAGCGTGCGGTACTGGAACGGTTCATAGGTCTGGCCGGAGTCCGCCGGCGCCGAGGTCTGCACTTCCTCGCCGGGCTCCAGCATGGTGATCTGGCCCGGCTGCAGGTCGATCGTGCGCTCGTCGTTTTCATCGCGACCTTCCGCCGCATCGAGCGGCTCGGCCGGCGCCGGTGTGGTGATGAACAGCGCATGCATCGCCGCGACCTTCTTGCGGTCGAGCTCGGCGTCGTCGTACTGGTCGAGCAGAAAGAGCTTCACGATGCCGGCGGCGAAGCGGGAGACGCCCCGCAGCTGTCCGGCATCCACCGGGTCAATGACGTGCACGATTTCGGAGGCCGGCACGCGCACGATGTCGCCGGCGAGACCCGGGATCGGTCATGTCGCCGGGATGCCGCCGCAGGAAATGATAGGCGACACGCCTTCCGATCGCATCGAACTCGATACCCTGGCGGATGATGTTGCCACCGGGCGCAACCTCGTTGCGATTTAGCGGCAGCATCTCGGACGGCAGCATTTGCAGCTGCAACGGGACCGTCAGTCCGTCCTGCGGCCGGCGCGGGCGGAAGCGAAAGAACACCTCGCCGGCGATGAACACCTCGCGTGCGGCGCGCCGCTGCAGGCCATAGAAGTCGGTAAAACTCTCAGCATCGGCGTCGTCGGTCCAATCCAGCCAGAGCTGTTGAACCTGCGCCTTGAGGTCGGGATCGACGATCCCCGACGACGGCTTGATGCCGGCGCCGGCCACGTTGCCGGCCCAGCTTTCGATCGCGTTTGCGGCATAACCGTTGTTGCGAACGAGCCAGCGGGCGCGAGCCGTAATGTTGGGTCCGGCCGCGGCGATCAGCGTGTTCAGATGTGCCCGGCTTGGCTGGAAACCTTTCAGTCGCCGGTTCGCAAGCCCGGCTTCGAAGCCGCCGATGAACGCTCCGACGCGGCGCCGGAAAGTTGTCAGCGAAGCGAGCACTCAAAGTCCCTTCGAGGCGGATGTGAGAACCCGGCGCTTGCGGCCGCCCTCTTGTGCCGCAGCGATCCGGCGCTCCAGATCCGTCAGGGCGACCGCCATTTCGGCGTCGGATGGCGTATGTCACGCGACGGCCTTCGATCTCGACGGTGCGCAGGCCACGGAAACGCGCCGCGAGCAGCGCATCGCGATGCGCGGTCAGCTCTTCGAGGGTCATGGGCGTTGGGGTCGTTCAGACGAGCAACCGGCAATCGAGCGTTTCAAGCCGGATCGGGATATGCGGATGGATTACGCAAAACCGGGAAAAGAACGGGCGACGTGTCCCATTTCGCCGGATTAAGTTGTCCGACGCCGGTTGGTTTGGCGAATGCCGGATGGAAAATCCACAACCGATAACCATAATCCCCGCCGTTGACGATTGTATGGCCGCCGAACCATCCGCTCGCCGGTAAGCCGCCGCAAAAATCAAATAGATTTGTCGGATACGATGGAACGCCTAGTGTTGTCGCGGCAGTAGTCGGCCCGTCAACCACAGGCACGCCAAATCGCCACACTTCCGGTTCCGATTGATATTGAGCGTTAATCGGCACGGAGAACGGTCGCCCGTCATCGTCAAAATAATTAACCGATTGAACCGGCCCCACTGAACCGTCCATCGCAATTTCATTCGCATTATAAGCATCGGAAGTTGCGTTCCATTGCTGTTCAAAAAGGTGCGCAATCTCACTTGCCAATGCGGACGACGGCCGATCGTAAATTCGGACGCCAGTATTCGAAAGATGGAAAGGTTGTTCGCTCGCGCGCCCGACGATTTGCCAAACATTCGGAATCCATCCTCCGGCAGAAGGATTCCGAACGGTTGGAGGCGCGGTAAAATCAATTTTGTTAAGCGAAAAAGGGTCCGCATGACCGTAATAGACAGCCATTGCCTGTTCGTCCAATGACGAAAAGCCGACGGGCGGCAATCCGTCGCCAAGCGGGCCACCATCATGCACGACGGTCACGCCGACGCGCGGCAACCGCAACCAATGCGACGGAAATTCAGGCGGATAATAGTTTGTCCAAAACAATTCGCCTTCAAAGGGAAAGCCCCGTTCCGCCCAATGTGGATCGCCCAAATGGCCGTCGTGCCATTGCGAGGTCCATTGATACGGCTGATAGCGGGGTTGCCATTGATACCACGGGCCGCCACGTCCCCACGCGACGTTGACAATGCGCCGAAACGGGTCAAGACGAACCGCGTCAGCCATTGTTGAAATTCCATTTGAAGCGCTGTTTAGCGATTCATCAACAGCTCATGTGAGATAACTCGACCGGAACACACGCCGGCCGCGATGTTGGGGCGCGCGGCGCACGACGCCGGCGATGTTCTCGTTCGGCTCGTTTGCTGCGACCGGTTGATCCGGCTCCGCTGCTTCCGGCATGCCAACCTGCAGTTCGAGATCGCGCCACATCGCCTCGGTCCAGCGGTCGGCGCCGGCGAGCCAGGCAGCGGCGCGGGCATAGACGCGGCAATCGAGCGCCTCGTTGCGCTCGCGCAGCTTCTGCCATTCAAGGCGCTGGAATCCGCGCTTGGTCTTGACGGTGACCAGCTGCTCGCCGACGAGCTGCTTCATCCATTCGGCGTCGATGCCGCGAGGCAGGTGGATATAGCCGGCGGGCAATTTGCCGGCGGCGATTTCCTCGTCGGTCGGCCGCGTCGAGGCGTAGGAAGCGATAGGTCTCGCTTTTGAAGGTCGCGACCGCAACGGTCCACAACCGCGCGCCGCGGCGAAGCTTCTTGCCGCCCTCGGTGACGTCGACATGCGTCGGCCCGGCAATCGGCGCCGGCCGGTTGAAATCCGTCGATACCCTTGATCGGTGCGACCTGGGCATAACCGGCCTTGCGGGCCCAGGCATAGACGGCCGGTGCTTCGTAGCCGGTATCGATCGCGAGCTTTGCGAGGCCGATGCTGCGAGCCGTTCGCATGCGGCCAGGTGCGGCCAAGCAGAGCGGCCGAGGGCAGCCCAAGTCTCCGCTCGCTCAGGTCCGCCTTCGACCACGATGTGGTCGACGAGCCAGCTTTCGAGACCCCTGCCCCAAGCCCAGACGTCGACCTCGATGCGGTCCTTCTGGACGTCGGCGCCTGCCGTCAGGAACAGGCCGCCGTTCGGCACCGTGCCGATCTGCCAATCTTCGCGCCGTTCATAGAGCCGTTGCCAGTCGGGCGCCTCGCCGCGTCTCGCCCAGGTCTCGCCCAGCACGCTGTTCTTGAAGCTGCGCATGGCCTCGTCGGTTGACTTGCGCCGCTTCCCATATCCGAGCGATCGTCGCCCAGGACAGCCAGCCGACCGGTGAATAGAGCCCCGCGACAGATGGAAGCCGATGCGTGCGGGTCAGCGCGGTTCCGCGGTGGCGCGCCACTCGCCGGCGTGCAAGCATCGCCGTCTTGTGGTGCTCCTCGATCCGGCGCGTCGCAAGCCTCGCAAACATAATGGCGGTTTCCGGCTGCCCCTTGTCCCACCGCAGCCGCTCGAACTTGAAGCCATTGCATGTGCCCGCAATGGGGGCACGGGACGAAGTAGCGCCGCTGATCGGATGCCTCGTATTCCCGCTCGATCCGCGAGAGCCCGTGGATGGTCGGCGTCGACGACGAGGAAAATCTTGCTCCGCCAAGCAGAACGTCCGCGTTCGCGCTTCAGCGAGCGCAACCGGATCGCCTTCTTCGTCGGCCGACCGCGGATAGGCGTCGACCTCGTCGAGGAACAGATAGCGCGCAGGCATCGAGCGCAGGCCGACCGCGCTGTTGGCGCCGGTGATAACGAGCAGCCCAGCCGGGAACTCCTTCGACAGCACGGTATTGCCAGCATCGCGGGCGCGAGCCGGTTTGACCCGATCGCGAAGCGCCGGGACATTCGGCGATCAGCGGCTCGATGCGTTGCCGCGAAAACCGCTTGGCAAGTTCGACCGTCGGCTGCACCGCACAGCATCGGGCCCGGCGCGTGGTGGATGACGTAGCCGATCCAATTATTGCCTGCTTCCGTCGCGCCGACCTGCGCCGCCTTCATGAACACGACCCGCCGCGCCGGATGCGACGGCGACAGCGCATCCATGATCGCTCGCATGTAGGGCGTGCGATCGGTGCGGTAGCGCCCCGGCTCAGCCGAGGCGCGCGGGCTCAGGAAGCGATGCGCATCCGCCCATTGCGAGATGGTGAGCAGTGGATCGGGCTTGAGCCCGTCGCCCCAGGCGGCCCACAGTTCCTCGCCACCGTCGAAGTCAGTGAGCTCAGCGAAACTCGGGTCGGACCTCGGTGAGCTCAGCGAGGTGGGCGCGGACATGCGTTTCCAGGGCCTTCTGCATCGGATGCGCGTCAACACCGAGTTCAGCTGCCATGAGGGCCGCAACCCGCGCCGGCAAGTTCACCCAGGTGTCGCGCTCTTCGCGCGCCAGCCGAAACACCAGGGCGGTGGCGCGAGCGCGGTCGACAAGCTCACCCTTCATGCGCTGCAGACGCAATCGCGCGAGATGAGCTTTGGCGATCTCATGCGCGGTGCGGGCCTGCACGAACGTGACGTTGCCGCCCGCGGGAAGTCCTTGTTCCTTCAGCGTCTCGCGTACCGAGCCGACGGCCACATCTGCAACGGGCCGGAGTTTCTCGGTAACCGGCTTGCGGCGTCCTGGGTCGCTCGATCCCTCCCAGGCGACATCGGCTTTGGCCGGATCGAGGGTGCCGTCCGCCTCAAGGGCAATTCGTCCTTGCTTGATCGCGCGTAGGACGGCCACATGGCTCACTCCGCGCCGGCGTGCATAAGCGCGGATCGATAATCCCATTCCGATGCTGTCCCAAAGAAAGCAATTAAGTGATCGTCTTATTCACTTGGCTTTGGCCGCGACCAGAGCATTCATTGCAGCACCACTGACGAGGCAACACGCCATGACGCTTCTGACCCGCGCTGCCGCAAGCAGCCGGGGCTCGGGGCAGTAGAAGAGCCGCGATGCCCGCGGCTCAGAACCCCGAGGAGCCTCACATGGCCAAGGCGACCAAATCAGCGACCAAAACTTCCCGGAAGCGCAAGGTGCCCTCAAAGGGCAAGTCCCAGGGCTCGCGTGCGGACAGCAAGCAAGCCAAGCTGATCGAGATGCTCAAGCGCCCGGACGGCGCGACGATCGATGAGATCGTCAAGAAGTTCGAATGGCAGCCACACACGGTGCGGGGCGCCATAGCCGGCGCGCTGAAAAAGAAGCTAGGACTCGATGTGCAGTCCGAGAAGGTCGAGGGTCGCGGGCGGATCTACCACATCGGCACCTGATCTCAGACGGACGTTCCTGTAAAAGCCTGACCGGTGGTGGCATGGGTAGCGCTGCCGCCGGTTATCTTTTGCCAACGCTGCACGATCACGTCGACGTATTTGGGATCGAGTTCGATAAGGCGGGCGCGTCGGCCGGACAGCTCTCGCAGCGATCAGCGTGGTGCCCGACCCGCCGAACGGATCGAGCACGATGTCGCGGCTCTTGCGATGAATTGCGGATCGCCCGTTCGACCAGCGCGACCGGCTTCATGGTCGGGTGAAGATCGTTCTTAGCCGGCTTGTCGACGAACCAGACGTCACCCTGGTCGCGCGCGCCGCACCAGTAATGGTCGGCGCCATCCTTCCAGCCATAGAGGATCGGCTCGTACTGGCGCTGGTAGTCGGACGCGGCCCAGCGTGAAGGTGTTCTTGGCCCAGATGACGAAGGTCGACCACTTTCCGCCGGCCTCGCTGAAGGCTTTCTGCAGCGTATCGAGTTCCGAAGAGGACATGCACATGTAACCGCGCCCTTGGTCATGGTCAGGATGTTGACGCAGGCGTCGTAAAGGAGCTGGCCGAAGTCCTCGCCGAGGGCATCGTTCAGGATCGGCCGGTTTTTGCCCTTGCGCTTGTCGCTCGCCGAGTTGGCGTAGTTGACGTTGTAGGGCGGGTCGGTGAAGCCATGTCGGCGAGTTCGCCGCCGAGCACCTTCTCGACATCGGCCAGGATAGTGGCGTCGCCACACAACACCCGGTGCTCACCACAGATCCACAGATCGCCAGGACGGCTGACCGGATCGGCCGGCAGCTCCGGCGCCTCGTCAACGTCCATCCTCAGCCTCGACTTCCGTTGCGAGCAGGCGATCAAGGTCATCGTCGTCGAAGCCGAGCAGGTCCGAGATCGAAGGCTTCATCCTTCAGCGACGCGAGTTCGGCCGCTAGCATCTCTTCGTTCCAGCCGGCATTGTCGGCGATCTGGTTGTCGGCAATCATCAGCGCCCGCCGTTGCGTCGGCGTCAGATGCGACAGCACGATTACCGGCGCTTCGGCGAGGCCGAGCTTGCGCGCGGCCAGCACCCGGCCGTGGCCCGCGACGATCACGCCGTCGTCGCCGACCAGCACCGGATTGACGAAACCGAATTCGGCGATTGATCCCGGCGATCTGCGCCACTTGGTCTTCGGAATGGGTGCGCGCGTTACGCGCATGCGGGATCAATCGCTCGAGCGGCCAGCGCTCGACCTTGTCGGGAAGTTGCAGGTTCATTGTTCAATCGATTGGCCGGTCACAGCCGGCGGGTGGTAACCGAAATGCTGGTAACTGGTCTCGCGCGTACCACCAACCTGTTAGCAGACGGCGCAAATCAAAAGCCTCGTATTACGGGGCTTTGTGACCGGTGTAGCGCAGGACGCGCGGTGGTAACCGCGCCGGGTGGTAACTCAGATTTTTAGGCTGTCGGTAGCGAGATTTCGGGCCATTGCCCCCCGCATACCAATTTCCGCCAGGGAGGACCCGTGATTTCGTTCGCGCGCGCCTCTCGCGATCATGCCGTCGAAGCTATCGAATTCGCGTGTTTATGGAAGTGAGAAAAGTGTCAGGCGGACACTTTTCTATTCTGTTCTCAAGCAACCGCCGCACGTGCACGCTCCACTACGAACTGGCGCGAACGCTTGCTTGGGATTCTCCGTCCATTAAGCCGGAGTGAGATCACACAGAGCGCATAGAGCCAATGCTGGTGCGCAGTTTGTCGAGCCAGTCCCACCGTCCAGCACACCGTCTTCCATCGCTCGCCGGTCGCGCGCAGCCACACGATCTTCGCATCGATCGGCTCAAGCCAAAGCAGCCAGCCGAGCGTCTCCTCCATTCGACCGATCGCATCGGGCGAAGGGCGCGGACGGCACATCGGCACGGCCTCTTGCGCGACAAGATCGGCGAACTCGCACAGCACCTTCGGCCAGGTGTTGAAATAGCCCGGCACGCGAACGTCGGGCAGACGCTTCATCACGTCGGCTGCTTCGATAAAGCGTTCCTCGATCAGCGACGGCGTCCAGTTGAGGTCAGGCATGGCATGCTTCCTTTGCGTCCTGCTTGCCGTAAAGCTTCTCGCCGATCTGACGGATCAACTCGCGTTCTGGCCAGGTGAGCCGATGATCGTCCGGGCTGACGACAAGTACGTTCTGGTCGTGCCAGCCGTCCCGCTTGAGGTGCTCGGGCGAGCGACGTTCGCCACCGTAGCCTTTTGGAAGCCACCTCATCGCGTGACCTCCCGGAGGACGGCCGCGTAGCCTGCGACGTCGAGCACGGAATCGAAATGAGTAGGATCGTGTGCCAAGCGCACGAGTTTGAGATCAATCAGGCACAGTGCGACCTGCGCCGGCGTGATGGAATGGCCAAGCGTGAGCGACCAGCGTGCTGCGACGGCAGCCATCGATGTGACCGGCTCGCCGTAGGCCGCTCGTCGGGAGGCAACGAGGTCCGCCGCTCGCTTGAGCATCTTCTCGCCCGTCATTGATTGGCCTCGTCGTCGGTCTGCGAGGTCTGATTTGCCGCACTTGCAGCGAAGTCGATGACGGCACCGATGATGGACGCGGGCTCCGCGTTGCCGAGGCGGCCCATGCTGCTTGCAATCTCTTGAGGCTCAACACCGTGCTGCATTAAGCACGAGACGACGACGCAGGCGTCGGCCAGCAATCCGTCGAGATTCGAGCCGCTCCGTAGGCCATGCGTAAACACTTCGCCCGGGCGACTATCCGGATAAAACCCGATGGTGACCGTGAACCGTTGGCCGCCGTGCTCGAGGTCGGTGGTCTCGGCGGCGCGGCGATTGGGAAGGCGCATGCGTGTCATCGCACGCCCCCGTGTGTCTCAATGGCCCACAGCAGGACAGCGATCGCATCAGCTTCGTTGTCATCGGAAGGATGGAAGCCGCGCACGCGGACTGCTTTGATCACCGCCTGCTTATCGGCGTTCCCCTTGCCAGTGATGAAGCGCTTGATGGTCCCGACCGGAACGCCTTGATAGGCGATCGAGCGCTCCTCGCACCATGAGGTCAGGGTTGCCAGCAGCCCGCCATGGACGTGGGCAGCGTCCGTGCTCAGATGACGTCGGACCTCTTCGTAATGAACGACGCCGATCCCTGCGACATCCGCGGCGATGCTATCCAGCCAACCGCGGAAGCGCAGATAACGTATGCCGCCGCCATCGTAGCGGCTCGGGCGAAACGAGACGGCGCCGCTCTCAATCCTCCCGCCGGCGGCGAGCTGCATTGCCCAGCCGGTCGTCGTGCCGAGATCGAGCGCGAGTACGGAGGATCGGCCGCGATCGATTGATCGCTCAGCCTGCTCGGCCACCGCGGGTTCAGTGGAGATGTTCACAACGAAGGCTCACGCAAGTGGGCCTTCGGCTTTGGTCAGCAGCGACCTTATGGCGAGCAACCGTGCCGATAGCAGAAAAGAACCGCGCGCGAACAGTTTCGAAGAAGATCGTAGTTGTCGCCGCCTAGCGGGGCTTTGCAAGACGTCATTGGAAAGGTGGTGACAAGACATTCGCGCGCTGCGTCAACGGTTTAGTCCGTTTGTCACCACTGTCACCACGTCACCACCAGCTCCTATAGACATTCATATAGAGAGCGTACTCAGAACACCCCTTCTTACGTGTATAGTTAGAAACAGGTGGTGCAGGTAATGACAGTGGTGACACAATTGTCTTTGCTCGCGAATTTTTGTCACTACCTTGTCACCACCGTCACCACTTGAGGTTCTCCTGCATCAATGTACGCGAGCAGCGGGTAAACTGATTTGAATATTCCGGTGCTTGTTGGGCTATCGCCGTTGAAATGCCTCTGGCACATCCTGGATAATTGCACTCCGCTGAAGAGGGATCTGTTCGGCGCTTAGTGGACCAAAGATCGCAATCGCTTTATGGGCGCGAAGTGAGTGTTGGGATCTCTATCGAGACGCGAGCCAGCCTAGAATTTCTGCGAATTCCTTAGGAACGGGCATTTCCTCGTCTGCGGCGATAAGTCGCTGGCGCGTGGCATTGCTGTAGTTGGGATAGCGCTGCGAGAGCTCCTGGTATTTATTCTCACCTGCGGCGAGCCGAACGGCGTCCTCGTGCATACGGTCAATTTGCCAGACCCTCACCAAGCCGTCATCGGTTTCGAGCGCATCTAGGATGTCGTTGTATGCAGCTTCCTTGTCGCCGTCTTTAAACTCGGAGCTATCTTTGTCGAGGACGATTCCGACGGGGATCTGAAACGAGATGGCGAGCTCGGCGAAATCCTTGAGATTGCGCTTGCCGCCTACCTCCACGATGGTTGCGCCCGCGCGGTCCAGGTCGAGCTTTAGCTTTGCAGCATAGGCCGGATAAGTGAGCTTTTCCGTGTCACCCTCGACAAGAAGCAAGCGGCGGGCGAAGAAGAGTTCGCTGCGCTCGGGGTCGAGTTCCTTCAGGAATTTCTCGCGTCGCTTGGGTTCGGCCGCGAGCGACGATTGAATCACGTAAGTGCCCTCTTGATTGCGGCGGACAAGGAGCACGTCGCCGTAATCCGGTACGGAAACGAAATGCGGCGAGTGGGTGGTGTAGATGACTTGGTTCGTCTCGCCGATTTTTCGCAACGTCTTGTAGAGCGAGCGCTGCATCTGCGGATGCAGGAACATTTCCGGCTCCTCGATGAGCAGGATAGCTCCTTGGCGTTTCGTCTCTTCGAAGGCACGGAGAATGGCGAGAACGATTGCGTTCTGAAAGCCCTCACCTACCTCCGTAGCGCTAATGGAGAAGCCGTGGTCTTTGATGACAAGTTCGAGGTTCTTGTAAAAGTCCATCGAGGACATGGGCGTGAAATATAGGTCAATGTCGTCCGCCTCGGCGTCGAGCCCGAGCTGTTCCAGGACGTTTTGCTTGATGGAGGTCTCGACGCGTTTGAACTCGTCGGTCTTCAGGAGATTCATTACCAGTTTGAGGAGTTGCTCCAAACGCTCGATGCGCGCGACCTCGCGCTCTCTGCCCTCGCGGTCGCGAACCACGACCTTGTTCTCGGGGTCCTGAAAATCTTCGTTGATGTCTTCGAAGATGCGGCGAAGGAGCGAGTATTGCTGGCTCGGGAGCTGCCGGCGCAATGAGCGGTCGGTACCGATGTAAATAAGTGGCACCGCCTCGCGGGCGTCCTGTGGAATACCTAACAGGGGCTCGAATTTAGGCGGCGTGCCGCGCTTTGCGTAGCCCGTCATGACCGTGAGCTGTTTGCCTGTTTCGTCAAGGCACGTTTGTTCCAGGCGGCGGGTGCCGGTTTGCGGACCTCGTTTGTAGCGCGTGTAGAGGAATTGCATCGTCTCGATTTGGACGGCATCGCCCTCTTTCAGCTTGCGGTACTCGATGGGCGGCTCGAAGGAGCACTCGATAGTGATGTCCAGGTCCTCGTCGCGCAGATACACGTCTTCTTCGGAAAAGCTGGATGCGCGCGGCCCCCAATCGCCCGCGAGCACGCGGCGCATGGCTTCGAGGATGTTGGATTTGCCCGCATTGTTCGGGCCGACGATGGCGCATACCTGGGGCAGCTCGATGTTGAGCGTTTGGACCGAGCGAAAATTCTCGATTTTTATGCGCTTGAGCCTCATCGGGGCGCCTCTCGGCGGCAGCATACAACAACGGCGTCTGCGTGATACCCCTCCGCTTTAAGAGCGCTCCTTCGCTCACTCCTCTTTTTGCCTTCGATATCGCCACTCGCGAAGCGCGCCATTGCGCGCCTGATATCTCTCCCACTGTCTTGTCTTGAGGTACGCGCCAACTCGCATCTGGTCGGCCTTCGTCCACCGTCCCGGCTCAATCCCAAGCGCCCCTTCGAGGATTTCACCCACGGACACGTCGATCAGCGGTGTCGGTCGCTCGACTTCCTCTTCGCGCCAATCGTCGTAGTTAGCGTAACCACGATTGATGCGGCGCCGGTCGAACGCCAGCCAGCGATCAATGCGCGCATCCCAGGCGTCTGCCTGGTAGCGCTGATCCTGCTCGGCCTCGGCGAGTGCGATCAGCTCCGGTTCATCGAACCACCAGATAGCACCGTCGCGATAACGCGCGACCGCTTCCGCCCACAGCTGATCTCGGTTGCGGGCGAGCGCGTTGACATCGATGTTTCCGCACCGCACCGGCCAGAAGCGCCGATTGCCGGTCTCGTCGCGCAGATACGTCTCTGGATTGACGCTGCCGGCAAAGATGCACTGGCGCGGCACCGTGACCACGTAGCGCTCGTAGGGAGGTCGGTAACGATCGGTCGTGCGGGTCAGGAATGCCTTGATTCGCGATACTTCTGCACGGCTTATGGCATCGAGCTCCGCGAACTCGATCACCCAGATTCCCCGCATCTGCTGTGCTGCGTCCTTGCTGCCGATCTCGGCGAGCTCGTCGGTAAACCACTCCGCGCCTGCGAGTGTCTTGATAGCGCTCGACTTCTTGCTGCCCTGCGGGCCTTCGAGGATCAGCATGTGATCGACTTTGCAGCCCGGGTGCATGATGCGGGCAATGCCCGAGATCATCCACCGTGAGCCGATGGCACGGTTGAGTGTGGTGTCCTCGGCGCCGAGATAGACCATCACCCATTGCTCAAGCCGCGACACGCCATCCCAGCACAGGCTTGCGAGGTAGTCGCGAACCGGGTGAATACGAATTTCACGTGCGACCGCGCCCACGCCGCGGCTGACCGTGATTGGTGAGACATTTATCTCGCGCCGCTGCAGCCATTCGGCGCAGCGCACATCATCCGCATCGCTCCATGCACGC
The DNA here is from genome assembly GCA_963753925.1 of uncultured Alphaproteobacteria bacterium. Classification (GTDB taxonomy): domain Bacteria; phylum Pseudomonadota; class Alphaproteobacteria; order Rhizobiales; family Xanthobacteraceae; genus Pseudolabrys. The sequence goes on from CAVWEF010000006.1 coordinate 442,173, forward strand.
GGCAAAGTCTGCGGCTGTTCGTCCCAGGGCAGTGGCCGCATTACCAGCACTTCCTGGCGGAATTCATCAAACACGAGTGCACCAGTGAATGCCTCATCATTGGAAAGCGCAGTGATGATGTTCGCTTCGTTGCGTTCCGGATTGCCGGCGAGGTCGAGGCGGAGCTGGCTTGCCCAGCGTGGGCGAACGGGCCGATGGTGGATATCTCCGGTCGTGTTCAGGCGACGGCGGAGCTCCCCTACCTGCTTTTCCAGAATTGAGACGGCGATGCCGGTGGCGCTCTTGATTGCGACCAGCATCTGCCGTTCGGGCAAGGGCTCCAGGCGCGCCAGGACGAGCTGACCAAGCAAGACACCCAGAGCCGTGACGTCGGCCGGGTTGGTCAGGCTGCGGGCGGCGGCTTCAAACTCCGCAACGGTCGCCGGCGCGACGGGCACGCTCACCGCAGTGGGTTCCGATTGCTGGTAGTCGGCGGCCGTCGCCCCGTGCAGCAGATCGTCATTGAAATCATCGCCGTGCAGCGGGCGAACAATGGTGCTTGGGATAGTCGACGCAGTGAGCCGTTCAACGAGCACTGCAGCGGCCTGAGCGCCAGCCTCACCTGCGTCGGAAAAGATGGTCACGTGCGTGAGGCCAGCCGGCCATTTCCATCGGCGCACACCATCCGCGGACAACGCCGCCCAGGTCGGGATTTCCGAAGATCGCCTGCGCGGCCAGAGCCGTCTCGGTGCCTTCGGCGATACCGAGCCGACCGTCGTCTGGGAATGTCGCAAGCCGCACTGAGCCGCCAGCCACGGCATCAAGCATCTTCTTGCCGGCCGGCGCCTTGCCCGATCCATCGTCGAGCAGGAACGTGCGGTGAATGCCGCCGGTAGGCGCGCCCGTACCCTCGCGAACGACCCCCACAAGACCGGGCCAGCCGCGTTTTGCCTCGTAATCAGTCAGGTCGGGATTGAACAGAAGGTCGGGCGACCCGGGATCCGAAAGGCCACGGCTGCGCAGATAGACCTCGCCGATCGTACCGGCGAGCGGCTGGCAGCCCGCCAGAATTCGAGCGACCTCGTGCGCATGGTCGCGGCGGGGCGCCAGTGCTGGCCGCACCGGCGCCGGGCGGCCCAGTCGGGCATGGCGCGCGGCTTCCTCGAACAGTGCCGGCGGCGCGAGCCCAGTGCCATGGTGGAGCAGGTCGATGGGGCCCGCGCACTCGCCGGTCGCATGGTCGTAGCCCCAGCCAGCACGTGGGCCCCGGAGGTGGATGACACATGAGCCCTCTTTGCGCGGCGGCCGGCCCGACAGGTCGGCGCAGCGGAGGGTCTTGCGGTCGGCTGACATGCGCGCGTGCGGAAACAGCAGCGGCAGCCACTCGGCTGCCGTCGCACAGAGCCGCTCGCGAATTCTCGTCGACGTCATAACGGACGGGCGGCTTCCAGACCTCGTTGAGATCGATCATGACAGGATCACTAGCCCTCGCTCGGCTCGCGTGATGACGGTGTAGAGCCAGCGCCGCCGATCGGCTTCATTGCGGCCGAGCCCGTCATCCCAGACGATGACGTTCTCCCATTGCGACCCTTGCGACTTGTGCCCGGTGATCGCCCAGCCGAAGGTCGCCTCGGTCAGCAGGCGCTTGTCCTTCCAATCGCGGTCATGGCGATGCCGATCGAAGGCGAGATGGTCCTCGAAATGACCCTTGTAGATGCGCAGCTGCTCGCGCTTGCCATCGGCACCAGGCCGTCCAATCGAGTTGCCTTCCTCATCGGTGACCATGGCGGAGAAGAAGAGGCTGCCTTCATCGACAATGTCTTCGAGGCTCACGAACATGCCGTTGATCAAACCGAGATCGTTCTGGTTCTTGAGGCAAATGATCTTTTCACCGCGGCCGGTCGGCAAGCAGCCGTCCTCGAAACCCGCTGCCTGTCGCATGGCGTTGTTGAGCTGAAGTCGAGTGGCATTAAGCCCGCAGATGACCTGACCGCCGCGCAGGCATTGCTCCGGTGTCACATCCATCTTGCGCATCTTCCAGACGAACGTGTCGTACTGGCCGAAGCCGATCGGCTCGCCTCGGCGCGCTATGGTGGCGAGCCGGATGATGGCGCTTTCCTCGGCCTGGCGATGGATTTCGGTAAGCATGACGTCAGGAGCGTCCTTAGTGAACGCGCCTTCGCCCATGATCGGCGGCAATTGGCCCGGGTCGCCCAGAACCAAGATCGGCTTGCCAAAGGTCATTAGGTCGCGCGCCATCTCCTCGCCGACCATCGAGACTTCGTCGAGCACGATCAACTTGGCATGCGCGGCATCGCTCTGCGGATTGAGCGCAAAGCGCGGCTTCTTCATCTGCGAGAGCGCCTGCCGCATGGCCTCGATCGCGGCTTCGGCAGCGGTGCGATCAAAGCCGGTGAGCCGTCGCGCATTGTTCTCTGCCTCCTCGATCTTCTTAGCCGCCGCCTCGACCTCTTCGTAGGCCGAAACGATCGCGCTGTAGATCAGGCTGTGAATGGTGCGCGCCGGCGTACCTTTGCGGCGCAGCACCAAGGCGGCCTTGCCGGTGAAGGTGGCGGTGACCACGCCCGGCACGCAGTCGCCGCCTTCGCGGTCGCTCTTGTGCGGTTCGAGCCCGAGCTCGTCGAGCACAAATTTGAGGACTGGTACTCTTGCCGGTGCCGGCATAACCGAAAAGCCGGAACACCTGCTGTTTGTCGGTCCGGTTCTTGAACCACTCTTTGATGATGGCAATGGCGCGCGCCTGCGTGTCGGACGGTGTGATCTCAGTCATCCCGTTCTCCAACAGCGATCCTGCCAGGCGCAAGGCGCGTGCCACTCGCCACCGCTCCATCCGCCACGACAGATGGCGGAGCTGGGATCGATGGCGGTGCGGAGAAGGAGTTCCTGTGCTTCGCTCGCTCGTACGATCTGAACCGCTCGGTCGCTGGCGCGCTGCGCAAGCGTCGAATCAAACGCCACCAGCTCGCAATGCAGCTCGAACGTGTCACGGTTGAGCGCGGTGAACAGCGCCGGATTCGGCAGATCGAGATAGGCTTGGTAGAGCGCAATCTGCGCTGCATAGACCGGCCTTGCCAGCACGACGCCTTTCTTGACCACATCCTTCCAGGGCGCGGCGCCAAGTGCCTTGTTTTCCCAGAGTGCCGGGAATTCCATCGCAACTGGGCCGGCCACGAGACAGCCGTCGATGTGTCCCCTGAAGCGACCGTCGAGCGCGGAAAACCCGAACTGCCGTCCGTCGGCGCGTAGCGTGCGCAGGTCGAAACCGGCGGCGCGTAACCAGCCCGCCACGATGTCTTCGGCGCGGTGACCGGCCTCGAAAATGCGTAGGATCTTCGGCTCGAACTCGCGGCCACCGTCCTTCGGGACGCCAAGATAGTCATATTGAATCTGGCGCAGACACTCTCGACCGAGACCGGACGTGCTGACGTAGCGCCGCGGCGGCTGTGTGCGGTCGCGAGCAACAAGCGCGGCGTCAATGGTCGCATTGACAGCGACGCCGATGCCCGGTGCTCGGCTCGGCTCTTCGTATTGGCATCCGGATCCATGGTTCAGGTCGATCATGGCTGCGCCTCAAAACGGAATACGTCGTTGAGCGACTGGCGTTGCATGGAAGCCTGAAAGCCGTCGACGCATGCCTCGATGATGCGATCGATCTCGGCCGCGCTGCGATCATGGAACGGCGACATCAGCCCCAGCTCGGTGAGCACTTCCGCGAGAAACCGGCGCGCATCCTTGATTGCGCGTGTCTCGATGTCGGTCTTGTCGATCATGCCGCGGTTCCTCTTGGCAATGGCGCCGCCAGCATCGAGGCAACGCATCGAGCAGAAGACGTAGGTCGGATAGCGATCGGCGCGGAGCTGGTGAGTGTAATTGAGGCCGCGAGCTTCCCGGCTGCAGATGGCGCAGGCCCTCACCCCAGAAGAATCGAGAGCCTCCGCGACTCGGGCGCGTCGGGGCGCTGCGCGATCCGCTGCGACGTCGTGAGGATGAAGACGCTGATTGCGTTCTGCGCCATCGCCTCGAGATCGGGCATGGTCAAACAGCGGATTGGCTGGTTGAGACCTCCTCTTGCTTCGAGCCATTCGCCGATCGCTTTCGCCGCCTCGTGCGTGACGTGCGCCTGCCACTCGTCATCGGTCATGCGCGCGCCGTTTGCGTTAGCCGTTGAGCCAGGCCGGACCGGGCGCGGGGGCGCCCTGAGGCGGCTTCGTTTCGCCCGGGTTCGCCCACGGCACGCCCGTTTGCGCTGTCGGCGGTGTGGCGGGGCACCCCCAGCAGGCCCCTGCTGGGCCGAGTTCTGCGGCTTTGCGCGGCTTGGCGTTCACCGGGTCGGGCTGCACGTTCTCGCCGCGCATGACCGCCGCATATTGCGGCTCGCCCGGCAGCAGTACGTTGGCGAGCTTGTTCTGATCCTTGTATTGCGGGTTCGATGCGGGCTCGACCATGATGCGCGCCGCAAACACGATACCGTCGAGCTGCTTGAGCCCCTGAATGACGCGCTTCTGCTTGGCGGCCGGGCTCTCGTCCTTGGGATCGAGACCGAGTGCGCTGTCGACCATGGCGCGGAACGCGCTCTTGGAGATGTTCCAGCCCTTGGACTGTCCCTTCTCGTCGAGCTTGCCGCCGGCGACGGTGAAGTTCTGCCAGAACTTGCGCCGGACATAGGGGCCCGCCATCACGGTGAATTCGCAGTCGAGCATCTTGGCGTCGCTCGATTGCGAGGCCTTGAGCAAGTTGGCATCCATCGGCGTCGAGCCCTTCACGCCGCCCGGGCGGATGGTCATCTTCACCTTGGCGAAAGTGCCGTCCGGGATCAGTTCGCCCATGGGCGCCATCTGCGGCTGCGCGTCGTTGAGGTCGTACATCGTCTCTCTCCTCTGTTGGAATTGCGGTCAGGCCGCGTGGGTGCGCGCGATTGGCGTATTGATCTTGGTGAGCAGCGCGCCGAGATCGGGCGGTTCGGTCATGTCGAGCCGGCCGCTGCGGTCCTTGGCGGGCAACCCGAAGGGATTGCCAGCGCGGCACACGAGGCGGCGTTCGCTTGCCTTCTCGTCGAGCAGATAGCCGCCCTCGGCGTCGCGCGAGAACAGATGCAGCGACATTACCTGGTCGACGATGCCAGGAAGTTCACGGCCGGCCTTCGAGCCTTCCATTTGTGGCTGCCAGGTCGTGACGTTGAACTCGTCGGTGACCTTCTCCAGCACGCCGACGAAAATCACGGTCTTGCCCGGCGCGTGTTGCAGATGCTTGAGCGCCTGGATCACTTCGCGCCCCAGCAGGCCATAGGCGCCGCGCACGTCTGGTTTGCCGGTGCGTTCAGAGAACGCTTCCGGCTGCTGTCGGGCATAGACCATGACCTGACGCGTGAGATCGGTAATGCTGTCGACGAAGACAATGGACTTCGACGCTAAGAATTCTTCGATTCCGCTGCCGGCATAGACGCTGCGGGCGTGCTGAAGATGCTGCGCGCTGTACCAGGCGTTGGGATCGGCGGCGGGATCCGCGCCTCCAATCAGCACCCCGAGATCCCGGAAATCGACGAAGCTGCGGATCGGGATGCTGGCGCCTGGCCAGTCCTGCACCGACTTCATACCGGCCTCGAGATCGAGGCAGATAGTCTGCTCCGGCGGCAAGGTCTTCAGCAGCGAGGTCTTGCCGGCACCGGGCGGACCGAAAATGGCGAGCGACGTCTTATTGTTTGCAGCCGACAAACGCTCGTCGGCGGTCACGATTTCGAACCGGCATCTTAGGCCTCCTTCATGATCGGCCGAACATCGGTGGCTTCGAACCTGGTCGGGATTGGGAAACGGCGGGGCGTTGACCGGGCGCCGAAGGAATGCCTGCCCGTCCTTGCGGAGCGGGCCGCCCCGCCGTTGTTCTTAAGCGTCCTCGCGCAGCAGTCGCAGCACGAAAGTTGGCTTGCCTGTTTTTACGGTGCGCGCCGACGCGAACGCAGATTGAATATGCGCGGGCCAAGCGGAGTATTTCCGCTCGGGCACCTTGAAGGTGAGCTCGACGTAGTCGGACGGGTCCTCGCCGCCGGCGCGAATGCGCTCGACCAGGGCCCCAAGCTGTCGCTGGTCCCATTCGAACTCGTTTCGGTAGGTCGGCGACGACCGTGACCGGTCCATCGTCGAAACGCACCGTGCCGGTGTCCTTGTTCTCCGCGCTGCGCGCTGAAGCGGCTCGATCGCGGTAGCGAAGCGCAATTGCGCCTTCGAGCCATTCCTTGAGATTTTTCGCCGTCAGGAACGCGGCCTCGGCATCCTCAAGGAGCAACGCGAGTTGGTCCGCTGGCAGCGCGGCGATCTCGCCGAGGGGCAGCTTTCGAATGTCATCAAGAGATGGGCGGTTGGCTACGGTCATCACGCGGCCTCCTGCGCAAAGAGGATCGAAAACGAGAGCGCGGCGCCGGCAGGCCTTGATCGTGCGACTGCGAGATAGCTGAAGGTGTCGGCGCCGAGGCGGCGCTGGACGAGATGGATGAGGCCTTGCTCTGCAAGTCGCACGACGAGTTCCGCGATAGTAATGAGGTCGACGCGATCCTTGATGCTCATCGGCTGCCCGAGCGGGGTGCGATCGATCCCCAGATACCCGCGGTGATACTCAAGCGCCTCGCCAGGTTCGGCCTGGCTGAGCCAGCCGTACAATTCGATGTCGCGGCTCCGCGGTCGGATCACCGGAGATGGGGTGATGTTCCTCGTGATTCGAATATTCATGGTCATCCCGTCCTGCAGGTACCCAGTCCTGCAGCACTCGCGTCCGTTGCCGTGCTTGCACGGGCCTGCTGCGCTTCGAACGCTTCGATGTCCTCGAGGCGATAGACGACTCGACCACCAATCTTCAGATAGCGGGGTCCCTGGCCGAGCCAGCGCCAACGCTCCAGCGTGCGCGGCGAAATGCTCCAACGCCGTGAGAGTTCGATTTGATTCAAGTGACGGAGATTGCTGTCTTTGATGCCCTGTGGGCGGGCACCGACCGCGGCGTCAGCTTTGGTCATTTGCGGTCGCATCAAGCGGCCAACTGACCGATCAGAAGTACCGACCAGCTTTGTGGTGACGCTGTGGTAGTCCATGATGCGTTCCCTTCCGAGCGCGGCAATTTGCGTTGCGCGGGATACGAGCATCACAACGGGCGATTTGTTTAGGCGAAAACCGGCGAAAACCGGCGAAAACAAAAAACTCGCGTTGCCTTCAACGGATTGTCGGGTTCATTGCCATTGCTGGACCTGGACCGGCGGAAACAGGTGGAAACGGGTCACCACAATCAGCACAAAAATACGCTCAAGGCGCAAACCGGAAGAGATAGGCAGAGAGCCGGCGCAATCAAACCCGGACCGAATCAGGCCACTTGCTGCTGTCAAGGCGGAAACCGGCGCAACCCGGCGGAAAGAAATGATCACGTTGCCGTTCAATGCGTTGCTGAAGTTTATCATCACCACTCCGCTCGACCGGCGGAAACAGGCGAAAACAACGTCGCCCCGTCGTGGTCAACGATACCAAAAAGCCGAGGTATCAACGACGTACGCGCCGCCCAGAGGAGTGGCAGAACGTCAAAGTACAATGAGGGCTGTTTGTTAGGCGGTCGCGTTGCCGCGCGAGCGGTAAAAGGCGATGCTCGTCGCCGTTGCCACGGCGACAAAAGCAAGGACGCTGCGCAGCGAGATTGGATTGTCGATGGTAAGTGTGAATACGGGCTCGTAGAGAACAATAGCTCCGATGCCGGCTGACAGCCATGCGCTGGCAAGTGCAAACAAGCTTCCAAACTTTAAGCCGATTGCGACGATAGCGGCGAGATAGAAGAATATCGCGTGCGGCGAGAACTGCTCGCCACCAAGAACGGCTAGGACGCCAGTGATAACCGCGACCATGCCGAGCATCATAATTGACGGCCACAAGCCCGGGACTGACAATTTGCCTCTGATGCGCGACGCAGGGCGGGTGAGCCGCGTTTCGCGTCCAAACCTTGGCTGAGGGTCCTCATTGAGGAAACTGCGCACGTGCCCAACGATATCCACGGCATGGCCGTCGGCGAGGTCGCGCTGGCCGTCGTCGGATAACCGGATCGGCGGCTCCTTCTGCCAGCGCGCATCATTCGACTCATAGTGCAGTTCCCAGGCGCCGTTGACGAAATGCAGCCGTGCAATCAGGGCCTTGATCTCGCCGCCTCGACGCTTCTCGATGACAACGAGGTCGCCTTCCACTGGCCCGCCGGGTCGCGAGAGGTTGTAGTCAACGCAGATTGCGAAGCTTCCGGCAGGAATAGTCTGATCACAGACGTGGCCGCGAACTTCGACCGCGAATTGCTCCAGTCCCCGCAGGTCCTCTCGCGACACGACCTGCAGGGTCGGCGCACCGCCGTCAGCAGCGGCCATCACCTCGCGCATCGGAATTCCCTCCCGCCACACCTCTCCCTCCACTATTCCAACTATGCGGGCACAAGTCGTGTCAAGCAGTGCGCCCAGCTCCTGTTGATCGTTGCAAATCGGCCGCCCGTCGGCGAACGGCTCGCCGCGCCCATAACGCAGCCAGTCGACGTTGAGCGCAAGAATTTCAGCAATTTCATCGAGATGCGTATCCGGAGAGGTAGTCCGCCCGGCCGTTCGCCACCATTGCGATGGTAGCCCCGGCGAGACGCCAAGCCGGCGGGCGAGTTCGCGCACCCCCATTCCGCGCTGTTCAAGCGCCCATTGGATTCGCTTAGCGGGGATGTCCATGCCGCTCGCTTCATTGGTCGGCATGCGTCAATCGTGCCCCCATTTGCGTGCTAGCATTTGTTTGGCGGCGGACACCGCAAGCAGAATCCGACGCAATGAAAACATTGCTAAAATCGGCACAATCGTCAACGACGGATAGAGGGTTTTCAAACGTCGATGTGGGTCACCAGCGATTGGCGCGCACCCGAGAGAGCCACGACCCTTGCTTGACGGCATTTGCCAAATGATTAGCATTGCTAATCATTGATTCGCATCTATGGCGGACAGGGGGCTCACTGAAATGGTCGATCACCGTGGCCAGCTACACTCCATCGCGCAGCGCATTGATCACGTTAATGAAGATGTGCGGCGCCTTCAGCATAAGCTCACCGACATGTTGTGAGCGCGATCAAGCAGATCGAGCGCAACAGTCGACAAACCCTTTTCATTCGATCGCAGATGCCGCTTCCGCCACGGCCATTTCATGCCTTGCAAGAGGTCGCCATTCGTTGGTCGGCCATGCCGATCGATGTCGTCGGCTGGGCGGCGGATGGATTGCTGGTACTTTCGATCGCGCTGTCGCCCGTAAAGATTGCCTCTTCACGGATGATCTCCGACCTTGTGGACATCGCGGGGACCGATGTCCTTGCGCTGTTTCGAGCGGATGGATCGCGAACTCGACAAGGTCTCTGTTCGACGCGTCCGCGAGCCAGGCAACAGCGAATGGCAATGGATCAGCGAGCCGCCTGACGGCATCGCCATCACCGCCCCGGAGGTTCTGATCACGCGGGCAGAAGTTCAGCAATTCGAGCAGAAGCATGATCTCCATCGCGTCGAAGCTGCGACGCAGAGCTTCGATCGCCGCCGCAACCCAGGCCCTGGGATGCCGCCGTTACGACTGGGACACATTTTTTGGAGCTCTGGCGCGCCGGATCCACGATAACGGGGTGCCCGCGACACAGGCTGAACTCGTTCGCGAAATGCTCGACTGGTTCCAGGCGCGCCATGAAGAACATCCGCCTGATGAGAGCACTGTTCGGCGCAAAGTTGCAGTCGTGTGGCGGGAGATTAATCGCGCTTAGCTTCGGCGCAAAATCATCTCTCCCCTGCTCACGAATCAGTTCTTCTGTCTTTGCTCACACATCGCTCGGCCAGGTGGGCGCTCGCGCAAGAAATCGTAGTGCGCCAAATCGTTGCGCGGCGCCGCGAACTGTTTCGAACTGGACCGACACACACTGCTTGTTTGCGCAATGCTTATTTCTTCTTTGATCCGCTTCGCTCGCGATCGGATTTTGCTGTTCTCCTCGCGCACACAAGATCATCGTGAACCATCATTGATGGTTCGCAATGAACGCACTCAATCCCAATCGCCTGACCACCGCCGAACGCCTCGACGAGGTCGCCGAGATCCTGGCCGCCGGGCTCATGCGGCTGAATGCCCGGAAGTCCAGTCGTTTATCTGCTGACCACGGAGAGAGTTCGCTCGACTTCACGGCCCCCCAGCGCGGTCATGCCGACCGTCAACCGACGGAGGACCCGGATGACCGAACCGTTGCTGGCCCGGATCGCCGCGCTGAAGACCGCGCCGATCCCGGATCTGAAGCCGCAGTGGCGCGATCTGTTCGACACCGAGCCGCCGCCCTACAACCGCACCTTCCTGGAAAGCCGGCTGGCCTACCGCATCCAGGAACTGGCCTATGGCGGGCTAAGCCGGAGACGCATCGAGCGCCTGGAGAACATGGCCGACGACCTCGACGGCGGCAACCAAGCGGCGCCGCAAGACGGCGCAGGACCGGCCCATCGCCGGCACCCGGCTGATCCGCGAATGGCAGGGCGTCGAGCACTGCGTGACCGTGCGCGACGACGGCTTTCGAATATCAGGGCCGGCCGTACAAGTCCCTGTCGGCGATGGCGCGCGCCATCACCGGCACCCGCTGGAATGGCTTGATCTTCTTCGGCCTGAAGAATTAGCGGAAGCGGCGCGATGAAGACCGCCGCGCCAAGATCGATCCGCAAGCTGCGCTGCGCGGTCTACACCCGCAAGTCCACCGAGGAAGGGCTGGAGATGGAGTTCAACTCGCTCGACGCCCAGCGCGAAGCCTGCGAAGCCTACGTCGCCAGCCAGAAGGCCGAGGGCTGGGTGCTGGTGCCCGACCGCATTACGACGACGGCGGCTTCTCCGGCGGCAAGCTCGAACGCCCGGCCTGAAGCGGCTGCTCGCCGACATCGAGGCCGGGCGGGTCGACGTGGTGGTGGTCTACAAGATCGACCGCCTCGCCGCGCTCGCTGATGGATTTCGCCAAGCTGGTGGAGGTGTTCGACCGCAACAGCGTCACCTTCGTCAGCGTCACCCAGTCGTTCAACACCACCACGTCGATGGGCCGGCTGACGCTCAACATCCTGCTGTCCTTCGCCCAGTTCGAGCGCGAGGTGATCGGCGAGCGCATCCGCGACAAGTTTGCGGCGTCGCGGCGCAAGGGCATGTGGATGGGCGGGCTCGGTGCCGCTCGGCTATGACGTGCAGCGACCGCAAGCTGGTGGTGAACGAGGCCGAGGCCGCAACCGGTCGCGGATGATCTTCGAGCGCTTCGTTCGAGCTCGGCTCCGCCACCACGTTGGTGCGCGACCTCGGCGGCCGAGGGCGTCACGCGGCAAGCGCGGCAAGCCGGTCGACAAGGGCTGCCTCTACAAGATGCTGGACAACCGGGTCTACATCGGCGAGGCGGTGCACAAGGGCATCGCCTATGCCGGCGAGCACCAGGCCATCATCGACCAGGCCCTCTGGGACAAGGTCCACGCCATCATGCCGGAGTAGCCCGCGCCGGCGCGCAGCACACACCCGCGCGCAGACGCCCGCCTTGCTGAAGGGGCTGGTGTTCGGCGCCGAGCGGCCGGGCGATGACGCCGACCCACACCCGCAAGAAGGCGGCGGCTCTACCGCTACTACGTCTCCACCGACGTGCTCAAGGCGAGGCCCCGACTCCTGCCCGGTCGGCCGCGTTCCCGCCGCCGAGATCGAGAACGCGGTGATCGACCAGGTGCGCGCGCTGCTGCGCGCGCCGGAGATCATGGTGCGCACCTGGCAGCGTGGCGCGCCGAGATCGAAGGCGATGTCAGCGAGAAGCGAGGTGCGTCGCCGCGCTGGAGCGGCTCGACCCGCTGTGGGACGAGCTGTTCCCCGCCGAGCAGGCCCGCATCGTCCAGCTGCTGGTGGAGCGGGTCGACGTCAGTGCCAGACGGCGTCGATATCCGGCTGCGCACCGAGGGGCTGGCCGAGTCTCGTCGCGGATCTCAGCGCGATCCAGCCGGAAATCCGGAGGGCAGCATGACGGTCAAACCGAAGGTGACAGACGACGGCCGGACCGTGACCGTCCGCGTGCCTATGACGATCCGGAAGCGCGGCGGGCGGAAGCTCGTTATCGCGCCTGATGGCACGAGGTACTGGCGACCGCCGCGGTCCGGCGCATCGACAACGCGATGGTGAAGGCGATCGCGCGGGCGTTCCGGTGGCGGAAATGCTGGAGAACGGCGCCTATGCAACCATCGGCGGAAATCGCCACGGCTGAAAAGATCAACAAGTCCTATGTCGGCCGCATGCTGCGCCTGACGCTGCTCGCGCCGGAAATCGTCGAGGCGATTTTGGATGGGCGGCAGCCGGCGGAAATGACGTTAGCTGAAATGATGCGACGTTTCCCGCTACTCTGGGGGCGGCAGCGAGAATTCTTCCGTTTCCTAGGCTAGGGTGTCAAAAGCCCCGCGGGCGATCGTTGGGTGCCAGATACCGCTCCTGCACCCTAAATCAGCAGAGACAATCTTTTCTGCCGCGAGTATTCTAATCGCCCGCGCGTGAGCACGGGTGCGGGGAAACGGGCTGTTTTCCTAAGCTTTCCAGTAGGTTCGCACCAAGGTAAGCAGCGTCTTGCGTGCTTTCTTTGCCGTTGAACCGTAGATGGGAGCGAGGACGCGCCGTCGCGAAGTGGCAAGTGTTGGGTGGGACTTGAAATCAACAGGCCTCGGTGAAAGCCGGTTGCTCCCGCACAACCTTTAGAGTTCGGATTGGTCTCTCGTCATGCCCGAAGACAGCAACGACGAAATCCGCAAGCTCAAATCGCATTACCGCAGCGGAAAGTCGTCGCTCGCAGCGGACTTCTTCGCTCCTTGTCTACGGCATTGCACATTATACCGGCGCGCTGCAGGTTATTTCTCGAGCTCTGCGCTAATCACCTGGGCAGCCATGCTGCCACGGCTCGCTCAATCCTCTGATGTGTCCATTCAAGTTATCGCATCGCCACAACTCAGCGTCGAAGACATCGAGGCCTTGCGCAGCGTAGCCACGCCCGGCCAGCGGCGCCAGTACGAAACGATAGTCATCGAACGAATTCTTGATGATATCATTCGTTTCACTCAATCGCTTGGCGATCGCGAACTTCGGGCGCGCATCTTCGCGTGGCTCATCGCCCGCGAACGAATGACGATCAAATTCGCGTTCGCCACACATGTGGCCGAGTCTGGAATTTTCCACGAAAAAATTGGTGTGTTCGACTTTCCTTCCGGCGACAGAGTTGCCTTTACGGGATCAGCTAACGAAACGATTTCGGGCCACGAGCGGAACTATGAATCCATCGACGTCTATCGAAGCGATTCCGGACGAAAACGAGCGCGTGGATATCAAGATCGACCAATTCGAGGAGGCATGGAACAACACGGCCTTCGGGCTCAGCGTCCACGAAGTCTCCGAAAAGATGCTCACTCAATTACGTGCCGTCGCGCCCGAGACTCCGAATTTTCCTCTCCTTGAGACGCTTCCGGTGGAAGAGCCGCCGGGCGAAGCGGAACGCCGCCGTTGGCGGCATCGACCGAGGCTCTTGAAGCTTTCTTGGCGAAACGCGCCGGCATATTGGAGATGGCAACCGGCACGGGTAAGACGCGAACGTCCATGAAGATACTGTCGGAGTTGATCCGGCAAAAGGAGATCAGCGGCGCCGTCATCACCACGGACGGCACCGACTTGCTCTCGCAGTGGGCCGAAGAGATTGATCAATGGCTCGTTGCATCAGGATTTAAGTTCGTCACGTATCGCCACTTCGGTCCGCATCATGAGCTTGGCAACTTTGCTCTCGATCCGGTCAACGCCATTCTCGTGATTTCCCGCGAGCAACTGGAGAAAGTCTTCCTGCGGCTGCCCGTCGCTGCGCGGCAAAAAATGATCATCATTCACGACGAAGTGCACGGTTTGGGGACGCCAAGCATGCGCCGGACGGTCGCTGGCGAACACCAGTCTTTTGCTTACCGGCTTGGCCTCAGCGCTACGCCGGAACGCGCCTATGACACGGAAGGCAATCAGTTTATTGCCGCCGAAATTGGCCCAACCATCTTCGAGTTTCCGCTTGAGGCGGCGATCAAGCGCGGTGTGCTGTGCGAGTTCGATTACGTGCCGCTTGAATATAATTTGACTGACGACGACAAGGCGCGCCTCAAGCAGGTCCATTCGCGGAAAGCCGCGCGGCAGCATGCCGGAAACCCCATGTCGGAGGAGGAATTCTGGATCGAGCTCGCGCGGGTCTACAAGACCGCCGAGATGAAGCCGCTTGTCTTCAGCCGCTATCTCCAGCGTGACGAAAGCGCGTTGGAGAATTGCATCCTGTTTGTCGAAACCATGGAGTACGGCAACCGGCTCCTCGAAATCATTCACCGGTACACCCACCTTTACCGCACCTACTACGCCGACGATGAACGTAGCCATCTTGTGGAATTCTCCAGGGGCGCCATTGATTGCCTCATTACCTGCCACAAGATTTCGCAAGGCATCGACATCCGTCTCTTGAAGACCGTAGTTTTATTTTCCGCCGCCCGCTCAAAGCTGGAAACCATTCAGCGCATCGGCAGGTGTCTCCGCGTCGATCCGTCCAATCCGGATAAACGCGCTCGCGTTATTGATTTTGTACGGCCCGACGACGAAGACGACGAATTTCTCAATGCGGATCAGGAGCGGCGTGATTGGCTTCACGAGCTTTCGCTCTGCCGAAGGGAGGTCGCGGATGGCGCTTGATAAGGAACTGGAGGAAGCGGTCCGCTCCGTCGTCGCCGAAGCCAAGCAGCCGGCGGCGGTCGCGCAGCGTTTGATCGCCTGGCTCAAGGAATTGAGCGAGACCGATTTAGGTCCGGAGGATAAGAGCCGGCACCTCGACACTCTGCGCAGCGCGCTCGACCTTTCGGGGGACGCCCATGAAGATTGAACTCCTCGGGTGGTCAAGCCAAGGCCTGCGGTGCCCTGACGTGTGATCGAGCTCGCCACCCATGGCAAGGTCGCGCCGGTCAGCCTGATCCAGATGCCGAACGGCACAGGCAAGACGACCACGCTTGAGATGCTCATGGCCGCGCTCGACGGCGAGGCTGTCAATTGGAACGCCGATCGGGTGCGTGGCTTTCGACGCGCCGGCGACAGCTCGGAAAGAGGCGAATTTATCGTTCACCTTCTGATGGACGATAAGCCGCTGACGTTCGAGCTCGTCTTGGACTACACCGCGGGAACGGCACGCTACCAGACCACGCAGCCGGGGAGTGGCGGCGTTACTAAGGGCCATCGGCCGCCGCCCGCCTTGTACAGGTTTCTGCGGCCGCAATTCATAAATCTTTTCGTTTTTGACGGCGAGTTTGCCGACCGCCTTCTAGATCCGGCGCGGTCCGAGGCTGCAAAGGCAATCGATGCGCTTTGTCAGCTTTATTTGCTGGATGACATTGCCGACTTTGCCGATCAGGAGCAGCAGCGAGTGATCAAGGCCAAAAGGGGCACTCCGCAGACCGCAGGCGGGCTCGCCAGTTGGCAAGCGAAACGCGCTCTGATTGCCAAGCGGATCAGCGAGCTTACCGAAGCGCAAACGAAGGCCAAGAAGGAGCAGGCCGAATTGAAATCGTCGGTCACGAAGCTGACGGAACTGATCGGCACGCATATGTCGCGATCGTCAGGCGTCCAGGAACGCTTCGCCAAGGCGCAGTCCGAGCTGCAAGAGGCGGAAAGCAAGGTCATCCTCAAATCCAGCAATCTCATGCAATCAATTCGGCTTCCCTATGTGCTCCATCCGCGAATTCCCACCGCGCTTTGGCGCTAAAGCTAATCTCGATAGACTCAGCTTCCCGAAAACACCTCGGCCCAGTTCTTCGAGGAATTGACGCACGAGGATCAATGCATTTGTGGCCGAGAAATGACCGACGCCGCTCGCGAGGAAATCCAAAAACGCGCCAAGCAATATCTCGGCACCGAAGAAGCGGGTGTCATCGACGCGCTGAAACCCGACATCGATCAAATCACGCCGCAGGCCGGGGAGAAGGCCGGCTACGAGCGCGTGGTTGAAATGATGGGCGGACTGACCGAAGCCGTCCGGCTTCGGCAACAAGCGGACGGGACCGTGCGCGCCCTGAAGCAGCAGCAAATCGATCAGGGTGACGGACAGAGGTCCGCGATTGGGAAGATCAGCTACAAAAAAGCAAAAGTGGCCTCGCAAACGTTCTTGAACTTCTCAAGAGAATATCCGCGGCGGGCGACGAAAACGACAACTCGGACAAAACGTTTTCGCTCTCCTTGCTCAATAAACGCTTGGATGAGGCCGACCGCAAGATCTCTGAGATCACCGAAACCGTGCAGCTCAACCAGCAAACCAAGCTGATCAAGAATCTCGCCGTTGAAGCGCGCGACGTGGCGCGCGATCAGATACGCGCCCTCGTGCTGGCAGAGTGTAACAAGACCCTGCGCAAAGTTTTGTCGCAGGACCCGGTGCAGCTCGATCATATCGATGATTGCTTGCACCTCGCACACCAGACCGGTGCGAGCGTGGGTCAAACCCTTGCCGTCGGTTACACCTTCCTCATGACGGTGCTCAATCGCGGGCAGAACCGTTTCCCGCTCGTCGTTGACAGTCCCGCGAACCCGCTTGATGCCGGGCGCAGGCGCCGCATCGGCGAACTCATCCCCGAGCTTTGCAGCCAGTTTGTCGGCTTTACCATCTCGACGGAACGGCTCGGCTTCGTCAACGCCCTGGAGGCGACCGGCGTGCCGATCAAATACTTGACCCTGTTCCGAAAGACCGAGGGAACCGCGCGGCTCATGAACGGTCTGCCGCAGCAGGGCGTCAAGCAAAGCTCGAACGGCGTTGTGGTTGAAGACCGCGACTATTTCCATGCCTTCGATATGGAAGAGGAGGACGAATAATGCCGTTCCGCCTGCGTGACGACGCCCGAAAGTGGTTTTCGGAAATCGAGGGGAAGCCTCCGATCAAAACACAATTCGACTTATTCTATTTCTGCCTGATGGCCGGTCTCACCTCTGGACGCCGCAGCGAGCCCACGCATGGTGGCCGCTCGGCCCCCGAATTCATTCAAAACTTCATCGAGGACTATCGCGCCGCGCAGCGTTTGATCATCGGCCTCCTCATTGTCGCCGAGCTGCAAAGGCTCGGCATCAATCTTCACGAGAAGGCGTCCGTCCGAAAGACGATCCAGGATTTGGTGGACCCACAGTCGCCCACAAATCTTACGGAGGAAGGCATGCGTTTGCTCAACGCCTACGCAAGCGGCGGCTACGATTACATTTCCGAAATGCGAAGCTCGAAGCCATACACGGTCGAGGAATTCTTGCGCGACTTCGTCGGGCTCGTCGGCAAGGCGGCCACCGACAACGCCGGTTGGGTCGCGAATCCGTAGTTCCGCGCGACACCGGCTGCGCCCTGTATCCACAGTCGGTCTCGCAAAACAAACGTCCAAATTGACTATATTGACTTCCAAAGGCCTCGCGACTAGCGTTGGCGCGGAGCAAGCCACTCGCGCGCCGGTGCCCCCATGGAAAGCAACACGTACGATTTCACCGCCATTCGCGGCATTCAGGCCAGTTCGGCCTATTATGTCATTATGGTACCGCTGAAGGTCGTGCCGCGGCTATTCCGGTTCGATGACGACGCCGTACCCGCGGAGCTGCGCGCGCAAAGGGTTTTGAAACTGCGCGCGTTCCGGCCATCGCCCGGTACATCACCGAGAATCCCAACGAGTACATTCTTTCGTCGCTGTGCGTCTCAGTGGATGGCGAAATGGAATTTGAGCCGGCCAGCCAAGACGGCCCGCTGCGGACGGTCGGGAAACTCAAAATCTCCATGTCGGCGACCATCTTGATCAACGACGGCCAGCACCGCCGCGCCGCCATTGAAGAAGCGATGCGTGAGAGGTCGCTTCTCGGCGACGAAACTATCTCGGTGGTCGTCTTTGCGGATCGCGGGCTCAAGCGCTCACAGCAAATGTTCGCTGATCTCAACATTCACGCGGTTCGTCCGACCAAATCCATCAAGGTGCTTTACAATCACCGTGACACGCAGGCCGGACTGTCGCGTGGGGTGATCGCGGCGATTCCGCTGTTCCGGGACTTCACCGATCTTGAACACACCAGCATATCCAATCGCTCGCTGAAGCTCTTCACGCTGAGCAGCTTGCATCAGGCGACCGCGCTGCTGGTGGCAAAGTCAGAGGATAAAAATATTACCGACGCCGACCGCGAACTTGCCGTCCGGTTCTGGAATGAAGTGATCCGTCACATGCCGGATTGGCAAAGGGTGCAAAGCCGGGAGGTCGCTTCGGCGGAACTCCGGCGCGACTACATCCATGCGCACGGCGTGGCGGTGCAAGCCATTGCGATCGCGGCGCGCAGCTCTTCGATGCGCATCCCAAGGATTGGGCCAAACGCCTTGCCAAGCTACGCGATATCGATTGGTCGCGAGCCAACCGCGAAATGTGGGATGGGCGCGCGCTTGTCGCCGGAAAAGTCAACAAGTCAAAAAACAACGTCATTCTTGTCAGCAATGTCATCCTTCGCGCCTTGGGGCTTCCCCTTAAGGATGAAGCTGCGCGTATCGAAGCGCTCTATGGAGCCACGCCGGTTCGACGTCTTAAGAAAGCTGGTTAAGCATGAAGGAAAACTTAAATCACGAGCTTCTGGCTCAGCGCTATCAAGAAATTCGATCCGTCTACGAGGCGGACGCTCGCCCATGGGTGGTCGGCTATAGCGGTGGCAAGGATTCGACCTGCGCGCTGCAAATGGTCTGGACAGCTTTGTCGGAGCTGCCACCGGAACGGCGCCGCAAGCCCATCTATGTCATCAGCTCCGACACGCTCGTCGAAACGCCCGTGATCGTCCGCTACATCGACGAGACGCTCGAACGCATTCAAACGGCGGCGGCCAAGAAGGGGCTTCCTTTCAGGACGGACAAGGTCGCTCCGACTGTCGAACAGAGCTTTTGGGTTAATCTAATAGGGCGCGGCTACCCAGCGCCATCGCGGCGCTTTCGGTGGTGCACGGAGCGCCTCAAAATTCTGCCGGCCGACGCCTTCATCAAGGCGCGCGTTGCCGAGTTTGGCGAAGTGGTGATGGTTCTCGGCGTGCGCTCCTCTGAAAGTGCCACACGCGCGCAAGTGATGTCATTCCACCGCATCAAAGGATCGGTGCTCTCGCGGCATTCCTCCCTATTGAACGCCTTCGTCTACGCGCCCATCGAATCCTTTTCCGTCGATGACGTTTGGACCTACTTACTACAAAACCCGTCGCCTTGGGGCAACGATAATCGCGACCTCGTCGCCATGTACCGCAACGCGCAGGCGGGCGAATGCCCGCTTGTGGTCGACAAGACCACGCCGAGCTGTGGAAACTCACGCTTCGGTTGTTGGGTTTGCACGGTCGTCGAGCGCGACAAATCCATGGAGGCTATGATCAACTCCGGAGAGGAGTGGCTCGAACCGCTGCTCGAATTCCGCGATCTGCTTGCCGAGACGCAAGACCCGGAGAAGAAGCGCCTCTACCGCGAATTCCGTCGGCGTAGCGGACAAGTCAACTTCATCGGCGATACGGACACTCCCGTCCCGGGGCCTTACAAGCTCGCTTTTTGCAAAGAGCTGTTGAGGAGGCTGCTTGAAACGCAGGTGCGCGTCCAGCGTGAAGCGCCCCTGGTGAAGCGCCCATCCTGATCAACGACGCTGAGCTGTTCGAAATCCGTCGACTCTGGCGTTCGGAGCGCGGTGATTGGGCGGATTCAGTTCCGGCCATCGTAGGCAAGGTGTTGGGCCGCGACCTGGATTGGGTTGTTGAGGACTCGGTATCCTTCACGGCAGAGGACGGCCAGCTCCTGTCCGAAATCTGCGCGGAGCATGACGTTCCGACCGAACTTGTTGCCGGCCTTCTTGAGATCGAACGTTCGGCGCATGGACTGAAGCGCCGCCACGCCGTGCACACCCGCATCGAAGACCTCTTCCAGCAAGAATGGCGTGACCTGGACACTTTGATCGCGGCGCGTCGCGCGACCCTCGGCAAGGCCAGCGAGGACCGCACGCCCATGGACGCCATATGGGCTGATCCGGACACGGAGAGGGCCGCTGCGGGCGGGGACGCACCATGATCCTACGTGCGATTGTACTTAAGAACTTCGGGCTCTATGCCGGAACCACGAAAATTGATCTCGTGCCACGCCGCCGCAAGGGCCGAGAGAGCCCGATCGTTTTGGTCGGCGGCAAGAATGGCACCGGCAAAACGACCTTGCTCGAAGCCGTGCGTCTCTCGCTCTATGGACGCCGCGCCCTCGGCTCCCGCGTGGCGCAATCCGACTACGAGCAATATTTGCGCGATGCAGTCCACCGCGGTGGCGAGGAACATTCGGCCGCTGTGGGGATTGAGTTCGACTACGCTGAGGACGGCGCCGTTCATCGCTACGAGGTTCAGCGCGAATGGACTTTGCGGGACAAGAAGGTCGTTGAAAATCTCACCGTCAAAAAAGACGGTGCGGCATTCTCCTCGGTCCCCAAGGATGAATGGCACCAGTTCTTGCAGGAATTGATACCGCCCGGCGTATCCCAACTTTTTTTCTTCGATGGCGAGAAAATACAGGAGATCGCCGACGGCGATCAGGATAATGAGCACCTCGCCGAAGCGATCCGCGGGCTTTTAGGCATCGAGCTCGTCGTCCGGCTTCGCACCGACATCGGATTGTTCTTGGCTCGGCATCAGGCCGGCGGCAACGCTGGAACGGCGGAGCGGCTGGAGGCGGCGCTTCGCGATATCGCTACGACCCAGCGCATCTGTTCCGATCTCTCGGAGAAGGTCGCGGAGCTCGTATCCAGGCGTGACTCCCTGGCGCGCGCCGCCGAGCAAATTCGGCGACGATTCGTCGCCGAGGGCGGCGACGCCGCACTCAAGCGCGCCCACATCGAAGCGGAACAGCATGAGGTGCAAAGCAGGTGCGCCGCAATCGAGCATGAATTGCGCGATCTCGCCAATGGCCTGCTTCCGTTCGCTGTAGCGCCGAAGCTCGTCAAGTCGTTCCAAAAG
>CAVWEF010000007.1:0-111820 GCA_963753925.1 uncultured Alphaproteobacteria bacterium
GTGTGATCGCGTTTCGCGAATTCATTTTCACGGACGAGTTTGCAGGCAAGCCAAAAGGATCGCCGCTGGTGGAGCCAGACGGGATCGAACCGACGACCTCCTGCTTGCAAAGCAGGCGCTCTCCCAACTGAGCTATGGCCCCGCCGGTCATCGGTTGGCTTGCCAACCGAAGCTTGCGGAAAGCGGCCCAGGCTTCGCCCTTTAGGGCTACGCCGGGCAACCTTCTCTTGCATTGCAAGCGAAGGTTGGTGGGCCTGGGAAGATTTGAACTTCCGACCTCACGCTTATCAAGCGCGCGCTCTAACCAACTGAGCTACAGGCCGCAGAGCACGGGCTCATCCCGCGCTAGCCTCAAGGCCACGGGCAAAAGGATGCTCCAACGACCTTTGGGAATAGCGTGGGCTCGTCCGAGAAGAAAGAGAAACGTAGACGGCGGAATCCCGCATATAGGCATGCCAATCCTGAAACTGACATGCCCTGATGTTTCTGAAGAGATCCGATAAACCAAGCGAATGCCTGGTCTGAAGGATCATCCTTAGAAAGGAGGTGATCCAGCCGCAGGTTCCCCTACGGCTACCTTGTTACGACTTCACCCCAGTCGCTGATCCTACCGTGGCCGGCTGCCTCCTTGCGGTTAGCGCACCGTCTTCAGGTAAAACCAACTCCCATGGTGTGACGGGCGGTGTGTACAAGGCCCGGGAACGTATTCACCGTGGCGTGCTGATCCACGATTACTAGCGATTCCAACTTCATGGGGTCGAGTTGCAGACCCCAATCCGAACTGAGACGGCTTTTTGAGATTTGCGAAAGGTTGCCCTTTTGCGTCCCTCTGTCACCGCCATTGTAGCACGTGTGTAGCCCAACCTGTAAGGGCCATGAGGACTTGACGTCATCCCCACCTTCCTCCGGCTTATCACCGGCAGTCGCCTTAGAGTGCCCAACTAAATGATGGCAACTAAGGCCGAGGGTTGCGCTCGTTGCGGGACTTAACCCAACATCTCACGACACGAGCTGACGACAGCCATGCAGCACCTGTGTTCCCGCCAGCCGAACTGAAGAGCTCCATCTCTGGTGCTCATACGGGACATGTCAAAAGTTGGTAAGGTTCTTCGCGTTGCTTCGAATTGAACCACATGCTCCACCGCTTGTGCGGGCCCCCGTCAATTCCTTTGAGTTTTAATCTTGCGACCGTACTCCCCAGGCGGAATGCTTAAAGCGTTAGCTGCGCCACTGACGAGCAAGCTCGCCAACGGCTAGCATTCATCGTTTACGGCGTGGACTACCAGGGTATCTAATCCTGTTTGCTCCCCACGCTTTCGCACCTCAGCGTCAGTACCGGGCCAGTGAGCCGCCTTCGCCACTGGTGTTCTTGCGAATATCTACGAATTTCACCTCTACACTCGCAGTTCCACTCACCTCTCCCGAACTCGAGCTCTTCAGTATCGAAGGCAGTTCTGGAGTTGAGCTCCAGGATTTCACCCCCGACTTAAAGAGCCGCCTACGTGCGCTTTACGCCCAGTAATTCCGAGCAACGCTAGCCCCCTTCGTATTACCGCGGCTGCTGGCACGAAGTTAGCCGGGGCTTATTCTACGGGTACCGTCATTATCTTCCCCGTTAAAAGGACTTTACAACCCTAGGGCCTTCATCATCCACGCGGCATGGCTGGATCAGGCTTGCGCCCATTGTCCAATATTCCCCACTGCTGCCTCCCGTAGGAGTCTGGGCCGTGTCTCAGTCCCAGTGAGGCTGGTCATCCTCTCAGACCAGCTACCGATCGTCGCCTTGGTGAGCCGTTACCTCACCAACTAGCTAATCGGACGCGGGCCGTTCCTTCGGCAATAAATCTTTCCCCGTAAGGGCGTATCCGGTATTAGCTCAAGTTTCCCTGAGTTATTCCGAACCGAAGGGCGCGTTCCCACGTGTTACTCTCCCGTCTGCCGCTCGTGTATTGCTACACGCGCTCGACTTGCATGTGTTAGGCCTGCCGCCAGCGTTCGCTCTGAGCCAGGATCAAACTCTCAAGTTGGATGAGATTTTAATTCCGGCTTGGTCACGTTTGCGCAGTGACGACACTGGGTAGTGTCGTCACATTGACGAGGTCCACCCACTGATCATTCTTCTCTTCGGGCTTGCGCTCGAAATTCCAAATGTTCAGCGATGTACCTTAAACGTGAACCGCCGAAGTCTCTTCCATGACCGCCTCTTGTTAGAGAATTGCTTCTCCACGAGAGAGCGGCCCGCAAGGACCCCGCCGTCCACGTTTCTCTTTCTTCCGATTCACTTTTCAAACAGCCCGGGAACCATGGCGGTCCCCGCCCCCCGGTTAAGCCGGAGGGCCGTCGAAGCCCGCGCAACCGAAAACAATCGGTCACCGATTCACTGTCCAGTGAGGAGCTTCAGAGACGCGCAATCACGCCGTAAGCGGACGGCGCGCCAAGGGGCCGTATATAGGCTTCGCCCCCAAGAGATGTCAACGGGATTACGCGGGATTTATTCACAGCGCCGGTCCGCCCGACGCGGCGTTTTAAGAGGTTATTCATGAATGCCTGCCGGCCCAAAATAACCGTTTTGCGCCGCACTGAGGCCATATTCCTGCGTCGTTCTTGCACGCAGAAGTTCGAGGGATGGAATCGCGACCGGGGGCTTTCAGCCGCCGCCATCAGGCCAATTCGCATCACCGGGCCCTGTTGCCGTCATTGACGGATTCAGGGCTAACCGGCATCTTGCCGGCCTTGAATTCAGTGGCTTGGCTGACGACGGCTGGGGCGATAATCGGTCGCGGCAAGCCACCTTCGATCGCAAGCGCAGGGGACGGCGGGCTTGGACCATTCACGGTCACGTGGCGCAGCTCGATCGAGGCCGGCCGAGCACATCGATCTCGGCAACGAACCCCCGCTATCCGTCGATGGCGGCACCAGCGCTTATGTCGATCGCCGCCGCGTCTCGGTGCAGTGGTTTGCCGGCACGATCCTGACCGCATTATGCGGCGCTGCCTTGATGGGTGGCGCCGTTTTCACATCGCTTGACGGCGAAACCAATTTCGCCTCACTGCCAGAGCGCGTGGAAGTTGCGCTGCGCGGCGCGCTCGGCGCCAGCGCAGACAGGCTCGGCCTCCCGCACAAGAGCGACCGGCTGCCGACCGCGGAAGAGCCGACCTTCGCCCGCCAGATCATCCGCGTCTCCACCATCTCGCGCGTCGCCAACCACGAAGTTGTGCGCGTGCGGCCGTTCCTGCGCATCGCCGGCAATCTGTCGCTGACCGTTTCCGATCTCTCCGCCAATATCCCGCCCTTCAATCCGCAAAAGCTGCTCGCCGAATCCGCAAACGGCGGCGATGCTCCCGACACGCCGCCGGCCGCCGAGCCGGACGCCGAGGTTTCCTTTGTCATGCGCGACCTCGCGCCGATGCTGCCGAAGCTCAAGATCGCGATGCAGACGCCGAAAGATGAGGTCGTGGGCAGCGTGCGCGAGGCTGCCGACTGGAGCGACAAAGTCGCCAACCATCAGCCGGTTGCAGCCAATATCACCGGCATCAAGCTGGCCTATGCCGGCGCAAGGCGCGGCCGATCCTTACGCGGGCTTCGAGGCGCGGATCGTGCCGGAGAACATCACGCTGCTGCCGAAGACCGCCACCGAAACCAAGGGCGGCAACGATCTCGGCGAAAAGACGATCGTGGCGAAGAAGGGCGACAGCGTCGCCTCGATCCTGCGCGACCTTGGCGCGCAAACTGACGACATCAAGGCGATCCTCGCGCTCCTCGGCGCGCGCGGACGCGACGGCGGCGTCAAGGAAGGCCAGAAGCTGCGCATCCTGATGACACCGGGAATCGGCGGCAAGCCGCCGCAGCCGATCCGCGTCATCCTCGCCAGCGACAACGCCATCGAGGCGGTGGTGGCGCTGGCCGACACCGGCAAATACGTGCCGGTGGACGCCAAGAGCCTGGATACCGAAGTCGCCGCCAGCACCGAAGATAGCACCGACGAAAACGACACGGCCGGGGTGAGCCTGTATCAAAGCGTCTACGAGACCGCGCTGCGCAACAACATCCCGAAACCGATCATCGAAGACCTGATCCGCATCTACTCTTACGACGTGGATTTCCAGCGCAAGGTGCAGGCGGGCAACTCCTTTGAAGTGCTCTATCCGAACGAAGACGACACCGCGGCAACTGACAACCGCAACGAAGTGCGCTTTGCCTCGCTCACCCTAGGCGGCGAGATCAAGAACCTCTACCGCTTCCAGTCGCCGGATGATGGCCTGGTCGACTATTACGACGAGAACGGCAAGAGCGCGAAGAAATTCCTGGTGCGCAAGCCGGTGGCCGAAGGCATCATGCGCTCGCCGTTCGGCCTGCGCCGCCATCCGATCCTCGGCTACACCAAGATGCATACCGGCGTGGACTGGGCAGCGCCGACCGGCACGCCGATCTACGCCGCCGGCAACGGCAGCGTGGAAAAAGCCGGATGGGAATCGGGCTACGGCAAATTCGTGCTGATCCGCCACAACAATGGCTACGAGACTGCCTACGGTCACATGAGCGCCTTCGCTCGCGGCATCGACGAACGCACGCGCGTGCGCCAAGGTCAGGTGATCGGCTTCGTCGGCTCGACCGGCCTGTCCACCGGATCGCATGTTCACTACGAGATCCGCGTCAACGGCCGCTTCGTCGATCCGATGCGCATCAAGCTCCCGCGCGGACGCGAGCTGGATGGGCGGATTCTGGCTAGCTTCGAGCAGGAGCGCCAGCAGATCGACAACATTCTGGCGGCCAAGCCTGCGCGCGTGGCGGCACGGTAAGACCAGCCAACCAAGCATCGAAATGGATCGTCATCCTGAGGCGCGAGCCGCGCACGCGGCGAGCCTCGAAGGGTGACAGCCCGTACCCGTCATCCTTCGAGGCGCGCCTTTCGGCGCGCACCTCAGGATGACGGATAATGACTACGCCGCCTGCGCCAACTTGCCGTTGAAGGTGAGCCCGTTCTTGCCGGCGGAAACCTGCACCCTCTCGCCGTCCTTGATCTGGCCGGAGAGAATCATATCGGCGAGCGGGTCCTGCACAGCGTTCTGGATCGCGCGCTTGAGCGGCCGCGCGCCATAGGCGGGATCCCAGCCCTTCTCCGCGAGCCAGTCGCGCGCGCTCGGATCGAGTGTGATGGTGATCTTGCGGTCGTCAAGCAGCTTCTGCAGCCGCGCCATCTGAATATCGACGATGCGGCCCATCTCGGCCTTCTTGAGCCGATGGAACAGGATGATTTCGTCGACGCGGTTGAGGAATTCCGGGCGGAAGGCCGAACGCACCACCGCCATGACTTGATCCCTGACCTTGTCGGTGTCCTCGCCCTCCGGCTGGTTGACCAGATAGTCGGCGCCGAGGTTCGACGTCATCACAATCAGCGTATTGCGGAAATCGACGGTGTGGCCCTGCCCGTCGGTCAAGCGGCCATCGTCGAGCACTTGCAGCAGCACGTTGAACACATCCGGGTGCGCCTTCTCGATCTCGTCGAACAGCACCACCTGATAGGGCCGCCGTCGCACCGCTTCGGTGAGCGCGCCGCCTTCCTCATATCCGACATAACCCGGCGGCGCGCCGATCAGCCGCGCCACCGCGTGCTTCTCCATGTATTCTGACATGTCGATGCGGATCAGCGCCTGCTCGTCGTCAAACAGATATTCGGCCAGCGCCTTGGTCAATTCGGTCTTGCCGACGCCGGTTGGACCTAAGAACATGAACGAGCCGATCGGCCGGTGCGGGTCTTGCAGGCCGGCGCGGGCGCGCCGCACGGCGGTCGCCACCGCGTGCACGGCTTCCTTCTGGCCGATCACGCGCTTGGCAAGCTCGTCTTCCATGCGCAGCAGCTTGTCTTTCTCGCCCTCAAGCATCCTGTCGACCGGCACGCCGGTCCAGCGCGAGACGACGCCGGCGACGTGATCGGCGGTCACGGTCTCCTCGACCATGCCGCCCTTGGCGTTTTCGGAGGTTTCGACCGCCTTGAGCTTCTTTTCCAGATCGGGAATGCGGCCATAGGCAAGTTCGCCGGCGCGCTGATATTCGCCGCGCCGCTGCGCCTGCGCGAGCTCGGCGCGCAATTGGTCCAGCTCGGTCTTGAGCTTTTGCGCGTCGGAAAGCTTTTCCTTTTCCGATTTCCAGCGACTGGTGATGTCAGCCGACTGTTTTTCCAAAGCCTTCAGTTCGGTCTCAAGCCGTTTCAGGCGATCCCTGGAGCCGGGGTCGCTTTCCTTTTTCAGTGCCTCCTGCTCGATCTTGAGCCGCACGATCTCGCGATCGATGGAATCAAGCTCTTCGGGCTTGGAATCGACCTGCATTTTCAGCCGCGCCGCGGCTTCGTCGATGAGGTCGATCGCCTTGTCCGGCAGGAAACGGTCGGTGATGTAGCGATTGGACAGCGTTGCCGCGGCGACGATCGCCGAGTCGCTGATGCGCACGCCGTGGTGCTGCTCGTATTTGTCCTTGAGGCCGCGCAGGATCGAGATCGTATCTTCGACCGAAGGCTCGGAGACGTAGACCGGCTGGAAGCGCCGCGCGAGCGCCGCGTCCTTCTCCACATGTTTCTTGTATTCGTCGAGGGTGGTGGCGCCGATACAGTGTAACTCGCCACGCGCCAGCGCCGGCTTCAACAAATTCGACGCATCCATGGCGCCGTCGGCCTTGCCGGCTCCGATCAGCGTGTGCATCTCGTCGATGAACAAGATGTACTGCCCGGCCGAGCCAGTCACCTCCTGCAGTACGGCTTTCAGCCGTTCCTCGAATTCGCCGCGGTATTTGGCGCCGGCGATCATGGCGCCGAGATCGAGCGCCAGCAGTTTCTTGTCCTGCAGGCTTTCCGGCACGTCGCCGTTGACAATGCGCAGCGCCAAGCCCTCGACAATCGCCGTCTTGCCGACGCCGGGCTCGCCGATCAGCACCGGGTTGTTCTTGGTGCGGCGGGACAGCACCTGAATGGTACGGCGGATTTCCTCGTCGCGGCCGATGACCGGATCGAGCTTGCCGTCGCGGGCGGCCTGCGTCAGATCGCGGGCATATTTCTTCAGCGCGTCGTAGGCATTCTCGGCGGAGGCGGAATCGGCGGTGCGGCCCTTGCGCAGCGCCTCGATGGCGGCGTTGAGGTTTTGCGGCGTGACGCCGGCAGCTTTCAGGATCTTGCCTGCATCGCTGTCCTTTTCCAGCGCCAGAGCCAACAGCAGGCGCTCGACGGTAACAAAGCTGTCGCCGGCTTTCTCGCCGGCCTTTTCGGCGGTATCGAACACGCGCGCCAGCGCGGGATCGAGATAAACTTGCCCGGCGCCGGCGCCCGACACTTTCGGGCGCTTGCCGAGCAAGGCCTCAACCGCTTGCAGCGCTGCGCGCGAATTGCCGCCGGAACGGTCGATCAGACCGGCCGCCAATCCTTCCGGATCGTCGAGCAGGACCTTGAGCAAATGTTCGGTGGCGAACTGCTGGTGGCCCTCACGCAGGGCCAAAGATTGCGCGGACTGCACGAAACCGCGGGCGCGGTCGGTATATTTCTCGAAATTCATCGTCTACTCCCTCGGCCCATGACGGCGCCGGTGAAAATGACGGGTCCCCGAAGGCGGCCCGTACCGGCATTATGTGGGTAGAGTTTCTTCCAGTTTGAAGAGCCCGCCGCGTTGATATAGCTCAGGGTCAAGCCCGTCTTACACACCGGAAAACCAGCGAAATTCCAATGACAAGCACGCCCGCCCGGATCGACGGCATTTATCGCTACCCGATCAAGGGATTGTCGCCGCAGCCGTTGCCACGCACACGCCTCACGGCCGGGGAAACGGTGCCCTCCGACCGGCTCTACGCTATCGAAAACGGCCCCTCGGGCTTCGATCCGACGGCTCCCATCTATTTCCCCAAAGTCGCGTTCCTGATGTTGATGCGCAACGAGCGCCTGGCCGCGTTGCGCACCGACTACGACGAGGCAAGCCATACTCTGGTCATTCATTCGGAAGGCGGCGAGGCGGCGCGCGGCGATCTGCGCACCAAGGAGGGCCGGCTGACGATCGAAACCTTCTTCCGCCGCTATATGCCCAAGGATTTGCGCGGGCCGCCGAAGGTGCTGTCGGCGCAAAATCCCTCCGGCGAAGCCCACAGCTTTTCCGACGTGCCGAAGAAGGTAGTCTCCATCATCAATCTCGCCTCGGTGGCGGCAGTCGAGACCGCGGCGGGAGCGCCGGTGAACCCCCTGCGTTTCCGCGGCAATGTTTATGTCGCCGGCTGGCCGGCCTGGCACGAATTCGATCTCGTCGGGGCGGACATCGCCATCGGCGACAGCGCGCGGCTCAAGGTGATCAAGCGCATCGTTCGCTGCGCCGCCACCGACGTTGACCCGGACACCGGCATTCGCGACCTGACGATCCCTCGCACGTTGCAGCAGAGCTTCAATCACGTCGACTGCGGCGTCTATGCCGAGGTGATTGCTGGCGGCGATATCGCGGTGGGTGACGAGGTGAGCAAAACGGCCGGCGGGTGAGGCCGGCCGTTCGCCAATACAAATAATCGCGCTGGATTAGCGCGGGCTGATGTCCGCGGCGGCGATGCGGCCGGGCCGCTGGGGATGCTGCGGGCGTTGCACGCCGGGCACCGGGCGCGGCGGTACCGGCGCCGCAGCGCGATCCCTCAAGCCGAACAGATCGGCGATGGAGGGATCGACCGGGCCCTGATCCGGCGTCTGCTGCACGGTGCGATGCGGCGTCGACGGCTCGGCGGCGCGCGGCTGCTCGACCGGCTCGCCGGCGCGATGCATGGCCACCGGCTCAACCGTTGGCGTTTCTACGGCACGGCGCGATGCCGGCGCGTCCGGCGATTCGCCGGCGCGGAAGGTTTTCGGAGCGGGTCCGTCGGGGCGGTTCTGCTCGGCTTCGATCGCCGCGATCAGCTCGGCGATCGGCGAATCGACGCCGGCCGAGGCCTCGGGCGCGCGCGCCGGCGCGGAGCGATCCGCCACTTGCGTCAGCGGCCGGCTTTCGGTCGGCATGACATAAGCGATCACCCGCGAGCTGCGGATAAATCCCCTCGCCGACGCGATGACCGTGGTTGCCGGAAATGATGATCGGATTGCCGTGCGGGTCGATGCCGGTGACCACGCCGACATGGCCGCCGCGCTTGCCGCGCGTGAGCACGGCGATGGCGCCGATCTGCGGCGAGGAAATGCGGTGGCCGTACTGGGCAAATGATTTGGCGGCGTCGGAATTGGTGCCGGCATAACCGGCCTTGGCGAGCACGAAATTCATGAAGGTCGCGCACCACAGCTTTTTGCGCGCGGTGGGATTGGTGCCGAGATATTTGCGCGCCTCGGCGACAAGGGTCGGCCAGCCGCGGCGCGGCGCCTGTAGCGGCTCGGTGACCGGCTTGCTGACGAGACGACCGGCGTAATGCTGCGCAACTTTGCGTCTTGGCGAGCTGCGCGGCCTTCGGCTTCTGCGCCGGAGCGTGCGCCCGCGCAATGTGTTTTTCAGCGCCCTTCGGCGCCGGAGCGCCGAAAGCGGGAACGATAAATGCCAGCAAGCTGACGCAGCCAATGGCGAGCGCGATCCTGGTATTCAAACGCATGAAAGGTTCCTGCCACTATTTTTACGCACGCCGGCTTGGCGCCGACGGTCGATCCAAGTAGCACGACAATTTTCGGAAAAATGATCGGATTGAATTTACGATGAAGTGGTTTACACGGAACCGGCGCGCGATTTAACTTTTGCCGAATTCAAATGTGGAGCGCCGACGCGCGGACGTTAACAAGTGAGCGCGCGTAGCGGATAAACCATCCCCGTTAAGACCCGCGGCGAAATGTTAAAAAGCCGCGCCCTGCCGGCGGCAAGGCGCGGCTTTTTCAACGCTGACAGTCAGCCGTTCGGCACCACATAGGCGGCGATGCGCGAGCGCGGATAGACCGACTCGGCGACCGTATTATTGTGGTTGCCGGATACGATGATCGGATTGCCGGACGGGTCGATGCCGGATACGACGCCGACATGGCCGCCGCCGTGCCGCCCCATCACGGCGATGGCGCCGACCTGCGGGCCATCGACGCGGGTGCCGTAATGCTCATAGCCAAGCGCCAGATTGCCGCCGCCGGCGTGGCCGGTGTGGCGGAGCACCATGTCCATGAAGGCGCCGCACCACAGGCTGCTGCGCCCGGTAGGGTTGGTGCCGACGTACTTGCGCGCCTCTTCTACCAGCGAACTCGAGGCGAAGACGCCCAAGCTGGACGTTGGTTCCGCTGCCTGGCGGTGCCGCGCGTGATGACGGCCCCCGGCGAAGGCCGTCGAGCCGGCCGCCGCCATAATGAAAGCACACAGCATTAACGTCGCCCATGTTTGACTCAGTCTCATCAGATTAGTCCCCTTGTCTTGAAGCAAGAAACTCGAGACCGACAGAATCAGTCTCGAGTTGCGGGGCCTAAACTGCCGTCTAGATGTGGCGAGATCGTGATCTTCAGGAGGTCATTTGGTGGTGTGCATGGCAGGTATTACTCATTAAGACCTTTGATGAAGAATTTAAATCACAATTTGCTTTGCGCGTTTCTTAGAAATACCTTCAAATACTGAAAAAAGCATCCGAATACGCTTCCGCTAAGTTATCGTGCAGTGCAGCAAAAGTTAAAATCCGACGCTGGACTCATCAGCCCTTGCGGCTGAGCAAAAACACCGCTTGCTCGCCGAACAGATTCCAGAACCACCACGGCGCATTGAGCCGCAGCGGGCTACCCCAGGCATTGAGCGCCACCGCCCGTTCCATCTTCACGCCGATGGCAGTGCAGAGCTGGCGGAAGTCCTTGATGGTGCAGTGGTGGATGTTCGGCGTGTCGTACCAGCTATAGGGCAGAATATCGGTCTGCGGCATGTGCCCAGCGAACAGCAGTTGGGCCCGCACCTGCCAGTGGCCGAAATTCGGGAACGAGACGACGGCGCGGCGCCCTATGCGCAACATGTGCTCGAGCACGACTCGCGGGTGCCGCGTCGCCTGCAAGGTCTGCGACAGGATGACGTAATCGAAGGCGTCGTCGGGATAATCGGCAAGGTCGGTGTCGGCGTCGCCCTGGATCACCGCCAGCCCCTTGGCCACGCACTCGTTGACGCCCTCGCGCGAGATTTCGATGCCGCGGCCGTCGACGCCGCGGCTCTCGGTCAGGAGCCGCAGCAGTTCGCCGTCGCCGCAGCCGACGTCGAGCACCCGCGCACCGCGCTCCACCATGTCGGCGACCAGCACCAGATCGACGCGGGCGCCGCCCGAATTGCGCGCGATGTTGGCAACGGTGAGACTGGGATTGCCGCGCGTGAGCATGCTCATCCCTTTAAGCCGCGGGCGCGGCCGGCGCCGTCGAGGAAGCCGCGCACGATGGCGAACAGCTCCGGCTCTTCGAGCAGGAAGGCGTCGTGGCCCTTGTCGGTGACGATTTCGGCGAAGGAGACGCGCGCGCCGCCGGCGTTGAGCGCATGCACGATGGCGCGCGATTCCGATGTCGGGAACAGCCAGTCGGAGGTAAACGAGATCACGCAGAAGCGCGTCGGCGTGTGCTTGAAGGCGTTGGCCACCACCCCGCCATAATCGGCAGCGATGTCGAAATAATCCATCGCCCGCGTGAGATAGAGGTACGAATTGGCGTCAAAACGCTCGACGAAAGCGATGCCCTGGTGGCGCAAGTAGGATTCGACCTCGAAATCGGCGTCGAAGGAAAACGTCGGATTTTCGCGGTCCTGGAATTTACGGCCGAATTTGCGGTGCAAGGCCGCATCCGAGAGATACGTGATGTGCGCGCCCATGCGCGCGACGGCGAGCCCGCGGCGCGGATCGCTGCCTTCCACCAGATAACGCCCGCCGCGCCATTCCGGATCGGCCATGATCGCCTGGCGGCCGACCTCGTGAAAGGCGATGTTCTGCGCCGAATGGCGCGTGGCGCAGGCAATCGGCAGCGCAGCAAAGACGCGCTCCGGATAGGATGCGGGCCACTGCAGCGCCTGCATGCCGCCCATCGAGCCGCCGGCGACCGCAAACAGCGAGTCGATGCCGAGATGATCGAGCAGCATGGCCTGCGCCCGCACCATGTCGCGGATGGTGACGACGGGAAATTCGAGACCCCATGGCTTGCCGGTCTTGGGATTGATCGAGGCCGGCCCCGTCGTGCCCATGCATGCGCCGATCACGTTCGGGCAGATGACGAAATAGCGCTCGGTGTCGATCGCCTTGCCCGGGCCGACCATGGTCTCCCACCAGCCCTGCTTATTCGTAACCGGGTGCTGACTCGCCACGTGCTGGTCGCCGGTAAGCGCATGGCACACCAGCACCGCATTAGAGCGCGCGGCGTTGAGCGTGCCATAGGTCTTGTAGGCGATCTGGAACGGCGACAGAGCGACGCCGGCGTCGAGCTTGAGCGGTTTGTCGGGCCCGAAGCGGACAAGCTCGGAGTCGTGCGGCTGGTCCGCCTCGCGCGGAGCCGCCGCCTCTCGCGGTCTGCTCAGATCGGCCTCGACCATGATCTTCGCTGCGCTCCCGGCACCTCGCATTTTCCCCGAAGCTTATGCCGGATCGCGCGCCCTTTTGGTAGATGGCTGCAAAGTGTCGATGTTTTCTTCGATTTCAAGGCTCGTTTGATTTTAAGGCGCGGCCCACTTATCAATGCAATGAATGGCAAAAGCACCCGACGCACCCTCGCTGGCCGATCTGCGCAAGGAGATCGACCGTATCGACGAGGCGATGCACAACTTGCTGATGGAGCGCGGCGAGATCATCGACCGGCTGATCGCGACCAAGGGCAGCCAGGAGACCGGCTCGGCGTTCCGCCCGGCGCGCGAGGCGGAGATGATGCGCCGGCTGGTGAAGCGGCACAAAGGCATCCTGCCGCTCGACACCGCCGAGAGCATCTGGCGCGTCATCATTTCGACCTTCACCTATGTGCAGGCGCCGTTCTCGGCGCACGCGGACCTCTCCGCCGGCGACGCGCTGATGCGCGATTCCGCGCGCTTTCATTTCGGCTTCACCGTGCCGCTGGTGCCGCATATGGGCGCTGCCGGCGTGGTCGCCGCCGTGTCCGCTTCCAAGGGCGATCTCGGCCTCATCCCCGCGATCGCCGTTCCCGGCGCAGGCGCCTGGTGGAGCGCGCTCGAATTCGACGCGGCGCCGAAGATCATCGCCCGGCTGCCCTTCGTCGAACGCGCCGATCACCCGGCGGCGCTGCCGGTGTTCGTCATCTCGCGCGCCGCCGCCGACGCCATGGCGACCGAAGCCGGCGTGTGGAGCGTGCGTGTCGCCGGCTGGGGGGCAAAGCCGGCGCAGGCGCTTTCGGCGCTCGTGGACTTTCTCGCCGTGCCCGACCGCGCCTTCGACGGCGCCGCGCTGCTGCTGACGCTGCCGCAGGATGTCAGCATGGACAAAGTCTCCGACGTGCTGGTCAAGGCTGGCGCCACCGTGCGCTCGACGGCCCTCGTCGGCAGCCACGCAACCCGCTATACGGTTGCCGCCACCTGATCTTTACCTCCCCCGCTTGCGGGGGAGGTCGGATCGCGAAGCGATCCGGGTGGGGGCTCTTCTAAATGCCCCCTCCCCAACCCTCCCCCGCAAGCGGGGGAGGGAGAAGAAAGAAATGCGAGTTGAGTGAATGACCGCGAACAGTCCGCAACCGCGCCCCGGCGTGCTCGACATCGCTCCCTACATTCCGGGCAAGAGCAGCGCGCCCGGCGTCGCCAAGGTTTTCAAGCTGTCCTCCAACGAGACGCCGTTGGGGGCGAGCGAAAATGCCATCGCCGCCTATCGCGCGGTCGGCGAGCGGCTGGAGGATTATCCGGATGGCTCGGCCGCGGCGTTGCGCGAGGCGATCGGCGCGGCTTTCGGGCTCGATCCGGCGCGCATCGTCTGCGGCGCCGGCAGCG
Organism: uncultured Alphaproteobacteria bacterium; assembly: GCA_963753925.1. GTDB lineage: Bacteria > Pseudomonadota > Alphaproteobacteria > Rhizobiales > Xanthobacteraceae > Pseudolabrys. The sequence continues at coordinate 13,890 of CAVWEF010000007.1, forward strand.
ACGACCTGCTCAATCTGCTGGCGCGCGCCTATCTCAGCGACGGCGACGAGGCGATCCACACCACGCACGGCTTTCTCGTTTATCCGATCGCCACGCTCGGCACCGGGGCAAAGCCGGTCGTCGCGCCGGAGAAGAATTTCACGGCGGACGTCGACGCGATTCTCGAGCGCGTAAGCAAGAAAACCAAGATCGTGTTCCTGGCCAACCCGAACAATCCGACCGGGACATACTTGCCGTTCGACGAGGTCAAACGCCTGCGCCGCGAGCTGCCGGCAAACGTGCTTTTGGTGCTCGACGCCGCCTACGCCGAATATGTCCGCCGCAACGATTACGAGTCCGGCATCGAGCTGGTCGCCACCTCCGACAACGTAGTGATGACGCGCACCTTCTCGAAGGTCTACGGGCTTGCCGCCTTGCGGCTCGGCTGGATGTATGGGCCGGCGGCGGTGGTCGATGCGGTCAACCGTATCCGCGGGCCTTTCAACGTCAACGCGCCGGCGATCGCCGCCGGCATCGCGGCAATCCGCGACACCGCGCATGTCGAGCGCGGGCGCGAGCATAATGCGAAATGGCTGCCCTGGCTCACCGAGGAGATCGGCAAGCTCGGCCTGACGGTGACGCCGAGCGTCGGCAATTTCGTGCTCATTCACTTTCCCGAGACCAAGGGCAAGACCGCCAGGGACGCCGATGCCTTTCTCACCAAGCGCGGGCTGATCCTGCGCCAGCTCGGCGCCTACAAGCTGCCCAACGCGCTGCGCATGACCGTCGGCACCGAGGAGGCCAACCGCCTGACGGTCAAGGCGATCGGCGAGTTTTTGGGACAAACACGTTGAGCAAACCTGCCCCGCTCTATAACCGCCTGGCGCTAATTGGCGTCGGGCTGATCGGCTCCTCGATCGCGCGCGCGGCGCGCGAGCAGGGCGCGGTGCGCTCGATCGTCGCCACCGCTCGCTCGGCGGTGACGCGCAAGCGCGTGGCCGAATTAGGCCTTGCCGATCAGGTGGTGGAAACCAATGCCGCGGCGGTCGAAGGCGCCGACCTCGTCATCGTCTGCATTCCGGTCGGCGCCTCAGGCGCGGTAGCAAAGGAGATCGGCCCGCATTTGGCGGCCGGCGCAACGGTCTCCGACGTCGGCTCGGTGAAGGGTTCGGTCATCCGCGACATGGCGCCGCATCTGCCGAAAAACGTGCACTTTGTGCCGGCGCATCCGGTGGCCGGCACCGAATATTCCGGCCCCGATGCAGGCTTTGCCGAACTGTTCGTCAACCGCTGGTGCATCCTGACGCCGCCGCCCGGGGCCGATGCGAAGGCAGTGGAAAAGCTCGCGGCTTTCTGGCGCCTGCTCGGCGCCAATGTGGAGACCATGGCGGCGGATCACCATGACCTCGTGCTCGCCATCACCAGCCATCTACCGCATCTCATCGCCTACACCATCGTCGGCACCGCGGACGAGCTTGGCGAAGTGACCGAATCGGAAGTGCTGAAATTCTCCGCCGGCGGCTTCCGCGACTTCACCCGTATTGCCGCCTCCGATCCGACCATGTGGCGCGACGTGTTTCTCGCCAACAAGGACGCAGTGCTGGAAATGCTCGGCCGCTTCAACGAGGATGTATCAGCGCTGACGAAGGCGATCCGCAACGGCGACGGCAAGGCTCTGTTCGATCAATTCACGCGCACGCGCGCCATCCGCAAGGGTATTGTCGATATCGGCCAGGATTCGCCGTCGCCGGATTTCGGACGTGCGCATCCAGGTCTGCCGCATGCGCCGCTGCCGAAGCCTTACGCGGCGGACGAAGATTAGAATAACGCCGGCGTGTTGCCGAGCGGGATCGGCCCCAGAAACGCCGTCCCGTTGGAAAAGCGCAGCGGCAACGTCAGTGCGGGGCGACCCTCGAGCGTGGTCTGCTCGCCGATCAGATTGAGCCCGAACGACAGATTGGCGCCGGCCTGCGCCCGCGCCACGTCGCCGAGGCCGGGCGCCAGGCGGTCGAGCGCGCCGGCGAGCTTGTCCATCGGCTGCGACGACTGCACCGATTTTTGCGCACCCAAAGCCGTAAGAAACGGTTCGACGCCGGCGACGGTGAGGCGCATCTGACCTTCGAGACGGCCTTCGCTGTTGAGCTGCAGCGTGCCGCCGCCGACGGCGAGGGTCTCGCCTTGCTGCACGCGCGCGCTGGTGATGTCGATGCGGCCGCCGGCCGCCTGCAACTGCCGGAAACGCACCGGCCACGGCTTCGGCGAAAAATCGTGCAGGCCGTGCAAGACCGCGGTGATATCGGCATCGATCGGCTGCACCGCCGCCGGCCCGAGCCCCGGCGCCGAGGCCGCGCCGAGGCGCAGCACTGTCTCGATCACTGGATTATTCTTGACCGAGCCGCCGACGATACGTCCGTGCAGTTCGATCCGCCGCGCGCTCAACAAATTTTGCCGACCGTTATCGCGAATCTGGTCGAGCGTCGGCCGCTCGAACACGATCGACACTCGCTGCGGCGCTTCGGGGGTGCCGCGCACGCTCGACTGCATCAGTTTCCAGTTGGCGATTAGCGTCGGCGCGTGACCCGGCTCGGCAATGGTAAGCGGGCCGGTGAACTCACTGATCAGCAGCGTCGGATCGTAGATTTGCGCGGCGGCGAGAATCCGGGTGGTCTTCAGCTGCAGCGGATGCTGATCGGTGCGGAACACCGCGGCTGCCTTGTCGCAATCGACCTCGATGCGGAACGGGTAGCCACCGACGGTCTGCGAGCCGCAGCTATAGACGCGGCCGGCCTTGGCCTCTCGTGCGCGCCAGGCATCGACGGTGATTTCCGCCTTGCCGGCGGCGTAGAACCAGAACCAGCTCCAGCCGGCGGCCAGCACGACGAACAGCAGGAGCGTGCCGATGTAGCGGTAGCGGCGGCCACGGCGGCGGGAAGCGAGCTGTCGTGCGGTGCGTGCGGCCATCGTCGGTGAAAGACCTTCCGAATGCGGCGTTTATGCGCCATTGACGCCGGGCGCCCGTGCATCGGTTGCGCCGGAACTTCCGTCCTGTTACGCGGATTCGCCGGGCCAAGTATATGTCATGTCAACGCCCTCGGTTTTCTCGTCCACCCCGATGAACACAACATTCGAGCAGAGCAGCGAAGATCTGTGGGTCTTCGGCTATGGATCGCTGATGTGGCGGCCGGGCTTTGCCTTCCTCGAGCGCCGCAGCGCGCGCCTTGTCGGTGCGCATCGGGCACTGTGCGTCTACTCCTTCGTTCACCGCGGCACGCCGCAGCGGCCCGGTCTGGTGCTCGGACTCGACCGCGGCGGCAATTGCCGCGGTATCGCCTATCGCGTCGCCGCCAAAAAAAGCGCCGCGACGATCGCCTATTTGCGCGCGCGCGAGCAGGTGACGCTGGTCTATCGCGAGGCCATACGCGCGGTCTGGCTCGACGACGATCCGCAGCAGACCGTGCGCGCGCTCTGCTACATGGTCGACCGCGGCCACCGTCAATACGCCGGGCGGGTCGATCTGGCGAAGCAACTGCGCTTCGTGCGGCAAGGCCACGGCCGCTCCGGACCCAACCGCGATTACGTGCTGGCGGCGGTGAAGGAACTGGAGGCGCAAGGGCTTCGCGACGACGAGCTGCACCTGCTGGCCGAGCGGCTCAAGGGCGCGCACGAGAAGCGCGCCACGTCATCCTGAGCGGCGGCAGCCTTCCTCGATCAGGCGCGCGGTTGCCGTTTCAAGCGCGCTTTGCAACCGCTTGAAAAATTCGTCCTTGCCGAGGCCGGGCATGATCGGATCGAGAATCTCAACCACGACGGTCCCGGGCTGCCGGCGGATCGAGCGGCGCGGCCAGAACAGGCCGGAGTTGAGCGCGACCGGAACGCAAGGCACGCCTTCGGCGCTATAAAGATGCGCGACGCCGTATTTGTAGCGCGGCTCGGCGCCGGCCGGCCGCCGCGTCCCCTCGGGAAAAATGATCAGTTGGCGGTTGTCGGCGAGTTCGATGCGCGCCCGTTCCGCCATAGCGGCAAGCGCCTGCGAGCCTGCGCCGCGGTCGACCGGCACCATGCGGCCCTTGATCATGAGCCAGCCGAAGATCGGCAGCCACTGCAATTCGCGTTTGACGATGAACACCGGATTGTCGAACAGCGGTAGCAGCGCAAAGGTTTCCCAGGCCGACTGGTGCTTGGCGGCGACAATGATCGGGCCTTGCGGAATTTTCTCGCGCCCGCGAATTTCGTAGTCGATGCCGGCGACGACGCGAAGCAACACGAGGTTGGTGCGGCCCCAAGCTTTCGCCACCGCGATGATGGCGCGATAGGGCATGAAGAAAGTCGGCAGCGCCGCGATCAGCCAAACTACCGTATTGAGGTAGAACAGCACGTTGAAGACGATGGAGCGGATGATAATACGCACGGTCCGCTCCTTTACGTCGAGGTGTCGGGATCGAGTTGCATTCGCAGCCGCGCGAACAGGTATTTCAGATACTCGGAAAAATAGACGCGCGCGGTCTCGGCGCTTCCCCACCACGGATCGGCCTTGGCCTTTTCCGAAATCACCGGATAGGAAATCAGCGTGACGTCGGGAAGCTGGCGCGTAAGCTCGGCCATGGCGCGCGGCATATGCCAATTCGAGGTCACCACGATCAGCGAATTGAAATTGTGCTCGCGCGCCCAGCGCTTGGTCTCCAGCGCATTGCCGAAGGTGTTGAGCGCGGAGCGGTCGAGATCGATGCAACAGGCAAAGAAGCGCGCGTAGAGCGGGGTCAGCCGCGCGATTTCGCGCTTTGAGGTATCGCGGTGCACGCCGGTGATCAGCAGGCGCTTGCCGCGCTCGGCGGCGAGCAGCTCGATAGCGTCGGGAATGCGGGAGGCGGCGCCGGTGAGCACCACGATGCCGTCGGCCTTGCGGTCGAGGCTCGCCTCCTCGACCGGAACCTGCGTGGCAAACCACAGAAATCCGCCGGCCAACAGCAGCGCGGCTACGGCGCCGGCTGCCATGGTGAAGAAGCCGATCCAGCGGACAAAGCCTGCAAACATGCTACTCGATCATCTCCAGCGTGCGGTTGACCGTATGCCGTGACGTCAGCGCCGTCACCACCGCGATCAGCACGACCTGGGCGAGGACGGCGATATAGCCGGAAATCCCGATCGAGAACGACCCGAACAGCGCCGCGGTCTGTTCGCCGCCTGCGGAACCTGCGAACCAGCGGCTGATCATGCCGGCAAGCGCAAACAGCGCGATCGCCGCGCCGCCGCCGATGGCGCCGCCCTCGAGGCCGAGCAGCAGGAAATGCCGCTGGAAATGCCCGGCGATGAAGCCGTTTTTGGCGCCGACGAAATGCAACACTTCGATCACCGGCTTGTTGGTGGCCATGGCGCCTCTGGTGGCAAATGTCACCGACAGCATGGTGGCGGCGATCATCAGCATCAGCACGCCGACGCCGGCGGCGACCGCAGTGCCGGCCATGGTGCGCATGCGCTCGATCCAGCCGCGGTGGTCGTCGAGCGTGGCGCCGGGGACCTGCTCGGCGAGCATGCGGCGCAGTTGCGGAATGTCGGGCGCCGCGCCGGCGCCGATCTTGACCACGATCAGCCGCGGCACCGGCAGTTCGTCAAGCGACAAGCCGGCGCCCAGCCACGGCTCCAAGAGCTTGGAGGATTCCTCTTTCGAATAAGGCTGCACCTCGCCGATGCCGGGAAAGGCACGTGCGACGGCCGCCGCTTTGGCAACCGTGGCATCGACATCGCGGCCGGGCGCGGGGATGACCTGGATGGTCACCTCGCGTGCCACGTCCGATTGCCATTCGCTGGCGGCGGCGGTGATCAACATCACCGCGCCGGTCGTGAGCGAAGCAAGGAACGTCATGATCGACACCACGGCGACCAGCGCGCGGCCGGAAATCGAGTTGCGGGGCACCAGCGGCGTGCTGAAACGCGGCGGCGTGCCACTGGGCATTCGCGGCGGCGCCGTCAGATCGTCTCGCGTTTCTTGCATCGTCGTTTCAGTCATAGATGTGCAGCCGGCCGTCGTGCAGCACCAGGCGGCGGGCATCGTACTGGTCCATCAGCGCGATGTCGTGGGTGGCGATCACCACCGAGGTGCCGGATTTGTTGAGTTCGATGAACAGCCGCAGCAGCCGCTGCGCCAGGCTTGGATCGACGTTGCCGGTCGGCTCGTCGGCCAGCAGCAGTTGCGGCCGCGCGATGACGGCGCGGGCGATCGCCGCGCGCTGTTTCTCACCGCCGGAGAGCACCGGCGGCAGCGCCCACATCCGTTCGCCCAAGCCGACCCAGTTGAGCAATTCGATCACCTCGTCGCGATAGCTGTCCTCGGGCCGGCCGATGACGCGCAGCGGCAGCGCTACGTTTTCGTAAGTGGTCATGTGGTCGAGCAGACGGAAATCCTGGAACACGATGCCGATGCGCCGGCGCAACGTGGACAGCGCGTCCTTCGACAAGGTCGCCACATCGTGGCCGAATTGGGTAATCAGCCCGCGCGTCGGCTTAAGCGACAGAAACAGCAGCCGCAGCAGCGAGGTCTTGCCGGCGCCCGAGGGGCCGGTGAGGAACTGGAACGAATGCGGCTCGATGCGGAAGGTGAGGTCGCGCAGGACCTCGGGGCCCAGCCCGTAGCGCAAGCCGACGTTCTCGAATCGGACCACACCCCACTCCGCCAGTATTGCCGCGCCCCCGGCAAACCCCGGGGCGACCGGCCTTTGCATCCGCCGCTGGACTGTCCCTCGGCCGGACCTCGACCGCACTTGCGGCCCATAATCCCCACGATTCGTGCGCTTTTACAGGAATATCACGGCGCCGCCAGCGCAGTCTGACGAACAAGGCCCGGTCCAGCGGGGGGCCATGGTTTCCGGTCCATTAACGGTCGGCTGCTAGCTTCCGAACAAGCTAATAACCCGCAATTGTCATGCTGATCGTCTGTCCAAGCTGCGCCACGTCCTACATGATCGACCCGGCCTCGGTCGCACCCGCCGGGCGCACCGTGCGTTGCGCGCGCTGCAAGGTCACCTGGTTCGCCGGCGCGCCTGAGGCGGAACCGAAGGCGGAATCGAAAGTCGACGCCTTCGTCGATGGCGTCATCGCCGAGGCCGAAGCGCAGTCCGGTCATGCGCCGCCAGCCGCAAAGGCCCCGGAACAGGAGCCCGCCGACGATTTCGGCGGCGAACCGGCCGGAACGATTGCCGAGCCTAGCGAGGCAGCGACATCCGACCATGACGCGCCCGCCGACGAGCCGGCGCCCGGCGACGCCGGCGAAATTCCGGCCACCGAAGCGCCGCCGCTGGTGCCGCCCATCGGGCACGCGCGGCTCGGCGACACAAGCGCATCCGGCTTCGACGCCGAGGACATCGAAAGCTTCGCCGCGCGCCGCGAGCGGCTGCGCGTCCGACGCGAGACCAAGCGCCGCTCCTCGCGCTGGACCGCGATCATCCTGGTGCTGGTCGCCTTCAACGTGGCGCTGGTCGGCGCCCGCAACGAGGTGGTGCGCTATCTGCCGCAGACGGCATCGCTGTTTGCCGCGATCGGCCTGCCGGTCAACCTGCGCAATCTCAAATTCGAGAACGTCAAGATTTCCAAGGCAAGCCGAGAACGGCGTCAGCACGCTGATCGTGAACGGCACGATCGTGAGCACCGGCAACTCGCCGACCGAAGTGCCGCGCCTGCGTTTCTCCGTGCGCAACGCGTCCGCTCAGGAAATCTATACCTGGACCGCGTTGCCATCGCGCAGCATTCTCGAGCCGGGAGCGCGGCTTGATTTCCACAGCCGGCTCGCCTCGCCGCCGGCCGATGCCGCTGACGTGCTGGTGCGCTTCTTCAACGCCCAGGACGCCGCCGCCGCGGGGAAATAAGCCGATGGCGCGCATCCTGATCGCCGAAGATGATGATGCCGTTCGTGGGCTGATCGTCCGGGCGCTCGGCGAGGACAGCCACGATTTGACCGCAACCACCGACGGCGCGGCCGCGCTGCAGGCCCTGCAAGAGTGCGACGGCGGATTCGATCTGCTGCTGGCCGATGTGAAAATGCCGGTGATGGATGGCGTCGCCCTGGCGCTTGCCGCCGGGCGCGACCGTCCTGGCATGCCGATCATGCTGATGACCGGTTATGCCGACCAACGCGAACGCGCGCACGATCTCGATGCGCTGGTGCACGACGTGATCGTAAAGCCGTTCTCGGTCGATCAGATCAAGAGCGCGGTGCGCGAAGCGCTGGTCGAGCGGCACTAACCGTCATTTCGGCCGTCAGAAATCCTTGAGCAGCCGCTCGATGTAATCGAGCTCGAGTTGCGGGCGGAAACCCTCGCCGTAGCGCTTGCGCAATTCTTCCAGAATCCGCCGCGCGCGCTGGGCGTCGATTTCGCCCGGCACCTTGACCGTGACATCGTCGCCGTATTCGCGCCCGCGCATCGGCCGTCCGAGCGGATCGGTATCCTGCTCGGCACGCATGCGGCCATTGCGGCCCGGCCGGCCCGGGCCCTGCCCCATGCCGATGCCATTCTTCTGCATCTGCTGCGCCAAACCCTGCGCGCCCTTGCGCAGCGCATCGAGCGCGCGGCCCTGGCTGTCCACCGCGCTGTCGGCATCGCCCTGGCCGAGCTCGCCTTCGGCCTCGCCCATGGCCTCGCCGGCACTGCCTAGCTGATCCTCGCCGTTTTCGCCCTGGCCGTTCTTGCCTTGACCGTTCTCGCCCTGCGGTTGTTTGCCGAGGCCATGCTGTCGCAACTGTTCGAGCAGCTTGTTGAGCCGGTCCTTGAGGCCCTGCTGGTCCTGCTGCAGATCGCCGAACTGCTGCTGGCCCTTGCGGCGCTCACGATCGCGCCGCGCGTCCTGGCCCTGTTTGAAGGTCTTGTCGCGCAGTTGCTGTTGTTTGCGGATCATGTCGCCCAACTCGTCGAGCGCCGACATCATGTCGTCGTCGCCCTGATCGCTTTCGGCACCCTGTTGCGCGGTCTGCAGATTTTCCAGCATCTGCTGCAATTGATCGAGCAATTGGCGCGCCGCGTCCTTGTTGCCGAGCTTGGCCATATTCTCCAGCCGGTCGATCATGCTCTTGAGGTCCTGCTGGCTGAGCATGCGCGAGTTCTGTCGAGCGGGCGCGAAAGCTGCTGCGGATTCTTGCGCATCTGCTCGGCCAGCGCCTGCAGGAACTTGTCGAGCGCGGCGCGCAATTGGTCGGTCAGCTTCTTGATCTCCTCGTCGCTGGCGTTACGGTCGAGCGCGTCGCGTAGCGCGTCCTGCGCCTGCCGCAGAGCCTGTTCGGCTTCGCTCACATTGCCGTCCTCGATCTGCACCGCCATGGCCCACATCCGCGCCACCACTTCGCGCAGTGCATCGTCCGATTTGGCGCGGCCGAGGTCGTAATAGATCGAGCGCAGGCCGAGATAGACGCCGGCCTCCGGGATGAAAATTTCAGGTGCGATGGTGAGCGCATCGAGTGCCGTCAGCACCACCGGTTTTTGATTGGCGTCGAGCGCGAGGTCGCGGCGTTGCTCGATCAAAGCACGCGCCACCGGCTTGACGAAAACCCGCTGCGGCAGCTCAAAATCATGCGGCTCGCTGCGGCCTTCATTACCGGCTTCGTCGCGCGCAACCAGCGTCATCGTCACTTCGGCGCCGGCCCAGGGGTGCTCGGTGAGATCATGCGTCGTCTGCGCCGCGCCCGAGCGCGTGCGTGCCTGCGGCAGCGTCAGCGGGATGACGGGCGCCTCGTACAGCGGATGCGCCGGCTTTCCCGGCCTCTGCATCGGGGTCAACCTTGCGTGCAAACGTCGCTTGCGCGCTGACGACGCCGTAATCATCCTCCATCTTGTAGTCGAGGCGCAAGCGCGCCGCGCACCTGCCGCTCCGGATCCTTGAGCAGCGAGATCGTCGGCGCCCGGTCGGGAATGGCGGTGAAGTTCCAGGTGAGATCGGTGCCGACAACGCCGTGCAGCGCCGCCGAGCCGTCGCCTTTGATGATGAAGCGGCGCTCCTCGGTGCCCGCCGGCAAAGCCGTATGCGCGTCGGGCGCGGCGATCCTCGAGGCCGCCCTTGTGCGCCACGTCGAAATGCACATTGCCGGTGGCGCGCACCACGAGCTGGCTGCCGACCGGCACCGCGACCGGCCCCGCTGCCTGCGCGGTTTCGCCCGGACGCAGGCCGGGCAGCATCACCGGCGGTCGCCCGGTATAGAGCGGCGGCGTCACCCAGGCATCGACGCGGAAATTGGCCGGCGCCACCACGCCTTGCCAATCGAAGGCCGCGGTGATGCGTTTTACGCGCTCGCCGCTGCCGGCAAAGAAGCCCGCCACCACCAGGATGAGCACCAGCGCGCGCAGCGCCATCGGATCGCGCAAAGCCAGCTTCGGCTGCGGCCAGCCGGCCTTGAGCTTGCGCGCCGACATCAGCGCGCGTTCGATATGCGCGCGCCAAAGCGCCTGCGTCACCGGGTCGTTTTCGTTGCTGGCGATTTCGTCGGCAATTGCGCTAGCCGGACGGTGCGTCTCGCCGCTGCCGCGGTCGAGGCGGCGCAAGCCGTCATGCACGCTCGGCCAGCGCAGCCGGACCAGCGGCAGCGCGGCGACGACGGTCAGTACCGCAAAAATGATAAGTCCCGACGGCGCGGCGCCAAGGGCGGCAGCGCCAGCCACAGTCCGGCCCAGGAAAACGCCAGGAACAGGCCGAGCGCCGTTGCGAGACTCGCCAGCGCCGGCCACAGCCGCTCCCACAACAGGCTGCCGCGCGCGCGTTTCAGCGCCCGCGCCAGCATCACCCGCATCGGCTGCTCCGGCTCGCGGATGGGATCGTTCAAATCGTCCAAAAACCGCTCCGTCGCCCCGGCCTGGAGAATCTGCTTGCCTGAGCAGGGTATCACGCAGGCAAGTCCCAGGCCACGCGGGCCTGTTTGCGCCTAAAGCCAAGCCGGCATGCGATCGAGCGCAATGAGTTGGTCAACTTCAAGGCGGGGCCGGACCAGCGCCCATTCGCTTTCCTTCACAAGCACTTCCGGCACCAACGCGCGGGTATTGTAGGTTCCCGCCTGCACCGCGCCATAGGCGCCCGCCGACATGACAGACAGCAGGTCGCCGCTTGCCGGTTCCACGAGATCGCGGTCGAGGGCGAGGAAATCGCCGCTTTCGCACACCGGCCCGACCACGTCGGCGCGGATGTGGCAGTGCCTGGGCGGCCGGCTCCTTGACCGGCCAGATCTCGTGATAGGCGTCGTAGAGCGTCGGGCGGATCAGGTCGTTCATCGCCGCATCGACCACGACGAAGTTCTTCGCTTCGCCCTGCTTCACGAACAGAACGCGCGTCACCAGGATGCCGGCATTGCCGACGATCAGCCGGCCCGGCTCGAAGATCAGCCGGCAGTCGAGGTCGCGCGTCGCGCGCTTGACCACCTTTGCGTATTCTTCCGGATGCGGCGGCGGCTCGTTGTCGTCGCGATAGGGAATGCCCAAGCCGCCGCCGAGATCGACATGGGCGATCGTGTGGCCGTCGGCGCGCAGCGTGCGCACAAAATCGGCGAGCAGCGCGAAGGCGTTGCCGAACGGATCGAGATCGGTGATCTGGCTGCCGATATGCATGTCGACGCCGGCGACTTTCAGCCCCGGCGAGCTTCGCCGCCCGCGCATAGACCTCGCGCGCGCGGCTCAGCGGAATGCCGAACTTGTTTTCCGCCTTGCCGGTGGCGATCTTGTTATGCGTCTTGGCGTCGATGTCGGGATTGACCCGCACCGAAATATGCGCCGCGCGTCCTTTGCCTGCCGCGATCGACGACAGCATCTCCAGTTCCGGTTCGGACTCGACGTTGACGCAGAGAATGCCTTCGTCGACGGCGAGCGCCAGCTCATCCGCCGTCTTGCCGATGCCGGAGAACATGATCTTGTCGGCGGGGATGCCGGCAACACGCGCGCGCTTGAGTTCGCCGCCGGAAACCACATCGGCGCCGGCGCCGAGCTTTGCCAGCGTCGCGATCACCGCCTGATTGGAATTCGCCTTCATGGCGTAGCAGACGAGCGCGTTCACGTCGGCGAAGGCGCCGGCGAAAACCTGATAGTGCCGCGTCAGCGTCGCCGTCGAATAGCAATAGAACGGCGTGCCGACCTTGCTGCGCAAGCGTATCGAGACTGACCGCCTCGGCGTGCAGCACGCCGTTGCGATAGGCAAAGTGGTGCATGGCAGGGCTCAGTTCAATAAGATCGTCGAGAGGGATGTGTTTTTTCGGCGCCTGAACCGTAGTTCCTTGCGCCGGAGCCGATCTGGCCTTTTTCGCTCATCAGTTCAGGCAAGTTCGCCTGCGGCTCGCCTGCAAGCGAGGCGCCAGGCGGCGGATCGAGCGGGCCCTTGCGGCCGCATCCAACAAGGCCGAGCGACGCAGCCAACGCGCCGATCAGTGCGAGGCGGGCAAAGGTCGGTGGCGGCTCAAGACGCGCTCCTTGTTGAACGTAAGACTAGCAAACCTGGCAATCAAGGCGAAGTCAGGACTTCTCTTTTTCCAGCTTGCGCAGCCATTTCTTCGCCTGCAGGCGCACGTTTTTCGGCGCGGTGCCGCCGAAACTGATGCGGCTTTTCACCGAGCGGTCGACCGAGAGCACGCTGAACACGTCCTCGCTGATTCGCGGCTCGATCTCGCGCATGGCCGCGAGCGGCAGCCGGTGCAGCGGCACGCCGCCTCCGCCGCCTTGGCGACGATGCGGCCGGTTACGTGATGCGCTTCGCGGAACGGCATTTTCAGGGTGCGCACCAGCCAATCCGCCAGATCGGTGGCGGTTGAATAGCCCTCGCCCGCCGCCTTCTTCATGCGCGAGGTGTCGGGCTCGAGGTCGGCCACCATGCCGGTCATCGCCGCGATCGACAGGGAGAGCGCACCGAGCGCGTCCATGGCGCCCTCCTTGTCCTCCTGCATGTCCTTGGCGTAGGCGAGCGGCAGACCCTTCATGACGATGAGCAGCGCCGTCAGCGCGCCGATGACGCGGCCGGTCTTGCCGCGCACCAGTTCGGCGGCGTCCGGGTTGCGCTTCTGCGGCATGATCGAGGAGCCGGTGGTGAACTTGTCCGACAGCTTGACCAAATTGGTGAGCGGCGAGGTCCAGATCACGATCTCCTCGGCGAGCCGCGACAGATGCACCGAGGCGATCGACGCGGCGGCAAGCGTCTCCATGACGAAGTCGCGGTCGGAGACGGCGTCGAGCGAATTCGCCGCCGGCCGGTCGAAGCCGAGCGCCTTCGCCGTCATGTCGCGGTCGAGATCGAACGAGGTGCCGGCAAGCGCGGCGGCGCCGAGCGGAGATTCGTTCGAGCCGTCTTCGCGCGTCGGCAAAGCGGCCGCGGTCGCGCGCCGCCATCTCCACATAAGCGAGCAGATGATGGCCGAAGGTCACCGGCTGCGCCGTCTGCAAATGCGTCAGCCCCGGCATCACCGTGCCGGCATGCTCCAGCGCCTTCGTCGCCAGCGCGTGCTGATACACTTCAAGCGCCGCATCGATCGCATCGATGGTGTCGCGCATCCACAGCCGGAAATCGGTCGCCACCTGGTCGTTGCGCGAGCGCGCGGTGTGCAGGCGGCCGGAGGCCGCGCCGATGAGTTCGCCGAGCCGGCTCTCGACGTTCATGTGGATGTCTTCCAGCGCCCGCTTGAAGGAAAACTTGCCGGCCTCGATCTCTGACAGGATCGTGTCTAGACCGTGGGCGATCTTTTTCGCATCGTCTGCCGCAATGATGCCTTGCTTGGCCAGCATGTCGGCATGGGCCTTGGACGCGGCGATGTCCTGGCGGTAAAGCGCCCTGTCGAAATCGATGGAGGCGTTGATCTCCTCCATGATAGCTCCGGGACCAGACGTAAATCGCCCGCCCCACATCTTGTTGCTCATGACCTTAACCGTAGCCCGTCGCCTGAGATGACCGAAAACCAGCAGACAACCGGCGTAACGAGCAGGCGGGTCGCCCTCATTGGAGCTGGCGTGCTCGCCGGCGCTGTCGTCGGTTTTGCTGGGGTATACGGGGTTTCGACCTTCACGCGCAATGCGGGGGGTGATCCCGCCTGCCGTCGCGCCGTGCAAATAGCCGCAGAAACTGGCGCCTTTGGCGTATGGCGAGGTGGCCGCGGTCAATGTCGCCAAGGCTCCACTGAAAGTACCGACCCTCGCGTTTAGTGACGCCAGCGGCAAAGCGCTCACGCTCACGGACTTCAAAGGGCGCACGGTGCTGCTCAACCTGTGGGCCACCTGGTGCGTGCCCTGCCGCAAGGAAATGCCGACGCTGGACGCGCTTCAAGCCGAGCTCGGCGGCCCCGATTTCGCGGTGGTGGCGGTCAATATCGACACCCGCGACCCGGCAAAGCCCAAGGCCTTCCTGAAAGAAATCGGCGTGCAAAAGCTCGCCTATTACGCCGACCCGACCGCCAAGACATTTCAGGATCTCAAGGAAATCGGCCGCGCCTTCGGCATGCCGACCACCATGCTGATCGACAAATCGGGCTGCGAGCTCGCCACCATCGCGGGACCTGCCGAATGGGCGAAGCGATGAGGCGGTCAAACTGATCAAGGCGGCGCTCGCTCAATAAATTTTCGCCCCTGCCCTTGACGCGTCCGTTCGGGCTTCTATACTTAACCATATGGTTTACTATCCACCCAGCGCCCTCGACCGCACCTTCGCCGCCCTCGCCGACCCGACGCGGCGGGCACTGCTCGCGCGTTTGAGCGAAAAGGAAAGCCTTTCGGTCAGCGAGCTGGCGAAGCCCTATTCAATGTCGCTGCCGGCGGTGATGAAGCATCTCGCCGTGCTCTCTGACGCCGGCCTCGTCACCCGCAACAAGGAAGGTCGCGTCGTGTCCTGCAAGTTGCGCGCGGAACCGATGCGCGAGGCCAATGATTGGCTCAACCGCTACACCCGATTCTGGACCGAACGTCTCGATCAACTCGCCACATTTTTGGAGGAAGAACCATGGCCACCGCAACCGCCGTCAAACCGAGCCTCACCCTCAAGCGCCGCTTCAACGCGCCGCCGGCGAAAGTCTTCGCCGCTTGGACCGACCCGGAAAAAGTAAGCCGCTGGATGGGCCCTGGCGAAGTGAAAGTGCTGAAGGTAGAAAGCGACCCACGCGTCGGCGGCCGCTACCGCTGGCTGATGCAGGCGCCGAGTGGCGAGCAACACGACGTCAGCGGCGTCTATCGCGAGGTGATTCCCGACCGGAAACTCGTCTTCACCTGGGCGTGGAAGACGACGCCCGAGCGTGAAACGCTGGTCACAGTGGAGATCAAGCCCGACGGCACCGGTTCGATCATGACGCTGACGCACGAACAGTTCTTCGACGAGGATACGCGCGATCGTCACAATCAAGGCTGGACCGGCGCGATCGAGAAGATGGAAAAATATCTCGCCACCGCGTGAGCGGCGCGCATCCGGTGCCGCGCTGACGCCCCTCAGCGCGTCGGCACCGGCTTTTCGCCGCGGTAGTCGTAGAAGCCACGCTGCGTCTTGCGGCCGAGCCAGCCGGCTTCGACGTATTTAACGAGCAGCGGGCACGGCCGGTATTTCGAATCGGCGAGCCCCTCGTGCAGCACCTGCATCACCGACAGGCACGTATCGAGGCCGATGAAATCGGCGAGCTCGAGCGGGCCCATCGGATGATGCGCGCCGAGCCGCATCGCCGTGTCGATCGCTTCCACGTTGCCGACGCCTTCATAGAGCGTGTAGATCGCCTCGTTGATCATCGGCAGCAGCAGGCGGTTGACGATGAAGGCGGGGAAATCCTCCGACACCGCGATGGTCTTGCCGAGCCTGGAGACGAAGGCCTTGCTGGTCTCGAAGGTGGCGTCGTCGGTGGCGATGCCGCGGATGAGCTCCACGAGCTCCATCAGCGGCACCGGATTCATGAAATGAATGCCGATGAAATGCTCGGGCCGGTCGGTGACAGCGGCAAGCCGCGTAATCGACAGCGATGAGGTGTTGGTGGCGAGAATGGCGTCGGGCCTGAGCGAAGCGCACAGGTCGGTGAAGATCTTGCGCTTGACGTCTTCCTTCTCGGTCGCCGTTTCGATCACGATGTCGCAGGCGCCGAGCGCGTCGTATTTTTCCGCCGGCTTGATGCGCGCAAGCGCGCTCTTGCGATCGTCCTCGCTGATCGCCTTCTTGCCAACCTGCTTGGCCATGTTGCCGTTGATGGTCGCCATCGCGGCCTTGATGCGGTCGGGCGCCACGTCGTTGAGCATCACCGAGTAGCCGGCGAGCGCGCAGACATGGGCGATGCCGTTGCCCATTTGCCCGGCGCCGATGACGCCGACATTTTTTATATCTACCGCGACATTTTTCACGTTGATTGTCATGATTTCCGTCCGACCGATGCTAAGTCCCGGATCTTAGGCTTCGACCTCGACGCCATATTTGTACGACGTTCCGCGCGGCGATGCCACACCCCGCCGGACGGCGATTCCAGCGCGCGCTTAGCGCCCTAGCTTGCCGAGTTCGGCGGCAAGTTCGGGTAGCGCCTGATAAAGATCGGCGACCAGGCCGTAATCGGCGACCTGGAAGATCGGTGCTTCCTCGTCCTTGTTGATGGCCACAATAACCTTGGAATCCTTCATGCCGGCGAGATGCTGGATGGCGCCGGAAATTCCGACCGCGATGTAGAGATCGGGCGCCACAACCTTTCCGGTCTGCCCGACCTGCCAGTCGTTCGGCGCATAACCGGCATCGACCGCGGCGCGCGAGGCGCCCATCGCGGCGCCGAGCTTGTCGGCCACCGGCTCGATATATTTGGTGAAGTTCTCACGGCTCTGCATGGCGCGGCCGCCGGAGATGATGATCTTCGCCGAGGTCAACTCGGGCCGGTCGGATTTCGACAGCTCCTCGCCGACGAATGTCGAGAGCGCCGGATCGGACGCTAGCGCCGCATTCTCGACGTTCGCCGAACCGCCCGCACCGGTTGCCTGAAACGTCGAGGTACGCACTGTGATGATCTTTTTGGCGTCGGTCGACTTCACCGTCTGGATGGCGTTGCCCGCATAGATCGGCCGTTCGAAGGTGTCGGGCGCGACGACTTTGGTGATTTCGGATACCTGCATCACGTCGAGCAAGGCTGCGACGCGCGGCATGACGTTTTTCCAGGTGGTCGTCGCAGGAGCGACAATGGCATCGTAGCCGCCGGCGAGCGACACGATCAGCGCCGCGGTCGGCTCGGCGAGTTGATGCTCGTAAACCGCCGCATCCGCCAGCAGCACCTTCTTGACGCCGTCGAGCTTGGCTGCGGCATCGGCGACCGCCTTGCAGTCCTTGCCGGCGACGAGCACATGCACGTCGGCGCCGAGCGCCTTGGCCGCGGTCAGCGCCTTGTTGGTCGCGTCCTTGAGCGTTTTGTTGTCGTGTTCGGCGAGCAGTAGCGTCGTCATCTAGAGAACCCCCGCCTCGTCTTTGAGCTTGGCGACGAGTTCGGCAACCGAGGCAACTTTGACGCCGGACTTGCGGCCAGGCGGCTCGGATGTCTTCACGATTTGCAATCGCGGCTTGATATCGACGCCGTAGGCATCCGGCGTTTTTTCCTCGATCGGCTTCTTTTTCGCCTTCATGATGTTGGGCAACGACGCGTAGCGCGGCTCGTTCAGCCGCAGATCGGTGGTGACGATCACGGGGGCTTTCAGCTTGACCGTCTGCAAGCCGCCGTCCACCTCGCGCGTCACCGTCACCGACTTCGCCGTCGATACCGATCTTGGAGGCGAAGGTACCCTGCGCCCAGCCGAGCAACGCCGCGAGCATCTGCCCGGTCTGATTGCTGTCGTCGTCGATCGCCTGCTTGCCGAGGATGACGAGGTCGGGCTTTTCCGCCTCGACAATGCCTTTGAGAATCTTTGCCACGGCGAGCGGCTCGACGGCCGCATCGGTTTTCACCAGAATGCCGCGATCGGCGCCCATGGCGAGCGCGGTGCGGATCGTTTCCGAGGCCTGCGCCGGGCCGATCGACACCGCCACGATCTCGGTCGCCTTGCCGGCTTCCTTCAGACGGATCGCCTCCTCGACCGCGATCTCGTCGAAGGGATTCATCGACATCTTGATGTTGGCGAGTTCGACCCCGGAGCCGTCCGGCTTGACGCGGATCTTGACGTTGAAATCGACCACCCGTTTCACGGGCACCAGAATTTTCATGAATCTCCGTCCCCGCCGCGGGCCTCAAGGAAAGCGGGCGGAAGCTAAAGGCCGCGCCATCGGCCTGTCAACGCTTATGCTGCGCCGCATCTAGCCGTCTCAGGTGGGGCCCAAAGGTGCCGGCCGGACGCATTCGAACAGCCGTACGTCGCGGTGGCGCAGCAGCGGAAACAGCACCAGCGCCGGCGGCAAATCCGCCGATATGGGCCATATAGGCGACGCCATCCTGGGACTGCGTGGAGACCGCCCAGAACTGCAGTCACGAT
The DNA here is from genome assembly GCA_963753925.1 of uncultured Alphaproteobacteria bacterium. Taxonomy (GTDB): domain Bacteria; phylum Pseudomonadota; class Alphaproteobacteria; order Rhizobiales; family Xanthobacteraceae; genus Pseudolabrys. The sequence continues at coordinate 32,258 of CAVWEF010000007.1, forward strand.
CCAAAGGCCAAGAACCCAAAAAGCATCGATACGCACGACCGGGCGGATGAAGAGCCACAGGATGAACCAGGGGATAAACACCGCCACTTTCTGGCAGGGTCGAAACATCAGATAAGCGGCGAGCACGCCGGCGATGGCGCCAGACGCGCCGATCAATGACGTCGGCGATTGCGGCGCGCTGGCGACGAAGGCCAGCGCCGCGGCGATCCCGCACACAAGATAGAATACGAGAAAGCGCAGCGGCCCCATCGCCTCTTCGACGTCGTCGCCGAAGATCCAGAGAAACAGCATGTTGCCGAAAATGTGCAGGAGATTGGCGTGCAGGAACATCGAGGTGACGAGCGTCACGTAAGGCGGCACGCCGGTCGCGACCGCCGTGCTGCCGGTCACTTGCGCCGGCACGACCGCAAAGGCGTCGAACGCGCCGTCCGGCGCCGCGAGTTCAAAAACGAACACGACAATGTTCGCGATAATGAGGCCCCAGGTGACGACGGGCCATTTCGGCAGGTCGAAGGGACTTTCATCCCACAGCGGCATCACCATGACGCGCTACCTGTTCTGCCCGGGCGCCCACAGCACGTCGGCGCGGCCTTTGTCATTGGCGTAGCGGCCGGCGACAAACAGGTAATCGGACAGGCGGTTGACGTATTTGAGCGAAGGCGCCGACACGCCTTCGCCGGCCTTGTCCTTGAGCTCGACCATGATGCGCTCGGCGCGGCGGCAGACCGTGCGGGCGAGATGCAAGTATGCCGAGGCGGCACTGCCGCCCGGCAAAATGAAGGATTTGAGCGGCTCGAGCTCGGCGTTGAGCCTGTCGATCTCGGCCTCCAGCCAGGAAACCTGCGCGTCGGTGACGGTCAGCCGCGCGCCGCCCGGCCCCTTTTCAGCGAGGCAGAGATCGGCCTCGACGTCGAACAGGTCGTTCTGGATGCGCGCCAGCGCGGCATCGAGCGCGTCTCCGGTTGTGTGCAGCCGCACCAGCCCGATCACCGCGTTGACTTCATCGACGGTGCCATAGGCGTCCACGCGCAGGTCGTATTTTTTGCGCCGCGCGCCGGTGCCGAGCGCGGTGGTGCCGTCGTCGCCGGTGCGGGTATAGATGCGGTTGAGCACCACCATGGCCACTGGACCTTTTGCCTGCCCCCGGATTTGGGCTAGGCTTCATCTTATCGGGTTTTGGCCAATAAAAACGGGAGGCGACCATGCGCTTTTTGACGATCACCGCTGCCGCCGCGCTGCTGACGCTGTTTGCCGCCGCGCCGGCGGGGGCCTGCGGCGGCCCTTCGATGCATACCGCCAAAGTTGCCGCCGCCGACCTTTCTGCCGCCGCCAAAAAGAAGCCGGCGGCAAAAGAAGGAAAAGGTCGAGTATATGCGCTCGGCGAGCTGATCCGCCCCGCCCGGCCTGCCCGCTAACGCCCCATCGCCCAGATCGTCACCATGATGACGATGATGGCGACGAATTGCAGCAGCACGCGCAGCCGCATGAGCTGTTGCGAGCGGTTGGGCGAGCCGCCGCGCATCATATTGATCAGGCCCAGCACCAGCACGATCGCCACCGCGACGATCGCGGCCGGCACAGCGTAATGTGACATGAACCCGGACATGGCGGCGTTCTAGCACCGCATTCATCAGGCGGCCACTGTAGCTCGCACCCCCTCGTCGGCCGGCAATCGGCGCGCTAGGTTTGGCGGCGGGCGGGGCTGTGTCATGGCGTCGGAGTTGCGCGTCGAGCGGACTGAGCAATTTCCTTCGCTCGCCCCGTCGATCAATTTTACAGATGAACCCGGGGTAAATGAGCAAGGCCGACCCGCGGCCTATCCGGAAATCGATTGCCTGCGCAGACAACTCGCGGCCGATGTCATCGCCGAGGCCGAGCAGCGCACCGTTGCCGTCGGGGTTGGCGCCGATCGTGTTTTGATCACCGGGGGCACGGTGAGCGAAGAGGATTATTTGCGCACGCTCGCCGACTCGCTTGGCCTCACTTTCGATAGCCTTGACGGCATCACCCGCGCGCGCTGCCCGCTCGACGACGAGCGGCTGATCGAATCCGCCGCCGCCGGCATGTTGCCGTTGCAGGCCTTCTGCGCCGTCGGCGACGATCTCGCCTGCGTGCAGGCCTGCCTCGGCGTCGATAATACGACGGACAGCTGGCTCGCCCGCTCTACACCGCCGAATATGCCGGCCAATTCGACGTGTTCCTGCCCGGTATCGCCGCGCTGCATCTGCCGCTGCCACTCGGCGGCTCGTCCAACCATTTCCGCGGTATTATGGCGCAAACGCCACGCTGCTTGGGGGATCGGCGTCACTTTGCTAATGGTTATATCGCTACTTTGCATATAATTTTTTGCGCATTCCGCCATCTCTCTCCTAAATCTTGTGCGGTAAAATCCAACCTTCCGAAAGTGCCTCCGCATACGTTTAGGGCGTGCCCGTGAAAACAGGAGTTGCCCATGCATAAGATAATTCAGTTCATCCAGGATGAATTTGCTGCTACGGCAATCGAATATGGTCTCATCGTCGCCGGTATTTCGATTGTCATCATCGTAACCGTTGACGCGCTCGGCACCCAGTTGAATACGACGTTCTCGAGCGTCTCAACAGCACTTAAATAATACTCTTGCCACGGACCGCCTGAATGCCCCTAGCAAATAGCCAGGGGCTTCTTTTTGGGCGGCCTCTTTTGTCTTCTGGAACACAGGTCCGATGTCGCCTAATGGCACGTCGCGTCATTCGCCGCGTTGCATCATTTCCGGTCGCTATCGGACTAACAGCGGACATTGAGCGGGACGGGCGCTGGATGGCTCGGTCGCGATTGACCCGAAGCAGACATCCCTGAGCCTTCTAGGTGAAGCAGCCGTTGAAGACCTTACGCCGGAGTTGTACCTACTGAAGCAGGTGCCAGGTTCGCCACCGTGATTTCACCGTCAGTGATGTAGTGGTTGACCGGTTCCAAGGGCAATCGTTCGCCGGATCGATGCGAACTCACCTCTTCGATCGCGCGATTATTCCGCAACTCAGCAACTATGTGGTCTCGTTCGGCATTCGTATCCAAATCTGTGGCATGGGTGATCTGAAATGTCAGTCGGGTTAGGGACAAACCGGTATCTTTGGTACCGGCTCCGACCCAGAGAACGTGCTCGTCATCGCGGTGGCCGATCAGTATTCAGCCAGAAGCTGGCCGTTCCCAACGTGGCTTCAGCGCGCGCGAGGCTTAACGCCCAAAATCGAATGTGATGGCGCTTGCGTGGGCTATTATCAATTGCCTTCTGGAAGCCGATGTCCTGTCCGCGTCCGTACAGATAGAGGGTGCTAAACGGGGCGGTCGGATAGGGTGTGTTTAATACGAATGCGCGGACCATGCGCCACGAACTTGTTAGACCCAACCGATCAGCCTCTGACCAGCCGGAAGTTGCAAAGGCGGCGCGAAGCTGTTGGAGCGTCCCTATAAGCGCGAGATTGACCGGGTCACCGGGCAGACCGTCGCCAGTAATCGTGAAGCGAGGCACATGTTTTCGCTGGAGGATTTTAAGGCCCATGCGAACAGCGCGCGGGAGGATCACATACGCCGCGATTCCATAGGTGAGGGCAAAGGCCAAAATGTATGGCAGTCGGCGATCGGTAAGTCTGAAGACACGAAACGATCAACCAGACACTCAGGATGCCCAAGCCCGAAGATCAGCAAGCGATGCAATAAGCGTTTCAACAATCTCACGATCTAGCCACTATGAGGTGGTGCGGCCTCGATTGTACAGGGCCTTGCGGCGTGCTTCGGATTTGGTCGAAGACCAGTGATCGGACATCAAAACTCGTTGAATAGTAAATCCGCTATTGGCTGCCGCCTCAACCGATCGACGCAACACAGGCATCGAATCTCTTGCCGGCGTTTCAAATTGCAAGGTCTCCCGTGGCCGTTCGTTGAGCTGTCGCGCCACTTTGTTCAGATAGGGCTGCGAGTGCACCGACAGGTCGGTTCCCTTCGGAAAGTACTGTCGCAGCACCGCATCGAACAATCATCCTTAGAACTCACGCTGGCAGAGCCTGGCTGAACGCTAGGTCCTCGAACACCTGACCCGCGGCAAGGACGTGCGCACGCGTCGTATGATATGCTAACTCACCATTATTGCACTCTATTGCTCGCACGATCATCTCGTGTTCTTGATATGTTTCATCTCCATAGCCTAGCGGCCGCATATCAGATCGCGGACCATATCGGCGTCATGCATCTCGGCAAGATTTGCGAACTTAACACCCCCGAAGTCATTTTTTCGACTCCAAAGGAGCCCTAGACGAGAATGCTCTTGGATGCCGTGCCAAAGCTGCACCAGCCTCAAGCGATGCAATTCACGGACGGCTAATAGAGAGATTTGTTCGCGGCATAGCCCCGGCTCGTCGGCGGCTGCGGACAATGTGCGGTGACCGTCCAAAACGGAGTAACTCCAATTCTTACTGACCTGGCGGTTTTTTTGACCCCGCGGGATACCCGGCTTAAAGTTCCTGCTTGGCCGACCTGAACAGCTTTTCGAAATCGTCACCGGATCAAGTTTTCGGTACACGCACCGGCTGAAATTTTCGGAGACGATAAGGGCTGGCGACCAGGTCCCGCCCTAGCCTCAGTAGCGCGGCGATGCTGCGCATTCACTCGGATCGGCACCGCGATGAATTATGCGATGGAAATTCGCGCACATCGTTTGCGAAAATGACCGCGTGCTGTCGAAGCTGGAGCGTTATCTCAGCCATTTCGAGGCGGCGGGCGTTTTCACGCCACTGGCGCCGGACCAGGAGCCGCAACCTACATATATTTCCGCAGATCGGCGGCCGCGGCCTCGGGCTTCCGGTTGAGATTGAACGGGGCGACGAAGCGGCCGTCTTTGTCCATCAGATAGACCAGCGCGGTGTGGTCCATGCTGTAGTCGCCGTCCTTGCCGGTCGGCACTTTCTTGGCAAAGACGCGGTATTCCTTTTCCACCGCTGCTAGTGCGCGTCGTCGCTGCCGGTCGCGCCGCGCAAATGCGGATCGAAACTCGACAGATAATCCTTCATCACCGCCGGCGTGTCGCGATCCGGATCGACGCTGATGAACAGCGCCGCGGCCTTGTCGGCGTCGGGCCCGAGCGCGCGCAACACCTCCGAAAGCTCGAACAGCGTGGTCGGGCAGATGTCCGGGCAATGCGTGTAGCCGAAGAACACCAGCGACGGATGGCCCTTGAGCGCCGCGTCGGTGATCGGCTTGCCGTCCTGGTCGACGAGCTTGAACGGTCCGCCGATCGCCGATGGCCCGGGCGCGCCGCCCGAAAAATGTCCGGCCGCGAAAAGAATGACGCCGACAAACAAAACCAGCCCGGCCAAGGAACGAGGACAGAATCAAAAAGATTTGCGACGTTCGCGCATTCATCGGAATTCAACCGCCTGTCAGAAGCACGACGTCCAGCCGGCGCGCACCATCTCGAAAAAAACCGCGGTGCCGTAGTAGGCCCACAATGCCAGCGTGCCCGCCAACAGCGCCCCGATCGCGCCGCCGAGCAATAAAATTGTCCGTGAGCGGACCTGGCCTGAAACCAAAGTCGACATAGCACTCGTCTCCCCGCCCCTTAACCAACAGATAGGACCGATCGCCGCGGGCGGCAACCGCGCGGGACCGGCATTCTCCGCGGCCCGCGGAAGGCGGCGGCATTTACCATAAGCCCCGGCAAATCCGCCAAAATTACGGAGTTTTCCCGAGTCGCGTTGACTCAAAGAGTTAAAGTCGCGATGTATAGGAACGTCCTAAAAGCAGTAAATAAACGGCGTGGAGAAGGCGATGCGTCAGACTTTGGCTCTTGCTCTCGCGATTTCGGTTTCTGCGGCGGCAACCGCGTGGGCGCAGACCGCTCAAGCGCCTGTCCCGGCTGCGACTACGGCTTCCGCTACACCCGCACCGGCTCCGACGCCGGCTCCGGCGGAACAGGCCAAATGCGCAAATCCGAACGCGCTTGGCGTGACCCGCGTGGTGCAGATCGACACCACCGGCGGCCCCGGCTTCGGCTTTCAGAACTTCAAGGCCTACGACTTCCTGCGTGATCATGAAGTCGTGCTCACCTTCGACGACGGTCCATGGCCGGGAAACACCGAGCGCGTGCTCAAGGCGCTGGCCGACCAGTGCACCAAGGCGATGTTCTTCCCGATCGGCATGCATGCCGGCTGGCACCCGGAAATTCTCAAGGAAGTGGTCAAGGCCGGTCACACCGTCGGCTCGCATACCTGGTCGCACAAGGATTTGACGCGGCTCACCTCCGACGAGGCCAAGGCGGAAATCGAGAAGGGCATCGCCGCGGTGAGCATCGCCCTCGGCAACAAGCCGGTTGCCCCGTTCTTCCGCTTCCCGGCGCTGCGCAATCCGCCGGACATGGTCAAATATCTTGGCGAGCGCAACGTCGGCATCTTTTCGACCGACTGGGACTCGTTCGACTTCAAGATGCGCCGGCCGGAGCAGGTCGTTAAATCCGTGATGGACCGGCTCAACAAGCACGGCAAGGGCATCATCCTGATGCACGACTTCCAGCACGCGACCTCCGAAGCGGTCCCCGAAATCCTCAAGCAGCTCAAGGCTGGCGGCTTCAAGATCGTGCAGGTCGTCGGCAAGACCCCGGTCGAGCCGATGCCGGAATACAAGGAGATCGTGCTCAAGGAGATGGGTGGTGGGCTGGAAGAGGCGCGCCCGATGTCGAGCGTGATCCAGACGATCCAAGGGAACTAATAAAGGCAACTAATTTCGTTCGACTGCGATTTTGAACCGGCCGCGCACCCCTTGCGCGGCCGGTTTGTTATTGCGCCGAATTCAGTGCACCGCGCGGCGCGAGAAGGCGGTAAAGAAGGATGACGCCGTGGTGGCGTGGTCGTAGGCGATGCGGCTCGCCACCACGAACAACGTCGCCGCCAGGATCAGCTGCAAGGCGCGCTCGGGGATACGGACGGCGAAATAACTGCCGATGAAGATGCCCGGCAGCGAGCCGACCAGCAGCGAAATAATAATATGCCAATCGACCGAGCCCATCGCCCAATGGCCGAGTCCGGCGACCAAAGTCAGCGGCACCGCGTGGGCGATGTCGGAGCCCACGATCTTCGACATCGGCAGATGCGGGTAGAGCAACACCAGCGCAATGACGCCGATTGCACCGGCGCCGACGGACGAAATCGACACCAGAATGCCGAGCACGGCGCCGACGGCGACGGTGTGTATCGCGGTGCGCCGCGGTTCCGGTTCACTCGCGCGTGAACGGCAGAAGGCAACGATCGAGCGACCGAATACCAGCACAAATGCAGTGAGGAACAATGCAAAGCTCAGCACCAGCGTGATCATGCTGCGCGCGGCCTCGCCACTGATTTTCAAATAAGACCAAAGGGCGAGCGTCACCGCCGCCGCTGGAATACTGCCGGCAGCCAGGCGGCGGACCACGCGCCAGTCGATGCTGCGCGAAAATCCATGCACCAGAGTGCCGCCGGCCTTTGTCGCGGCGGCGTAAATGAGATCGGAGCCGACCGCCGTCGCCGGATGAACGCCGAACAACAGGATCAGCAACGGCGTCATCAGCGATCCGCCGCCGACGCCGGTTATGCCGACCAGCAGGCCGACGGCAAAGCCCGACAGCGAGTAGAGCGGATCGATCATTTGCATTGGAAACGGCCTCGCGCTCGTGGCGTTGGGGGTCGCGTCCGAATCTAAGCATAAAGCGGCGCGCGGGTCATCTTGCGATGCCCTCGCATCGCATGGCCAAATTCCCCGTCAGCGCCGGTTTCGGCAATTTTCTGCCCCGGACTCGGGCCATTGCGAGCAAATAGTGTCGTTTCGAAAGTTCCCGGGTAAAGGTTAGCGGAGGGACGCGCGAACCTCGTGCGCTGGCGCGCGGCAGAATTGCGCCGTGTATTTCTCCGCCACTTTCTTCATCTCGACACCGTAGCCGCTTGCGTCGGTGCCGGTCCATTCGCGCGCGAGATCGGCGAACGTCACCGGCCGGTGCAAACGGCGCATCGCGTCCTGCACGTCGTCCTGCACCTGCCGCGTGCGATGGGCGACCGGATCGGGAATGCGCGTTGTCGAATACATCAAGACGTGCTGCAGATGCGCGAGCACGCCGGTCGCCTCGTCCTTGAATCGCTCGCCCGGCTTGCCCGACACGGTGGCGCCGACGCCGGCGAAATTGTTGTCCTGCGCGGACACGGCGGCGGGCACGCCGTTGGGCCGGCGGAACGTGAGATAATTGGTCTCGATCAGCATCTGGAAGAAGGCGTAGTCCCACCGCACGCCGACGCATTTTGCCGGCGGACGCGCCACGCATTGGCCGATATGCTGGTAGAGCGAAGCGACATTTGCAAAGCGCGGATCGGCGATGCGCGGCGGCGTGTGGGCAGCATTTTTCTCGGCCACGAAATGCATCAACGACACTGGCTTCACGCAGGCGGGCACCGGATTATCGGCAGAGGCGATGATGCGCGGCAGCGATGCCGCCTGGCCGGCGAGCGGACAAAGCAGCAGCGCGGTCGTCAACAATCGAAGTTTCATGGGTCCCACCCGGCGCAAATCGCCAGGCGCAGTTGAGCGGAGAGCCGTTAATTCTTTTGCAACTGCCGCGGCTGGGCCGGCGCCAAGCTTGATGCAGGCAGCGCCGTCCATATACGGTAGCCGGCAAGAACCAAAGTCCGGGGGAAAGCGTGCAGGGTGAATTTGACTACATCGTCGTCGGTGCCGGCAGCGCCGGTTGTGTCCTCGCCGACCGGCTGACGGCGTCAGGCCGTCATAAGGTGCTGCTGCTCGAAGCCGGCGGCAACGACAACCATTTCTGGATTCATGTGCCGCTCGGCTACGGCAAGCTGTTTTCCGACGCGCGCGTAAATTGGCTCTACCAGTCGGAACCGGAGCCCGAACTCGGCGGCCGCAGCATCATCCAGCCGCGCGGCAAAGTTCTGGGCGGATCGAGCTCCATCAACGGGCTGCTCTATATCCGCGGCCAGGCGGAGGATTTCGATCACTGGCGCCAGCTCGGCAATACCGGCTGGTCGTTTGCCGACGTGCTGCCGTACTTCCGCCGCGCCGAGGATCAGGCGCGCGGCGAAAGCGAGCTGCACGGCACCGGAGGCCCGCTCGCCGTCTCCGACGTCGAGCGGCATCCGCTGTGCGAGGCTTTCATTGAAGCTGCCGAACAGGCCGGCTTTGCGCGCACCGGCGACTTCAACGGGCCGACGCAGGAAGGCGCCGGCTATTACCAGTTGACCGCGCGCAACGGGCGGCGCTGCTCGACCGCGCGGGGTTACCTGCGCGAGGCCAAACGCCGCAGCAATCTGCAAGTCATTTCGAATGCGCTGGCCTCACGCGTGCTGTTCGAGGGGCGGCGCGCGGTTGGCGTCGAATACATCAAGAATGGGCACAAACAGACGGCGCGCGCCGCCGGCGAAGTCATTCTCTCGGGCGGCGCGTTCAATTCACCGCAGCTGCTTCAGTTGTCCGGCGTCGGACCCGCGGACCTGTTGCGCGCGCACGGCATCGGCGTCGTCGCCGACAGGCCGGGCGTTGGCGCCGAACTGCAGGATCATTATCAGTCGCGCTTCAACTATCGGTGCACCGAGGCGATCACCATCAACGACATGATGGCGAAACCTGTGAACCGCATCGCCGCCGGTCTCAATTATCTGCTCTTCCGCAAGGGCTTTCTCTCCATCGGCGCGGGTTACGCCGGCGGCTTCTTCAAGACCGATCCGACGCTGCCGACGCCCGACGTACAACTTCATTTCATTTTGTTCAGCGCCGAGTCGGTCGGCCAGGCGCTGCACCCCTTCCCCGGATTTTTGCGTCAGTCTGCCAATTGCGCCCGCAGAGCCGCGGCACCGTGCGCATCAAATCGTCCGATCCGGCGATGCCGCCGGCGATCCAACCGCGCTATCTTTCAGCGCCGGCCGACCGCGACGTCCTCGTCGCCGGCATGAAATTGCTGCGCCGGGTCATGGCGGCGCCGGCGATTGCCCGCTATGTCGCCGAGGAGATCAACCCGGGTGCCAAATGCGTGAGCGATGAGGACCTGCTCGCTTACGCGCGCGAGAAAGGCACCACGGTGTTTCACCCGACCAGCACCTGCCGCATGGGCCCCGACAGCAAGGCCGTGGTCGACGAGACGCTGCGCGTGAAGGGGCTCGACCGCTTGCGCGTCATCGACGCCTCGATCATGCCCGCTCTGGTATCGGGCAACACCAATGCCGCCGCCATCATGATCGCGGAAAAGGGCGCCGACATGATCCTGAAGGGGACGGCGGCGCAAAAGCCGATGGACAGCGCGGCGTAAGCGACCGCCCAATCGCTTTGAGCACTCGCCCCGCTGCCAGCGATCCCACAACTGCGTCTTCTCTGCCGCAGTGAACCCACGACGAAACCTCTGATCCATCGCTACTAGCAATCGCGGTGGCTGCTTGCACCCACCAGTTCCACCAAAATTCCGTATCATGCGTCATTGCTTGTGACCCATCGTGCCCAAAGTGACCGGGAGTGATGAAGATTGGTAGAATTACAAATGTCCAGAGAGGAATAAGAGTGAGAGAGCCGACAACGATCAAATCCTCAGTGCGGCTATTCATTTCGATCCCACACTAGACTAGATGGCGAACAAACCCTGTAAAAATGGCTGTAAAAGCTTTCGGCGGAACGAGCCTAAGCGTTGGAGCGGGCGAAGGGAATCGAACCCTCGTATGCAGCTTGGGAAGCTGCCGTTCTACCATTGAACTACGCCCGCGCAGCTCCAACCATAGCCAAAGCCAGGCGCGAGCGGCAAGCCGCGTCGCTTACGCCTTGAAATGCTTGGAGAGCTTCAAGCTCTGCGCCTGATAGTTCGAGCCGATGCCCTGTCCGTAGAGCTTGTCGGGCTTGGCCAGCATCTTCTCGTACACGAGCCGGCCGACGATTTGCCCATGCTCGAGGATGAACGGCACCTCACGCGAGCGCACCTCGAGCACGGCGCGCGCGCCCTTGCCGCCGGCGCCCGCGTAGCCGAAGCCGGGATCGAAGAAGCCGGCATAGTGCACGCGGAATTCGCCGACCAGCGGATCGAACGGCACCATCTCGGCGGCGTAATCGGGCGGCACCTGCACGGCTTCTTTCGAAGCAAGAATGTAGAACTCGTTGGGATCGAGGATCAGGCTCTTGTCGGGACGCGCCTGCATCGGCTCCCAGAAATCGAGCACCGCATAGCCGCCGCGCCGCTCGACGTCGATCAGCCCGGTGTGCCGCTTGGCGCGGTAGCCGACGACACCCGGCCGCTCGCTGCCCCCGAGATTGCCGGAGAGATCGACGCCGACCGCCACGCCTTCGCTGACATCGGCGTCGTCGGCATCGACCAGCCGCTCGCGCGCGTGCAGCGCGCGCAATGCGTCGCTGTCGAGCAACGCATGGCCGCGGCGGAAACGGATCTGCGACAGCCGCGAGCCCTCGCGCACCAGCACCGGAAAGGTGCGCGGCGAAATCTCGGCATAGAGCGGCCCATGGTAGCCCGGCTCGACCCGATCGAAGCCGCGCAGCTCGTCGGCAATCACGCGGGTGAACACGTCGAGCCTTCCGGTCGAGCTTTTTGGGTTGGCGGCGGCGGAAATCTCGTCCGGCAGCGCCAGGCTCTCCAGCAGCGGCACGATATAGACGCAGCCGGTCTCCAGCACCGCGCCGTCGGTCAGCGCGAATTCATGCAGCTTCAATTCGTCGATGCGCCGGGCAACTGTTGTGCTCCCGGGCAGGAAGCTCGCGCGCACGCGGTAGGCCACCTCGCCCAGGCGCAAATCGAGGCTCGCCGGCTGGATCTGATCGGGGAGGAATTCAGTCGCGGGCAGAATCCCGCCGGCGGCGGCAAGCTGCGCGATCATGCGGTCGGGCAAGATGCCCTTGTCCTCGATGGCGAAGGAAAGTGCCACGTGCGGCCCTTGGTGACGGTGCGCCGATCTAACCCGATGCCCGTCTTGACGGGAAGCGGCCCGGCCCGCTACAAACACCTTATCCCGTGGTCATTTGAGCCGGCCGGCTTGCAGCCACGTAAAACAAATCGCTAAAAGGCCGGGGACGCGTGTGCCCGGCCGAGAAATTTTCTCCGGCCGGTTTTTTGTTGGCCAAAGGAGGCCGCTATGCCCGCGTCGAAGTCGAAAGCCTACCGCCCGGAAACCCAGCTGGTGCACGCCGGCACGCTGCGCTCGCAATTCGGCGAAACCTCCGAGGCGCTGTTTCTTACCCAAGGTTACGTCTACCCCAGCGCGGAGGAATGCGAGGCGCGCTTCTCCGGCAAGGCGCCGGGCTATGTCTATTCGCGCTATTCCAATCCCACCATGAGCATGTTCGAGCAGCGCATGGCGGCGCTCGAAGGCGCCGAGGCGGCGCGCTCGACGGCAACCGGCATGGCGGCGGTGACCACCGCGCTGATGGGCCTGGTGCGCGCCAGCGACCACGTGGTTGCGGCGAAAGCGCTGTTCGGCTCCTGCCGCTGGGTGGTCGAGGAATGGCTGCCGCGCTTTAACGTCGCCACGACGCTGGTGGACGGCACCGATCTGGCGCAATGGAAGAAAGCCGTGCGCAAGGAAACCAAGGTGTTTTTCCTGGAGACGCCGACCAACCCGACGCTGGAAGTGATCGACATTGCCGCCGTTGCCGAGATCGCGCACAACGCCGGTGCAAAGCTCGTCGTCGACAACGTGTTCGCTACCCCGCTCTACCAGAGCCCGCTCGCGCTTGGCGCCGACGTGGTCGTCTATTCGGCGACCAAGCACATCGATGGCCAGGGCCGCGTGCTCGGCGGCGTCATCCTCGGCAGCGAAAAGCTGATCCTCGACAACTACCACCAGCTCCTGCGCCAGACCGGCCCGTCGCTGTCGCCGTTCAACGCCTGGGTGCTGCTCAAGGGACTGGAAACGCTGCCGGTGCGCGTCGCGCGGCAGACCGAAAATGCCGCCGCGGTTGCCGAGGCGCTTGCCGGTCACAAGAAGCTGTCGCGCGTCATCTATCCCGGCCGCAAGGATCATCCGCAGGCCGCCATCGTCAAGAAACAGATGAAGGCCGGCTCGACGCTGTGTTCGTTCGAGATCAAGGGCGGCAAGGAGGCGGCGTTCCGTTTCCTCAACGCGTTGCAGCTCGTCAGCATCACCAACAATCTGGGCGACGCCAAGAGCCTGATCACGCATCCGACCACGACCACGCACCAGCGGCTGACGCCTGCGCAGCGCGCCGAGCTTGGCATTGGTGACGGGCTGGTGCGGTTCTCGGCCGGCCTCGAGCACCGCGACGACCTGATCGAGGATCTGCTGACGGCGCTGGAGAAGGTGTGAAGAGCCTGGCGGCTATTCCGGATAGAACGCGTGCGGAACGACTTTCGCCGACAACACCGGCCTCTCGACGGCTTCGGCGATGGCGAGGCTCAAGCCCTTGGCCAGGCAGCCATAGCTCCAGTCGTTCATGTGCAGCCCGTCGGGCGACACGAATGCCGAAAACGTCAGGTGATCGACGTCATACCAGCGCTTCATGACGTCGTAGCGCGGGAATAGATCGACATCCTCGACCTTCGCCGTTTCCGCGATCAGCTCGACCATGTGTGGGGCTTCCGGCTTGGCAATGACCTTCGGCGCAAACTGCGGATCGATCAGCACGACGTCGGCGCCGGTCGTGCGAATCTTGGCGAGGCCCGCGTGGATCGTGGCGCCGTGATCGCCGAGCTGGTGATCGCGCAGCACCGAATTGGTGCCGAGCTGCCAGAGAACCAGGTCCGGCTTGGCAGCGATCACCGCGGTATCGAACCGCTTGAGCATGTCGGGTGCTTCTTCGCCGCCGACGCCGCGGTTGAGCACGGTAATGGCGTGGCCGGGGAAGCGTCGCGTGAGCTCGGCCTGCAGCCGGCTCGGATAAGTCGCGGCCGGCGATGAGGCGCCCGATCCGGCGGTCGACGACGAGCCGATGGCGACAATGGTGACCGACTTGCCGTTATTGAGCTTCTGCGCTACGCGCGCCAGAGGATTGGCAAAGCGTATCAGGTCGAGCGGCGCGTCGCAGCGCGGCGAGTTGGCGCGCGCGGCAATCGGCATCGCAGCGGCGACGATAAGAGCGGCGACGGCAAACGGTCTTGCCGCCCAAAAAGAACGTTCGATTTGCTGCAAGACAGTCTTCCCCCGACCCCGTTTAAACACCGCCCTATTTCGCCGGCGATCCCGCCGACTTGGCTGCTTCGGTCACGAGATCGGCGAGCAATCGCCCAATACAATCGTGCACCTGCTCTGCAATATCTAATTTTTTCGTCGTCGAATACAAGTCAAAAGTGCCCAAATCGCTCCAAAGCTTCATAATGCTGAATCGGTCGAACAGCGGGACCTGTTGCTGCACTGCAACCCAACGCATGTCGTCGTCATAAGTCGTCAAGGCAATCATCAATTCCGTGCGCGGACTGTACTGGGAGTTGACCAGGACAACATCGGCGCCTGCGGCATGAGCAAGCTTAATACCGTGATCAAGGGCGGCGCTGAATTGATCCGGATCAACCGCCTGCATCGCATCGACGGTCCCCGTCTGCCAGATCATCAGTGCGGGCTTGGCAGCTTTGAGCGCGGCCGGCAGCGTCTTCACCATGTCGGCGGCGGTGCGCTTGGCTTGGACGTCCGTCGTCACCTTGACGGCGATGCCGGGCAGCGCGCCGATGAGTGCGTGCTGCAATCGCGCCGGGTAGGCGTTGGCGACCCCATTCGGCCCCGGCAGCGCTGAAGAACCGGCGCCGACCACCAGGATGTCGAAGTGCTTGGCGCCAAGCGCGCGCTCAACATTCGGCAGCGGAATATCCGTAACCGCCAAAGGTCCGGCCGCGGCGCATTCATCCGCGTGCCCGGCCGCGGCCGGACAGATTTGTGCAAGCGCCGCCAACAGCGCGAACGCCAGCGCGAATGTAAAACGCCCCCTCATGCGTTGCCCCCCGCGAGTCCCGGCCTTGGTGCGGGTGGACGCGGCCCCGGTCTCCTCCGTTCCACATCTCTATACCACGAAATCAACGCCGCGAAGCCGACCATGATGACGATGCCCGCCAGACTGACGATGATATGCATCGGCAGGCGATTGGACACTTCGGTAAACACGAAGTGCCCGGCAAAGGCCAGGAACACGCCGAGACAAAAAATCTCCAGCGAGTGCTGCCCGCACACGATCATCGGCCATGCCGCTTTCCATTTCAGCGGCGGCCAGTCGCGCGGCACAAACCACAGCACGACGATGGCCAACGAGAGGAAATGCAGAATGCGCAAGACGTCGAGATTGGTCTTGTCGATCGGGTAGATCGCATCGCCGACGAATTGCGGCACGACATTGCCGAGACGCGGGATGTACCAGGTCATGGCGATGAAGAACGCAAAACACAGATAAGCGACCGCCAGCGCGAACACGATGCGCGAATTGATCCAGCGCGACAATCGCTGCGCCCCGCCGAGAGCGCACCAGGCGCCGAACACGAACAGCAATTGCCAGGCGAAAGGATTGAACACCCAGACGCCGTGCGGATAAGCCGCTACATTCCAATCGAATTGCCACATCAGAGCGTAGAGCGTCGCTGAAGCCAGCAGCGCGATCGACGGCGCGCGCAATAGCAGCCACAGCATCGGGGAGAAGCACAGCAGCAGCACGATATAGAGCGGCAGCACGTCCATGTTCACCGGCTTGAACTTGAGCAGCAGCGCCTGGACGATGGTGACGTCGGGATTCTTGAGGAAATCGAGCACGCCCATTTCCTCGCTGTAGAGCGGATTGTCGAAGGTATGCGCGACGTAGGAAATCTCGGCGAGATATATAGCGAACAGGAACACGTGCGCGATGTAGAGTTGCCAGGTGCGCTTGAGCAGACGGGCGCTGCCGACAATGAAGCCGTGCTCGCGCATCGCGCGCCCGTAGACAAAGGCGGCGGTATAGCCGGAGATGAAGACGAAGATCTCGGTGGCGTCGGAAAAGCCGTAATTGCGGATGGTGATCCAGCTCACCGCGTTGGACGGGATGTGGTCGAGGAAAATCAGCCAGAGCGCAAGCCCGCGAAACATGTCAAGCCGCAGGTCGCGTTCGGTCGAGACCGGGGCCAAAACCGAAGACATGAGCGGCTTTTCTTTCGTGTGGGCTTTCGGCCATAATCCTTTGCCAAGAAAGAATGGCAAGGTTCCGACCGCGTATAATTGCAGGCCATATAGATGTACCGCGCCGTAACCCGCAAGATCGAGGTCACCGTGACGCCGCGCTTCGTTTCCGAGCGGTCGTCGCCGGGTAACGGCTATTATTTCTGGGCCTATACTATCAACATTTCCAATCTCGGCGGCGAGATCGTGCAGCTCAAGACGCGGCATTGGCGCATTACCGACGCCAACGGCAAGCTGCAGGAGGTGCGCGGGCCAGGCGTGGTCGGCGAGGAACCGACGCTCAAACCCGGCAATTCGTTCGAATATACCAGCGGGGTTCCGCTGCCGACGCCGTCGGGCTTCATGACCGGCAGCTACGGCATGGTGACGCCGGGAAACGAGCATTTCGATATCGAGATCCCGGCGTTCTCGCTCAATTCCTCCTACACCGAGCGCACGATCAATTAAACGTCACTGCGGCAAACACCCTTTGAAACGATCCTGCGCCTGGCGCGGCAGCACCGCCAGCACCGCGCCGGATTGCGCGAAGTCCTGCAAGCTCTCGAGCTGCGGTTCGGGCAAGGCGACACAGCCATGCGTGCCGGTTGCGCCCTTCACCCAGCGGTGGATGAAGATGCAGGAGCCGGCGCGCGCATGCGCGTCGGTCGGGTAATCGACCAGCAGGCCGAGCTTGTATTCCGGAATGCGCCACATGTTCTCGCCATGCACCTTCCAGCCAACCTTCGCGCGCGTGGTGATGGTGTTGTAGGCGGGCGAGCGCGGGTCATCGACGCAGACCGTGCCTGGAACGATGTGCAAATAATCAGGTCGCGCTGACGCGGCGAAGCCGAAGCTGCGGCCAATCGTGAAGAAGCCGGCTGGCACGCGCCTGTCGCCGTCCACTTTAATCGACTCATGGTCGCGCGCGAAGGCGCGGAAGCTATGCGCCAAGGCGATGCCGCTATAACCGATGAGCGCCGTCTGCGGCCCATCCACCGCATGCCATGGCGCGTCCGCCGCCGCGCGTTCGAAGCGCCGCAAGCTTGCCGTGGCGCTGGTCATCTTGTCGGCGGTGACCAACACGAGTTTCGTTGCCGACGCCAGTGGCTGCGGACAGCTTTGCGCCAGAACTGCTTGCGGCATTGCCAACGCGACGACCGTCAGAATTACCGCCCGCATAAAGTAGCCGCCTTAATTGGATTTGGCCGCGACCTCGCCCGGCGCGAATTCATAATTCGCGCTGCAGAATTCGCAGGTCACGGAAATCTTGCCGTTCTCCACCATATGATCGCGGTCGTCCTGCGAGAAGCTTTTGAGCATAGCCTCGACGCTGTCGCGCGAGCACGAGCACTCGCCGCGCAGCTCGGTGGCGCGAAACACGCGCACGCCGCGCTCGTGGAAAAGGCGATAGACCAGCCGCTCGCTTGAAAGCGCCGGATCGACCAGCTCGACATCTTCGACGGTGTCGATGAGCGCGCGGCCTTCGCCCCAGGCCTCGTCCTCGGGGACCGTATGCATCACCGTGCCTTCCGGGGCGTCGCCCGGATGCAGATCGGCGACGCGCGCGCGCTCCGGCGACTTCGGCAAAAATTGCAGCAAGATGCCGCCGGCGCGCCAGCGATGCTTGGCGCCGCCGTTCCCGGCGCGCAATTCCTCGGCGACCGCGAGCCGCACCCGCGTCGGGATCTGCTCCGAGCGCAGGAAATATTCGTGCGCGGCGTCCTCCAGCGAGCCGCCGTCGAGCGCCACCAGGCCCTGGTAGCGGTTCATGTCGGGCCCCTGGTCGATGGTCATGGCGAGATGGCCCTTGCCGAGCAGCGCGCCGCCGTCAGTCTTGCCCGCAGCGATCGCCGCGGCCACCTGATCCTTGTCGAAGCGGGCGCAGGCGCGCACCTTGCCGGGCGCGGTAAAGTCCACCACCAGCATGCGCACGAGGCCGTCGCTTTGCGTCTGCAAAATGAAGCGGCCGTCGATCTTCAAGGATGTCCCGAGCATGACGGTGAGCACCACCGCTTCGCCCAGGAGCTTGGCCACCGGATCGGGATAGGCGTGGCGCTCGAGGATCTGGTCGATGAGCGGGCCGAGCCGCACCACCCGGCCGCGCAGGTCGAGCGCGGCCACTTCGAACGGCATGACGGTGTCGTCGGCCGTGGTGGCCGCCGGCGCGCGCGTGGGGATTTCGATGCGGGGATTTGCGGCTGGTTCGGTCATGGGCGTTATGTAGCGTTCAACTTAGTGATTTCGGGGCCCCGCAACGCTGTCATTCCGGGGCGCGCCGAAGGTGCAAACCCGGAATCCAGAAACAAATTCACTCATCGCATCTGGATTCCGGGTCCGGCGCTCACGCGCCGTCCCGGAATGACGCTTAAGCGTCGGCGTGCAGGCACCAGGCGAGCAGGCCCTTTTGCGCGTGCAGGCGGTTCTCCGCCTCGTCGAACACCACCGACTGCGGGCCGTCGATCACCTCGTCGGTAACCTCCTGGCCGCGATGCGCCGGCAGGCAGTGCATGAACAGCGCGTCGGGCTTGGCCTTGGCCATCAGCCGGGAATTCACCTGGTAGCGCTTGAGCACGTTGTGACGCAGCTTGCCGTCGCGGTCGCCCATCGACACCCAGGTGTCGGTGACGACGCAATCGGCGTCCTTGACGGCGGCTTCCGGGTCCTCGCCGACCTTGACGGCGGCGCCCGAGGATTTCACCCAATCCATCAGCCATTTCTTCGGCCGCAATTCGGGCGGCGTCGCCACGCGCAGGTTGAAATCGAAGCGCTCGGCGGCGTGCATCCACGACGCCAGCACGTTGTTGGAATCTCCGGTCCAGGCCACGGTGCGGCCGCGGATCGAGCCGCGCTTTTCCTCGAACGTCATCACGTCGGCCAGCACCTGGCAGGGGTGCGAACGCCGCGTGAGCCCGTTGATCACCGGCACCGTCGCGTAGCGGGCAAGTTCCGCCATCGCCTCGTGATCGAGGATGCGGATGACGATGGCATCGACATAGCGCGACAAGACGCGCGCGGTATCGGCCAGCGTCTCGCCGCGGCCGAGCTGCATTTCCTGCGAGGTCAGCAGGATCGCCTCGCCGCCGAGCTGGCGCATGGCGACGTCGAAGGAGACGCGCGTGCGCGTCGACGGCTTCTCGAAGATCATCGCCAGCGTCTTGCCTTCGAGCGGGGAAATGCGCACGCCTCGCTTGCGCTCGGCCTTCATGGCGCGGCTGTCGTCGATGATGCCCGCCAGCACCGGCTTGGGAACATCGATGAGATCGAGGAAATGCCGCACACCGTTTCCGGTCATGGCGCCACCGCATTTGCGGGCCGCGGATGCGCCTTCTCAAGCCGCGTGCAGGCGCGGTCTATGCGCGCGACCGCCTCGGCAATCTCGGCCTCGCTGACGATCAGCGGCGGCAGCAGCCGCACCACATTGTCGCCGGCGCCGACCGTGATCATTTTCTCGGCGCGCAGTTCATCCACCATCTCGGAGGACGGCGGCACCATGCGCAGGCCGACCAGCAGCCCTTCGCCGCGCACCTCGGCGATCACCGAGGAGTGGCGGTCCTTGATCTCGGCCAGTTTCTGCTTGAGCAACAGGGCGTTTTGCTTGACCTTGTCGAGGAAGCCGTCGGCCAGCATCACGTCGAGCACCGCGTTCCCGCAGGCCATCGCCAAAGGATTACCGCCGAAGGTCGAGCCGTGCGTGCCGGCGGTCATGCCCTTGGACGCTTCCGTTGTGGCAAGGCAGGCACCGACCGGAAAGCCGCCGCCGAGCGCCTTGGCGATCGTCATGATGTCGGGCGTGACACCGATGTGCTGATAGGCGAACAAATCGCCGGTGCGGCCCATGCCGCTTTGGATCTCGTCGAACACCAGCAGCAGGCCGTTGTCGTCGCACAGCTTGCGCAAGGCGCGCAGGAACGTGTGCGGCACCATGCGCACGCCGCCCTCGCCGAAGACCGGCTCGATGAGGATGCCGGCGGTCCGAGGCCCGATCGCCTTCTTCACAGCCTCGAGATCGGCGTAAGGCACCTGGTCGAAACCGTCGACCGGCGGCCCGAAGCCGTCGAGATATTTTTTGTTTCCGGTGGCGGCAAGCGCCGCCAGCGTGCGCCCATGGAACGCGCCTTCGAAGGTGATGATGCGATAGCTCTCCGGCTTGCCCTGGCTGGACTGATAATGGCGCGTCATCTTGATCGCGCACTCGATCGCCTCGGTGCCGGAATTCTGGAAGAACACGGTGTCGGCAAAGGTCGCCGCGCACAGTCGGTCGGCGAGCCTTTCGCCTTCCGGGATGCGATAGAGGTTGGAGACGTGCCAGAGTTTCTTCGCCTGCTCCTCGATCGCCTTCACCATATGCGGATGCGCATGGCCAAGCGCATTGACGGCGATGCCCGAGGTGAAATCGAGATACTTGTCGCCCTCGGTGGTGAACAGCCAGGCGCCCTCGCCCCGCTCAAAAGCGAGGTCGACACGCGCATAGGTCGGCAAAATATGCGAGGCCACGGGGCTGCTCATCCAATGGAACGTACTGCTTGCGCATGACTATTTTCAAACACGGCCACAGTCTTTTCGGGATCATGCACGAGCCGAAAAGAAATGTGCCGCCTCGCCGGGCGGCACTTTTTTCATTCTATTGCCGGAGCTTGGCCTGTCAACACGCGACACGTCATGTTGCGCTGCGGACTCAAAATCGCCGCAAGTGCGGATTCTAAAGGAAAACTGTTGGTAGCTGGGACGAAAGCCTTGCAAAGGCTTGCGCGTGACTCACTCGATATTGTAGCGTTTTGGCTCGCTAGTACGACATATCGTGCTGCTGCGTTTTCTAGTGCATCGCTGTCGCGTAGGCGCTGGGCCCCAAAAACCGGGTCCGGCAATGGGGTCGGATTCCATCTAGGGCATTGATCGTGATAGAGAAAAGCCTGATGAGCTGGACGGACGAGCGGGTCGAGCTCTTGAAAAAACTTTGGGCTGACGGCTTGTCAGCGAGCCAAATCGCCGCGGAGCTCGGCGGCATCACCCGCAACGCGGTCATCGGCAAGGTGCACCGCCTAGGCCTGTCCGGGCGGGCCAAAAGCCCCTCATCCGGCGTGCCGCGGGCGCGCAAGCCGCGATCGTCCGGCATGATGCGGGTTTCGCGTTCGTCCATGCGCGGGAATACCGCGCTCGCCTACGACTACGAAGCCGAGCTGGAGCCGGAGCTGATCGATATTCCGGTCGAGCAGCGCAAAACTTTGCTGGAGCTGACCGAGAAAACCTGCAAATGGCCGATCGGCGACCCCGGCGGCGGCGAGTTCTACTTCTGCGGCGGCGAGGCGGCGAGCGACCTGCCCTATTGCACCCACCACTCCCGCATTGCCTATCAGCCGGCCAGCGACCGGCGGCGCGACAAGCGGCCATTCCGCGGCTGAACGCTTCACCCTGCCCCGCAGGGTGAAGAGCGCAAGCATCATCGCTCCTGTTCTTTGATCGGCCCGGAGCAGGCCGCAGTTCCATTCGATCCACCCGCCCTGCAAAAACCAAGGGCGCGCGGGACGCCAAGGCTCCCGGAGGACCCACGGGCCTCGACGCCTCGCGACATCGAGGCTTATCGAAGTCCGGTTCCCGCCGCCGCTCGCTTCGCGAGCTATGGCGGGCAAGCCGCAAGTCCGCCAAATCCCAAGGCATCCCGCGCGCGGTGTTTGAGGTTTGCTCCGCATGGTCCCCGGTGATCGGCCGTTCATTCCGGCGACGAAACCTATTACGGCGATCCATCGGAAGCGGGCGAAGCGCTATCGCAAGCGCCACCGCCACAAGTAGCGGCATCGTCGCACTGGTGGAACCAAGGGCCGCGTCCGCGCCTTGCACGTCAAGGCCGCGACCACTGCGGCAAGTTCGCGATATCCTCGTACGCAACGTGCGACGCAATCAGAACTACACAGGGACGAAAGCCGTCTCTACGGCGAAGACGGCAAGGAAGTTGCTGCGCACAAGACTGTTGAGCATGGTTGTGGACCAGAGCGGGATTAATGTCGGCAAAGACGGACAGACAACGAACGCAGACGAAAACTTTTTAGGCAATTTCAAGCGCAGCGTGAAAGGCACATATCGCTTTTGTAGCGAACAACACCTAGCAGCGCTATCTTGCCGAATTTGAGTTCCGGCACACCGCTCGTTCCGGCCTCCGCATCTGAAGATGGTGTACAGACGACGAAGGCTCTTTCGGGTATCGAGGGCAAGCGCCTGCCCCTTGGCATTTGGGGTGGGATGCAATAGGAAAACATACCTTAGGAATAAAGTCAAGACCGCCGCGCTCACGCCGGCGGGGCGACCTGCGCCGACTGCCCGCTGCGCTTGAGCGCCGCGGCGACAAAGCCCGATGCCTTCATCTCCTCGACGAATGCCTTGAGGTAGCCGACGCCGGCCAGACGGCCCTTGGGCGTGCCCATGGCCTGGCGGATGTCCATGAAGCGGTCGTCCATGACGCGCATGCCGGGATGCGTCGCCGCATAAGCCGCGAGCATCTGCCGCACGCCGGCGACGGCATCGAGCTTGTCCTTGACGAAGATATCGAAGGCATCGGGGCCTTTGACGCCGTCGCCGCGCACCAGCGTCGCATTCTTCAGGTTGCGCGTGAGATAAAGATCGTAGGCCGAGCCGATGTTCACGGCGACGCGCTTGCCCGGGCGATCGACGTCGGCCACGGCTTTCAGCGGCGAACCCGCCGTCACCATGTAGGTGCCTTCGATGATCACGTAGGGCGCGGTGAATTCGATTTCGGCGGCGCGCACCGGCTCGATGGCGATGAAGGCAATGTCCCATTTCCCCGTCTTGCCGGCGGCGAAGACCGCGCCGGCGCTCTCGAAGGTGACGAACTCGACCGGGACGCCGAGGCGGCGGCCAAGCTCGCTCGCGAGCTCTGGCGTGATGCCCTTGGGCGCGCCGCTTGCCGGATCCTTCTGCGCCAGCACGCCGTTGCCGAAGTTGATGGCCGCGCGCAGCTTGCCGGTCGGCGCGAGGTCCTTGAGTACCTCCGGTGCGGCAGCGGCGCCAGCGGCCATGCGCTTGTTCTCCATCACGCGCCGGGCGGCGCGAAGGGAGTTAAGCCGTTCGCCGTTTTGCAGACAAGGCGGGGGTGCCGGAAAAGCTCAGCCGGCGTGGCCGAAGCGGTCGTCCAGCGCATAGCCGGCGCCGCGCACGGTGCGGATCGGGTCGCTCATCTGCCCGCGGTTGATGGCCTTGCGCAGGCGGCCGACGTGAACGTCGACGGTGCGCTCATCGATATAGATTTCGCTGCCCCAGACGCCGTCGAGCAATTGCTCGCGCGAGAACACGCGGCCCGGGCGCTCCATGAGGAATTCGAGCAGGCGGTATTCGGTCGGGCCGAGATCGACCGCTTTGCCGTTGCGCGAGACCCGCTTTTTTTCCCGGTCAAGCTCGATGTCGCCGATATTGAGCACGGAGGCGACCCGCTCCGGGTTGGCACGGCGCAAGAGCGCGCGCACGCGAGCGAGCAGTTCCGGCACCGAGAACGGCTTGACGATGTAGTCGTCGGCGCCGGTCGCAAGTCCGCGCACCTTCTCGCTCTCCTCGCCGCGCGCGGTGAGCATGATGATCGGCAGTTGCCGCGTTTCCGGCCGCGCGCGCAGGCGCCGGCAGAGCTCGATGCCGGAGAGGCCCGGCAGCATCCAGTCGAGCACGACGAGGTCGGGGATGCCTTCCTTCAGTTTGGTGTCCGCCTCGTCGCCGCGCGCGGCGCTCTCGACCTCGTAGCCTTCCGCCTCGAGGTTGTAGCGGAGCAGCAAGGTCAGCGGCTCCTCGTCCTCCACGATCAGAATGCGCGCGCTCATCTCGATCGGTCTACCTGTTGGCCGCCGCCTTCTGCGTGGCGAGCGTCGTGGTGTCACCCTTCGGCCGGGATTCGGCAATCGGGCGGCCGTCAATCACGTAGTGCACGGTTTCCGCAATGTTGGTGGCATGGTCGCCCATGCGCTCGACGTTCTTGGCGCAGAACATGAGATGAATGCAGAAGGTGATGTTGCGCGGGTCTTCCAGCATGTAAGTGAGCAGCTCGCGGAAAACGGAGGTGCACACCGCGTCGATTTCCTCGTCGCCGCGCCATACCGCCATGGCCTTGGCAAGGTCGCGCCGCGCATACGCATCGAGCACCGCCTTCAACTGGCCGAGCACCAGGTCGGTCATGTGTTCGACGCCGCGGATCAGCTTGGGCGGCGGGAACTCGCCGTTGAGGGCAATGACGCGCTTGGCGATGTTCTTGGCAAGATCGCCGATGCGTTCGAGATCGCTGGCGAGCCGCAACGCGCCGACGATCTCGCGCAGGTCAACCGCCATTGGCTGGCGGCGGGCAATGGTGTTGACCGCCTTTTCCTCGATCTCGCGCTGAAGATTATCGATATTCGCGTCCGCCGCGGTGATGCGCTGCGCCAGCGCGGTGTCGCGTTTGGCGAGCGCATCGACGGAATCGGCGACCAGTTTTTCGGCGAGGCCGCCCATTTCGGCGACCATGCGCGACAGGTCCTGCAGGTCGCTGTCGAAGGCCTTGGTGGTGTGATAATCGGTCATTTCTACTGTCCTTCGAACCTGGCGCGCTAGCCGAAGCGGCCGGTGATGTAGTCTTGGGTGCGGCGGTCGTTCGGCGTGGTGAAGATCTTGGTGGTCTCGCCGAATTCGACCAGTTCGCCCAGATACATGAACGCGGTGAAGTCTGATACGCGCGCCGCCTGCTGCATGTTATGGGTGACAATGACGATGGTGTAATCGTCCTTCAGCTCGTCGATCAATTCCTCGATCTTGGCGGTGGAGATCGGGTCGAGCGCCGAACATGGCTCATCGAGCAAAATGACTTCCGGCCGCACTGCCACGGTGCGCGCAATGCACAGCCGCTGCTGCTGGCCGCCGGAGAGCGACAGGCCATTGGCTCCGAGCTTGTCCTTGACCTCGTCCCACAGCGCCGCGCGCTGCAAGGCATGCTGGACGCGGCCTTCGAGTTCGGATTTCGGCAGCTTTTCGTAAAGACGGATGCCGAAGGCGATGTTCTCGAAGATGGTCATCGGGAACGGCGTTGGCTTCTGGAACACCATGCCAACCTTGGCGCGCAGCAAATTGAGGTCCTGCGACGCCGACAGGATATTCTCGCTGTCAAGATGCACGTCGCCGGTGGCGCGTTGATTGGGATAAAGATCGTACATGCGGTTGAGGATGCGCAGCAGCGTGGACTTGCCGCAGCCCGAGGGGCCGATAAAGGCGGTCACCCGGCCCTGGTAGAGCGAGACGTTGATGTTCTTCAGCGCCCGATGGTCGCCGTAGAAAAAATCAAGATTGCGAATGGAAACCTTGTCCGTCAGGCCGTCCATTTCGATCGGCGCGTTGGAAACGGTGGGGACGGTGAATGTTGCCATGCTACTCATGAGGTCTTTCTCTGTGCGGTGAGGATACGGGCAAAGATGCTGAGAGCAAGCACAGCCAGGGTAATGATCAAGGCGCCGGTCCAGGCGAGTTTTTGCCAATCGTTGTAGGGGCTGAGGGCGAATTGGAAGATGACGACCGGCAGGCTGGAAACGGGAGCGTTGAGATTGGTGCTCCAGAACTGATTGTTGAGCGCGGTGAACAGCAGCGGCGCGGTCTCGCCGGAAATGCGCGCGATCGCTAGCAGCACGCCGGTGACCATGCCGGCGCGCGCGGCGCGGTAGGCGATCCTCTGGATCATCAGCGAACGCGGCAGGCCGATCGAAGCGGCCGCCTCGCGCAAGGTATCCGGCACCAGGATGAGCATGTCCTCGGTCGTGCGCACCACCACCGGAATGACGATCACTGCGAGCGAGACGGCGCCGGCCCAGCCGGAGAAATGCCCCATCTGCGCGACCATGACCTCATAGATGAACAGGCCGATAACGATCGAGGGCGCGCTCAACAGGATGTCGTTGATAAAGCGGACGAAAAAGGTGAGTTTGTCGTAGCGGCCGTATTCGGCCATGTAGGTGCCGGCGAGCATGCCGATCGGCGTGCCGAACAGCACGCCGAGGAAGGTCAGCACCAGGCTGCCGGCGATCGGGTTGAGCAGGCCGCCGGCCGAGCCGGGCGGCGGCGTCATCTGCGTGAACACGGCGATCGACAGCCCGCTGAAGCCCTTCCACAGCAGCACCGCCAGGATCAACACCAGCCAGCTCAGGCCGAAGGCCGTCGCGCTCAAGGACAGCACCATGCTCACCAGGTTGCTGCGGTGCCGCCTGGCGTAGATCGGGGTGGAAAACGACCGTGCCATGGTTAAGCTCCGACCCGCGCGTTGAGGCGCATCAGCATGTAGCGGGCGATCGCCAGCACGATGAAGGTGATGACGAACAGGATGAGGCCGAGGGCGATCAGCGACGAGGTGTAAAGGTCGCCGACCGCTTCGGTGAATTCATTGGCGATGGTCGCCGAGATCGTCGTGCCGGGCGCCAGGATGGAGGCGGAAATGCGGTGAGCGTTGCCGATGACGAAGGTCACCGCCATGGTTTCGCCGAGCGCGCGGCCGAGGCCCAGCATGCAGCCGCCGATGACGCCGACCCGGGTAAACGGCAGCACCACGTAGCGCACGACCTCCCAGGTGGTGCAGCCCAGGCCATAGGCCGCCTCCTTGAGCACCGGCGGCACCGCCTCGAACACGTCACGCGAAATCGAGGTGACGAAGGGCAGCACCATAACCGCCAGAATCAGTCCGGCGGTGAGCATGCCAATGCCGTAAGGCGGGCCGGCGAACAGACCACCGATGCCGGGGACATTGCCCAGGGTGTCGATCAGGAACGGCTGGACGTATTGCTGCAGGAACGGCGCGAAGACGAACAGGCCCCAGATGCCGTAGATGATGCTGGGGATGCCCGCGAGCAGCTCGATGGCGACGCCGATCGGGCGGCGCAGCCATTTCGGACACAGCTCGGTGAGGAACATGGCGATGAACAGGCCGACCGGCACCGCGATCAACATGGCGATGAAGGACGTGACGATGGTGCCGTAAATCGGCGCGATGGCGCCGAACTTGTCGGTCACCGGGTTCCAGCTTTCGGCGAAGAGGAACGAGAAGCCGAAGGCGCGCATAGCCGGCAGCGAGCCATGGACGAGCGCGACTATAATAGCGCCAAGCAGAAGGAGAACGAAGAGCGCCGAACCACGGGTCAGAGCGCGAAATATCTTGTCGCCGATGCGCAGCTTTTGCAGAACCTTGGCCCGGTCCGCCTGTTGCGCAGACATCAGAGCCCCGCCTTGCAACGCGACATCAACCACAGCTTGCCTCCCGGCGCTCTGCATTCGGCCCTCCCGACCAGTTTGAAGTACCTGCCGGGGACCCACTCAAGCGGCCCGCTAGCCGCATGACAAGCCATCCAGTTCAGGACGGGGGGACAGGAAAAGGCGCCGGGATTTGGCGCCTTTTCCCATTGTTTATCGAACCTAGAAGACCGGTTTGCCGCTGCTGTCCTTGACCTCTTCCCAATGCGCATGGATCAGCTTCACGACACTGTCCGGCATGGGGATATAATCCAGGCTCGACGCCATGGCGTCGCCCTTGTCATAGGCCCAAGAGAAGAACTTGAGCGCTTCCTTGGTGGCGGCCGGATCACTTCGGTTGCTTTGGCACGAGGATGAAAGTCGCGCCGGCGATCGGCCAGGACTTGGCGCCCGGCGCGTCGGTGAGGATCATGTAGAAGCCGGGAGCATGCGCCCAATCGGCACCGGCGGCGGCCGCCATGATCGCTTCTGGAACGGCGCTTACGGTCTTGCCGTCCTTGTTGACCATCTTCGTCGTGGTCAGGTGATTCTGCTTGGCATATGCGGTTTCGACATAGCCGAGCGCACCCTTGGTGTTGCCGACATTATTGGAAACACCTTCGTTACCCTTGGCGCCGATGCCTGCCGGCCACTCTACCGAAGTGTTGCTGCCAACCTTGGACTTCCATTCGGGGCTGACTTTCGACAGGTAGTTAGTGAAAATGAAGGTGGTGCCCGATCCGTCGGAACGATGCACCAGAGCGATCGCCTCGTCGGGGAGTTTCGCATTCGGATTGAGCTTCTTCAGCTCCGGGTCGTTCCACTTCTTGATCTCGCCAAGATACATCTTGGCGAGAGTCGGCCCGTCGATGGTGAGTTCATTGGCGTTGATGCCGGCGAGATTGACGACCGGCACGATGCCGCCCATCACGGTGGGGAACTGGATGCAGCCGATCTTGTCGAGCGCATCGGGCTCCAACGGCATGTCGGAGGCGCCGAAAGTCACGGTGCGGGCAGTGATCTGCTTGATGCCGCCGCCGGAACCGATCGACTGATAGTTCAGCCCGTTGCCGGTATCCTTTTTATAGGAATCAGCCCATTTGGCGTAGATCGGATAGGGGAAGGTGGCGCCGGCGCCGGAAATGTCAGCCGCCTGTGCCGGAACGATAGCAACGGCGGCGATGAAGCCGGCGGCTGCCAATGTCGTCCAATGTTTCACGGGTTCTCTCCATGTTTGCTGACAAAGATCGCGCGGGTGCAAGGACCCCCGGACTTCTTCGTGTCTTCGCGCCCCTGTTCGGGCATCGGCGTTGAGTGTTGCTACGCATGACAAGTTCGGACTTCGGACGCGGGATTTTGTTGGTGGGTACGCAGTACTTACCGAAGCCTTAAGCAGCCTTAGTCGCCGCTTGTCACGGTTGTATAAACCTTGGGTGACAATCACATGACAAAGCAACCATTTGATTTTTATGATATTTCGCCGATTTGCCCGATTTCGTCGGTGGCCAACGGCAAATTCATGGTGAAGGTGGCGCCCTCGCCTCGCGTGCTCTCGATGCTCACCCGGCCGCCGTGCCGGTTGAGCACGTGCTTGACCAGCGCGAGGCCCAATCCGGTGCCGCCCTGGGCGCGGCTGTCGGCAACATCGACCCGGTAGAAGCGTTCGGTCAGGCGCGGCAAGTGGTCGGGGGCAATACCCGGACCGTAGTCGCGCACTGCGATCTGCACCTCCGTCGTCCCCGCGCGCGTCAGCGCCCGGCTCAAGGTGACGTCGACGCGTTTGCCGGCGGCGCCGTATTTCAGCGCGTTCTCCACCAGATTTTCCAGGGCGCGGATCAATTCGTCGCGGTCACCGAGCACGACCAGGGGATCGTCCGGCGCGACGACCTTGATTTCGACCCCGCGGTCGCGCGCCAGCGTCTGCAGGCCGTCGGCCACCTGGCGCACGATCGGCGCGAGGTCAATCGGCGTATTCGGCTTGAGATGCGCGTTAAGTTCGATGCGCGACAGCGACAGCAGGTCGTCGATCAGCCGCGCCATACGCGTCGCCTGTCCCTGCATGATGGCGAGGAACTTGGCGCGAGCCGCGGGATCCTCCTTGGCGCTGCCCTGCAGCGTTTCGATGAAGCCAAGCAAGGCGGCGAGCGGCGTGCGCAATTCGTGGCTGGCATTGGCGATGAAGTCGGCGCGCATTTCCTCGACCCGGCGCACCGGCGTAAGGTCATTAAACGTCATCAGCAAAATATCGGAGCGCCCGTCGCCGCCGGTCGCCAGCGTCACCGGGGTGACGAAGGCCTCGAACCAGCGGTCGAGCGGCACGCGCTCGAAAAACTCCACACGCTGCGGCGCCTGCGAGGCGGCGGCGCGGCGGACCGCCTCGACCAGTTCCGGCATGCGCAAGGTGATCAAGGCCGGCTCGCCGCGGCGCAAGGCCGGAGCGATACCGCTCGCCGCCGCGTTGAAAGCGATGACGCGACCGTCGCGGTCGAGCACAATGGCCGGGTCGGGCAAGCCGCCGATCAGGGATTCCATCAGCAACGCTTGCGGGTGCGCGACGGAGCGGCCGCCGGCAAACGCCGCGCCCCCGGCATTTGCCACCCCGCCCGAGCGGCCGAGCAGCGCCGCCCAGGCGCCGCGCAACCGGCTCGGCCAACTCGCACCGCCCGGAAAATTCGCGCTGTCCTCGTCGATCGCCATGGTCATTCAGCGTCGGTTTTTTCGATCTCAAGTTCGCTGCGGATCGGCGCCGTGGCAGCCGGCGCCGTCTGCGCCGGCGGCGGCTTCTTGGCGTGCCGCACGCTCAGCCATATTTCGCGCGTGCCCAGGATCGCCAGCGCAATCACGAACGGCGTAAAATAATAGAGCAGCCGGAACAGCAACAACCCGGCCACGACATCCTCCTTGTCGTATTGCCACAGCGCCACCAGCATGGCGGCATCGAATACGCCGATACCTCCGGGGGCATGGCTGGCAAAGCCGAGCAGCGTCGCGGTGACGAACACCACGACTACCGCAACAAACCCGATATTCGGTTCGGACGGCAGCAACAGGTACATGGCGATCGCGCAACAGCCGAGATCGAAAATGCCGATGGCAATCTGCACCAGCGTCGATGGACCGTCCGGCAGCCGTACCTGCCAGCCGCGCTGACCGATGACGCGTGGCGCGCTCCACACCCAGGCAACATAAGATGCCAGCACAACCAGCATGGCGATGCCGATATCGCGGTTGATCCAGGCTGGCAGACGATCGATGGGGCTGGCGGCCTCCGGCGAGTGCAGAATTCCGAGACCGAGCACGGTGGCGTTGCCGAGCCAAAATGTTAGGCCCGCGATAAAGCAGATCTTCGCCACCTCGACGGCATCGAGCCCGTAAGCCGAATAGATGCGGTAGCGCACGGCGCCGCCGGTGAATACGGTGGCGCCAATATTGTGGCCGATCGAGTAGCTGGTGAAGCCGGAGAGCGCGGCGATGCGGTAGGGAATTTCGCCGCGGCCAATCGTGCGCAGCGCGAACCAGTCGTAGAATGTCAGCGCGAAATAGCCGCCGGCGACGAACACTGCCGCGCCGGCGATCTGGTGCGGGCGGGTGGCCTTCAAAGCGGCGAGGATCTGATCGATGTCGATATCGCGCAGCATGTGGAATAGCACCACCACCGCCACGCCGATAATGGCGAGGCTGAGCAGCACGCCGATGCGATTCCAGCCGACGGTGTCCTGAAGGAACCGCGCTACCGCGCGCAGCGAATTGAGCATTCTTCCTCCGCGTCGGCGAGCGGGAACCCGGCGCATTTCCCCTCGCCGCCGCGCGCCTTGCCAGCGCGCTCACCTGCGACCCAGTAGCAGAACTCAAACCATGGCGCGAGGGCAATGCCCAGGCAAACTCGACGATCAAAACGGATCAGCCGCGAGCCAAAACGCGACGCCGGTGCGTGCCGTGGCCATCCCGACCGCCGGGTTGCGCCGATGGCCGCGTTAACTTGCTCAAGGCCCGATTAAAGGCGAACCTAGACGCGCCAGTCCCAATCCGGGACACGGCGGCAGCAATTTTGTTTGATTTTGCCTGAACCTAGCGGCCTTCACCCACGACTTATCCACGAGCCGACCGCCTGCCGATGCAAACGACTTCGGACGAGGTCCTGATCGCGCGGATCGCCAAAGGCGACCGGCTCGCCATGCAGGTACTGTTCGCGCGGCACCATGTGCGGGTGTACCGGTTCGTGCTGTGGCTGGTGCGCAATGAAGCGACCGCGGAGGACCTGATCAGCGAGGTGTTCCTCGACATCTGGCGGCAAGCCGGAAAATTCGAGGGCCGCTCCG
The DNA here is from genome assembly GCA_963753925.1 of uncultured Alphaproteobacteria bacterium. Classification (GTDB taxonomy): domain Bacteria; phylum Pseudomonadota; class Alphaproteobacteria; order Rhizobiales; family Xanthobacteraceae; genus Pseudolabrys. The sequence continues at coordinate 63,924 of CAVWEF010000007.1, forward strand.
CGGTGTCGACCTGGATGCTGGGCATCGCCCGCTTCAAGGCGTTGTCGGCGCTGCGGCGCAGGCCGGAGGAGGAACTGGATGAGGAGACGGCGGCGGGAATCTTGGATCAATCCGACGATCCGGAGACCGCGCTGGCGAAGAAGGACAAAGGCGCGGTGATGCGGCAATGCCTGACGGGATTGTCGACCGAGCACAGAGAGATCATCGACCTCGTCTACTACCACGAGACGTCGGTGGAGGAAGCGGCGGGAATCATCGGTATTCCCGAGGCGACGGTGAAGACGCGGATGTTTTATGCGCGCAAGAAATTGTCGGAGCTCCTGAAGGAGCGCGGTATCGATCGAGGTTGGCCATGAATGCCGTGAACGAAAGCGAGCGCAAGGATATCGAGGAGCTGCTGCCGTGGCACGCAGCCGGCACCTTGAGCCGGCGCGACGCGCAGCGGGTCGAGGCCGCGCTGGCGAACGATCCCGAGCTTGCGCGGCGCTACGAACTGGTGCGCGAGGAGCTTGCGCAGACCATCCAGCTCAACGAAACGCTAGACGCGCCGTCAACGCGCGCGATGGAAAAATTGTTCGCCAAGATCGACGCCGAGCCTGCGCGCAAGGCGGCATCGCTCGATCTCGGCGTTCGCATCGGCGAGTTTTTTGCTCGCCTCAAGCCGCGCACTTTGGCGTGGTCGGCGGCGCTCGCCGCGGTTGCCATTCTGCTGCAAGCAGGTTTCATCGCCAACGTCGTGCTTAAGGGCAAGGGCGGGGGCGGCTACGAAACGGCTTCCGCGCCCGCCGCCGTCAAGGGCGAAGGCGCGTATGCGTTGATCCGCTTCCAGCCGCAGGCCGGCGCCGCCGACATCACAAAATTTCTCGAAACGAACAAATTGACACTGACCGGCGGGCCGATGGCGGGCGGGCTCTACCGGGTGAAAGTGGCGCCGCAACCGCTGGCGAAGAACGCGCTCGCCGATCTGATCGAGAAACTACAACAGGATAAGGTCGTCGCTTTCATTGCCGCGACCGAATGAGCGGTGATGCGCTGGGCGATGACCCTCATGGTGGTGGCCGCGCTGACGGCGACCGCAAGCGGCAGCGCCCTCGCGCAGATGGCCTTTCCGAGGTCCGGCACGGTCACGAATGAAGTGCTGATCGAAGTCGTCAATCCAACGAGCCGGCGGACGATCAGTGCGCTGATGCGCCGGCACCGCCTGACCGGCCTTGAAGCGCACAGGTCGCAGCTTGCCGGCACGACGGTCTATCGCGGGCGCATCCGCGGCCATCGCTCGCTCGCCAATGTCGTGCGTTCGCTCAAGCGCGAGGGGGCAGTTGCCTCGGCGCAGCCGAACAACGTGTTCAGGCAACAATAAGACGCATACGCGGCATCGCTACTGCTGGATCGTGCGCAGATAAGCGCGCACCGCGTTGGCGTCGTCTTCGCTGAATTTGAATTCCGGCATGTCGGGATGATCGGAGGAAATGCCGCGCTCGAGCAGGCGGGGAAACTCGTCGAGATCGAAGCTGCGGCCGAGCGTGCGGAACGGCTGCGCGCCGGCGTGCCGGCTGCGGTCGGATTTGCCGATGGCGTGACAGGAGGCGCAGAATTCCTGGAGCAGCGCGCGGCCTTGCCGGGCCGGCTGCTGGGCTTGCGCGGCGGCGCACGGCGTGAGGAGTGCGATGAGGAGCGAAAGTGAAATGACCGGCCGCATGGCACCTCGGACCTTGGATTGCTGGCGCGCCGGAAGGGATTCTAACCCCTGACCCCCAGATTCGAAGGCGCCATACATCCCTAGAACTACCTGCCCTTTTTTGTAAACGGTCGGATTTGCGATGATTAGAAATCAATGGGTTAGGCGCTCAATTGTAAACCGTGCGGGCCCTGTTTGTTGCGCAATGTCAGGGATTCTGCATAGCCGTTATTGGAGCCGACGTGAACGATTGGCGAGTCGACCCGTGAACGCGTAAGATTTTTACCCGTTATCCTCGCATCTGATCAACTTTAATCATTTTAAACCGATAGCCTTTAGAATGAAGGCTGCATTAAATTAAAGCGTGCAGCCGATGTTCAAAATGTTCGGAAATAAGGGCCGCGGTAAGCCTAAAACCGTCGAACGTGAGTTTTCGCACGTTGTCGAGATTGCAGTTCCTCCGAGCGGGCTCGGCAAGCGGCTCGATGCTATGCACGCGTTCCACTCCGCTCGCCACTTCAAACCATGCCTTGGACGGGGTCGCCGAGAAGGCCGCGACCATCTTCGTTGGTATTTTTCAGACTCGACAATGGCGGCGGATTTTGCGGCTAAGTTTCGCGGCAGGCGGGCTTGACACTAAGCGTTAGGTGAAAATCGGTTTCGGACGACTCGGTTTTGGACGCGCCATGCCCCATAGTCATGGCACCGCGCGACGCAACGAAAGAAACTGGCAGCCGTCGAAATGATGATATGATGCATTGCGAAGGAATGATCTGTGCGATCCGTGGGCATAATTTTCCTGATTTTTTGCGCAGCTTTTGGCGCATCGGTGGGTTATGCAGAAGATAACAACAAGCAGACCCTATCGTTGGACGCTCTGCATGTCCCGCTTGTTCCGCCCGATTCAACGCTAACTTTAGCGCCTGACCAACCTACGCCGGGTGTTACGCCGCAGACTGGTTACGTTTCAGTTCCCGCAAAGAACGGCCTGCAAACTCCATTTCTTGGCCTATCGATTAAAACGCCACTCGATTTCCAAAAATAAGTCAGCACGCGGAATCTTCTGTCGCGACCTACATTAATGTTCAGTATCCCGACGAGCCTCTTCATATGCCGCAAAAATAATTTCTTTGCCGTACTTTCGTTCGAGTCTTCGAACGGTGAAATGCCCTCGAGCGACTGATTGGAAGTGATCGATAAATGCATAATTGACGGCTGCGCCGCCAAGCGCCCCGATGACCGGAATGGTCTGCGCTGCCGCTTTCTGGCTAACGACCGCTCCGAACCGCGAGGCTACTTGAGTGATCAATCGGACAAGAATTGGACTGCCTTCCTCGATGACGCCTCGTTCGGCAATAAAGCGTGCAGCTTCGGTGACGGATTTCGCCAGAATCCCACGTATGACGAAATAGTCGCTTTTCGCTGCATCGTCCTTCTCTGTCCGACCACCGAGGCCAAATACCTCTACACATGAGAGAGTCGTTTCGGGATCGGCTAAATTCTCGCCCTCGCTTCGAGCGATATCGAGAATTGAACGCAGAATAATGATTGTCGAGACAGGGAGCTCAATAGGCAGCGAAACAATGCCAAGCGCGCCGCCTGCGGCACCTGAAGCAACTGCTAAGGCCCTATGTAGCAGCTGCGAGCTTTCTTGAGGCCCACTTCGAATCGTAAGCTGCGCGACCTTTACAGCCGCTTCAAGGCTTTTTGTCGTGGCCGTCGCTATCGCTTGCGAAGCACCGGCAGGCAGAGCCCGTCCCAATAGTTCAACGGGCTTTCCGACCATATTGGTAAGGCGTGCAGCCAAGCTCGGATGCTCAAGCAACCTAACCGCGTTGCGAAGCGCATCGGCGTCGTCACTATCGATGGGCATCGGCCGATCTTCACACGGAACACGCGGTGAACAAAGTCCATGAATTTTCCACGGTTCCAGATGTCGTCTTCGCGTTTCGTTCTGTTTTGAATTGCCGAGATCGGTGCGGGCTCAGCGAGAAAAATCACTGAAAACAGCGCATTAAATGGTGGGCGCTGTAGGGATTGAACCTACGGCCTCTCCCGTGCGAAGGGCATGCTCACCCTTTAATCGAGCTTGATCCCCAACAAGACCTCCAACCCATGAATTCGGCAATATAGATCAGCTGTAAAGCTTGGCTCGACCACCCCGTTCTTTGACCGTCCGCGACCACAGTTGTTTTCAGCCTGGGGGCACGTGCAACCACGTTCAACAGCACCCGGGGACCCTGGGTTATATTTTAGAAAATCATTGTCTGCCTCGATTTGGGTCATGAGTTAGCTCCATTGTTGAGATGAAATTCTGCCGCGTGCCTATACTGCGGACATGAACCACTGAAGGTGCGACGAATGCCGTTTGACCCAAGCGCCGGGAACAATCCAAAGCAGGCGACTGCTGATGAGGCCATGACAGCGGAGCAAGCGGCAACGCTAAAGAGACTTGCGGAGGCGACCTACGACTTAGACGCGTTCAAGCCGCACCTCACCCGCACCGAGGCAGAGATACGCATCGCCATGCTAACGGCTAAGCTCAAGCTGCTTGGCGAGCCGCCACATACACTCTGAAACTCTGAAACGCTGAATTGCCCATTTGGGACATCATGGGACAGGAGCGATGGACACAAGATTGATGGCAGCGATCATTCTTGGCAGCATTACCCTAGGACTGCTTGCCCTTGTGATCGGAGAACATCGCCTTCACTAACTGCAGCGTAATCAATCGAGCTTGATCCCCAACAGCACCTCCAAACCGTGGATCGCGTGACGTTGCCCCCGCCGTTTAATCCAGGTTGAACTGGAGTCTGGCCCTTGAGGGAAGGACCAGACAATGAAGCACAAGCGATTTACCGAAGAGCAGGTCATCGGAATCCTGAAGGAGCACGAGCTCGGGGCGAAGACCTCGGACCTGTGCCGCAAGCACGGGATCAGCGAGGCGACCTTCTACAACTGGAAGAGCAAGTACGGCGGGATGGACGTCTCGGAAGCCAAGCGGCTGAAGGCGTTGGAGACCGAGAACACCAAACTGAAGCGGCTGTTGGCCGACGCCATGCTCGACAACGCGGCCCTGAAGGATCTGCTTCTCAAAAAAATGGTGACGCCCGCCGTCAAGCGTGAGGCTGTCGCTCACCTCAAGGACGTCCATGAGATGAGCGAGCGGCGGGCGTGCAGCGTCATCGACTGTGACCGAATGACGGTACGCTACCGCTCGCGGCGCCCGGACGATGCCCGTTTGCGCGAACGGCTGGTGGCACTCGCCAGGGAGCGCCGCCGGTTCGGCTATCGCCGCCTGCTCATCTTTCTACGTCGGGAGGGCTTCGTCGTGAACCACAAGAGGCTCTTCCGCATCTACCGCGAGGAACGACTCATGGTGCGCAAAAGAAGCGGTCGTAAAAGGGCTTTGGGCAGCAGGACGCCGATGCCTGGAGCTGGGTTGCCGAATGACCGCTGGTCGTTGGACTTTGTCTCCGATCAGCTCGTCAGCGGACGCCGCTTCCGCATTCTCGGCATCTATGATGACTGTACCCGGGAATGCCTGGCAGCCGTCGCCGATGTCTCACTTTCGGGCCGCAGGGTCGCCCGCGAACTCGATCTCCTCATCACAACGCGCGGCAAGCCCAGGACAATCGTCAGCGACAACGGCACCGAGCTGACCAGCAATGCAATCCTAGCCTGGGCGGCTGACGCCAAAGTCGATTGGCACTATATCGATCCCGGCAAGCCGGTGCAGAACGCGTTCATCGAGAGCTTCAATGGCCGGTTACGCGACGAGTTCCTGAACGAGACGTTGTTTACATCGCTGATGCAAGCCCGTTTGGCCCTGGAAGAGTGGCGGCGCGACTACAACGCTGTGCGGCCCCATTCCGGCATCGACTGGCTGACGCCTGCCGACTATGCAGCGACGTTCTCACCGCAACGAGGCCAAGGCGCTTCGCTCATTGATGGCTCCGCGCCTTGGCCCGTCGTACCACCAAAAGACGATTTTAACCGCCAAACTCTGGTCGCCCCTGGATGAAAGTTGGGGGCAACGTCACGCGCAGTAAGGATCCGTTGCAAAGCTCGGTTTAACCACGCCGTTCTTTGAGCGCCCACGACCAAAGTTGTTTTCGGCTTGGGGACACGTGCACCCGCGTTCAACAGCACCCGGGGAGCCTGAGTTATATGTTAGAAAGTCTTCGTCTACTTCGATTTCCATGAAAGACCTCCGTTTTTTCGATGTGATTTACAGGCGGGCTTTGTTGCAGAGCTTTAGTGTCAGCCTGGGCTGGCCCTATCGAGAATTGCCTCTTCGCCCGGGGCTGCCATTTTTGGCTGACACCGGGTGGGCGGTTGCGGACTGTGTTGGTGTCCGCAATTAATTAGTTGAGAGATTGCATATCGGGTAGACGAGAACCCTGTCGGCCAAGCCGTACTCTAACGGCTGGCTACAGAAGAGTCGCCTAAGTACGCGATTGCAGATGGCACCTTTAAGACGTTCGGCTCAAGACCCGCGCCGCGCCGCGCCATTCACTGTGCTTGTCGGAATATGCGAAAGTATCGGCAGCGACAACCTTATTGCGGCCCGTACGTTTCGCCTCGTAAAGTGCGAGGTCCGCTCGCCTGAGAAGAGTGTCGATGGTGTCGCCAGTTTCCCATTCAGCGACGCCAAGGCTACACGTGATGGAGACAGGCTGCTCTCCAGCAAAGACCTTCAAACCCTCCACGTTGCGTCGAAATTCCTGCGCGATTTCGATAGCTTCGGAAAGATTGCTTTCTACAAGTAACACAAATTCTTCGCCGCCTAGGCGGCCGGGAGTCCCCGGCAGCAGTGCGATCTCAGAACCAACACGCGTCAAGACTGTGTCTCCAATGTCATGACCATGAAGATCATTAATCTGCTTGAAATGATCGAGATCAATCATAATGGCCGACACAATCTGCCCATTCTGCGACTTTATGATAGCCTTGATGGCATTCTCGAAGAAGGCGCGACAATTCAAGAGGCCGGTCAGAAAATCGGTCGTTGCAAGTCGCACCAGTTCACATTGCATCGAAGTCACGCGATCTGCTGTCCGCAGTCGGGCGCGCAGTTCCTCAGCAATCGGAGGCTTCGAAATATAATCGTCCGCGCCATTGTCCAGTGCCTGAACGCATTTGGTGTATCCATCATTGGACGACATCATGATGATGTAGAGAGGCCGGCTAGTGGCCAGGAGCTTTCGTGCACTTGCGCAAAGTGCGACGCCCGACATAGACGGTAGCTCGGCGCTCGTGATGAGAACTCGGACGCTGTCGTCTTGTTGAATACAGTCAAGCGCCTCGGCGCCGTCCGAAAACGAGCGCACGTCGTAATTCCACAGTCGCACGAGATCGGTTACAATCCGGCGCACGGTGCGACTTGGGTCGACAAGCACTATTCGCATAGTGACCCCTCAGGATCACATGGGTTATCAGGAGCTTCGTTAAGCCCCTCTTTATGAATTTACCGGGCGCTTTCCCCAACCATAAGGCGACAAACGAAATCGCCTAAGCTATTCCGCCGCCGGTCGCGCGACGTGTCAGTGGTGGCGGAGATCACTAGGCTCTCCTGGCTCCGGCACCGCAATTCCTAACTCTTCGTATTCGTGAATTTTGTTCCGTATGCAGCGGATCGATATTCCGAGAGTTCTGCAAGAAATAGTCCGACTTCCGTGGTGACGGGCAAGGGTATGGATAATGAGTTCCCGTTCGACCTCCTTGACCGTGTGGCCGACAAGATGGGGAACGACTTCATCAATCGTCAATTCACCAAAGCCTATGCGCCGCAACGCCAGGCGCTTAGCGGCCTCTTTGATCATATGTGTCGACATTCGACCCTCCTGACCTTCCGGCCGCAAAGCGGCTGATGGGACATGCCTAAGGGACAACCTAGTTTAATACGAACTTATGGTTAACAACCTCTTAATATATGCACGAACAACAAGGCGTTAGGATTGTTGCGCAATCATTGTCCAATGCGGACGCTATTTTTGGCGCGAGCGTCGATGCCGACATCTCCCACTTTCTGTAAAATCGAATAGGTATACCTCTTTTGGGAGCGTCGTGAGTGGCCTAATTTTCGTTTTCGCCATGACCAAAGATTGTTAGGCAATTGGGGGCAATCTTCACGACATGAAATTTTGCGATGCCGACGCGTGTCAATCTTGCGCGCTGCCTGAGGGCAGTCCTGCTTGCTTGCGGCACAAGGCTCGTTTTTGCACTTGGCTGGCGGCAAAAACCTCTAGTGAGCCTGTCCGTATGGCACTTGAGAAAATGAGCCTCGATTTGATGGAAGAAGCGAATGCACTTGAGCAAGAGCAAATGCTCAAGGAAGTTGGATAAGCAACATTGCCGAGCGGAATCGTTGTTCGATCTGGTTTGAGTTGCCACCTTTGAGGGGTTTAGTCTCTCGCGCCTCGTTAACAGAGCGATTTTTGGCGTCGACCTAGTGCTAGCTCGCTGGTGCCTTTGGCGTCAGTAATAAATTCCACGGCTAATCCGTCTTTTGAGCGCCGAACGACATGGCATCTCTGGACGCGGCAGTGAGGCGAAATGCGGAGAAAAAACTCGTCAGGAACGGTGCTGGGTTCCAGACCAATGATCTTGGCGCCGCCGTTTGAAAAGTTACTCACGATACATCGCCGGACAATGCGGCCGTCGCGAGCGACATAGATTTTAGCTTCCGAGTTCCATTCGACACGAAAGCTCTTTCGGCGTTCACGCATGTTCGCGGTCTCCGAATAAGATTTAATTCCGACATTGAAGCCAGCGATTGTGAGAGGACTGTTAATAGAAAAATTAAAATGCGATACGGGTTTGGAGCAATCATCGATGAAATCCGAACTAAGTCGCAAACTGCGCAGCGTTCGCTCCTTTTAACCACCTCTAAACCACAGGTGCTTCTTTAATTTTACTGGCGTGGCATTTTGATCCGACGCATGGCGCGCGGCGCGATGCGTACTTATTTTACCGTTATGAAATTTGGAAATACAAAAAGCAAAACTCTCGGACATCATGATGAGCCGGAAAAAGGCAACTTAGGTATTTTCGTTACAGCAGCTCTTCTATTCCTTCTAATATTTGCATCCATGAATGAGAACTGGGTTCTACATGGACTCGACATTGCGCGTGGCAATTTGGCCGCCTTATATCACTATAAAACCTAATCAGATGTCGGCGAGACCGCCACAATGGCGATCTTGCACGGATTTGGGCGATGGATGGAAGAGCCCGAGCGATACCCCTTTAGAATAGGCATTAAGGCCGGCAACGGCGCGGCCAAGGCTCAGAGCTTCATCGCGACGAAAACCCAGTCGCTCCGCGACTACGGCAGCCGACAGGGTTAAGACCGGGCACGGCTGATGGAGATCGTTTGACTGCCGGTCATCGGTTTTAATCGGCCTTTCGCCATCATGGCTCGCGCACCATGCATGTTAGGGTACGATCCGCTCATCGCGAAAGCGGCGGAGGAGGCGCACGAACATCGCCTCGCTATCGACCACGTCGTGGAAACCGTAGAGCCGGGACTTGGTCACTTCCGACATGACGTCCCAATCAGCTCCAAAGACATAATCTGCAAATGGCCAAGCGACGAGATCCGTGTAGCTAATGGCTTTGAGCTTATGCTTCGCCGTCATTTCTTCCCAGAGTGATCCCTTATCGGCCATTTGCTGCGTGAGGCAAATTGTCTGCGGATCGGCAAGTGGCATTTCAAAAACCTCTGCGATTCTTGGCCAGACGTTCCGCCACCGAAAATAGTCACCGTTGGTGATGTTGAACGCTTGGTTCGCGCATTGCTCCTCAGTCGCAGCCCAATGCGCCGCATTCGCAAAATGCGCAGAGTCGGTAACCTGGTAGATCGTGTCATAGGCACCAAGCTTGCCTGGAAAGCGCAGCGGCAAATCAAGTTCTTTTGATATCGCGGCATAGACCGCGATTGCCGGAAGGATGCTCATTGGCGTGCCGGGCGAGAAACCGCAAAGCGTCTGAGGACGAAGCTCAACCCAATCCCATTTCTTTCCTTTCTGGTGGGCCGTGAGCCACTCGATCTGGTCGAAGTAATAATTGGGCGGCATGTGACGCGGGTCAGTTTCACGCATCGGCGTCTTCAGTGGACCAAGGTGCACGCCGTAGTATTTTGTACCAGTGACAAGGATGACGCGTTTTAGAGAAGGCGACGCGCGGTCTATGGTGGCAACCGAGTTCACCAACAGCTGGCGATTTGGAACTAGATTCGATGCAAAATTGGACGCGCTTCCGGGGCTGGCTTGAAATGCCGCGTAGAAGACATGTGTGACGTCCGTTAGTTCAGCGAGTTTTCGCTTCGTTTCACCAGCATCAAGCAAATCGACGGCAATATGTCGGTAGCGCGGTCGATCTGATTCATTTCTTCGAGATAGACCGACTACCTGCCAATCGCCTTCCTCGACAAGTTTTTCAACGATGTACCGCCCAACGACCCCGAGCGCCCCGACAACCACTGCATTTTTCTTCATGCAATCCCATCCGTACCCGCTGTCGTTTTGGTTTTGCCCGAGCGCGAGGGCGGCTTGAAGCGTGAAATTGTAAACGGTTGTAAACGGCCCTAACCGCAGAAATATGCTGATTTAAAAGCCATTGATCTATAAGGGAAAATGGCGCGCCGGAAGGGATTCGAACCCCTGACCCCCAGATTCGAAGTCTGGTGCTCTATCCAGCTGAGCTACCGGCGCCGTGATTGGAGATTAGCAGAACGGCACGCTCGATGAGATGCAAACTCCTGGCCCCTGGATTTGCGGTCTGGGAGAGACCTGTGCCGCAATCGAGCGGCGACTTTTTTCGGAATTTTTCGGGTACCGTTTGCAACCATACTTGACCCGTTATTTTTTGCACAAGGGCCCGAAACGGCGAGCCAAATGATGCGCCCCGCCTAGTATTCGCAGCGGTTCCGGGACCTCGCCGTTATGGGGCCAGTTCAGCGGAGCGGCGGGGGCAATCGGAATATGCAATCGAAAGAGCCGGAAATAACGGAATTTTTCGGGACAAAAATGATCGCCCGTGGCTTGCAGTCTCCGTTGGCCGTAGGCCCCAGGCGGCCGCTGCTTTGCCGGGCAGCGCGCGAGGGCATCGAGCTTGACGTCCCGACTGTTGCCGACTGGTTTGGCGCGACGGGGGCCAAACGCTGGTGCCGCGCAGCGAGGCGATCTGCGCCCCGGATATGCCCCCCCGAGCCTGTCCATGCCGATGGCACGACGGGGCCGGTGCGACAGGCTCAAGGGCGGGGACGCGTTAAAAGTGGCCGAAAGACTGTTGAATTTTCCGCTAACGAATCATTTGGGCGCGGGGCGTATTTCATAAAGTGATTAACGATCCCTTAAGGTTGGCCCCTTATCCTCGCGCTCATGAGACACTGTAAGACATGCCAGCATCTTAAGCGCCCGGAAATTGACCGTCGTCTGGCGGCTGGTGAGCCGGCGGCGCAGGTTGCGCGCGACTATGAGCTTAATCTGTCCAGCCTGCACCGGCACCGGACGAACTGCCTCAAACTCGCGTCATCGCAGGTTATCAAGCAGGAGGCGGCGCGCGGCAGCGCGGCGGTGGCACTGCTGCCGTCGAAAGAGACGCTGAGCGGTGCCTATTTCGACCTGCGCGACCGCATCGACGGGATCGTGGCGCAGGCGGAGCAGCAGGGGTCGCTAAAGGTCGCCATCTCGGGGCTCAACTCCGTTCGCCAGACCCTCGATAGCCTGGTGCGCCTGGCGGGACACACCCAGGCCGGTGGTGCGCAGGTCGACGTCGCTGTGGAGACAAACCTCGATGTGGGCATCACGCAACTCGTCGAGCGCGTGATCAAGCACTTCGACCACGAACCAGAAACGAAAGCGAAGATCGGGCAGTTTTGAAATGGAACCATTATTTCTCACTCCGGTTAAGAGTGTCATCAACCGCGAATTAATTTCGCTTGCTGGGAGGTTGGGCAATGACGACCGACACGATGGATGCCACAATTAACGACGCTTCTCCCGCCGTGAGCTGGAAAGCCATCGTAGCAGGGGGCACCGCGTCCATCGCATTAAGTTTGGCGTTGGCAGCATTCGGTGTCGGCGTCGGCTTTTCAGTCGTTTCGCCCTGGTCGGATTCCGGAATTTCCGGCACCACATTCACCATCGCCGCTGGCGTCTATCTGATCGTGGTCGCGATGGTGTCCTCGACCATCGGCGGCTACCTTGCCGGGCGTCTGCGCTCGCAATGGAATACCGTGCACGACCATGAGCGATATTTCCGCGATTCTGCTCACGGCTTTCTGGTATGGGCTTTCGCTACAATTGTAAGCGCCGCCGTGCTCGGGGGAGCCTTTACGCATATTCTCGCCGGTGCGAGTGCGGGCTTGGCCCCGGCGACAACGTCGGCGGCGCAAGGCTCGCCCACCGATGTGTATGTCGACAAGTTGCTGCGGACCGAACCGACGCAAGCGTCCGCCACGCAGACCGCACCCACAGCGGCCACGTCGGCTGTGCAAACACCCGCGCCACCGCAGGGCGGGCAGGGCAGCGCGTCCGCGCAGGGCCGTTCGGCCGGCACGAACCGCACGGAAATTATGCGAATTCTGCTACCCGGCCTGAGCAAGGGCGGGACCATTGCGGATGGAGACCGGGCCTATCTCGCCAAGATCGTTGCGGCCCGGACCGGTCTTTCGCAGGCCGACGCCGACCAGCGGGTAAACCAAGTGATAACTGAAGCTAAAACTTCCGCCGATAACGCGCGCAAGTCGGCCGCGGCGTTCTCACTGTGGCTCGTGGCTTCCATGCTTGCCGGCGCCCTGTCCGCGAGCCTGGCAGCGATCGAAGGCGGCAATCTGCGCAACAGTGAATGGTATCTGACCGATTCGAATCGCGCTCGTGTCGTCGCCCCTGCCGAGTGACCAGCGCATCCGCTTTGACATTCCCACAAAAGGAGTCAGCTATGCCGATCCTACTCTGGTTACTGGGAGTTCCCGTCAGCCTCATCATTCTTCTGATGATTCTTTAAACGGCTAGCGCGTGGAAGGGTTAAGACAAAACGACAACGAAAAGGAGGCGCAGATGGGATTTGGTCGCGGAGCGCTATTGTGGCTGCTGGGTGTGCCACTGCCGATCGTTATACTTTTGGCGCTCTTCATGCATCACTGATGCAGTGAGACGCTTAAGCGCAAAACACCAGGATATTACGCAGTGACAAAGCGGCCCAAATTACGTCGCGATGCCGTCTCGCCTTTTCGCGACAAGCTTTGGAATCTTTTTGAACATCATGCAAAGGGCATGGATGGTGCCGATATTGTCGTGGCGTTAAAGCAAGCCGGCGAGGAAATCTGGGCGGTGGGCATCGACGACACCTACAGCCGAATGAAGCATCAGGACGATGAACCCCTCGGCAATGCCTTCGACATCACATGGCTGACAGTCGCGTGCATTAAGTTAAAGGAAATTAAGGAGGGTAAAAAGCCTCGTCTCCGGATAAAGGGATAGGCAATTAGGGTCAAACTCATAAATCTCGAGACCCGCCGTTACGCGCGGACTTTCTACGTCTCGCCTTTCTGGATGGGGTCCTCGCCCGGCAAGTCTACGATGTTCGCGATGTGCCAAAAGCTACCAAGACACCGCGCATGATTGGCGCAATAGAAAGACCGCCTCGCGGCGTTCCTTGCGCAATCCGATCGCACGCATCCGACACACCCGACATACGTGCGTCGTTGAGGCGAATGGCTTTCCCCTACGTGTGATAATCGGATCGCCACTACGTGTTCGTCTCAGGAAGCCCGGGTTCAAGCTGCGCTACATTGATCCTCAGTCATCCCACGCAAGCGGCAGCGCAAGGAACGGTCACATCGGTTGCGAGTTATATCCCTACGATCTAACTTGGAGGAACTCATGAAAGTATTTCTAATCGCTGCGTTATCGACCGTCCTTTTAAGCGGAACGGCATTGGCGGGCACCACGCACGACGCCGAGATCAAAACACACCGCCACGTTACGACCGACGGTTACTACACCCCCGGCATTCCGAGGCACGATCCGGGCCGTTACAGCAACTTACCTGGCAAAGACGCGCTGAATTCCAAAGCCTATATTCAGGACCACTAAGCCATGCAATGGTCTCGGACGAAGGCCGTCTCGTCGAGTTAATGGCCGTCTCGTCGAGTCAATCGCCGCTTCTGTTGACTGCGCGCCGGATCAACAGCTTCGGCGTACTGGAGACCATGGCCGACGTCATGCTCATGCGAGGCGTCCCCGAGCACATCCGATCCGACAACGACGCTGAGATGACGGCGAAGATCGTGCGCAACTGGCTGACCCAGGTTGGATCCAAGACCCTGTTCATCGAACCCGGCAGCCCCTGGGAGAACGGCTACTGCGAGTCCTTCAATGGAAAACTACGCGATGAGCTGCTGAACGGTGAAATCGTCTACAGTCTGAAGGAAGCCAAGATTGTCATCGAGCAATGGCGGAAACACTACAACACGGTCAGGCCGCACTCTTCGCTCAGCTGTCGACCGCCGGCACCCCAGACATTCGCGCCTTCGGGCCACCATCTAGATGAGATCATGCCGATGCAGTAGTCTCTATCCCGCTGGTACAAAAAAGCCGTCAGGCCAAGACCGGCAGATTTTGCTCTAAAATGTCACACAATCTTGCAGGGGATCTCGGCATCCTCATCTAACGAGTAAACGGCGCACAACCGATGATAACCATCGGCAATAATCAGCCGCTGGCTAACTGTGTCCCTGTAAAGCAATAACGCAGACAGTCTTTCATTTTTGCTGATCCGAGCGAGGTCTTTCTTGACATGGCTGTTGCTGACCCCCAACAACGGCAACCCTGAGGCTCTGAAAATGTCTTTCGCCGGGAATTGCGTGGCCTTTGCTTTTTTCAATTTTTCCACGGCAGCCTTGGCTGCCGGACGGTCCATCATCAAGCTCAAATATGATGCAGCGGCTAGGTAACTCCGGACCTTGTCGCAATGCCACGGAGGATTTCGAACGCCGCCCTTAAATTAGTGCCGGCTGCTCCCGACCTGCAGCCGCCCCCGGCCGCCCCGTGCGACCGGGGGGGTCTCAACGCCGGCGCTTTACGCGGGACGCCCAACAGTTCTTGGTCGGTGTGAACTATCGCTTTTAATTCACTCATCGGCGACAAAATAGCCGAGGATGCTGCTAACCACTCCGACGCGCTAATTCGTTTCGACGTTGCGCGACACAAGAGGCCGCCTCAGTTGGCGGCCTCTTCGTTTCAACTATGCGTGCAATTTCGAATGTTGAATCAGGTTTAAAACCGCGCGGTGATGCCAAAAATCGGTCCGTACATCGTCATGTCGTACTCGTACTGCGTTATTCCGCTACCCTGCGAATAGTCGACGTATAGGGCCTTATAGCCAATCATGGCGTTCCACGAAACGTCCTTGGTTCGTTTGAACTCGTAATTCAAAACGGCGAGCGCTTGCCAGGAAAACTTGCTGCCGACACCAAAACCACCGACATCCCCGCTTACCACCAAGTCTAGACCGGGCCTGAAAGTGTGGCGCAAGCGTGCGCCGACCACAGGGTCAACCCAACTCACGTTTCCATTGGCGGCAACCGTCCCGTCTTTTGTCAATGTCAGGCCGAGGGGTCCCAGTCCCATTAAGGTGCCGGAAACAACGAAGTCTGCTTCGGCGCGCTGCCACCACACTCGGCCGCCCGCATAAAGATCGACGGCGGTGCCGGGATCCAAGCGCGCGATCTCGTACGCCGCCGCCATCTCGGCAATGACCATCTGCACGGTCAATCCGGCAGATGCGCCAATTCCCAATGTGGCCAATCTGCCGACATCACGGGACTGCGACTGGCTCGCGCCAATTCCGAGCTTCATATAGGCGACGTCAGCAAGCAGCCCATAGCGGCCGTACCAGGCTTCGCCAAAGGCAGCTAATTGAAAAAGTCCCTTTGGAAACTGGGTGTGATCGAGAATATCGAAGAAGCTTGCGTCAATGTCGGTGGTAAGCGTCTTGACTGTGGTCGAACCGGAAAGCGAAGTCGCCCACACATAAGGTGTAACGCTGAAGGTCCAGGCCTGTATCGCGGGTACAGGCTTGATAGACGCCTTGGTCGGCATCGCCATGTCCGCGGCACTCGCGCTCGTGGCCAAGCCAGCTCCGATTGCCAACGCTACGGCACCTGCTACCAACTTGCGCAAACGAATTGACATTATGTCGTCCCTCTGGCCATGCAACGATTTCCCGCCGGCGCTCCCACAAGCAGTGTTTGGGAAACATTCAGCCGACACCAAACACAATACGCATTCTTCAAACTTCAGACCACAGCAAAAGCCTAAAAGCTCTAGCCCCTTTAGACGGGGTCCGCTATGGTCAAAAGGCGACAAACCGGAGTCGGGCTAAGGCCCTCCGTTGTCCGCAATGATCCGAAAGCTGACAAAAACAGACCGAGCGCGTTTGTCCGTTAAGTGCCATTTGCGACCACCGCACAGCAGCATGGCCGACGCAAAAAAGAAAGACCGCCAACGCAGCGGTTTCTCCGAAATCCATGGTGATTGCCTTTTATATGACGCATCGATGATACGTCGTTGCCAACTCCGGCAGATCGGGATCGAATTGGACAAGTTCATTATCATTATTGAGACGCACGTGCACAACCATCTTGTCGAACGCAATTGCCAATTTGCAGCTCAGCCCGACAACAAGGCCGTTCGCCAGATCCTTATGCGAGATTATTTGACAGACTCCATTTTGTCCTTCGACGGTATCATTTTTGATGATGAGGCCCTGCCTTTTGTAGCCTGCAGATTTAGCGAAGCGAATCCGCCCATCGGTCTTTTTGAAGACGGTTTCGCACTTGAGGTCCTTAGCGGCCCAATTGCCCTGCAATTTCTCAAGCATATCGGCGTGCGCGACGCTTAATGTCACCAGTAGCGCTATGCCGGCGAGAATAGATATTTTCCCCAAAACAGCTTTTCTATTCATCATTTCGTGACTCCAACTGTCATCCCGGTTATCTGACCTATTTTCTCTGCACCAATAACATGTGTTGAACAGCATGTCCCGGTCCCTTCTGAAAATCATATCCACACATATTCATGATGGAGCCCGCACACGATTGATGGCATCGTTTATGCTAATCCGGGAACAGGCCCGTATTAAAACAGCATCACCGCGCTATATCATAGATGGACGCTTCACCTCGCCTTGAGTCATTCGCGATCGAGAAAATCGGCCAGAGTTCTGGCCAATGTCCGCTGTTGATCCAATAGTCGATTGGCACAAACAAAGAGCCCGCCTACGAATTGCCGCTTAGGTGCTACTCTATTCTCTCTGCGCGTTCCCGACAGAGTCGCGGCGGAAAACGTGGATGTTCATTTCGTCCGGTCCGATAATTGTGACTTCGGCCTCAGCGTGGATTATGTGGCCGCTATTGGCAGTTTGCTCAGCGTGGCTATCGAGAGCTGGTTCAAGCGCAGAGGAGGTCGACCATTCGCGATGGAAAGTCGTCGCCGGTTTTGGAGCGGGCCGCGTAAGGGAAAAATACTCGCGGCGCCCTATCCTTGGTCGTCGTCCCGTAGCCGGGAAATAGTGATGGTTATTCCAGGGTGACACCCAATAAGGGCGCACATCAACGCCTGGTTGATAGTCGTATATCACCACAGGCAGGGCGGGCTGTCCGATAGACCACGGCGTGCTATTGGACCACCGCGCGGACAGATCGGCGGCGTACGAAGGTGTTATGCAAGTGATACCGAGCGAAGTTAGTGCGAAAGTGAAAAGCAGGCGCATCCAACGCAAATCCGACTTAAGAAAATTTGTTTGCATTTCGCATAGGTCCAATCCGAGGTAATTCGGCCACATCTTACACGGGCCGCTTCAGATCGATGCCTTCGATTGTGCAGTAACATTAATGGTACATCGACGCCTTTTGTACGATTACGCTAAGGCCAACATTATTGACCCAGCGGCAGAAGGCCTCTGGACCGATCCACCAGGCGCCCCCTCTTTACGTTTGGGATCAACGCCGCCCAGCTGCGGCTTACGCAGGCGGAGCGGTCCTCCGCCAAAGCCTTCTGATTTCATTAAATCTTTCGACCAAGTCGCATCGTTTATTGGGCGCCCCTCGTCGGCGCATGAAGGCTCAATCAAACGTGCCGCCCAAGTCGGGAAATTCAGGTGCGTGGCTAAGTCCGAGGCGTACCAATTCCAATAAGAACAACGGCTGTTTAGATTGTTTGGCCAACTCGATGATCCTCGCTTGCAACTCTTTGACCTTGTCCGGGTGCTGCTCGGCAAGGTTTGTTGACTCAGAAGGGTCTTTCGCAAGATCGAAAAGCTCGATCTTCGGTGGCAGCAGCGTCGTCCAAACAAGCTTCCAATCTCCTTCGCGCACAGCAGCACGGTACGGTTCGACGTTGTAAACAATCTCATCGCGGGGACTCGGTTTCCCCTCACTGATCGTCGACCAAACATCAACACCATCTAAAGGTTTGTTCTTGCCAAGCTGAGAGCCGGCAAGACTGGCGAGCGTCGGGTATATATCGACGATGTGCATCATTCCGCTTACGACTCCGGGCTTTATCCGGCCGGGCCAATTCGCCAGCGCGACGACGCGTGTGCCGCCCTCGTAAACTGAGCCTTTGCCGTCACGATACGGACCATTGTTCGGCGGCAACTCGCCCTTAATCTCACCCTCGCCCACAAATAGGTTTGAGCGCGTGCCCCCGTTATCGCTGACGAAGAAGATCAAAGTGTTGTCAAGCATCTTGCGCTTCTTGAGCGCCTCAATGACCTTGCCGATCTGGTCGTCCATAGCCGTTATCTGGGCTGCATAGGCCCGGCGCAATGGGTCGGCAACCCCTTTGTACCTGTCGAGGTAACTCTGTGGTGCCTGATAGGGTGTGTGAGGCGCGGTGAAGGCAAGGTAGAGAAAGAGAGGGGACTTCGTGTCATGGCCGTTAATCAGTCGCACAGCGTCGGCACCAAACAACTGCGTATCGTAACCGGGTTCGTTGATCCGCTTGTTGTTCTTGTACCAGTCGACGACGCCGTGCGATTTGTGCGTGAAGTGATCGATCTCGCCAATTAGAGGGCCGTAGGAATAATCGAAGCCGCGTTGACTTGGCCAATATTTCCGATCTGCGTGCCCGAGGTGCCACTTGCCAACAATCGCAGTTTGATATCCTGCCTGTTTTAGCGCCTGCGGCAACAAGAACTCGTCAGTGGCGAGGCCGTATCTACCGGCGGAGGGTACGACTGCGGTCTGCAGCCCGTAACGCAATGGATAGCGTCCTGTTAAAAGTGCCGCGCGAGTGGGTGTGCACATCGGCATAGCGTAGAACTGTTCAAACAGAGACCCGGTTTGCGCCAATCCGTCGATGTTCGGGGTCTTGATATCGGACCCGTGGTAGCCGACATCTTTCCAACCGAGATCGTCCGCCAGGATGAAAACAATATTTGGTTTCTTCTGTGCAAGGACTGGAGTTGTCAGAAGAAGGCCCAGAGCCGAAAAAACTACGATCCCCGCAAACCAGGCTGCGACCAAACGCGTGAGCTTTGCTATATCCAAACGCTCAGGTGCGTCATTCTCAGTGTTCATTTCGACTCGCCCCCGTGTTTCGTGAATTCACATTTGCACCAGCAAAAAGTCAAGATACTAATAGGCCGAAACCGGCCGTGTTCTCCTCAAGAGCGGTGAGCATCCCATTGGGCCGCAGGAACAGAATGCGACGCATTGTTGTCACCGGTACCGGCATCGTTTCCCCGCTTGGTTGTGGCACGAGTTTGGTCTGGCGAAGGCTTCTCGCCGGCCGATCCGGCATTCGCCGGTTGTCCGACAATCTCGTCCGCGACGTCCCCGCGAAGATTGCGGGCGTCGTACCGACCCCGGAGGAGGATGCCGAAGGCGGCTTTGATCCGAAGCGCGTCGTCAGTCTCAAGGACCAAAAGCGAATGGATCGCTTTATTCAGTTCGCCATAGCCGCCGCTGACGAGGCAATCGCTCAGTCGGCGTGGGTTCCCATCAGCGACGCTGAGCGCAACCGCACCGCCACAATCATCGGTTCCGGCATCGGCGGCTTCGCCACGATGAAACTGGCAATGCACACGATTGATCAGCGTGGGCCGCGAAAGCTTTCGCCGTTCACGGTGCCATCGTTTCTGGCCAACCTTGCTGCGGGGCAGGTTTCGATCCGCCACGACTTTCGCGGTGCGATCGGCTCGCCGGTCACAGCCTGCGCCGCCAGCCTGCAGGCAATCGGTGACGGTGCACGCATGATCCGCGCCGGCGAGGTCGATGTCGCGATTTGCGGCGGCGCGGAAAGCTGCATCGAACGCGTCAGTCTTGCCAGCTTTGCAGCCGCACGTGCACTTTCTACCCATTACAATGAAACACCCCAGCGCGCGTCGCGCCCGTTTGACATTAATCGCGACGGCTTTGTTATGAGTGAAGGCGCCGCTGTGCTCGTAATCGAAAACCTCGATCATGCGCATGCGCGCGGCTCTGTACCGCTCGCCGAATTGGTCGGCTACGGCACCACGTCCGACGCATACCATATTGCGGCGGCACCGCCAGACGGCGAAGGTCTTCAACGCTGCATGCGGCTCGCCATTGATGCAGCCGAGATCAAACCGAGCGATGTCGGCTACATTAACGCCCATGCAACGTCGACTCCGCTTGGTGATGCTGCCGAACTCACCGCGATTCGCGGCGTGTTCAAAGGCGCTCCGATTTCTATCTCCTCTACAAAATCGGCGACTGGTCATCTGCTTGGCGCGGCGGGCGCAGCCGGCGTGATTTTCGCGATCGGCGCGTTGCGTTCCGGGATTCTGCCGCCAACACTCAACCTGGAACAGACCGATAAATTCTTCGACGACCTTGATCTGGTAGGGCCGGAGCCACGTACGCGCGCAGTCGATTATGCGATGGCCAATGGCTTCGGCTTCGGCGGTGTGAATGCATCGGTGTTGCTGAAGCAGTGGGCGGCGTAATTTAGTCGGCGAACAATTAGACGACCCACCTTCTCTTAGCAACGAACGATCGTTACGGTCTGCGTTTTGCCGTCACCCCTAGGAACCGTTACGGTCTGCCCGGGACAACCCGGCTCATGTGGTATGAAAACAGGTGGAGTGACCACTCGTTCAGAACGACTAACAAAAGGCGGACAACGATGTGCCCAATCCCAGGGAATATTGTATGTACAGGTGAAATAGCCATCGCCTGAGATTGGCTCGGTAACATCGCCTTCAGGTTTGCCATTTGCCGGACCGTAATAGAACCCGCCGGCTGTCGGCCAGAAAGCCCCCGTATTGCGCCCCCTGTGGCGGCGCTGCGATCGGGCAGTTGATGGATGAGTAGAATGCGCGGACACAGATGTTGCGCCGTGGGCTGCGCCGGACCCGCCGGATGCGTTGGCTGATGCGCGCTGTGATATACTCGCTGTGACTAAACCAGCAACAAACACCGTGGCGATTATGAATTGCATTACCTTCATCGGAAGGTCACCCAATTGTTCGCCACGGACAATCATACCCACCGGAAAACAGAGCACACTCCGCCTCGGCAAACATGGTTAATAGGTACAGTTTTAATTAAACTCTGTTATGACTGTGCCTCGATTTGCCGCGATAAATCGCGGCATCACCAACGGTGAGTGTTCGAGTCGTGGCCGGCTAATGGCACTGCTTGTCAAGCGTGTCGAGGGCCGCGGAAATTTTTTTGCCTTCCTGAGACTCTGGGCCTGTTTGGTCAAACGCATCCAACAATTTGGCGTAATCAGAACCTATCATATCCAATTGTGCTTGGGCTTTTAGGCTTAGGGCGTCCACGGCCTTCGTATCGTTCTTTGCTTCAGCGTCCGCTATTTGCTCATAGAGTTTGGCAAGGTCACAATAAGCTTTGATCTTTGCCTTGTCTCCGATGATTGACCGCACAACCGCTTGAACATCAACTGAGTTTGGTGGCGTGCGCTTTGTCGTAGGATTGTCGATATCACCTTGTGCAAACGCCGACGTTGCAGTGAGAACGGCGACTACGCCAACAGATTTAAGTGACATGAAAGCTCCTGCGACCCCACGCTTCCCCGGAATGGCGTTTCGAGGTGACGTCACTATCCAGCTATTAGCAAAATTCTATTCGTATCTTAAAGTGGCGCAAGCGCGTGACGCATCGGTTCGCTGGAAATTTGCAATAGTCCCGCTAGTGGCTGGTCCATCTCCAAGATCAAAAAGATTGCGCCAGCAACAGATAGCGAACCGACGAAAAACGTAATGATCACTATTCGACTGGGTCGCACAAACAGGCCAAAGCTAGCAAAAATCATTGTGAGCCAAAAAACAAGGATGGCAAGAAACGGCATTGGAATTGAATCGTGTGCTTGAGCAAAAAGTGATAGCCGTGCCTTTCCTAATTCGGCTACGGCATTTAAAATTTGCCCTTGAAGAGCGCGTTTTGGTTCCGTGTCCGGCTTTAGTTCCTGGATCTTATCGACAAATACCTGGGCTTCAGCGGTTGCCTTAAATGGTTCCGACTTTCCATTATCGTGTTCGTTCCAGATTCGATCGACCAGTGCAGGAATCGCGTTGCGCAGACCAGCGCGCAAACTGTGCGCTTCCGGCCCGTAGTGCTCGAGCAAACCATCAAGCAAAATAATGTCGGCAGTGATCTGTTTAATTTGGCTATCTCTCGCATCGTACGACGTTTTTGCCGAAGCAATCAGCAGCCCTAAAACAAGGGCTGCTATCGTACCGATCAGGCCGCTACTGAGCCTAATGACGTCCTTTGCATCGTCCCGAAGGTGTCCCTCCGGCACAGTGGCATACATGCCGACCAGCGCACCACCAAAAACAAATGCAAATGCGACTAACGAGATTGCGAGTGCACTCACGATCGGCCCCTTTCGACTGCTGGCCTCTCCCAGCTTTTAGGATACAAAAGGCCAAAAGATCAAATACCATCGAACGCGCTGCAAGCCGCCGCGCATGAAGCTGATAGGCCCCGGTGTACGCTTCGGGTCAAACGTTGCGCATCTATTCAACTTCCGCGCCGTGCTTTGTCCGTTCCTAGTTCGATAGCGACCTAAATTTCGCGGCGCAACGAATGCGGCGATGTGCCGATGTTGTTGCAAAAAGATTTTTCGTACCCAGACGCGCAATATTGATTCAACAAATCAATCCACCGTGCAAGATTGATTCAAGCGGCGCGTCCATTGGATTCGACAATTGCATACTCGGAGGGGGTCGCCAACTTTTGCAACAATATCTTCCGTTCGCGACCGTCGGCAAATTTTCACGCACGTTCACATCCTGGTAAAAACAGGCGGGCGACCCTTGCGAGTCGCCCACCGTCTAGGTCATTTCAATTAGTCGCTAGGCCCTTTGGCCGCCTTCTGCGCCTCTTCCATCTTTTTGCCCATCTCAGCCTTGATTGCATCAAGATTGAAGCTTGCGCCTCGTTGCATCGGCGGGTACTCGAGGAAGGTCTGGATTTCTTTGCCAATGACCTGCTGGACGAAGACGAAGCGCCAGAATTGGTACTTGAACCAATCGAAGTATTGTTGCGCACCGTCTTTCGTCCCATTGCTCGGCCAGCCCGTGCGCTCGAAAGGATCGAGGCGCAAGTTGGTGATGTAAGGCACGTCCGGATGGGTCTTTTCACCCAACCAGCCAGCGGGCTGGTCGATGAAGCGGTACTTATAGTCGTCAATGCGCACCGCGCCGAGCGAGCTTTCACCAAGGTAGAAAATCTCGTGACGCGCGGATGGCCCTTTACCGGTGATGGCCGCCATCTGGTTGTAGCCATCCAGATGGTTCTTGTAGGTCACGTCCCCGATCTTTTTGCCCTTCAGCAATTCTTCGGTGATGTTCGGGTTACCGGCCGCAGCTACGAAGGTTGGCAACCAGTCCATGCCGGAGAAGATGCCGTTTTGCACCGAGTCCGCCGGTACATGGCCGGGCCAGCGAAGGAGCGTGGGCACGCGGAATCCACCCTCGAGGACTGTTCCCTTGGACTGCGCGAACGGCGTCTGACCACCATCAGGCCAAGTGAAGACTTCGGTGCCATTGTCGGTGGTGAAGACGACGATGGTGTTGTTGTCCTCGCCCATGTCCTTGAGCTTCTTCATCACGATGCCGACGTCGTCATCTATCTGGGCCATGCCGGCTTCTTCTTCCGACCAGCCATTCTCCGAGTTGCGCAACGCCTCATATTTCGGGGAGAGATGCGTGACGATGTGCATACGCGTCGGGTTGATCCAGACAAAGAACGGCTTGCCGTCTGCCTTGGCCTTCTCCATGAACTTTATTGAAAGGTCGCGGATTTCGTCGTCCACGGTCTCCATGCGCTTGGGATAGAGCGGACCGGCATCCTCGATCCTCTGCTTGCCGATCTTGCCCCAGCGCGGCATCTCGGTTGGATCATCTTTCTCAGTGGCCCAGCTATGAACCATGTTGCGCGGGCCAACGACGTTCAGCAGGTCCTGCGGATAGTTAGGATGCGCCGGGTCTTCCATTGCATCGAGGTGGTATAAATATCCAAAGAACTCGTCGAAGCCGTGCACCGTCGGCAGGAACTCGTTCTTGTCGCCTAGGTGATTTTTGCCGAACTGACCGGTGGCGTAGCCCATCGATTTCAAAATCGTTGCAATGGTCACGGCCTCGGCTGGCAGGCCGACAGACGCGCCAGCCTGGCCGACTGTGGTCATGCCGGTGCGGATCGGTAGCTCTCCGGTGATGAAGTTCGCGCGACCTGCCGTGCAACTTGCCTCGGCATAGTAGTCCGTGAACAACATGCCTTCTTTGGCTATCTTGTCGAGATTGGGCGTCTTGCCCGCCATCATGCCGCGGTGGTACGCGCCGATATTCCACATGCCAATGTCGTCGCCCATGATGACGACGATGTTGGGTTTTTGCTGCTGTGCAACCGATGCGCCGTTTGCCCCCAATACAGCAGCAGATGATACCAATAAACCAAGACATACCGTTCGCATCAGACCCATGGTTTAACTCCGTTGCCTTTGCCGCTCGATATTGAATCGACAGTGGTCGCGCACGTCGTCGCTTCGCTTCGCAGTGCGAGAAAGAAGTTGCAGAGATTTGCAGAAAGTTACTAGAGCATGCTCTTAACGACACTGTGACACTAAATAACG
Source organism: uncultured Alphaproteobacteria bacterium (assembly GCA_963753925.1). Taxonomy (GTDB): domain Bacteria; phylum Pseudomonadota; class Alphaproteobacteria; order Rhizobiales; family Xanthobacteraceae; genus Pseudolabrys. The sequence goes on from CAVWEF010000007.1 coordinate 88,740, forward strand.
CTGCTGCGAAGATAGCGCGCCAGTAATATTTCAGTACCGTGGCATGTTCACTTTTGAACACTTTGACGAGAATATCCGACCAGAGTTGGTCCGAAGCAGCCGTTATGTCCGGCAGGCTCTATCTGCGGTCCAGATTTCCAATTTGTGGCCAGCTCAACCGCCAATACTCGCCCAGCGAGTTTGGCGGCCGGCAGCGACTAAGGACCAAGCGCCCGCTGCACTTCAACAAGGGCCTTCTCGCACGCGCTCTTGTCTCCAGCTAAATCCGCCTGGCGAGCACGAGTCATCGCGTCTTTGACTTCCGCAATTTTGCTTAAAGACACTTCTCCGAGTTTGCTTTCACCTTTGGCGATAGAGCCCGGTGTTGGCTGCCGATGCATTTGAGCGCCAATACTTTGTTCTGTTGCAGGGCCGGCCGCAGCTGTCGCATTCAGCTTGGCATCGATGCTGAATTGCAGCCGTTCCACATCGTCCGAACAAGGGCCCGCCGTGCAGGGTAGCGAGATGGAAAGAGCGACCGCGCTCGTTACCAGTGATAGGCGGATAGTCACGCTTTGGCCTCCGTGGACATTGCGGCGCGTCTGCACCGCGCCTGCACTTACTCCGCAAATCGACAAATGTACTTTTAGAACTGGTGACCGTACCGTCTAGCACCGAGTGATTGTGATCTTCCGCTCGCCGCCGCTTTCGATCGGGACGGTAATAGTTTCTTGGCTGTGGTGACAGCTCAAGGCGAGCGATGGCGACACCAAAGGATCGGGCGGCTTGGGTGCCGCTACCGTACTGACCGATTCAGTGGGAAGGCCTGGAATGGCGACGTAGCCAGGTCCGTATCCGCCGTAGTAACCGCCGTTGTAGCGGCCATAATTGGTGTCCCGATGCCAACTAGCGCCATGCCAACCTCCGCCGTAGCCGGCCGCCTCAACAGCGCCTCCATTCATGACCAGCGCCAACACGCAAGGTGCAATCAGACTATTCAGACGCAACATATTAGTCCCCATACTAATTAAATGCAGCGCCACTTATTTAGTATCTACTTTGTCACGGGTGCTGCATAGGGGGCCCACGAGCAGCCCTAATCATGGGCTATCGTTCGCCTCGTCAGCTCGCGTGAGCATCGTAGGGACAGAGCAAAGGCGAATTTTTTGGCTGTCTCGAGATTGGATCACAAGCTGGAACTTGGCCGATCTTCGGATGTCGATTTACTGTGGATCGCTGCCGGCGGTCCATTCCCTTTGGTAACCCGATGGCGTCTCGTGCCATTCTCCCGCTTTGCCCGATGAGTCTTGCGCATGACCGCCAAAACCCGGCGACGAACGCCACTCGCCTTGTTCGCCCGATGAGTTTTGCCCGTGGCCGCCAAACCCCGGCGACGAATGCCATTCCCCTTGTTGGTGGCGCGAATTTTGCCAATTGTGTCCACGACCTGGCGAGGTCTGCCAATGGTCTTCGTGACGCGATGCGTTGTGAGCTTCGCCTGAGTGCGATTGGTCGCCATGCCGATCGACGTCACGTCCGATATTGCTGTGATAACCCGCATCGTGTGAGGTCGTGCCGTGCCAGCCAATCCATCCGTGACCGGCTTGGCCTCCTCGGGCCGTGGCTTCGGTCGAAACGAATAGGGTGGCGATCAGGCCTACAGCACCGATCGCGGCAATCGTCTTTTGGAACATGACTTTCACAATTCTAAGCTAAAGTCGGTTTAGCAATCTGACGCACCACTGCGGATACTACCTTGCTCGCGCTTTTGAGGAAGTAATCCGGGAAGCCAAGCGCTCGACATATCTACATAATTGTTCGATTACGCGGTGACAAATTAATCTGGTGAGAGCCCTAAAAATGTAACGTTAAGGGTAGCCACTTCAACCGGACATCTGTCCCGCTTGTCCATTGCGGCAAGTCCGAAACGCATCCGCGGTAACGCGGCGCATCTGAGAGAGCACCGCTGCCTTCGAGCGGAAATGACCGATTTCTTTTATTCGTCCTCAGGGACTAGAAAAAGGCTCGGCGTTCGCGGGCTCTGCCGTTCAGAAATTCATGGCGGCACCGCTGGGCGAAGCAAGATTTGCAGCCATTTTCGGCCTTTCAGCGCTACGCGCTTGTGGCGCGAGCAATAAGGCAGCGCCAGATAGTACGTTCAATAGCTCTTGGCCCGTCACCGCAAAATCGCTAAAATCGCAACCAATAGGTCCTTGTTGTGTTTTGTGGCGTCTTTCCAAAGGAGTTGCGTCGTGTTGAAAACCGTATGCATCACTTTGAGCCTGCTTGCGTTAACCATAATTGTGGCGCCAGGCCCCGCTCGAGCCGGCCAATACTATTACGGCGGTAGCTACTACGGCACTAGCTACTACGGGACTAACTACTACGGTACCGGCTATTACGGGGGTGGCTACTATCGGGGCTATGACTCCCGCAAAGTGGAGCGCTGCACGCCTCGGTGGGTGCGGACCTTTGACGGCGGCTGGATCTGGAGCGTGAGAGCGGGGTGCCAGCAGACGCGCTGGTAACAGACTGACGTCGAGTTGGCAGCTATTGTGCGGCTTCGACTGATCTTCGTGCTGGCCCTAGCCGCGCTGAGTCTGGCTTCCTAATCGGCTGCTTTAAGATGGACGAACCCACAAACGATCTTGATGATGTTGAGGTCAAGTGCCCAGTCTGCGACGGGCAGCGAGTGATCCGTGGGCCTAAAACGTCGATCACCTGGTTCGACTGCGGATACTGCAAAGGTACCGGCCAAGTCTCCCAAGGCCGATTTCAGTACTGGTACGAGCACCATTTCCACGAGCGGTCCGATTTATTCGAAATCGAGAGCACCGGCGCGACCAACTAACGACACTGCTTGTCGAGCCTGTCGAGGGCAGCGGAAATCTTTTTGCCCTCCTGAGAGTCCGGGCCTGTTTGGTCAAACGCATCTAGCAATTTGGCGTAATCAGATCCTAGCGTATCCAATTGTGCTTGTGCTTTTTGGCTTAGGGCCTCCACGGCCTTCGTATCGTTCTTTGCTTCAGCGTCCGCTATTTTGATCTGCCCCCTTTGGACGGAGCCAAGAGCAGACTTGGCATTGCCGATCTGAGGGACGAAAATCATGCCGCGGAAGAGGCATTCGACCAACAGTTCGGCACATTCATCGTATTGGCGTCGTCGTTAGTATCGTATCAAATCGCATGTATCGGCACTCGCGATTGAGCCGTCCGGCTGCCATTTTACAGTCGGGCACGGCCGCTGCTCTGGCGCTGAGACTGGGCGCTGAGCCCGCAATGTGCGCACATACTCTCTTGTGACGATACAGCCGAGCCATTCCAAATTGCTCGGAGAATAGGCGGACGGATGAACACAGCTCATTTTGTCCAAAGTCGAGATAGTCGCCCAGCGCGCGACAAGCTTGTCGCGTGCATCTTGCTCGCTGCTTACGCAGGAATCAAAAGTATTTGCATTTTGATTGCTAAAAACAGCATCAACCGTGACCTGCCGCATCCTACACAGTGTTTGAATGTCTATTTTCGGAAGGCTACCATCGCTCGAAAATGCCGTCGAAGCAGCCGCCAACAAAATAATGCCTGAAACAATAATTCTCGACCGAACGTACATGGCGTGCCTTTTCAACCTGATGGACCGTTCGCGATCGCACCATCTAACAATTTCGACTAAGCGGCTGCCGACCTCAACACTAACTACTGCCACAAGAACCCAAATACAAGCCATTGCATTGACCTATCTCAAACTTGAGATGTGGCATTACTTGCCGAAGACGTCGCTGCCCTTGATCTCGCCGCCGGGCGAAGAAACACAGTAGGCTCCCGGTGTGAAACGGCATTCATAAAATTGGAACGGAACGCTGATCACATTAGCGATTGGATTTGACAGTTTCTTGGCAAGATCGGCGTCTTGCGCAAGTGCAACTGACGAACAAAGCAGACACAAACCAGAAAAAAATACCCTGCGGCTCTCGCTATTAAGCAATCCTTACCCGTCATCGCCCACTCCATACATACAATATTCAACGAGCAAACTAGAATTTCTCATTGCTTTTGTTGCCGGCCCAGCGCGTCGATCAACGCCTTGATCTGTGGACTGCCGGGTTCGAGCGTATCCAATTCTTGTGCGTGCGTCAGAGCTGCCGCGAGATCGCCGTGATCGCGTTCAAGCGTAACCAAGGCCACCAGGATATCCTTGTCAGTCGGGTGTTGTTTATGGGTGCGCTCAAGAAGCAACAATGCCTCGGCGCCTGAGCCAGTAGTATTGAGTGTGATAGCATAAACGTACGCGTACCGCGCGTCGTCGGGGGCGAGTGCGCTGGCTTCGCGCAGCAGCGGCAGAGCTTCAGCGTAGTTGTGTTGGCGGACCATAGATAGGCCGAGCGCATGCTTGATAGCGGCATTGTTCGGTTCAATTGCGATCGCGGCGCGGAGCAGTTCGGTCCCCTCCTTGTCCTTGCCAAGCCCCCGATATAGGTCGGCGAGGTTTGCCATAGCCGGGACGAACTTGGGATCGAGTCGAAGCGCGGTGCGATATTCGGCTTCAGCTTCATCGATCTGGTGATGCCGCAACCTGATGAGACCGAGGTTCAGATGGGCCTCGGGCCGATCGGTGTCGATCATTTCCGCGGCAATCAGCTCTTGATAGGCAACTGTAAATGCGCCGCGTTGCCCCAGCGTCATAGCCTGCGGGTCAATTCCAGCAAGCGCGCGCGCTGTCTCGACGCGAACGGCGCGCATTAGGTCGCTCAGTAGCGGGAGGATCGCCACAACAATGGGCTGCGGCATAGATGCTGGCAGCGCTCTCGGCGCAGCCATGCGGACCAGTGGATCGGGGTCGGCAATCGCCGCCTTGATGGCTGGCTCAGACACTACGGACGCGTAGCGAGCGAGAAGGAGCAAAGCGCTAGCCCGGGCGATCGCCGGCTGATTTTTATCCAGGATTAATCGATCGAGTTGGCGTTCCGCATCAACGGCGCCGGTGCGGCCAGCATAGAGCGCAGTGCCGTAATGCGGCTTTGTCTGCCGACCGTTCGGATACCATTCGGCGACCGCCTTTGCCGCCCATTCCGCCGAGCGGTCGGTGTGACATTGGTTGCAGGCATTCGGGGAACCAATTGATACTGACAGATCGGGCCGCGGGACGCGGATACTGTGATCACGCCGGTCATGCACGACCATATAGGTCTTGGTCGGCATGTGGCAGTTGACACATTGAGCGCCAGCGCTGCCTGGCAGGTGCTTATGATGAGAAGTGACGTCGAATTTTGCCGGCAGGTGACATTGGGCGCACAGGGTATTGCCTTCGGCACGGAGCTTGGCAGCATGCGGCTCGTGGCAATTGGAGCAGACGACGCCGGCCTTGTGCATCGCGCTTTGCAAAAAGGAGTCGTATTCGAACACCTCTCCGTCGATTTGCCCGTCCGCGTAGTAGAGTCCCTGCTCCAAAAGAGCCGGCAATGCCACATCGAGAAACGGCGTATCTGGCGCCTGTCCCGTCGCAACAAGCTTACGTCGGGAATGGCAAGAGGCGCAGGCGTCGAGTTGGGTTGAAGCTACAGGCGTATTGCGGCTGGCGGTTCCTGTCGCGGAGTTCATGACCCAGCGCCCTGAATCGTTGGCCTTTAGCCAGATCTCCAAGCCCATCCTGGCGGTTTCATCTCGCGGCAGGCTTGAGTCTGCCTTCGCCCAAGCCACATGTCGGGATCCCGCTCCGTGACAGGCCTCGCAGGTCACGCCGAGACTGCTCCAGGTCGTCGCGTAGGCGTTTGTCGCGAGATTGAAATTCTTTTTTAGGCCGGTCGTATGGCAATCGGCGCACTGGTAATTCCACGTCTGATCGCGACCGGTCCAATGCAGCGATGAGCCCGGCTTGAGCTTCTGTCCGGGGTAGAGATAAAACCAGCGTTGGCCGCCTCGCGCTTTCGGCCGCGTGTCCCAGGCAAGCCCAAGCATTTGATAGCGACCGCCGGGAAACATGATGAGGTATTGCTGCAGCGGATCGATGCCGAAGGTATAGGCAATCTCATAATCGTGCAGAGCACCATCCGGCCCGTCGGTGCGCACCATGAATTTGTCGCCGCTGCGCGAAAACGTGCTGACCACACCAAAATTCTCGACGGAGGCGCCGGCGAAGTCGCCGAGCACCGTTGCCGGCGTAGCCTTCTCCATCGCCAAAGCGTGGTGCGAATATTTCCAGAGTTCTGCCTCGGCCTGATGGCACCCGGCGCAGACCTCAACTCCGACGTATATTGCTGCATTATCAGCGCGTGCGCCGGTCTTCACTGGCACAACAAATGCGGCAATGACCATCATCGCGATTGCGGCGCAAATCCCTAACAGGCCACGTCCTCCCACACCGCAATAAAGGTCTTTGATCACGATACCGAGACAGCCCGCCAACGATGTTGGGAGTGTTATTACTTCTTCTTGGGCGCCAACATCGTGTTGACTGTCTGCATGACCGTTTTATCGGGACTAGCGTTGCAAGCGGCGACAACTGCGTCGGCGTTATGCTTCATCGTGTTTAAATCAATCATGGTGTTCTTGCGAAGCCCATTGTAGTAACCGCTCATCCAGATCGAAGCCTCAATCGCATCTTGTGAACCGCTCAGCAGCTGACGACATGTGAATTTTGACATGTCAACCATCACCTGCGCTTGAACCTCGAAATTCGCGGCCAGCGCGAGCAGACCGCCGAACAGCAAATACTTGAGCCATTTCATCGTACATTCTCCGTTTTGTTAAAAGTATCGAGAGGTGTGAATTCGACTGCGGACTTCAGCTATTCCTTGCTCCGTTGACGTCTCCGTTTCAAGGTGTTGCCAATTGCCTTGACGATGTGGACATGTCTGGTTTGCCTTGCCGCAGATGATCGACTCTGTGTCGGCTCTCGAATCACATCGAGTCCGCCCCCGCATTTTTGTGACACGGCGAACAGACGACGACGCTGCATCATTTCGAACCGTGTGCAATTTTGAACAACGGCCGGTTTGGAGCGAAGCAACACTAAGCTCATGACCATCGTTGGAGCAATGCATTTATGGGCCTGAGTTCTATTTGATTTATGTCAGACGCGCGGTAGGTGCCCAACCTCTTGGGTGCCGCGCAACAAAGCCATCCATCATTTATTATTGTGCATAAGCAATCTTCGCTAAGCCAAAACGTGAAAAAAATCCTTGGCTTGGTGTGCCCAAGCGGTCACCTCAACAAGATCAGTCGCTTATCCGGCAAATATGTCCGAAGTTTTTCTATTCGAAAGGCTCTGGTCTTAGCCAATACGAATACGATGTAACCATGCATGGACCGATCTTCGGCATTACGGCCAAATTCTAATTACATATTGGTTAGAACAGGCGACAAACTAAGCGTCGCTATAGAAATAAGCGTAGAGGAATAGTCGCCCAAGTGAGCGCTCAATGTGAGCGACCCCACCTGCTCGAGTCAGGGTCCTCATCAACGAATTGGTGCGCAATGTGGCGATGCCCATAATTTTCCGCCACGCTACCTGTCGTATTTTTTCGTTTATATCTGGCTTGTGACCGCTGCGAACGCTTGGCGTATGTCGGATTGTCTCCCGAAACCACAATAGTTGTTACTCCGGGCCCCTGTCGCTCGATGAGCGAATATAACGTCGCGGCATTTCGTGGGTGTAGGCGAATACAGCCATGTGAGGCTGGACCGCCAAGTTTTGAAATCTCGTAGCTGCCATGGATTGCAAAGCCGTTGATGAAAGAAAATCGAATGCGGCATCGGCGAATTGTAGTACTTGCGCGAAAACCATACGGGTGCGAGCCGCTCTGGTTTGAAGACGCCGCTCGGCGTTCCGAAATTTTCGCGGCCGGTGGAAACTTCCCACACGTAGCGGGTGACCCCGTCGACCGACACCGACATGCGTTGCGTCGATTTGTCGACGCTGACGACGATTCGTGCCTCGGCTCGTAAGGTACCGATCAGCAACGCTGTAAAAACAGCCGCACACGCAATAAGCTTACGCATATGTCTACTTAAAAAGGCCAATTTACCACTGAAGCGACATTTGCATTTAAGGATGTCAGCCGCAACGTGATTAATTGTGACGATTTTATTCAAATTGCGCGAAATCAGCGGTTCATAGGGTGGCGCCAAGGACGGAGTCGGAATAATGTCTGCTTGAGTCTTCCCATCGAAGTGGGCTGTGTCAGAACGGAACAAACTGTGGAAAGCAAAATAGAAAAGATCTCGTTTGGTCCCGCATTATTTCGTGCCGGTACGGCAAAAGCGCTTTTCGGTAGCGCAGTTTTTTTAGCATTCATGTGTGTCTTCGCGTCGGCGCAGACACTTGGTGCGTCCACGCCACGGCCCGACGCGAACATGGTCGGGGATCAGCCGGGTTTAGTTCCAACCAGTGAACAGGAAGAATTGCCGGCGCAGTATCGGGAGCAGACCGTATACTTCCGCACCGTTGAGCCGCCCGGAACGATTGTCGTCAACACGCCGGAGCGCTTCCTTTATCTAGTCCAGGGCAACAACCGTGCGATCCGCTACGGCATCGGCGTTGGCCGCGAAGGTTTCCAATGGCACGGCCTCAGGCGCATCAACCGCAAGGCAGAATGGCCAGATTGGATACCTCCATCAGAGATGATCGAACGCCAGCCCTATTTGCCACGATTTATGGCCGGCGGGCCGGGTAATCCGCTTGGTGCCCGCGCGCTTTACATCGAGGGCACGGTCTACCGCATCCACGGCACAAACCAGCCTTGGACGATTGGGTCTGCAGTATCGTCGGGCTGCTTCCGCCTTACCAACCCTGACGTTACGGATCTATATGATCGCGTTCTGGTCGGAACGCGGGTCGTCGTCTTGCAGGCGCCACAGCTTTAGCGTTCGTCGAACTGACGGCCGCAGACGCTAAATTTATTTTGGAGGCTCCGATGACAATCCGCCTCGCCGATCACCTGTCCGTGCTGCTGACACTAGTGCTGCTGATCATCTTGGGCGCGGCGGCGAGCGAACCGGCACATTCGCAAACACTGAAGGCGATCAAGGATCGCGGAACCCTCGTTTGCGGCGTAAGCCAGGGAATCCTCGGTTTCTCCGCACAGACAGCAAACTCCGGTTGGGTCGGCTTTGATGTCGATTTTTGCCGCGCCCTCGCAGCTGAGATCTTCAATGACACCAGTAAGGTCAATTTCGTGCCGCTGTCGGCGGGCGAGCGCTTCGGCGCGCTGCAGTCCGGTGCAATCGACGTATTGTCGCGTAATTCGACATGGACGATGTCGCGCGAGGTCGACCTTGGCCTGGTCTTTCCGGCGGTGACCTACTACGACGGCCAGGGTTTCATGGTGCGTCGCTCACGCAAGATCGGCTCCGCGCTCGATCTCGCCGGCAGCAAGATATGCGTTCAGACCGGCACGACAACAGAGCTCAATCTCGCCGATTACTTTGATTCCAACGCAATGAAATATCAGCCGGTATTGGGAGCAAGCCCCGATGAGGTCGTGAAGACGTACGATTCGGACCGCTGCGATGTGCTTACCAGCGACGCGTCCCAGCTTCATGCCGAGCGGCTTAAACTGACCACACCGGACGACCACGTTATTTTGCCTGATCTGATCTCAAAAGAGCCACTCGGACCTGCGGTCCGCGCTGGCGATCAGCAATGGTTTAATATTGTCAAATGGACCGCCTTTGCGATGGTCAATGCTGAGGAATTGGGAGTCACTTCAAAAAACATCGACGAGGCGCTGAAATCGACGAAACCGAAAGTCAGAAGAACTCGTTGGTACCGAAGACGATTACGGCGAGCGCCTCGGACTTACAAAGGATTGGGTAGTCCGCATCATCCGGCTCGTCGGCAACTATGGCGAGATCTACGAACATAATGTCGGCGTGAAATCGCAATTAGGTATTCCGCGCGGCATCAACGAGCTTTGGACCGCTGGTGGCATTATGTACGCTCCCCCGATCCGCTGACTCGACTCCTTCAACGTGCCGAAAGTTCGGATCATCTTTCGTTAAAAACGTTTATGCGATCCGATTTCGTGAAGAGGCAACTTAGAATAAATTTTGAATTGGGTGCTATTTCTCTTTGAGTGCCAGTCGGCTGATTGCAGATTCGTTTTCTTCGTCTTCGTCTTCTTCCAGCAGCCGCATATGCCTTAGCACAGATGAGATGATCGACTCAGCGTTGATTTTGGAACAAATCGAGTGCACGTCGTATTTGGAGAAAACACCGCTGCCAAATTTGGCTAGACACCAACATCGCCCTCGAATACCTAGTAGCCTCTGTCTCCCGAATTTTTTTTAATTCGGCACCAAGAATATTTATCTATCATCAAATGCACCGACAAGCAGCCTGATTCGGCGGCCCGCTTCCTCGCAGATCGCATGTTTTACTTTCAACACAGAAAGGTCGACCCATGATTACGGTTCCTGAATTGGCTGCGGAGGCATTGGGCAGCTTTCTTTCCTCGCATTTGGGCCGAAGGTTTGGAGCAAGGGAAGCGACCTTAGTCGAAATTATTCCTTCTGTGGCCCGGCTTGCTCTCGAGTGCATCGGCAATAGTGATGCGCTTTACCACAATGTCGAACATACTATGCTCGTTACGCTGGTTGGGTATGACATTATGAAGGGCCGAGCTCTCCTCACTCCCACCGTTCCTGGCGACTACGCGCATCTGCTGATCGCTTGCATGTTGCACGACATCGGATATGTGCGGGGCCTCTTCAAAGAAGATGGCGCCGACGGATACGTCATCGATGCGAGCGGAAATAAAATCACCCTCGCGCGCGGCGCATCCGACGCGGCGCTTTTGCGGTATCACGTCGATCGGTCAAAATTATTCGCTCTGCAGCGCATCGCCAAAAATGACGTATTGGATGCAGTCAGGATTGCCAGCGCGATCGAGTTTACTCGTTTCCCTGCATCTATGGCCGAGCCGGAGGGCCAAAATGAAGAAGGCCTGCTGGTAAGGGCCGCCGACCTCATTGGGCAGCTCGGTGATCCGCATTATCTGCGCAAAGCCAACGCGCTGTATCATGAATTTGAAGAGGTCGGCTTGAACAAACAACTGGGCTACGCATCACCCGCCGATCTCACAGAATTATATCCGCAATTTTATTGGAAGACCGTCGCGCCGCATATTCAGCCGGCCATTCGGTACCTCAACGTCACGTCAAGCGGCAGGCAATGGATCGCCAACCTTTACAGCAATGTGTTCCGCGCCGAACGAGATCTCAGCTTGTCGGGGCCGGAACGCTAAGCCGGCTTTAACTCCGAAAGCGTCCGGATTATCGCTCCCGCGGCATTCAAGTAAGACCGAGGCCCGTTGCCCTATTTGGCCCAGCTTCAGCGTGGATAGAAGCGCAGCACGCCAGATCTTTAGCCATCCACAAGCTGCCGGCCAATTACCCCATCTTTCGGACAAGAGCGAACAAAAGTGGAATTGGCCTGCGGTGGTTTCCTCAATCGAGATAGGTGACGACGCCCGTTTCCAGATCGTAGATCGCTGCCGCGATCTTCAGTTTCCCCGCGTCTGCGAGGCCGGCGATCAGCGTGCTCGCTGTGGTCAACCGCTTAGCGGTCCGTTTGGCGCTTTCTTTGGCGGCGTTATCGACCAAATTGCCAGGGTCGTTCTGCACTGTAAGCGCTGCCGGCAGGATCGGCTCGATCATCGGGCCAATCGCACCAGGATAAGTCGCGTTCTTGGTGACAACGTCGCAAGCGGCCTTTACCGCGCCGCAGCTGGTATGGGCGAGAACGACGATGAGCGGCGAGCCGAGGACAGCGGCGCCGTATTCGACGGTGCCGAGGGTCGCAGTGTCGACGAGGTTGCCGGCATTCCGCGCGACAAAAAGTTCGCCGACGCCATGACCGCCGAAGATCAGTTCTGGGGGCACTCGGCTGTCGGCGCAGCTAATGATCGTTGCCCAGGGCGCCTGATGCGCCGCGACAGCACTCCGCTGCGCCGCGAGGTCGATCGAGCAGAGCTCCGGATGGCTCACATAACGCGCATTGCCCGATTTCAGCGCGGCGAACGCCTCGCTAGGTGAGAGCGCGGTCGGCGCGCCATCCGCGGCGCGCGCCTGCCACGACACGCCGCCGAGCCCGAGCGCGACTATGCCCGCCGCGCCGATCTTCAGCATATCCCTCCGCGCGACCCCTTCATTCTCACAATTGGAGCACATCACCCCGTCTCCCTTATGCGTGAGCCCTTGTGCAGGCTGGTTTCAATTCAAATAGATGGCGTATCGGGCAGAGTAGCAGGTTGCCCTCCCTTGGAAAATATCGTTTGGCGATGTCGAAACCGATCGTCGTGACCGTTTGCATGCTTGGCTCCTCCAGTTTGTGGGGGCCTTAACTGCACCCACATTTATGGCGCCTCTATGCCAGGTGGAGGAGCCGCCCGAGGCATCAATAGGCCACAAACGCACTGGAGCAAGCAGCACAGACAGAAAGACCGCCAACGCGGCGGTCAATCTATTATCATTAGAGCGACTAGGCTGTGATCACCTATAGTAGCGATAAGCGTAGTAACGATGCCTTGCGTAATAACGACCATAAGCGTGGGGTACATAATAGGCGCGCGGGCGATAGTAGCCCCTATAATACGGCACATAGCCTCCATAATAAGCCGGCGGTGCGTATCTATAATACGCGGGGTAACCGTAGTACGCAGGGTAGCCGTAGTACGGTCCATAGCCATAAGCATAAGGCGAACGAGCGATTAGCGCGCCGCCGATTATGCCTGCGGCGAAGCCGGCACCGGCCCAGCACCCCCAACATCCTGCATTTGCCGGTTTCGGCACTGTAACAGCTGCGGCCACCACACTCACCGCGGCGGCAATCGCGATGACAGATTTACGCACGGCGTCCTCCCAATACAATCACCATCCGCCACATTTGTATTTTGATACTGGCCTCATGCTAAAACAAGTTGCGCTCTCGGCACAATAGTCATTCGCAACAACTTTCTCGACCCTTAGAGAAACAGCAACACGGCCTAGCGAACCCGCCGCTTATTTCGTTGCTTCGGTGGTGTCGACCTTCGACCAAGTCGGATCGGGATTAAAGGACGTCATTTTTTCCGCAATTTTGGCGGTGTTCGCCCCGAGATCTTTTTGGAACACTGTGCCCTTGTAGTTGACGATGAACGTCATTACGCCGGAATTGCGGTACTGCGCTGGATAAGCCACCAACGCGAACCCACCGATCATTTCGCCGTTCACGATATAATCGGCGGCGCCGCCAGCCGCCGCCGCGCCCTGTTTTGTCAAGATTTTGAAGTAGTAACCGTGATATGGCACTCGTCCTTCGCCGGCACGATAGCCTTGACGCGTCGCCTCGGCGAACAATTCGCCAAGCGGGCTTTCTTCCTCGCCCTGCGCGGTTGGCCAATAGAGCCCGTCTTTCTTGCCCGGCGTGCTGATGAAGCGTTGCGCATAGACGCCGGCGCCGGCCCCCGTCCGATCCTTGGCGGCATATTCGTCCTGCGCATCGACAAAGGCGAGGCAGGTCTGGATCGTATCGAGTTCGTTGCGGCCGATACGCCGATAGAGGATTTCGCGACGCCCCTCCTCGGTATCAAAGGACCAAGTACCTTTTTTGTTGCGCTCCATCGGGATTGGGAAGGGATAGTCCTTATCGCCGATCACCAGGATCGCTTTTTTGTCACCTAGCATCGTGATTTCGTGTTTGGCGTCGTAGGAGGCGACGAAACGCGCACGCGCTGCCTCGTCGGCTACTTTGTCGCCGGATGAGATAATGTCCTCGCCGCGGTGTCCGAGCACAACAAGCGCGGCTTTTTCATCGCCGGATTTAGCCGAAGCGACGAGAGCATCTACCGCCGCCTGCGGCGTTTTGTAGTCCTGCTGCGCCAAGGCAAAGGATGGCAGGGTGATCGATGCCGATGCCACGACAAAGATCGCCGCGATCACCGATTTCAGACTTGCAATAAACCTGGACATGGCAACCTCAGTTATCTGCATTGTTCCGAAGTATCAGTGCACAATCGACGTGACCGCCGGTATCCGCGCACCCGACGCAATCCATTCCTCGTAGGTCTGGAACGTCAGCCCAAGCTTGCCGTAGAAGACCCGCAAATAGCCGTCGGAGCCGTACGCGACCGCGTCTGGCTTGATCGCTTGCACCTCCTGCGCCATAACGCCGACGTAGGCTGTGTGGCCGCCGTTATAGGTGAAGCGATAGAAGCCAAGACCGTCGTCGAGGCGACCTAGCAAAGCGATATCGTGTTTGAGGCGCATATCGGATCGCCGACCGCCGCCACCACCACCGCCGCCGCCGCGGCCACCGCCACCTCCGCCCCCTGCCCGAGGCCGCCACCGCCGCCAAGCGCACCGCCGCCGCCTGCGCTAGCCCTGCCACGGGCGGCTTGGCTGCTGGCTGCTTTTCCTGAGCTGATATTGCCGAACGCACCTGCACCACCACCGCTGGGACGATTGCCACCACCGCCGGCACTGGGTCGATTGCCGCCACCGGTACTCGGCCGGTTGCCACCACCACCGGCATTGGGTCGATTGCCGCCAGCAGCACCGCCGCCACCGGCGTTCGGCCGATTAGCGGCGCCGCCACCGGGCTGCAATACTTGATTGCCGCCGCGGCCGCGGAAATCCATTCGGTTCTGCGCGCCGGAGATATTGTTGCCACCGAATTTGTTCGCAACGTTGGCGTTGCTGTAGCGCACGCCCTGCCGATGCGCCGGATTGTGCGCCCAGTTATTGCCGTTACCACGGTTGATATTGTTGATGTTGACATTGCGGTTGATATTGATGTTGTTGCCGCCCCAATTGAAGCCGCCGCCCCAGTAGCCGCCTCCGGCCCAGCGGCCGAGTGCATAGCCAGCGCCGAAGGCGATCCCGGCCGCGATAACGCCACCGGCAATGTAGCCCGGCGCCGGCCAGTAATAAGGCGGGTAGGCCGGATACGGCCATGGGCCATAAACGACGGCCGGATCGTAATACGGGACGTAGAGCGTGTCGGGCTCCGCCGGCGCGATAACGATGATCTCCTTGCCACCCTGTTGCTCTGTCGCCACCTTCTGTTGTTTGTTTGACGTGAGCTTGTTGTTTGCCTGTGCCTTGGTTCGCAGACGCTGAATGGCGTCCATAACATCCGGCTGCTGCGCCAGAACGGCGTCGCCGACCTGCTGCGTCCACGAAAGCTTTTGACTCATCATATCGAGGACATCAGGTGTCGCGACAAGTGACTTCACGCTGTCGTCCCATGTCTGCTTGTCGACCGCCGCTTTGAGCGCATCACCCTTCAAGTTTCCGTTGGCCTTGACCCAACGGTCGGCCTCAACCACTTCGAGCGGATAAGTTGAAGCCATGAGCATCTCCGACAGCAGCGCATCGGGGTAGAGCGCAATCGGAGCAACAAGCGCGTCGAGTT
Source organism: uncultured Alphaproteobacteria bacterium (assembly GCA_963753925.1). GTDB lineage: Bacteria > Pseudomonadota > Alphaproteobacteria > Rhizobiales > Xanthobacteraceae > Pseudolabrys. The sequence goes on from CAVWEF010000007.1 coordinate 104,106, forward strand.
GTCCGGCACTCAACAATTGCTGCGACGATGCAGACGCAGGCTGCGCCGGTGACGTCTGCGAAGGCGCCTGAGCCAATGCTACCTGCGGTGGCGAAATCAGGAGCGCGGCCGCGAGCACACTTACTGTCCGCCTAATCATGTCCGCATCCTTACAAGCGTTGTGAATTTCCCGACAATATTTCCATTATGCAGTAAATCATAGCGCAGTTGTACCAACTGCGCAAAGGGTGGAATGTCGAGTGCTGATATTAATTCGAGACGAAGCGCGACTCGTCACCTGTTGCCACGTTGCATCATTCGTGGCGAAGTTCGTTCGCTTTCGGACCAAATCTCGGTCCTCATTGATGGCAAAGCACATACTTCAAGTCGAGCCATTTCAACGAGGGCAGATCAGCTCCATCGTTCGTGCTGGCTATTGAAAACAAGAAACTGACGATTTACCGATACGCACCGCTTATCCAAGCTGACGAAAACAAAGCTCCGGGCTTTTAAAATACAAAAGGTCAAATGATCAAATACCATCGAACGCGCTGCAAGCCGCCGCGCATGAAGCTGATAGTGCCCGATGTCCGCCTTGCGTCATTCGCTGGGGAGGCAGGCAATGCTAGTCGACCCAGTTTGTTCGCTATGGACGCTATAACGACCTAAATGGTCGAGCGTTGCGAATGCAGCGATGTGCTTAAAAGCGGTCGTTTATCAACGCGGTTGCTGAGCCTGCTAAGGGTCAAAATCCGAAAATTGCGGCCAACGTACAATTCTGCGACTATGGCACCAGTTCTTCAGCCTTCGGTGACAAGCATGTTAAGATTGGTCGCATTTTTAGTAGCGTGCTGCTTCGTAACGGCGGCCTCTGCCCAGAGTCAGTTTCCCGCAAACAGCCGTCTGAAAGTCATTGCGAATACGAAAATCATAAAAATAGCCTATCGTGCGGATGCAAGACCCTTTTCCTTTTTAAACGACAAAAATGAACCGGTCGGCTTCACGATCGATATCTGCACATTGGTTGCGAAATCAATCGAGGCGCAACTCGGACTTGATAATCTCAAGATCGAGTGGGTACCGGTAACTGTTCAGACGCGCTTCTCAGCCGTGGCAAGCGGCAAAACCGACATGGAATGCGGATCGAGCACGGTAACGCTTGGCCGAATGGAAGAAGTTGATTTTTCAAACTATATCTTTGTCGAAAGCACCGGAATGCTCGTCACGAAGGCTTCCAATATCCGCACGTTTGCGGACATGGCGGGTAAAAGAATTGCCGTTGTGGCTGGTACAACGAACGAACAAGCCATCATTGCGCAAGTCAAACAGCAAAAGATCGAGACAATCATGGTTTCCGTGAAAGACGGTGCGGAAGCCCTTGCTTTGCTTGAGAACGGAAAGGCCGACGGGTTCGCCAGCGATAAATTGTTGCTGGTCGGCGCTCACATAAAAAACCCGGACGCATTGGTGATGCTGCCAGATGACTTGTCCGTCGAGCCTTATGCGATCGTGTTGCCCCGCGGCGATTGGGCCTTTCGGCTAGCGGTCAATAAAGGCCTTGCGCAGATTTATCGCACTGGCCAAATCGTCGTTGTATTTAAAGGGTGGTTTGACCGGATCGGATTACAATTGGGCCCGGTATTGCGAGTTGTCTACGGCTTAGGAGCTCTGTCGGATTAAGCCGCCCGCGGATAGCCGCCCGGCCAGTTTAGAGGCGGGCAGCGACTAGGGACCAATTGCCCGCTTCACGTCAGCAAGGGCTTGCTCACAGGCATCCATGTCTCCAGCAGTATCGGACTTGCGAACTTATCGCACGCATGTTCGTCGCTCGCCCAAGTACCCGTTAGATCTGCCGCATATAAAGCACGGCCACCAACTATCCAACCCACGATGACAACGGAAATTGCCATCAGGATACGAAAGATGTTCACTGGGCTCTCCCTAAAATAACTTGCATCTGTATTTGATACATCACCGCGAAGTTCTAACTAGCGCTTTTCTGCATTTTGATCGACTTGCGGGCGCACGGAAGGTCTAAGTCTCTCTCGAATCGCTTGGAACGTCACGTAGAGAGGCGGAATGGCAAATATGCCGATGAAAGACGCAAAGATCATGCCGCCAAAGACCGGAGTGCCCACGTCGCGCCGAGCAAGCTCGGAGGCGCCTGTTGCGACCACCAGCGGAAGTAACCCCAGAATGAAGGCAAACGACGTCATCATGACGGGCCGGAAGCGCAGGCGCGCGCCTTCGGTCGCGGCCTCGAGCAGCGGCACTCCTTTCTCTCTCTGCTCCTTTGCAAACTCTACGATGAGAATGCCATTTTTTGCTGCGAGGCCGATGAGCACCACCATGCCGATCTGTGCGTAAAGATCGAGAGTTAGGTGTCCAAGGACCATCGCAACAAATGAGCCGAGGATACCAACCGCGACCGACAGAAGGACAGGCACCGGGGATAGTCCAACTTTCGTAGAGCGCGACAAGGAAGAGGTAGGCGAACAACACCGCAAACCCGAGAATTAAAGTGGTCTTGCCTTCGGCGCGCTTTTCTTGGAACGCGGTATCAGTCCACTCGCCACCATAGCCCGGTGGTAGCGTTTGCGCAGCCACTTCTTCCATCGCCTTAAGCGCCTGTCCGGAGGAAACTCCCGGCGCGGGCGTTCCTTGAATAGTAGCCGCCTGTCTGTTGTTGTAGCGGATCAGCGCCGGCGGCCCGACCACAACTCGAGCTTCAGCCAGGCTGCGCAGCGGGATCATCTTGCCGTCCGCACTCCGGACGTTGATGCGATAAATGTCATCGACGTTCGACCGGTCGCTGGCTTCAGCCTGGACTTGGACCTGCCAGGTGCGACCAAACAGATTCATATTATTGACGAAATATCCACCAAGCGATGCTTGCAGCGCCTGGAATACCGAACTCAAAGGAACACCCAGAACTAGGGCCTTGTCGCGATCGATATCGAGATTGATAGATGGATTGGTTGAAGAGTAAGTCGAGAATACGCGACTTAACTGCGCGTTCTGATTGGCGGCTACGAGCAGCCCACGCACAGCCTGGGCAAGCGCATTGGGATCGTCGCCGCGAAGATCCTGCAGTACGTATGCGAAGCCGCCGCCTGTTCCAAGTCCCAGAATCGGAGGCGGCGCCAGCGGAGTTACCGTTCCCCCCTGGATTTGGCGAAATTTCGTACCAACACGGGCAATCACCTGCCTAACGCCTAGAGCGGCCTCCTTTCGCTCTTCGAAGGGCTTGAGCGTAACGACGAGGAACCCGGCATTTGGCTGCGAGTAGCTGTCAATGAAATTAAGACCGATAACTGCAGTTACGTCTTCGACCGCCTTGTCCTCGCGCAAGATTGCTTCAGCCTTCTTGATAACTTCGGTCGTGCGTTCCAGCGAAGCGCCTCCAGGTGTTTGCGCCACGACGAAAAAGGTGCCCTGGTCGTCCTCTGGCAAAAATCCCGTCGGAGTTATCTGAGACAGACCAATAACGCCAGCACCGGCGATGCCGACCAACACCAACCCGATGACCGAAATCCGCACAAGGCGCGCGACAATTGCACCGTATCTATCGCGAACGTCATCGATCGAACGCATTATCCATCCCATGATGCCTCGGCGCGGCCCATGATGGGGACGCAGCAAGATGCCACAAAGGGCGGGCGATAGCGTGAGTGCATTGATCGCAGAAAGAAACATCGAAACTGCAACAGTCACGGCGAATTGCCGAAACAATTCACCGGAAATCCCCGGTATGAACGCGACAGGCACAAACACAGAGAGCAAAACCAAAGTGATCGCGATAATTGGCGCCGTAATCTCGGCCATTGCTCGTTTGGTAGCCTCACCAGGTGAAAGCTCGGGATGCTCTTCCATCACCCTCTCAACATTTTCGACCACTACGATGGCGTCGTCGACGACAATACCAATGGCAAGCACAACGGCTAATAGTGAAACCGAATTTGCAGAATAACCGACAGCCAACAACGCAATGAAAGTGCCAATAAGACTGACAGGCACGGCCAGCGTTGGTATTAAAGTAGCACGCACGCTACCGAGAAAAAGAAAGACAACTATTACTACGAGAATGAACGCTTCAACCAACGTCTTTTGCACTTCGTGTATCGTGTCTGTGACAAAAACCGTTGGATCGTACGTAATCTTCCAGGCTACATCTTCTGGAAAATTTTTCTCTTGTTCAGCAATTCTGCCGCGGATAGCTTTCATCGTGCTAATGGCATTGGCCCCGGGCGACTGATAGATCGCGATCGCGGCTGCCGATCCACCATTTAGCTCAGTCTCACGGTCCAGATTTGCTGCCCCCAATTCCACTCTTGCAACATCGCGTAGCCGCAACACCGAGCCATCAGGATTTGCACGAATAATTATATTTTCGAACTCTGGAACGGTAGTGAGCCGACCTTTGGTGTGAATATTTAACTGAAGCTGCTGCTCGTTTAACGCAGGACGGGCACCGATCCGCCCAACGGCTGCTTGAATATTTTGCGATTGAATCGCATTGATAATATCAGCCGTTGTTAGTCCAAGACCGGTCAGTCGGTCAGTCCTTACCCAGACGCGCATTGCATAGTCCTGGGGGCCCCAGAGGTTTGCATCGCCAACGCCAGGCGTGCTTTTGATCTGGTCAAGGAGATTGATTGTGACGAAATTTGAGAGGAATAATGCGTCATGGGTATGCTTTGGTGAATAGACGGCAATAACCCCCAGCAGAGCTGACGATTTTTTCTTGACCGTGATACCTTGACGTTGCACTTCCGGCGGGAGGCTCGAAAGAGCGACCTGAACACGATTATTGACGTTGACCGTGTTGATGTCTGGGTTGGTGCCGAGTTCGAAAGAAGCCACAAGTGAGTAGCTACCATCGTCGCCACTCACGCTCTTCATGTAGATCATCTTGTCGACGCCGACGACTTGTGCCTCAATAGGCTGCGCGACCGTCGCACTGACTACGCTTCCAGACGCACCAGGATAGAGCGTTGTCACAGAAACCTGTGGCGGCACAATATCCGGATATTGCGCAATTGGAATTGAAAGCAACGCCAGAATGCCGGCAATGGTTGTTACAACAGCAATTACGATTGCGAGCCGCGGACGGTCGACGAAAATTGATGACAACATAAGATTAACTTGGGTTAGGCGTGGATGAAATGGGGTTTGCTCGTACCGGCGCGCCGGGGCGGATGCCCTGCAACCCTTCCACTATAACCTGTTCACCTCCAGACAGACCTGCGTCGACTACCATGCCGGTTCCACTGGGGCCGCCTGTCTTGATGCGCTTCACTATGGCCTTACCGTCCTCGACCACAAAAACATAGACGCCTTGCTGATCGGCGATGAGAGCGGCTTGAGGCACCACAACTTTCTCTTCCGGAGTGCCACTCTCAAGCATGACCCGCACCAGTTGGCCGTCGATAAGGGCGCCGGTCGGGTTCGGTATAGTTGCCCTAGCAAGCACGGTATCGGTGGTGCGGTCTACCGTGACATCGACGAAGTTCATTTCGCCCAATTGGTTGTAGATTGAACCATCGGAAAAACGAATACGGACCTTGATGCTCTTTAATTTTGCTTGGCGGCTGCTCTCCTCGGCGCGCAGGAACTCGCGTTGGCTCACGGGAAATGTCACGTACATTGGATTTTGACTGACGATTATGGTCAACACGCCAGAACTCGGGCCGACGACGTTCCCTTTAGTAATGTTCGTCTTACCGATTTTGCCGGTAATTGGTGAAACAATATCCGTATAGCCGAGATTGATCTTTGCGGTAGCGAGATCGGCTTCTGCAGTCGTGATTGCGGCATCGGCCTGCTTGTCCGCGGCAAGCGCCCGGTCGCGGTCGGCCACACTGCCCGCACGTTGCGCAAGCAGATTCTCGGCCCTCTGCAACTCTACTGCAGTAAGAATTTTTTGCGCCTTGGCTCGCTCCAACACGCCTTGGGCCTGCGTGACCGCAGCTTCGAATAGTCCCTTCTCGATGCGATAGATCGGGTCGCCCTCTTTGACGAGATCGCCTTCCTTGAACAGGACAGCATCGAGGTATCCGGTCACACGCGCCTTGACTTCGACGCGTTCGATCGCTTCAACGCGCCCAACAAAATCGAGCGTCCTACCGATGGGCTTGCGCTCTGCATAGACAGTCCCGACCGCAACAGCAGAGGGTTGCCCCTGCTGCGCATGGACGGATACCCCCAAGCAACAAGAGACAACTAGTATACCGATCATAAGGCGCATGTCCGTCTCCAAATTCGTTTTCGTCGCCCTGCAAGTTGCGTTTCTATGTCGTCGAGATTCCAGCGCGAAGATTCTGTGCAGCAACCTCACCATTTCGGCGGTCGGACAGTCGGCCCAATATCGTTAGGACTGGGCAGACCGGGAGCCGGTGGTTGCGGTTCGCCAGCGGGCGGAAGCAGGTTCCCCCAGTTGGTGCGCGCACGCATCTGGTCGCGCGTTGCGGCATCGACGAAGTTGCCGTCCTCCCGTATCTGCCATCCGCCGCCAAGCGCGCGATACACCGCGGTAAGGCCAAGGGGAACATTTCCCATGGCAACAGCCAGGTTGCTTTCCGCCTGGAGGAGATTTTGCTCCGCGACCAACACGGTTGTGAAATCCGTTGCCCCTTGATTGTACTGCTGCGTTGCAACCCTAAGGGCCCCTTTTGCAGCTTCGGCGCTACCGCGCAAGAAGCCAACCTGTTGCCGCGATTGCAAGAAAGTGGAGAGACCATTGTCCACTTGCTGCTGCGCATTCAAAACCGTGTTCTGATAGTCGACCAACAATTGTTGAAGCCTCGCGTCCTGCAGGCGCACATTGTTGGTGATCTGACCGTAGTTCAGGATGTTCCATTGAAACGCTGGGCCGCCAGCATAAGTCATGCCCTTCGAAGTGAAGGCCTCGCCAAGGTTGTGGCCATAGGCGGTGCTCGCGGAGCCACCGAACGTGCCCGATATGCTGATCGCCGGATAGAGCTCGGCCTCCGCAACGCCGATCTGTGCGCTCTGCGCCAAGGCGGCAAGCTCGGCAGCGCGGACGTCCGGTCTGCGACGGAGCAGATCGGCGGGGATACCTACCGCCACCGTACTGGGCGGCACCGGTATGCGGCCCCTTGACCGGGCAAACAATGCTCCCAAAGACTGCGGCGGGACGCCAAGCAGCACGCACAGCGCGTTTTGTAGCTGCTGCAACTGGATTGTCAGCTGAGGAATCGTTGCCTCAGTCGCACCAAGAACGTTTTTCGCCTCGAATACGTCGCGTTCGCTGACGGAACCGGCTCGAAACCGTGACTCGGCGATCCTGACTGATTCCTCCTGCTCGCGAATATTGTCGCGTGCGATTGCGATCAGCTGTTCCGTGGTCCGGATCCCGATGTAGGTTGCGGTTACGTCACCCAGAAGCGAAACCAGAACAGCGTCATAGGAAGCGATCGACGCCAAGTATGCCCCATCGGCGGACTCGACGCCGCGGCGGAATTTGCCCCAGAAATCCAGCTCCCAAGCCGCCTGCACGCCAACTAAATCGGTCCAGAAGTATGCCGGTGTCGCGTTCGGGGCCGAAAGCGGCGTGGCGGCGCTTGCCCGGTTGTACGTCAGCGATCCAGTGCCTTGCTGCACCTGCGGATAGACTTCACCAATCGCGATCCCTAATACTGCGCGCGCCTGCAACACGCGAGTTCCCGCGCTCAGCAGGGTCAAGTTCTGATTATACGCCGTCTGTATGAGCCGAT